>JAFSDL010000027.1 GCA_017436285.1 Clostridia bacterium
AAACCTCGCCACTCGACGTACCTTTGTACGCCTTCGGGCAAGTCCCGATAAGTCTGAAGCCTTATCGGGACTCGGTTTGTCCGTTCTGCATCTTTTTTTCCTATCCCCGAAAAGAGGCTGTAAAAAAACTTGTCGTTTTTTACAGCCCCTTAATTTTTTTATCCAAGCCGACAAGCTTGGTATATCATCACGCGTAGCGTGTATAACTGTCGCCTTGATTTTTTATAAAGCTTTATAGTATAATCGTTCCAAAGGAAGTGGTTTATATGAAACACTATGATATCGCCGCATTTGTATGGCCGTCTTACACCGGTGACGAGCCACGAACCCGCATATTCTGGCCCGAAGGCATAGGTGAATGGCAGACTGTTAAGGCTATGACCGATAAAGGTTACAAGGGCTGTCGCTGGCCTCGGATTCCCACCTGGGGTTATGTAAACGAGGCAGACCCATCCGTTATGGAAATGCAGATTGACTGCGCTGTTTCTTACGGTGTGAATGTTTTCATTTATGACTGGTATTGGTATGATAACAGACCCTTTCTTGAAAACTGCCTGAACGATGGCTTTTTAAAGGCAAAAAACAATAATAAAATGAAATTCTGTCTTATGTGGGCAAACCATAATGCCACTCATTTATGGGACAAGCGCAATTCCGACAAAGACCTTGATACAGTTATCTGGAGTGGTGTTGTTACCCCTGAAATTTTTGACAACATCTGCGACAGAACAATCGAAAAATACTTTTCAAAAGAAAACTATTATTGCATTGACGGTTGCCCCGTTTATATGATTTTTGATATTGATAATTTCCTCCGTTCCTTCGGCACAAGTGATGAATGCAAGAAAGCTATTGAAAAATTCCGTCAGAAAACAATTGATGCCGGCTTTAAGGGTCTTCATTTTCAGATTGTGCATTGGAGAAATCGTATTTTTAATTGGCTTGATGATAGCGATACCCAAAAAGGTGTTACCTCCTCAGAGATGTATGATTTTCTCGGTGCAGATTCCGTAACGAGCTACAATTGGGGCTGCTCAACTGATTTTGACGGTGATTTTATTGATGTTACCGACAGCTATATGAAGTCAATAACCGAAGAACAGAAAAAGCTTAATATTCCCTTCTACCCAAACATTTCTGTTGGTTGGGACAATAACGTAAGATTCAACAATTTCGTGCCCGGAGTGGTTGAAAACAACACTCCTGAAAGCTTCAAAGCCGCTTGTGAAAAGGTAAAAGACTTTGCCGATGAATCAATAAAAAATGGTATTATGAAAGCTCCGTTTATAACAATAAACAGTTGGAATGAATGGACAGAAACCAGCTATCTTCAGCCAGATGACCTTTACGGATATGGCTATCTTGAGGCAATTAAAGAGGTTTTCACAGAGGAATAATTATGGAAAATAATATTGTTTTAAGCGATATAGCCTACGGTAGCCACGAAAGGCATAAGCTTGATATTTTCATTCCCGAAAGCCCGAAAAGCACGTCAGGTATTATACTTTTCATTCACGGCGGTGGCTGGGTTGAGGGTGATAAATCAGCACATATTGAAGACGCCCGTTATTTCTGCAATCTGGGCTATATTTCTGCCACAATGAACTATCGTTATGCTTCGGAAAGCACAACTGTTTTTGATGAGCTTGACGATATAACTCAGGCACTTAAAGCCACAAAAAAAGAATGCTCAAAATATGGCTTTAACCTTGAAAAATTACTATTGTCAGGTGGTTCTGCAGGTGCACAGCTTGCACTTCTTTACGCTTACACAAGAGTAGCCGAAGCTCCTGTAGCCCCTGTTGCTGTCTGCCCCTACTGCCCGCCTGTTGACTGTTCTGCGCCTGATTTTTTATTGGGCATTTCAGGTGAATTTGAGGACTGGAAATATGGTGTGCTTTCTAAATGCTGCGGTGTTGAAATAAACAGAGAAAACCTCCTTGAACCCGAACAGCAAAAAGCATTGAAACGCATTTCACCTTATAAATATATTACAAAAAGCTGTGTTCCTACCGCTGTTTTTCACGGCAGACTTGATGAGCTCATACCTTTTATGCATATAGAAAAATTTATAAACGCATTGAATAAAAACGGTATAAAAAATGATTTATTAATTTACGAAAGCTCGGGACACGCTCTTGATAAAGACCCTGATAAAACCGCACAAGCCCAAGAAATAATCGAAGTTTATGCCGAAGACTATTTATAATAAAGAGGTTTTTAATATTAAAAATTTCACTTTAACAAAAAGTTCTTGACATTCAGTGCTTCAATATGTATAATATCTCTTGCTTGTAAAAGCTATGCTTATATAGCTCAGGCGGTAGAGTGCATCCTTGGTAAGGATGAGGTCACCGGTTCGAATCCGGTTATAAGCTCCAAAAATCCGTACACGAAAGTGTGCGGATTTTTTACTTTTTTACCATAAAAGCCCACATATATTTGTAATATAAGTATATAAACATTTTTATAGAAAATATTTACAAAAATTTATTTTATGTTATACTTTATATGTATAATTTTACATTCTTGAAAGGAATGGTAGTAATGAAAACATCAAAGAAAGTTATTGCTCTTGTTCTTTCCGTTGTTATGTTAGTGGGTTGCTTTTCTGCATCTGCATTTGCAATTGACGATGCTTACACACCCTCTATCGTAATTCCCGGTATTTTCCAGAGCGAAACAAAGTATTATGAAGATGGCGAAGCAACTGATTTAGAGGCTCCCTTCTTTATGGATTCAACAATTGAAATTGTTGGGTTAGCCCTTACAGAAGCGCTTATGCCTCTCGGCGACCTTATTATGTCTCAGGAGGATAAGGATAATAAAGCTGCTCAGGCGGTTGCAGATGTGCTTGGCGAGGCACTTATGGAAAAGAGCCGTTGCGATGAAAACGGTCAGTTTGTTCACGATATCCGTGCAACAAAATATAATGACTGCTTCGCAGACCTCAGTGCTCACGACCAGGAATATATCCTTGACCAGATTCCCTTACAGAATTATATTGACATTGCAGGTGGCGAAAACCTTTATTTCTTCTCATACGCTTCTCTCGGCAATATGATTGATACTGCTCAGGAGCTTTATGATTTTATTCAGTTCGTTAAAGAGGATTCAGGCTCTGATAAGGTTAACATCGTTCCTATCAGCCAGGGCGGTTCCGTTGCAAATGCTCTTATGCAGATTTATGCAGACAATGAGCGTTCAGTAGCAGAGGATATCAACAGAATTGTTTATGTTGTTCCTGCACTTGACGGTTCAACTCTTATTGGTGAAATTTATCAGTACGGTCTTCTTGATGATGAAGAGCTTTACACAACAATGCTCCCCTCTCTCCTTGGTGAAGAGGATATGATCAGCTACCTTGTAAACATTATTCTTCGCATTATGCCCAATGCAAATGTAAATGCTATTCTTGATACTGCTGTTCACACTCTCATTATGGACTATACAAGATATTCAACACTTATGTGGGGTCTTTGCCCATCTGGCAACTACGAAGCTTGTCGTGAAATGTATCTCACTCAGCCGGGTCTTGAAGCAATTGTTGAACAGACAGATTGGTTCTACAACGCTCAGTGCAATCGTTATGATAACATTCTCAATGCAATCGAAGATGGCGTAAAGGTATTCGACATTGTTGACTACAACGTTTCTCTTTATCAGATAGTTGACTCTTGGGATGACGTAAATGCAGATGGTATCATTCAGCTTGATTCAACCTCAATGGGTGCTTTCAGCTATGGCGTTGATGTTCAGCTTGGTGATGACTATGTTGCCGCTGTATCTCCCAACTGTGCTGACCCCGAGAACCACGACCACACAGACCCCAACGGAATTGTTGATGCTTGTGCAGGTCTCCTTCCCGACACAACCTTCTATTTCTATAATCAGAACCACGAAAGAACAGGCTCCAATGATGTTATTATGAAGCTTGTTACAGAGCTCCTTGTTGACGAAAGCTTTGTTGACGTATACTCAAAGGCAGATAAATTCCCTCAGTTCAACGTTGGCAGAAACTCAAAGGGTCTCATGAGAGATGTTGCTGAAATGAAGGAATACGACACAAGTGACCTTACAGAAGAAGAAAAAGCTCTTCTTGCTGATGCAATTGCTCAGGCAGAGGCTCAGCTTGACCAGACAAATGTTGACCTTGATGCCTTTGAAGAAGCAAAGAGCAATTTCTATGATGTTCGTGACCAGATTCTCAACAGAGATGCTGAGCCCGAAATCAAAGAAAACGATGCATATATGAGTTTTGGCGATGCGCTCAAACAGATTATGCAGCTGTTAAGCGAAATCCTATATATGTACTTTGGCGGATTAGGTTTCAGCGAAATGTAAAAAATTAAAGCAAATTATTAACCCCGTTGGATTTTCAAATCCAACGGGGTTAAATTTATTATTCATTAAGCAAATAACCGAATGCGCTTTCAACCTTGCCATTTTTCATATAAACTCTTGTAACACGGCTGTTGATATTACAGATTATTTCATAATTTATTGTTTTTGCTTTTTTTGCAATTTCATCAACGGAAATTGTTTCATCACCATCAGTACCGAAAATCGTTGCAGTATCCCCTGCTTGAACATCGGGTATATCTGTAACATCTGCCATAAACTGATCCATACAGACCCTACCGAGTATTCTTGCGCGTTTACCTCTTATAAGCACCTCGCCATTATTGGAAAGCACTCTCGTTACGCCATCCGCATATCCTGCGCAAAGGGTTGCAACTACCGTTTCCTTTTCGGTTGTGTAGGTACAACCGTAGCTGATGCTTTCCCCTACAGGTAAGGTTTTTACCTGAACAACTCGGGTTTTCATTGACATTACAGGCTTAGGTGTGTTTATATTTTTGAACTCAACCTCATCAGAGGGCTTCAAGCCATAAAGAATAATTCCCTGGCGTACCATATCATATTTCTTTTCCAAATCCGCAATTCCTGCAGAATTATAAAGGTGCTTTATGGGTGCTTCTATTCCGATTTCGGAAAGCGCTTTTATAAATCCATCGAACTTTTCAACCTGCTTTAGAGTATAGGCTTTATCGCTCATATCTGCAGCAGCAAGATGACTGAAAACTCCTTCAATTGTGATATTGGGGAGTTCTTTTATTTTTTTGATTTCCTCTATTGAAGCATCATTACAAGCAAACCCGATTCGGTTCATACCTGTATCAACTGCAATATGAAGCGGTGCAATGACGCTTGCTTTTTTTGCCGCTTCTGAAAGAAGCTCTGCCTCATAAAAATCTGAAATTGTAGTAGTGATATTGAATTTTACAATATTATCATAGTCCCCATAAGGAATATGACCCAACACAAGAATGGGGCAATTAATTCCGTTTTTGCGAAGCTCCAATGCCTCATCAGTTGCGGCAACCGCAAGGTAATCCGCTTTATCCTCTAAAAATTTTGCAACACCGATAGCACCGTGACCATAAGCATTCGCTTTAACCACAGCTAAAATTTTAATATTTTCAGGAAGCGCATTCCTGACAGCGTCAAAATTGCACTCGAGTGCATCAAGATTTATCTCCACCCAAGTGCGCAAGGATTTAAAAATTTCGTTCATTAAAAATTATTTTCCTAAAAGTGTATTCATAAGTGCTGAATCGTCTGTAATAAGACCATCAACACCATATTTGATAAGCTTTTTAGCAACGCTTTCTTTATTGATAGTCCAGGGATTAACCTGAAGACCTGCTCTGTGAGCTCTTTCAACATAAAGTCGGCTGACAAGCATATAGTAGGGGTGCAAAGCATCTGCACCGATTTCCTTAGCAAAGGCTACGGGTCTGGGTGCAATTTTTACACCTATTAATTTATCGGGGGCATAAAGAATACCTGTTTTGCAATTTTTATCAATTTTTTTGCAAACAACAAGAATTGCAGGGTCAAAGCTTGATATGAGAAGCTTATCAAAAAGCCCGTGATTTTTAACTGCATCAATGGTCTTTTCTGCAAGCTCAGTTCCTGCCTGACCAAAATGCTCACTCTTAAGCTCAATATCAAGAACCTTCATTTTGTCGCCCATAGTTTTGCTGAGCTCTAAAAACTCGTCTAATGTTGGTATTTTAACGCCCTCATAATCGGCACCCTTATAGCTACCAAAATCATATTGGCGCAGCTCTTCCAAGGTCATATCCTTAATTGCACCCTTACCATTGGAGGTTTCATCAATGGTAAAATTATGGCAAACAACAGGAATACCATCCTTTGTTAAATGAATATCTGTTTCAAAACCGTCACAACCGATTTCCTTAGACATTTTAAAGGCTTCAATTGTATTCTGAGGTGCAACTATATTGGCTCCTCTGTGAGCAATAACATTACATTCTGCCATTGTAATACCCCCACTTTTAACATTCTTTTATAATTATACTTCAAACTCTTATTTTATGCAACTCATTTTAACAAACTGATTAATCCGCCCACAATTGCACCTAAACCCACAACGCCACCTGCAATAAGAGCGATTTTTTGTTTGAGGAAGCCATCTGCATCCCAGATAAATGCAAGCTCGTTCAAAATACCTTTACCCATAAGCTCTTTATATGTATAGAACTTTGTTTCGTAATTGCCTGTATTTTCGTCAATATCAAAAATTCTCACACCACGATATCTTTTACCGTAGCAACGGAATGAGGCGCATGCAGTCTGAATAAAATTGATGCCGTCAACAACACCCTCGAAGCAGTTACAATGGTCGTGTCCGAAAACAATCGCTTTAACATCGCCACATTCCTTTAATGCTTCCATCTGACCTGTTTTTTCATCAACCGCGCAGATATATTCGCCCATAACACCCTTGCAGGAATCCTTAAGCTTAATATATTTACCATCGGGAGCCTTGATTGCGCCCTCTGCATCTGCTGAGCATTCCTCTGTAAGCTCAAATTCCTCAATCATAGGAATATGCTGGAACATCAGGGACGGAACAGGCTTGCCACCGTTATCGGCTTTAAGCTGTGCACTTTTCTTTTTATACCATTCAATAGCCTGTGGCTTAACAAGAGAAAAGGTTCTGTTAAGCTCCTTATCACGCCAGGCAGAATCCATCATCCAGAGATTGAATTTGATTTTTTCGCCATCCTCGGAATAAATAGGAAGATTATATGTTGCCACATCGGGAGAGGTTTCATCATCAAGACCAAGGCAGGTGCTGTATTTTCTGTACATATCTGCCTGCTCGTCTTTAGTAAGGCGATTCATATCATCGTGATTACCGTAAATCATTGCGAAAGGAATTTTTCTTTCTTCAATGGGGGCAACAAGCTTATCAATGGCAGTTTCCATTGCCTTTGCTTCGCCCTCTTTATCCTTGATAACGATTTTTGAACCAAATCTTGCATCACAAAGATGGTTACCTAAAATATTATCACCTGTAAGCACAATAAGGTCGGGTTTTAATGTGTCATAGGCTTTGTTAAGCATACGAATCATTGTAGGTCTCACAATCTGCAAATCCTGAGGGTCGCTGACCTGCATTATTCTGATTTTTCCGTTTTTAAACTTAATTTTCATAAACACCTCTAAAAAGTGAATGTATTAGAACCAAATATGCCTGAAATATCCGAATTCACGTACCTTTGTAATTTTTTTGTCTTAAAATAAGAAGTCTTGATTACATCAATTCAGGCAAAATCGCTTTAGCAATACCGAAATAAACTATAAGTGAAACGCCATCCACAACTGTTGTAATAAAGGGGCTTGCCATAACTGCAGGGTCAAGCTTCAGCCTTTTAGCAATAATGGGAAGAACGCAACCGATAAATTTTGCACATATAACCGTGAGGCACAAAGTAAGTGCCACAACAAGAGCTACATTGGTGCTTACACCGGGAGTTTTAAGAAGAAGCCCGTCAATCACAATTATCTTAACAAAGCAGGCAATTGCAAGAGATACACCGCAGAGAATTGATACTCTGAACTCCTTCCACATTACCTTGAAAATATCCTTAACATCAACCTCACCCAAGGAAAGACCACGAATTACAGTAACCGATGCCTGACTGCCTGAGTTACCGCCCGTACCCATAAGCATTGGGATGAATGCTGTAAGCACAACTAATTTTGAAAGTGCATCCTCAAAGGATGATATAATTATACCCGTAAAGGTTGCGGAAAGCATCAGGAGAAGAAGCCAGGGGATTCTGCCCTTCCAAAGCTCCCAGGTTGAAATTTTAAGATATGGTGTATCTGTATTAGGAGCAATAGCCGCCATTTTCTGGAAGTCTTCCTCTGTTTCCTCCTGAATAACATCCATAGCATCATCAAAGGTTACAATACCAACCATACAATTCTCGTTATCAAGAACAGGAATTGACACCATATCGTATTTATTGAACATCTGAGCAACCTCTTCCTGATCGCTCAGGGTTTTGACTGTTATGGGATTTTCCTCCATAACATCAGAAAGAAGCTCATCATCATCGCAGGTAAGAAGGTCCATTGCAGTAATTGTACCTAAAAGCTTATGCTTCTCAATTACATAACAAACGTTAACAGTCTCAGAATATTCGCCACGGGATTTGATTTTCTTAAGAGCATCACCAATTGTCATTGCAGGGTGCAGACTGATATACTCAAGAGTCATAATGCTTCCCGCGCTATCCTCGGGATAATTGAGGATTGTGTTGATAGCAGTGCGCTTATCACCTGCCACACGAAGCATTCTTTCAACAACATTTGCAGGCATTTCTTCAATAACGTCAACAGTATCGTCAATGAACATATCGTCCATAATCAGCTTCAATTCACTGTCTGTAAAAGCCTCAACAAGCACCTGCTGTTGCTCAGGCTCCATATATGAAAAAACCATTGATGCATTTTCCTTGGGAATAAGACGGAAGAGCATAAGCATCTGCTTATCCTCAAATTCCGGCAGCAATAAAGCTGTGTCAACGGGATTCATTGTATCAAAAATGCTTTTTATTGCTTTAAATTGTTTTTCATTTAATAATCTTTCAAAAACTTCTATTGTCACTATTTTTCCTCCTTTTTCTGTTTTGCAGAATGGAAGGCAAGCGCAAATAAAAAAACTGAGCATAAACGCTCAGCGACAAAAAGACACATTAGCCGAAAAGATTTTATTCCTTTCCGCTTTTATTTACTGCAACTGCAGTTCGAATGTGTTAACAACCTGCAATATCATCAGGCTGTTTTATCGCTGTTTTAATATCAATGCAACTTCGCCCATGCCCGCTACTGCCTGAATCCATTACTATGTCACACTCCTTATATATTATGTTTATTTTATATAATAGTATTAAACCTACATTTAAATATACTCCAACAAGCTTCTTTTGTCAAGAAAAAACACTATTGATTAAGCCACAAAAAAAGAACTCCCGAAGGAGTTCTTTCAGTCTATTAAAGGAACATACCCAATATGTTATTAATCAATGACATAAACCATTCCATAAAGCTTAAAATACCTGTGTATTGTGATGTTCTTACGTGACCACATACCGTACAAACTTTATTAGCAGCAGTTGCATCTGCAGAAAGATGATCATGACCACCTTTATCTGCTTGACCGCCACAATCTCCACACACGCGCCAATGATCGGTACCGCTATACTGATAGTCTCCAATAGGATTATGAGCAACCCTTACTGAACAAACATTTGAATACGTGTAAACACCATCGTAGTCAACAACGAAATATCTTAAATTGAAATCGCCTTGGCTTTCTTCAATTACTGTCCCGTTATATTCAACCCAAAAGCCTTCTGAATTCTGAATTTCCCATCCGAAGTTTTTCGCATAACCTTTAACACTGGGCTCAGCAATAATAGAATCATCAATAACCTTACCAGGACAAACTCTGATATTTGTAACAATTTCACCAACTTCTACTGTTGCAGCACCTGCCACACAAGCCATTACACTAAAAAGAAGGCACACTGCAAGCATTGTAGCCAATACTTTTTTCATATTTTATTTCCGTCCTTTCAATGACAGTTTTTTATATTCTACCATTATTAGTTAAAAAATGCAAGTGTTTTGAAAAAATACACTAAATTTATTCGAAATAAATTACTTCATCCTTCTGCGAAGACTCCACAATTGCTTCCATAAGCTTCATAAGTCTTCTCTGCTGATTATGGGTAATTAATGGCTCTGCACCATTTCTCAACACATCATAAATATTATTATAATAATCTGCCCATTGAACCTCGATAACCTCAAGAGGGAATTTCTGAATGGTTTCGGGAGTTCTTGGTGCCATAGTTTTTGTTATGCCTGCACCCATCTGCACGGGAACTGCATCCATTTTTTCCCAATCCTTGATTTTAACTATTTCACCCTCAATATCCCAGGTTCTGATAATGGCAGTACCGTTTTCACCTGCCATATACCAACGGGGTGCCTCAATAAAATTATTTGTAAACACCTCAACAAGACACTCGGGACCATCTTCAAATCTGATGATTGCGCGGAAGCCGTCATCAACCTCAAGGTTTGTGATGTTGGTTAAAGAGCCATACACGCTTTTGATTTTTTTGCCCTCATTGAGCATAAGAATCTGGTCAAGAAGATGAACGCCCCAGTCAAGAAGCATTCCGCCACCGTGCTCTTTTTCACCTCGCCATCCCTTAGGCACACCACGAGAGCCATAAACTCTCGACTCAATTGTGAAAACGGGACCCAATTCATTTTTATCGAGAATATTTTTAATTGTGCGATAGTCGTTGTCCCAACGTCTGTTCTGATGAACTGTGAAAAGCTTGCCTGTTTCATTTGCAGCTGCAATTATTTCTTCAAGCTCGTCTGAATTGAGAGTAACGGGCTTTTCAGAAATAACATTTTTTCCTGCCCTCATAGCACGGATTGCAATATCCTTGTGAACATCATTATATGTAGCGCAAACAATAAGCTCAACGCTATCATCCTCAAGCACTGCCTCAAACGAGGGATAAGCATACCATCCCTTGCCCTCTGCAACCTGACATCTTTCAGGCTTTATATCATATATACCCGCAAGATTAAAATTTTCAAAACCTGCTATTTTTTCAGCGTGGTAATTTCCCATCCCGCCATAACCAACAACTACAACATTTATCTTATCCATTATAACCCTTACCTCTTCACTCTTCACTCTT
>JAFSDL010000005.1 GCA_017436285.1 Clostridia bacterium
GGATAGGAAAAAAAGATGCAGAACGGACAAACCGAGTCCCGATAAGGCTTCAGACTTATCGGGACTTGCCCGAAGGCGTACAAAGGTACGTCGAGTGGCGAGGTTTGTTCGTAGCATAAAACATTAATTTTTCCTGTTTTTGAGTTTTGAATATGTTTATGGGGTTCTTACAGCATTTTTACTGTAGGAACCCCTTGGTATATATGGTTTTATGCGGTCTGCGCTTTTTTTACATCCCCTTTTGTTATGGCTCGTATGGGAAAACGGGCATCAATTCAAGCTTGAATTGATTTATTCTGTGCATACGGTCTATTTTTGCTTTTATTTCTTCATCCTCGCAGATACCCTCGCGGATGTATCTGTCAAGCACTGCATAGGTGAAGCCTAAATTATCTTCATCGGTCTTTCCGCAAAGTCCGTCAATGGGCACCTTTTCAACAAACATTTCAGGAAGACCTAAGACTCTGCCGATTGCCTTAACCTCCTGAACTGTAAGCTTTGAAAGAGGGGAAAAGTCGCCCACACTATCACCATATCTTGTTGAGTAGCCCACCCAATCCTCTGAGAGATTGCAGGTGTTTGCAACCCTTCCGTTAACGCTTTGAGAAACCGCATAAACAGTTGCCATTCTTAAGCGGGGAGGAAGGTTTGTTGTTGCCTGAGTGTTTATTTCAACGCCGCTTTTCTCAAGCTCGTTCATAAGACCGTTATAAGCATCGTTGATGTTTACTGTGTAGCTCTGAATTCCCAAATGCTCAACAAGTGCCTTTGAAATATCAATATCAAACTGCTCACCCTTGGGCATTAAAACACCCACAACATTTTCCTTGCCCAAGGCTTCCACAAGAAGTGCGGCAACAACAGAGCTGTCCTTACCGCCTGAAATACCAACAACACCCTTGCAGCCCTTGCCGTTTATTTCAAACCAATCTTTAATCCAATTTACAATATCGTTTTTTACTTTTAATGCATCAAATGCCAAAAGAATCATTCCTTTTCAAAAAGTTACATTTATTTTAGTCCTTTTGCTTTGTTTTTTCAATATTTTTTATATAAATAACTTGAAACAATTCAGTTTTATTTATATAATAAAAATATATGTCTTGTCGGAGGTAGTGAAATGACGGTTAGTAGCGCTATAAAAAGCCTCGTTAAATACGGAATCAGAGAAGGGCTTTTAGATAGTCTTGATGAAATATGGGCAATTAACAGAGTTCTTGAGGTTTTGGGCCTTGATGCAATAGAAAGTGATGCGGAAATCTGCGAAAATGCAACACTTGAAGAATTGCTTAAGGCTTTGCTTGATTATGCTTGTGAGAATGGTATCTGTGAGGATTCTGTTGTTTACAGAGATTTGCTTGATACAAAAATTATGGGGGTTATCTGCCCGAGACCCTCAGAGGTTATTAAAAATTTCAATGCCCTTTATGAAGAATCACCCGAAAAGGCAACTGAATTTTACTACCATATTTCAAGAAAAAGCGATTATATAAGAGAATACCGAATTAAAAATGATGTTAAGTGGATTACTCCCACAGAATATGGCGATATTGATATAACCATTAACCTTTCAAAGCCCGAAAAGGACCCTAAGGCAATTGCGGCAGCTCTTAAAATGAAGCAGAGCTCATATCCTCTTTGTATGCTTTGCCCTGAAAATGAGGGCTATGCAGGTCGTGTTAATCACCCTGCAAGGCAGAATCACAGAGTTATCCCTCTTGATTTAGAAAACGAGAAATGGTGCTTGCAGTATTCACCCTATGTTTATTATAACGAGCATTGTATTGTTTTCAGCGCAGAGCATACACCAATGAAAATAAGCGAAAAGGGCTTCCGCAGGCTTTTCGGCTTTGTTAAAAAATTTCCTCATTATTTTGTTGGCTCAAATGCAGATTTACCCATTGTTGGTGGCTCTGTTCTTACTCACGACCATTTCCAGGGCGGTAACTATGAATTTGCAATGGCAAAAGCTCCTATTGAAACAGAGGTTGTCTTCAAGGGCTATGAGGATATTAAAGCGGGTATCGTTAAGTGGCCCATGTCCGTGCTTCGTCTTATTGGCGATGACACCGATAAAATTTGTGAATTAAGTGGTAAAATTCTTGCAAAATGGCGAGGCTATACAGATGAAGAGGCTTTTATTTTTGCTGAAACTGACGGAACACCTCACAACACAATCACACCAATTGCCCGCTTCAGAAACGGTAAATTTGAGATTGACCTTGTTTTGAGAAATAACATTACAACAGAAGAATACCCGGATGGTGTTTATCATCCCCACCCTCAGCATCACCACATCAAGAAGGAAAACATCGGTCTTATTGAGGTTATGGGTCTTGCGGTTCTTCCATCACGACTTAAAACAGAAATGGCAGCTCTCAAGGATGCTATTGTAAACGGAAAAGATATTCTTGCGGATGAAACAATTGCAAAGCATTATGACTGGGTTGAGGAAATCAAAAGAAATAACACCATCACAGAGGAAAACTGCGAGAAGGTTTTACAGGATGAAATCGGTAAGGTGTTTGCAGATATTTTAGGTCAATGCGGTGTGTTTGCCCGTAACGACGAGGGTAAGGCACAGTTTATTAAATTTGTTGAAGCAGTGAATGAGTAATATATTGGAGGAAAGAGTTATGTTTGAAAAAATCAGAGCACAATTTCAGATTGGTAAGGTTGATGTTCAGCAGAATGCTTTTGACGGCAGAGGCTTTACCTTTGAGCTTAAGGAAGATAAAAAGTCTATAAAAGGCGTTCTTAAAGCAAAAGTAAACCTTACAATGAAATCCTTTGAAATTATTGGTGAAAAGGATTTTGACGATGATGATTTGTTCTATGCAAACGGTTATCAGGCTTGGACAACATCCCGCGAGTTTTGCAAAAACGACACCTTCAAGGGTCTTATCAAGGCTGCGAATATCAATAAATTCTTAAAGCATTTTGCAGGTCTTTCAGGTGACTATCATTTTGAGGAATATGGTCAGGAAGGCAGATTCCACGGATATACCTACTGCTATTTCCGTGAAAAAGGCGAAAAGGAAATCAAGCTTTACGGTTCAAGGAGTGAGCGTCAGGGGTTCACAATTTTTGCTGTTGATATGAAGGATGATAAGTTCATCATCAGAAAAGATGTTGAGGGACTTGCTCTTTCTGCAGGGCAGGAATATGAGATGTTTGATATTGCAATCATCAAGGGCGATATGGATGATGTAATGGATAAATACTTTTTCGACTTTGTTGGCTGCAAAAAGCCTGAAATCAAGCATCTTGCAGGCTACACCTCCTGGTATAACTATTTCCAGAATATCAGCGAGGAAATAATTCTGCGTGACCTTAACGGACTTGACAGAGCAAGTGAAGAGGTTAATATTTTCCAGGTTGATGACGGTTATCAGCAGGCAGTTGGCGACTGGCTTCTTATTGATGAAAAGAAATTCCCCAACGGAATGAAATATATTGCAGATAAAATTCACGAAAAGGGCTATAAGGCAGGTATATGGCTTGCACCCTTCAGTGCTCAGGTTTCCTCGAAGCTTGCAAAGGACCATCCTGATTGGCTTCTCACTCACAACCGCAATGGTAAAAAAATGCTTGGTTGTCAGGGCTGGGGAGGTGCTTACACCATTGATATTTATATCCCCGAGGTAAGAGAATATATCAAGCATTTCTTTGATGTTGTTCTTAATGAGTGGGGCTTTGATATGGTTAAGCTCGATTTCCTTTACAGTCAGTGTATTGAGCCCCGAAACGGTAAAACCCGTGGCGAGATTATGTGTGATGGTGTTGACCTTCTTCGTGAGGCTTGCGGTGATAAATGGATTCTTGGCTGCGGTGTGCCGATAGGTTCTTGTATGGGCATATTTGATGCTTGTCGTATCAGCTGTGATGCAAACAAGGACTGGTCCTTCAAGCTTTCAAACGGTCTGAGTCAGACTGCTCTTTTAGGTCTTGTGCACGTTAATCAGGAAAGCCCTTCATCTCAGAACGCAATTATCAATACAGTTTTCCGTAATCATCTTGACGGAAGAGCCTTCTGCAATGACCCTGATGTATTCTTCCTTCGTGATTTCAATCTCGGTTACACCTGGGAGCAGAAGCTCCTTCACGGCAAAATCAACACTGTTTGCGGTAATGTTCTTTTCGTTTCCGATAACGCAGGTGATTTTGATGATGAAAGAATCGGCTATCTTAAAGAATTCTTCAAGGATAAGAATTACAAGGTTAATATGGCAGAGTTCGAAAGCGATGATGTTATTCGTCTTGAGTTCACGGAAAACGGCGAAGAGAAAACACTTACCTTCAATCTTACAACAGGTGAAAGTAATGTGAAAGAGGTTTTATAATCTGTGGAATTTCAGAAAAAATATGCATAAATATAAAAAACAACTTGCATATTTATACAAATAGTGATATGATAACTCATTATATTTGAGTTTGAAGGAGTAAAATATGGGTACAAGTACAATTTTAATTTTGGTAACCATTGTGGTTTATCTTGCTATGATGATTGCTATCGGAGCAAAGTTCTCCAAGAAAAATAAAGATACATCGGACTTCTATCTCGGAGGACGAAAATTAGGACCCTTTGTTACTGCTATGAGTGCAGAAGCATCTGATATGAGTAGCTGGCTTCTTATGGGCCTTCCCGGTGTTGCTCTTATTGCAGGTCTTGCAGAGGCATCCTGGACTGCAATCGGTCTTGCAGTTGGTACATACATCAACTGGCTTATCGTTGCAAAAAGAATTCGTTTGTATTCAAGTAAAATTGACGCGGTTACATTGCCCGAGTTCTTCTCAAAGAGATTCGGAGATAATTTAGGAATGCTTAAGGTAATTGCAGCAGCAGTTATTATAATTTTCTTTATCCCGTATACAGCATCAGGCTTCTCTGCCTGCGGTAAGCTTTTTGAATCTATTTTCGGTATTCCTTATATGACTGCAATGGTTGTAAGCGGTATTGTTATTGTTTTATACACTGCCTTGGGTGGCTTCCTTGCTGCATCAACAACTGACTTTATTCAGTCAATTGTTATGACAATTGCTCTTGTTGTTGTTCTTGGCTTCGGTATCAATTATGCAGGCGGTTGGGAACAGGTTTGCGCCAACGCAGAAGGTCTTGCAGGTTATCTTAACCTTACAATTACTCACGGCGCAGGCAGTGTCAGCGAAGCAATTGCAGGTACAGCAGGAACAAAGCCCTACGGCGCACTCACAATTGCCTCAACATTGGCGTGGGGTCTTGGCTACTTTGGTATGCCTCATATTCTTCTCAGATTTATGGCAATCGAAAAGGTTGAAAAAATCAAGCTTGCAAGAAGAGTTGCTTCCATCTGGGTTGTTATTTCAATGGCGGTTGCTATTATAATCGGTGTTGTTGGTTATGGTGTTGTTAAGAGCGGTGTTGTTTCCGGCCTTGAGGACAGCGAAAGAATTATCATTGAAATTGCAAAGGTTATCAGTGGCGAGGGTTGGATTTTTGCAATTATTGCAGGTGTAATCCTTTCCGGTATTCTTGCATCAATTATGTCAACTGCTGATTCACAGCTTCTTGCCGCATCTTCAAGTATTTCAGAAGATATTTTCAAAGCAGTAAAGGTTAAAATTTCTGATAAAAAGAAAATGCTTGTTGCAAGAATTTCTGTTATCATTATCGCAATAATTGCTATGTTTATTGCTAAAGACCCCAACAGCAAGGTTTTTGAAATTGTTTCATTTGCATGGGCAGGCTTCGGTGCAACCTTTGGTCCGCTTGTTCTTTGCGCATTGTTTTTCAAGCGCACAAATAAATGGGGCGCTCTTGCAGGTATGGTAAGCGGTGCCGTTATGGTATTCGTTTGGAAATTTGTTATTAGCGGTTTTGGCGGTGCGTTTGCAATTTACGAGCTTCTTCCCGCATTTATCATTTCTCTCGCATTTATTATAATTGTGTCTTTGCTTACTCCTGCTCCTTCAAAGGATGTTCAGGAAATATTCGATGCTGTTAAGGCAGGGAATGTTGAATAAACCACAACTATTAAAATGTTATAAAAAGTAAAGGCGTGTCCTTACCTCTCTTCAAAGAGAGGGGGACCGCCTTTTGATTTTTATATGTTTGAATTTAGTTTCAAGCGTGTGACGAATAAAATGCTTGAATACAGTTGGTCGGGCGGTGGAGCGTTCTCGACGCGAGAGAAGGAGCGTCGTTAAATCGTAAGATTTAATTATAACTCACTTACCACAACTATTCTCTATATTCAGGAGCAACCTTCACTCCATTTGCAAGCGCTTCACATCCATTGTTGATTATAATAAAGTTTTTCTTCGCCAGTTTGGTTTTTTCTCATTTTAACAGCATATTACTTTAAATCGTGGTTTATTGGTAATGGTTTTCTTTTATCCATTGTACTTCCTTTATACATTTGCAGGGAGAGTGCATTACAGTTGAAGCTTACGCTTCAATGACGCTCAAGGGCTCGCGTCAAGAACTCTCCACCGTTCCGCTAAAATTTTATTTGTTAGATTTACATTTGGCTCGCTTGGGACTGCATCAGTCAAATTTACATATCCAAGACGGTCCCCCTCTCTTTGAAGAGAGGTACCTATGAATATTAACCTTATTCTTCTGTGAAAGTTTTATTTTTTATCAGTCATTTTAAAAGCTTCTCCATTTTATCAGGTCGCCTTGTTGTGATATTGTCAGGCTTGAGTGAAAGTATTTTATACATTTTGGCTTTTTTGTTAACTGTCCAGATTGAAACCTGTAAATCGTTTTCGTGGAAGGTATCAACAAGCTCCTTTGTTGCGTTGTCTTTATTGAAGTTAATACCTATTGCGCCACTGTCTTTTACGGTTTTTACAAGCTCTTCAAGATACTCGGGCGTTTGTTTTCTCTTTTTCTTTACATTTACATTCAAATAATATGGTATTTCGGGACTGTCTTTTTTTACTGATTCAAGGAAATCGGTGGTTACACCTGTGTAAAAAATTCTGTCTTCAATTCCGTATTTTCGGGCAAGGGGGTAAACAGCCTTAAGATTTTGAGTGCTTTTTATATCAACATTAGCCTTTAAGCCTTCATATTCACTTATTTTTTTGAAAGCTTCTTCAAGTGTTGTTTCATTGCCCTTGGGCTCATCGTGAGCTAAAACAGGTGTTCCGTCAGGGAGGAAATTTAAATCGAATTCAACAATATCTGCACCATATTTTGCGCCGACTTCAATTGCTTCTAAAGTATTATCTTTAGTATCAACACAACCTGTGTGGGCGGTGTAGGTAAAGTCTTCCGGCAGTGCTATCGGTTCTTCTTTCAGTTTTTTCAGCTCCAGTCCATTGTGAATTAAAAATATTGCAAAAACAAGAATACTGACAGCTATAACAGAAAAAATAATTAAAAACATTTTCTTTTTCATATTATCACCAAAAACAATATACCATAAAACAAATAAAAATACCACAAAATTTTACTGTTAATGAAAAATTTTATCATTGACTTTTTTGTGCTCTTTACACAGTGAACAAAAAAACTACAAAAAACTTATTCTATTTTGCTTTCTTTTGCATTGTAATGTGTAAATAAATGTTGTATAATAATTGAGAATTGTAGATTAGGGAGATTCGGGCAATAATCCCGGATTATCTCCAACACTCTAAAAGGGGATTATGATAGTGATACAAAAGTATGACGGTTGGAAGGGTTTCGAAAGCGGAACCTGGACAAAGGAAATCAATGTAAGAAGCTTTATCAAACATAATTTCACACCTTACGACGGTAACGAAGCGTTCCTTGTCGGTCCTACTAAAGCAACTCTTGATTTGTGGGATCAGGTAATGGAGCTTACCAAACAGGAAAGAGAAGCAGGCGGCGTTCTTGATATGGACACAAGAGTGATTTCAACAATCACCTCTCACGGTCCCGGTTATCTTAATAAGGACCTTGAAAAAATTGTTGGTCTTCAGACGGACAAGCCCTTGAAGCGTGCTCTTATGCCCTATGGCGGTATCCGCATGGCAGAAAAGGCTTGTAAGGATAACGGTTATGAAATAGACCCTGAAATCAAAGAGTTTTTCACAACTCACAGAAAAACTCATAATGCAGGTGTTTTCGATGCCTACACACCTGAAATGAGAGCCTGCCGTTCAAGTCATATTATTACAGGTCTTCCTGATGCTTACGGAAGAGGCAGAATTATCGGTGACTATAGAAGAGTTGCTCTCTATGGTGTTGACAGACTTATTGAAGATAAAATGGAGCAGAAGGAAACAACCCGTTCTGCAATGTATTCTCAGGTAATCCAGGAAAGAGAAGAGCTTTCCGAGCAAATTCGTGCTCTTGAGGATTTAAAGAAAATGGCGTTAAGCTATGGCTTTGATATTTCTCATCCTGCCCGTGATACAAAAGAAGCAATTCAGTGGTTGTATTTTGGTTATCTTGCAGCGGTCAAGGAGCAGAACGGTGCGGCAATGTCTCTGGGCAGAACCTCAACCTTCCTTGATATTTATGCCGAAAGAGATCTTAAAAACGGTGTTTATACAGAAGAAGAGCTTCAGGAAATGATAGATCATTTCATTATGAAGCTTCGTCTTATAAAGTTCGCAAGAACACCTGAATATAATGCGCTTTTCTCAGGTGATCCTCAGTGGGTAACCGAGTCAATCGGCGGTATGGCGATTGACGGACGCCATATGGTAACAAAAATGTCCTATCGTTATCTTCATACCCTCGAAAATTTAGGTGCAGCACCTGAGCCTAATCTTACAGTTCTCTGGTCAACAAATCTCCCTGAGAATTTTAAACGTTATTGCGCCAGAATTTCTATCGAAACATCCTCCGTTCAGTACGAGAATGATGACCTTATGAGATTCCATCACGGTGATGACTATGCAATTGCCTGTTGCGTTTCTTCGATGAAGGTGGGTAAGGAAATGCAGTTCTTCGGTGCAAGAGCAAACCTTGCAAAGTGCCTTCTTTACGCTATTAATGGTGGTGTGGATGAAATTTCAGGTAAGCAGATTGCTCCTAAATATCGTCCCATAACAAGCGAATACCTTGATTATGCCGAGGTTATGGAAAAATACGATGCAATGATGGAGTGGCTTGCAGGTGTTTATGTTAACACCCTTAATATCATCCATTATATGCACGATAAATATTGCTACGAAAAAATTCAGATGGCTCTTCACGATAAAAAGGTTACCCGTTGGTTTGCAACAGGTATTGCAGGGCTTTCTGTTGTTGCAGACTCTCTCTCTGCAATCAAATATGCAAAGGTGAAAACAATCCGTAACGAAAATGGTATTGTTGTGGATTATGAGGTTGAGGGCGATTTTCCGAAATACGGTAACGATGATGACCTTGTTGATAATATCGCATACGATATTGTTCACCGCTTTATGACCCATATCAAAAAGAATCACACCTATCGTGACGGTATTCCCACAACATCAATTCTTACTATTACATCCAACGTTGTTTATGGTAAGAATACGGGTGCTACTCCTGACGGTCGTAAGAAGGGCGAGGCATTTGCTCCCGGTGCAAACCCAATGCACCGCAGAGATACAAAGGGTGCGGTTTCCTCTCTCGCATCTGTTGCAAAGCTCCCGTTCGTTGATGCTCAGGATGGTATTTCAAACACATTCTCAATTATTCCCGGTGCACTTGGTAAGGATGACCGGATTTTTGCAGGAGATATTGCAATTGATTTGGATTGCTGTTCATCCGGTGCGTGTACAAGTCCGACCTTGTTTGAGGGATTGGATGCAGAATAAATTTGAATTTCGAATTTTAGACAGGAGGTATAACAATGAGTGCTACAGAAAATCAGATAGATAACCTTGTTTCCCTTCTTGACGGTTATGTTCAGAAGGGGGGGCATCACCTTAATGTTAATGTTTTCTCAAAGGAAACCTTGCTTGATGCCCAGAAGCATCCTGAAAAATATCCTCAGCTTACAGTTCGTGTAAGCGGTTATGCAGTAAACTTTATTAAGCTTACTAAGGAACAGCAGGATGAGGTTATTTCAAGAACATTCCACGATAAGATATAATGACAGGCTATATTCATTCAAAGGAAAGCTTCGGCACAGTGGATGGTCCGGGCATAAGATATGTTCTTTTTATGCAGGGCTGTCCTATGCGATGCCTTTATTGCCATAACCCTGATACCTGGGAAACAGGCAAGGGGACAGCGATAACAGCAGAAGAGGTTATCGAAGAAATAAAAAGCAACAAAGCCTTTTACCAAAAGGGCGGTATAACTGTAAGTGGGGGAGAGCCTCTTTTACAGTTGGAATTTATAACCGAGCTTTTCAGAAAATGTAAGGAAGAGAATATTCACACCTGCATTGATACCTCGGGTATCACATTTAAAGAGGATGAAGAATATCTTGAAAAATTAGATATTCTTTTAGGCTTTACCGACCTTGTTATGCTTGATATAAAGCATATAAACAGCGAAAGCCATAAGGCTCTCACAGGTCACAAAAATGAAAATGTTCTCAGGCTTGCAAAATATCTTGAAGAGAAAA
Organism: Clostridia bacterium; assembly: GCA_017436285.1. GTDB lineage: Bacteria > Bacillota > Clostridia > Oscillospirales > Acutalibacteraceae > DTU089. The sequence continues at coordinate 10,506 of JAFSDL010000005.1, forward strand.
ACATTCCTCTTTGGGTAAGGCATGTTGTGGTAGAGGGCTATACCGATAAAAAAGATGATTTGATTAAATTAGGCGAGTTTATCGGGAAGCTTAAAAACCTTAAAGGGCTGGATGTTTTACCCTATCATACAATGGGTGTTAATAAATATAAAGAAATGGGGATACCCTATAAATTAGAGGGTGTTCCTGCTCTATCAAAAGAGGATGCCCGAAAGGCAAAGGAATATATATTATATGGTATAAAAAAAGCTCGTCAGATTTGACGGGCTTTTTTTGCTGGAAGTCAGAAAGTTAGGAGTGAGTAGTTAGGAGTGAGGAGTGTCGGGGAAGCTTCGCTTCCAAACATTATAAAAGCTTCGCAAAAACCAACACACCCGTAAGGTGCAGGCTTGCCTGTACCACAGAAAAATTATCGGCGAAAGCACCAAAAGACGAACTTGGAACTTGTGCAAAAGGGCAAAGTTTCGGAAAATTCCCGAAAAATGCAAAAAAACTATTTACAAAAAAGGAAAAGGGTGGTAAGATTTAGCTGTAAGTTACGGAAGCGGTTACGAAGAGTTGCGAAACTTTCTCGAAATCGAATCCGCCACAAACAAAAAAATTTTTTGTATTAAAAGGAGTTGTTCGTAAATGTTTAAATTTATGAAGAGCAAAAAGGGTTTCACTCTTGTTGAATTAATGATCGTTGTTGTTATCATGGCTATCCTCGTTGCAGTTGCAGTTCCGATTTTCTCAGCTGTTACAAAGAATGCAAGAACAAAAACATGCGTAGCTAATATGCGTGAAATCGTTTCTCAGGTTACAACATCAGCTATGTCTTCTAACAAGACATATAGCGGTACAATCAGCTACACATCTGACGGTGAAGCAGCTGGTACAATCAGTTCAGATGTTGCTGATCTTGATGCTGATGCATATGCAGCTCTCTTCCAGGTTACACCTTACTGTCCCGCAAGCGGTACTTATGAAATTGATATCGCAGGCACAGGTGCTGGCGATGCTGACGGTTCTATCAAAGTTACAGTTACATGTACCGGTAACACAGACTCAACAGATCACATATACAGCGTTGAATAATTAAACCAAAACTGACTCCCGGAGTAATCCGGGAGTTTTTTGTGTAAATATACAACAAATTTAAAAATATTCGTCTGAATTTATGCAAGAATTTTGTTGGCGTGTATTTACAAAAATGAGAATATATGGTACAATGCTCTATACGAAGTTTCGGAAAAGTTACGAAAATGAATGGAGTGTTTTATAAATGTTCAGTTTTATGAAATCTAAAAAAGGCTTTACACTTGTTGAGCTTATGATAGTAGTTGTTATTATGGCTATCCTCGTTGCAGTAGCAGTTCCGATTTTCTCAGCTGTTACAAAAAATGCTCGTACAAAGACTTGTGTAGCTAATATGCGTGAAATTGTTGCACAGATTACAACATATTCTATGAGCACAAATAAAACTTATTCCGGTGTAATTGAATACACCTCTAATGGTGAGGAAGCCGGTACTATAAATTCAACTGTTGATGAAGTTGATTCTGATACATTCAAGATTCTTTTCCAGGTTGTTCCGTATTGTCCTGCATCAGGCAGTTATAAGATTGAGTGTGAATCCACTGCAGAAGGTCGCACAGGCTCAACACGAGTTACAATTACATGCACAGGCAACACAGACAATGTTGTTCATACATACAGTAACAATTAAAAGATGATTTTGAGAAAGTCTTCGTTGAAGACTTTCTTTTTTATAAGTTGATTTTTAGAGCTTGGTATGATAATATGTAAATTAAGAGGTGGAACAATATGTTGTATAGTTTTTTAAAATCAAAAAAAGGTTTTACAGTGATTGAGCTTTTAGTGGCAGTTACTGTTTTAGGTATCCTTGTTGCAGTTGCAGTTCCGGTTTTTGATGCAAGCTTTAAAAAGCAGAAAAAGTCTGATTGCCGAAATCAGTGCCTTGTTATTGAAACTGCTGTTAAGCAGACTATGACCGGTATGGTTGATAACGGCAGAAAGCAAGATAAAATTGGTATTGAGAATTGGGATACTAATAGTATACAGTATACTCCTTCTGATACAAATTACGAGGGCCCCATATTTAATCTTTCTGCTGAAGAATATAGGGATAAATATTATACAATTCTTGATAAGAGTTTGACCATTGGCCAGATTCGTGGTGGTTATAATCCTGATTATAGTTATGAAAGCTGTGAGGCAACAGGTAAGTATTTAAAAAAAGAAAGGCTTGCAGATGTTGCTTTCTATGAATATCTGAATAATGCAGAAATTCCTGTTTGCCCGTTTGCTGATGAAACTAACAGTCAGGGCTATTCCTATTGTATTTTTGAGGATGGTACAGTGTGTTGCACTTGCCCTGAATGTAATGAAATTGATTAATTGATTTGGTGTTGTTATGAAATTAAATGAAAACTATATTTTAAAAACAGTTGCAGGAATGCCCGTTGTTGTTCCTGTTGGTGATGCGGTTAATAATATTCGCGGTATGATTACCCTTAATGGCCCTGCAGAAATAATATGGAAGGGTCTTGAGGCAGGAAAAAGCTACGATGAAATTGTTTCTGAAATCAAAAGCGAATATGATGCATCTGAGGATATTATAAAAAAGGATTTAGATTCTTTTATTGAAAAATTAAAAAACTACAAGATTCTGGAGTAATATTTTGAAAATTAAAGTTGCCGATTTGGTTGTTGAATCAGATTTTTATTATGATTTTATGTTATCCCGTATGGGACCATATTACTGCGATGATAGTGAAGAAGCAGATTTTAAAATTAATGTTTCACAACAATTTTATATAGATAGATATGCAGAAAATCCGCAAATGACCTTAGGCGAATGCGAATGCCTTTGGAGTGGTGGCTATTTTTATGAGCAATTAACTCGTTTTGGCGGAATGATGCTTCATGCATCGTGTGTTGAATACGAGGGCAAGGCTTATTTGTTTTCTGCCCGTTCAGGAACAGGTAAATCCACCCATACTCATTTGTGGTTAAAGTATTTGCCCGGTTCAAGAATTATCAATGACGATAAGCCTGCAATAAGATGCATTGACGGTGTTTATTATGCCTATGGCACACCTTGGAGCGGAAAAAACGATGAAAGCGTTAATGTTGGTGTTCCGATTGCGGGAATTGCTTTTCTTTCAAGAGGCGAGAACAGTATAAAAAGAATACCGGGAATAAAAGCTCTTGAGCTTTTTATGAATCAGACAGTAAGACCCAAGGATAAAACGCTTATGGGTAATATGCTTGAAATTCTCAATGGAGTTTTAACTGATATTCCGATATATGAAATGTCATGTGATATGAGTGAAGAAGCAGTAAAAACCTCTTATAACGGGATGAAGGGTGCTTGAAATGTTGAAAAAAAGAAGAAATAAAAACAACAAAAAAAGCAAAAAGATTGCTATTATAATTATTTGCATTTTGCTTGTTCTTTGTATAGCCTTTTTTGCGATTGGATTTAATTATTACCAAGGGTTGAAAAATGCTCCTCCACCTGTGGAGGATACCCTTACTTATGACTTTGATGACGAAGAAGAGGCAGATGCTTTAGAGGATGACCCAGAATTTGATAAGATTTATGAGGGTGATGCAAAGGAATTTAAAGCAATGCTTAAGGAGTGGGCAACCAACGGTGGTGAGGTTATGTACTCCAAGGATGTTCTGAATGTTCTTTGTGTAGGCGTTGATACCAGAAATAAAAATACAGTTTCAGGTCTTTCAGACTCTATGATTATTGTTTCAGTTAATAAAAAGCTGGGAACAATTACATTAACATCAATTATGAGAGATAGCTTTGCTTATCTTGAGTCTCCCGATGGCGTTGGTAGCTTTAATAAAATTAACTCTGCTTTCCCGTTTTACGGAATTGATAATCTTATAAATACCGTCCAAAGCCATTTTAAAATCCGTATTGATGGTTATGCTATGATTAACTTTGCTTTCTTTAAGGCGGTTATTGATGAATTGGGCGGAGTAAATGTTCCTGTTCAGGAATATGAAGCCAATTATATTAATAAGCACTATGATTTTGATATTGCTGCCGGTGACTCAGTAACCCTTAATGGTGATGAGGCTCTTGCTTTCTGTAGAAGCAGAAATTGCGATGCTGATGGTGATGTGAGCAGAACAAGAAGACAGCGTCAGACAACGATTGGGCTTTTACAAAAAGCGCAGACAATTCAAACATCTGAGGTTACAGGATATATTAAAACTTTTTTACCTTATCTGAAAACAAGCTATGATGAAGCAGATGCGATTTCCCTTGCAACAAAGGCAGTTGTTGGCGGTTGGGCAAGCTTTGATGTTCAGCAAATTGTAATGCCCGATGAAGCTTCGCGAGAAGCTCACTCAGGCTCTGTATGGTATTGGGCGGTTGATTATCCTCTTGCGGCTCATACCTTGCAAACTGCGATTTATGGCTATTCTAACATTGAGTTAGAAGAAGACAGAGTTTCACCCTTAGATATAAATTAAATAAAAAGAAAATGACCTTAACAGAACTTCAGAAATTCTGTTAAGGTCATAAATTTTATATAACTTAAATTTCGGGGATTTCGATTGTTACCTCTCTGCCAAGGTCAGAGGAACGAGCGATACCGTCAATAATCGCCTGATTATAAATAATCTGGCTTGAGGGAACAGGTGCAGGAAGGTTGAATTCGATTGCATCAATGAATGAACGGATTTTCTTATCGAAATTATCGCCGTCGTTATCGCACTCGGGAATGATTGTTTCAACACACTCGCCTGCAATGTTGTGGTAAATTGTCATAGGACCGCCGATTGAACCGTTCCAGCATTCTGTGGAAGGGATACGAAGACCGCCCTCTGTACCCATAATGATTGTGTCACCGGGAGTGTCACAATGCATTGCCCAGGCAATACGGAAGTCAAGAACGATATCGTTTTCAAGACGGATGTAAGCAGCAGCAAAGTCATCAACACCGAAAACCTCTGTGTATTCGGGCTTCTGGAGATATTCAGGCTTTTTACCGAAAAGACCTGCCTTGAAGCCTGTTACTGTAAGGGGCTTGGGATAGCCGATGGCATTGAGAACCATATCAAGTGAATAGCAACCAATGTCACCAAGAGCACCAAGGCCTGCTGTATCCTCCTGAATAAATGATGTGCCGAAGGGGGTGGGAATACCCATTCTTCTGCCGCCACCGGTCTGAATGTAGTAAATCTTACCAAGAACACCGCTTTCGCAAATCTTTTTAACCATTTTCATATTTGCATCAAAACGGGGCTGGAAGCCGATGGAAAGAATCTTTCCGCTTTCTTTTTCTGCCTTGCAGATTTCAACTGCTTCTTCAAGAGTAACGCACATAGGCTTTTCGAGAAGAACGTGAACACCGTGCTGAAGAGCGTAAATTGCACAGGGAGCGTGCTCACGGTTATATGTACAAATTGAAACTGCGTCAAGGTCTTTTTCGTTATCAATAAGCTCTTTGTCGCTTAAATAATAATTACCTTCAACGCCATTCTGCTTTGCAAAAGCTTCTGCCTTGCCGGGAACAAGGTCTGCAAATGCAACAACCTCAACATCCTCGCATTTTAAGTAGCTCTGAAGATGAGCCTCTGCAATCCAACCGCAGCCGATAATACCAACCTTGATTTTCTTGCCGTCATAAACCTTTTTTTCTGTTTGCTTTTCTTTGAAAGCATCAAGAATACTTGCCATAATATACCTCCGTTCCGCCGAAGCGGTACTATTATTAATACACATTAAGATTAACATATTTTTGATTTTCTTTCAATAATTAAGCCTGTTTTTTCATCAGTTTTCAAACTGAAAAACTGCACAAATTATTGTTTTTTTATGTGGTGAAAGTGCATAAAGCGAAAGTGAAAATGCATGTCTGAAATTAAATATACAACAATGTTCATAATTTGTTCATATTTACGCAACATGATAACAACAAGGTCGGGTTATTATAAATATGCCAATACGATACGTCGGAAGTGAATAGCTTCCCGTTCAAGAAAAGACCACCGATAATTTCGGTGGTCTTTTCTTGTGCGTATAAAAATATTTATATTATTTGTAATATTTATGAATTGAATTTTAACGGTAGGTATTGTAATATATATACTATACTATATACGAGGTGTTAGCGTGGTTATTTACCCCGAATCATTCAGTGTTAAGCCCAATACAGAGGCTACAACTGCCTTTAAAAATCTTTTTAATACATCTGCTCAGACTGCGGTAGGCAAAAATCTTACTCTTCCCAAGGGTAAGTATGTTTTTATGAGCAAAAATGCCGAGAAAAGAGAAATTTTCATATCAAATACTGTGGCAGTTAATGAATATAAAAATGGCGAAAAGCCCAATGTGAGAAAAATCGGTTTTGCAATTGAGAATGTCAGAAATATGGAAATAGATTGCAATAATTCTGTTTTTATAATTGATGGCAATATGACAAATATGCTTATTAATAATTGTGAAAGCATTGTTCTTAAAAATCTCACAATTGTTACGGTTAAACCCAATGTGCATAAAATTACCGTTGTTAAAGCTTCGCCCTTTTATGTGACATTTAAAATTGATGAATCAAGCGATTTCAGAGAAGAAAACGGTGAATACTATTGGTATGGCACTGATTATAAAATGAAATTCACGGATTTTCAGAACAGTGGTTGGTGGATGCCTACTGCAAAGCCTGATAACTATTTTCATATAAACCGAAGTGAAGCTCATCCTTTTAATGGTGCATCCAATATTCGTCAGGTTTCGGAAAGAATCTTCAATGTCAGGTATCTCACTCCCAAAAGCTATGTTGAGGGTCAGGTTTTTTATATTTTTCCTGTTATAAGAGACCAGGTGGGTATTCTTATTGATAACTCAAAAAAGATAACATTAAAAAATGTTAAACAGCATTATAACCCTGCTTTTGCATTAATTGCTCAGAATAGCGAGAATATCACATTGGAAAATCTTGACTTTTCTCCTGTAAAGGATAGTGAGCTTGACTTTTGCTCCAGGGCTGATTTTATGCAGTTCAGTATGTGCAAGGGGAAAATTGCAGTAAGAAATTGCAATTTCGACGGTGCGGGTGATGATGCTTGCAATGTTCACGGAATTTATTTTAAAATTGTTGAAAGTAACAAGGATAAATTGACAGTGAAATTCCCTCATTCTCAGACCTATGGGCTTGATTGCATAAAAGAGGGAGATACAATTGCCTTTGTTGACCCCAAAACTCTTATAGAGGTTGGCAGAACAAAGGTTTTAAGGGCAACTCTTCGGGATAAATATTATTATGATTTAACCCTTGCCACCTATGATGCACCATTGGGAGAGGGTGGCGTTATAGAAAATGTTTCACGGAATCCTGATTTTGAATTCAGCGGAAACACTATTAACAGAGTTGTTACCCGAGGCGTTCTTGCAACAACAAGAGGGAAAATAAGAATTGAAAATAATAAGTTTTTAAATACAGGTATGAGTGGTATTCTCATTTCAGATGATGCTAAGGAATGGTTTGAAAGCGGTTGTGTGAATGATGTTGTTATTCGCGGAAATGCTTTTATGAACTGCGAAGAGGATGCAATTCTTATTAAGCCTGAAAACCCAAAATATAATGGACCTGTTCACAGAAATGTTTTAATTGAAAATAACCTTTTTGTTTTAAACAATACCCATGCGGTTAATGTTTCCTGTAGCTCGGATGTTGTGATTAAAGGCAACACCTATGCCGGAAATCCCAAAGGCAATAAATATATAGTTACCGACAAAGTGGAAAATCTTGTAACGGATGAGCCGGAATAAGTAAAAATCCCGTCCGTTAAGGGCGGGATTTTGTGGTTATTTTACTTTGAATGACTGGCAACAGGTTGCGTCTACTGATTTTGCTTCGCAATTGCAAGAGCCAACCTCAATAGCATTTTTTGTGCAATAATTTGCATTTTTTGCATGGTAAACGCAAGAGTCAACTGTGCAACCGATGCTGTTGTTTTTCTGTTCGTTCATAATTCCAACCTCCTATAATTATAGGTATACGAAAAATCGTTACCTGTATTATTATGAGTAGTTTTTTTGAAAATAGTCAGAGGTATTAAAATGAAAAAAGAAAATGTTTTAAAAAGCTGTTATTCTGTTTTAAGAAGAACAACACCCTTGAGTTTTGATTGCGGAAAAATTTGCAATGGTAAATGCTGCAAGGGGGATGAAAAAACAGGTATGCTTCTGTTTCCCGGTGAAGAGAAGCTTATTGACCCGGATATAAATGTAATAGAAACAGATAATGGTTACAAGCTTGCAGTTTGCAGTGGCAACTGTGACAGAAATAAACGTCCGCTTGCTTGCAGAATTTACCCTTTGTTTCCTTTGGCTTCAGAAGATGGTGAAGTGAATGTTATTTTTGATTTCAGGGCAGATTGTCCCTTGAGTAAGGGTGAATATGAATTCAACAGAAGCTTTATTAAGGCAGTCAGAAGAGTTGGGAAATATCTTTTGCTTAATGAAGAAACCTCCCAATATTATAAAGAGCTTTGCCACATTCAGAATGAGCAAATTGAAATATTTAAAAAATTTATATAAAAAATTTAAAAAAAGTGTTGACAAGGATTAAACCATCTGCTATATTATAACTGTAAATAGTAATCGTTACTATTTAGAGATAACGAAAGGAGATGGTTATATGAGAAGCTCAAAGCAGAGAGATGAGGTTTTAAAGGTACTCAAAAGCTCTTGTGACCACCCTACTGCTGATATGATTTATGAGCGAGTCAAGGAAAAAATTCCTAATATAAGCCTTGGCACAGTTTACAGGAATTTGGGTCAGCTTCACGATGAAGGGCTTATAACCATCGTGGAGAGCAGTGATAAAAAGGTTCATTACGAGGGGAACCTTGAAGACCATATCCACTTTCTTTGTAAGAAATGCGATGTTATCACAGATATCTTTCATAAAAATGAGGTTCCTAAGGTGTTTGATAATTTAGGACATCTGGTTGAATCTCAGAAAACAGTTTATTACGGCATCTGCAAGGATTGCCGGAATAATATATAAAAAAGTATTAAATTAAATTTTATTTAAAGGAGTCAATTGTTATGAAAAAATGGAAATGTTTAGTATGCGGTCAGATAGTTGAAGGCGAAAATCCTCCTGCAGCTTGCCCTCTTTGCAAGGCCCCCGCTGAAAAATTTGTTGAAGTAAAAGATGAGGAAATGACTTGGGCAGCAGAGCACGTTCTCGGCGTTGCCAAAGGTGTTAGCGAAGAAATTATTGAGGGTCTTCGTGCAAACTTCCAGGGCGAATGCACAGAGGTTGGTATGTATCTTGCAATGGCAAGAGTTGCTCACAGAGAAGGCTATCCCGAAATCGGTCTTTACTGGGAAAAAGCAGCTTATGAAGAAGCAGAGCATGCAGCAAAGTTTGCAGAGCTTCTTGGGGAGCTTGTAACAGACTCAACAAAGAAAAACCTTGAAATGAGAGTAGAAGCAGAAAACGGCGCAACTCTCGGCAAATTCGAGCTTGCAAAAATGGCTAAGGAACAGAACCTTGATGCTATCCACGATACAGTTCACGAAATGGCTCGCGACGAAGCAAGACACGGTAAAGCATTCGAAGGTCTTCTTAAGAGATATTTCGGTTAATTAAAAAATAAATAATGGCGTAGTAAAAATCATACGAAAGGGGGCGCTTTTATGAAAAAGAATATATTGATTGCTATCTTAGCTCTTATGGTTGTTGGTGGTGGCGGATTTGCCGCAGGTGATAAGCTTAGTGAAAACAATGCAAAACCTGATACCACAGTTGAAGGCACAACAGTTGAAACAGCAAACGAAAATGCTGTTGCTGAAGCTTCTGATGAAAATGGTGCTTCATCTGTAATTGAAAAGGTTTCTTCAAAAATTGAAAATCTTGTAACCAAAAAGGATACTGATACTGAAAAGGTAACTGATACTGAAAAGGTTGTTGAGGTTGCTAACAAAACCGAAGAACCAAAAGCTGAAGTGGTTAAACATACCGAAAAGGTGACTGAGGCGGTTAAGCCTGCTGAAAAAGTAACCGAAGCGGTAACTAAGGTTAACAAGCCTGATAAACCCGCAGAAGCTACAACAAGCTCAACCGCAGTTATCCCTCGCGATAAGGCAAAGAGTGTTGCATTGAATTACGCAGGGCTTAAAGCGGCAGATGTAAGAGAGCTTGAAATTGAGCTGGATAAAGAAAAAGGCGTCCTCGTGTATGAGGTCAGCTTTGAGAGTGGTAAATACGATTACGAGTACCATATAGATGCGGTTACAGGTGCAGTTAAATTTTCTGAAAAAGAAGCAGAAAACACAGTAAAGGTAACCGAACCAGCAACTGAGGTTAATAAGCCGGATAAACCTGTAGAAGCTACTACAAGCTCAACTGCGGTTATCTCTCGTGAAAAGGCTAAGAGCGTTGCATTGAATCACGCAGGGCTTAAGGAAGCCGATGTGAGAGAGCTTGAAATAGAGCTTGATAAAGAAAATGGTGTCTATGTTTACGAGGTGAGCTTTGAAAGCGGTAAATATGATTACGAATACCATATAGACGCGGTTACAGGCGCAATCAAGTTTTCTGAAAAAGAACCCGAAGCTGTAGGGAAAGTGAATAAAATTGAAACAAAGGCAGAAACTACTAAAAATTCAGCCGAAAAAATCTCTCGTGAAAAAGCTAAAAGTATCGCTTTAAATCATGCAGGTCTTAAAGAAGCAGATGTCAGAGGTCTTGAAATAGAGCTCGATTATGATAAAGGCATTCATGTGTACGAGGTAAGCTTTGAAAGTGGTAGATATGAATACGACTATGATATAGACGCGTATTCAGGTGTAGTAAAGTTTTCAGAAAAGAGTTTTGACGACTGAGTTTAATATTCAGATTGGAGAGATTTTTTATGAAATACGAATGTCCTTGTGGCTATGTTTATGACCCTGAAATGGGTGATCCTGAAAGCGGAATTGCACCCGGAACAGCTTGGGAAGATATTCCTGATGATTGGGTTTGTCCCGTATGCAGTCTTGGGAAAGATGCTTTCAGAGAAGTATAATCCGAAAACCGACGGAACTACGGTTTCGTCGGTTTTTCAGGAATTTTTGAAATTTACATATTTTGGGAGGTAAATGTGATGGATAAAACTGCATTATTTAATTTATCATACGGTGTTTATGTTGTAACAACCTGGGCGAAGGGCAAAGCAACAGGTTGCACTGCAAATTCTGCTATGCAGATAACTTCAACTCCTGCTACTGTTGCAGTTTCAATTAATCATGATAACTATACAAATGAGTGCATCAAGGATACGGGCGTTTTTGCGCTTAATATTTTAAGCGAGAATGTTGACCCTATGATTATAGGCTCATTTGGCTTCAGAAGCGGTAGAGATGTTGATAAGTTTGAGGGTATTGAACCTCTTGTTAAAGGCTATCTTCCTGTTTTGCCTCAAGCAATGAGTTATATAACCTGCAAGGTGATTGACACTATGGAAACTGCCACTCATACTGTTTTTTTAGGTGAGGTTACTGATGCCGGTAATCTTAAAAAAGAGACTCCTATGACATATAAATACTACCATGAGGTTGTAAAAGGCACAGCACCTAAAAATGCACCTACTTATGCCGGAGATTAAAGTGATGAAAAACATTGTTTTAATAGGTATGCCGGGTGCGGGCAAAAGTACCATTGGTGTTATACTTGCAAAGAGCTTGCTTTATGATTTCTGCGATACTGATTTAAGTATTCAGAAGGAAACGGGTGAGAGCCTTTGCGACACTATATCAAAAATCGGTATTGATGAATTTATACGCCTTGAAGAAGCTGTAATCTGCAAGCAGGATTTTGTGAATTCTGTTGTGGCAACGGGTGGTAGCGCAGTTTATGGTGAAAAGGCTATGGCGAAGCTTAAAGAAAATGGTTTGATAGTTTATCTTAAGGTCAGCCACCAAGAGCTTCAAGGCAGAATAAAAAACATCCATACTCGCGGTATTGCTATGAAAGAGGGCACAACCATTAAAGAGCTTTACGAAGAGCGAGCTCCTCTTTATGAAAAATATGCAGATATTACAATTGAGTGTGACGGTCTTTCGCCGGAAGAATGTGTTGATTTGATAGTCAAGGAAGCGGATGGCAGAATATGAGTAATAAAAATTTTGTTCCTGAATGGATTTTAGATAGCACAACTGCACCTGATGAGGTCAACAAGGATGTTGACAAAATTGTTGGCGGTTATGTTACCTCGTTTATGAAAAGAGGCTTTTCTCAAAAGGAAATCGGTTGCTTGCTGGTTCAGGCTTTTACTTTGCCCTTGGAGGAAATAGAAAAGAGAATTGACTGTGTTCTTTCCTGCGGTGAAAAGGGCGAAGAGGAAAGCGCCAGAAGGCTTTGTTGTTATGCGGTTTCAAAGGGCTTTTTGTTTGCAAAGGAAGATAGTGCCCCTTGTGAAATAATTGATATAATCAAAAGAAAATACGGCAAAAGGGCAGCTTTTGAAACTATTCTTACATACCCTGAAATTCTTTCTGTGTGGAAAGGTGAAGGCGTGAGAGATACTGAAAAATACAAGGCGGAAAAGCAAAAAGCAGAATACATATTAAACGAAGCTGCAAGTGTATTTCCTGAATTGTAAAATTAAATTACCCCGTTGGTTTTTTCTGAATAAAAACCAACGGGGTTACATTTATTTTATTTCAATAATTCATCTGCCAAAGCTTCAAGCTGTTTTATTGTTTCCTCGTTAACTGCAGATTTGATTGTAACTGTTGTATCTGTAAAGGTGATGTTCTTTGATTTTTCAAGCATACCCTTGATAACCTTTGCGGCGGTGGGGAACCAACTGCCGTTTTCAATTATGGCAATAGTTCTGTTCTGATAAAGTCTTTCAGTTAAAGCATCAACAAAGGTTCTCATAAATGGGAAAATATCGGAATTATAGGTGGTTGTTGCAAGAACAAGCTTGCCATAACGGAAAGCATCTTCAACCGCTTCTGCCATATCGTCACGGGCAAGGTCTGTAACTGCAACCTTGGGACAGCCCTTTTCCTTTAAAATATCTGCAAGCTTGAGAGCAGCTCTTTTTGTGTTGCCGTAAACAGAGGTGTAAGCAATTACAATACCCTCGCTTTCAACACCATAGGATGACCAGGTGTTGTAAAGGTCAAGGTAGTAGCCGAGATTTTCTGTGAGAATAGGTCCGTGAAGCGGACAGATTTTTTCAATTTCAAGAGCAGATGCTTTTTTCAGAAGATTCTGAACAGGAATTCCGTATTTACCCACAATGCCGAAATAGTAGCGTCTTGCTTCGCAAGCCCAGTCCTCATCTGCATCAAGAGCACCGAATTTGCCGAAGCCATCTGCAGAGAAAAGAATTTTATCCTTACTGTCATAGGTTACAATAACCTCGGGCCAATGCACCATTGAAGCAGTAATAAATGTAAGGGTTCTGCCACCTAAATCAAGAGTATCATTTTCGCCAACAATAATTTGTCGGTTGCTGAAATCTGTTCCGAAATAGTTTTTCATCATAGCAAAAGCCTGCTTTGATGCAACAATTTTGGTGTCGAGATAAGTCTGCATAAAAATATTGATGCTTGCAGAATGGTCGGGCTCCATATGTTGAACTATGAGATAGTCGGGAGCTTCGCCGTTGAGGGTTTCCTTGATGTTAGCCATCCATTGACTGTAAAAATTAATGTCAACGCTGTCCATAACGGCAGTTTTTTCGCCCTTAACAATATAAGAGTTATATGCCATACCGTTTGGCACAACATATTGCCCCTCAAATAAATCAATATCGTGGTCGTTTACGCCTACATAAAAAACTGTGTCAGTAACTTTCATTTTTGTTTCTCCGTTTTTTTATTTTATATTAAATACTATAATACACTTTTTTCTTGATATTTTCAATGGTAAACTGTTGTAAAGATTGTTCTTTATGGTATAATTTTTCCATAGGAGTTGGTTTTATGACAAATAAAGAAAAAATGCACTCAGGGTTAATATATTACCCAAGCGGTGACGATATAATGGTTGAGCAGTTAGGTTATGTCAACAAGCTTTATGATTTTAATATGACAAGACCCACAGAACTGAAAAAACGCGATAAAATGCTCAGGGAGATGTTTGCGGAAATTGGTGAGGACTGTTACATAGAACCACCCTTCCACGCTAACTGGGGCGGACATCACGTTTATTTCGGCAAATCTGTTTATGCAAATTTCGGTCTGACAATGGTTGATGATACCCATATTTATGTTGGTGATTATACAATGTTCGGACCTAATGTTGTTGTGGCAACTGCAGGGCATCCTATACTTCCCGAGCTTCGCGAAAAAGCATATCAATACAATATGCCCGTTCACATTGGCAGGAACTGTTGGATTGGCGCCGGTGCAATTATTCTTCCCGGTGTTACAATAGGCGATAATACTGTTATTGGCGCAGGTAGCGTTGTTACCAAAGATATTCCTGCAAATGTTGTTGCAGTTGGAAATCCCTGCAGGGTGCTTAGGGAAATAGGTGAGCACGATAGGGAGTTTTATTTCAGGGATAAAAGGATTGATTACGATAATCTGTGAAAAGCTACCAGTCGCCAGTCGCCAGCTGCCAGAAAGCTTTGCAAGTAGAAACATACCCGTAAGGCACTAGCTTGCCTGTGCCATAGTAAGAGTAAAGATAGAGCAGAAAATTCGGAATGCGGAGTGCGGAATGAAAGTTTTTTCGAAACAGAAAACAATCAGGAAATAAGTTAATAAAATAGTTATTGCCCTCAACAACTTTTTTGAGTTGTTGAGGGCGATTTTTTTGGTCCCTTTAGGGGTGGAAATAAACCCCCGGTTCTACCGGGGGAAGAAAAAGGCTTTAGCAAAGCCAAAAACGGCGAGCTCAAAGCCGCCGAAGTAGTTGCAAATAATTAATCCTCCAAGTAGAATGAATGTGGTTTGGCCGCCGCATTACAAAGTACAAGGAGGAAAAATTAGTGAAAAAAGATAGTGAAATAAAAAGTTCAGCACATTCAAAATACAGATGCCAATATCATATAGTATTTGCACCGAAGTTTAGAAGAAAAGCAATATACGGTGAAATCAAAAAAGATATTGGAGAGATATTAAGAAAACTATGCGTGCAAAAAGGTGTGGAAATAATAGAAGCAGAAGCATGTGCAGATCACATACATATGCTTGTAAGTATTCCATCGCACATAAGTGTATCACAATTTATGGGATATCTCAAGGGTAAAAGTAGTTTGATGATTTTCGACCGACATGCAAATTTAAAGTATAAGTATGGTTCACGAACATTTTGGTGTAGAGGATACTATGTAGATACGGTCGGTCGAAATAAAAAGGTAATCGCAGAATATATAAGAAATCAATTAGAAGAGGATTACGCAGCAGACCAACTGAGCCTCAAAGAGTACACAGACCCGTTTACGGGTGCCAAGAATAAGTAAGCAAAAATAAACAGCCGCTCGTGAGCGGCTGCTTGAGATTGTAATGCGGTGCTAAACTTTCAGTGCCCCTTCGAGGGGCTAAGCCAGCATTCGCCCCTTATAGGGGCAGAGCAAACCACCAGTTTACTGGTGGTTATGATTATATCTCTTCAATATCATAAGGCGTTGTCTGGTAAACGAAGTAGTTTAACCAGTTGGAATAGAGAAGGTTGGCGTGAGAACGCCAGGTGTTTAAGGGCTGCTTTGTTATATCGTCATTAGGGAAATAGTTTTTTGGCATTTTTATATCAAGCCCTGCATCCTTATCACGAAGGAACTCGTTTTTTAGAGTTTCTGTATCGTATTCGGAATGACCTGTAACAAAAATCTGCTTACCGTTTTCTGAGGAGGTAATATATATACCTGCTTCATCAGAGGAAGCGAGGATTTTAAGCTGGGGAACCTTTTCAATATCTTCTCTTTTAACAGTTGTATATCTTGAATGAGGAACCTTGAATTCATCATCAAAGCCTCTTAAGAGAATTGATTGCTTGTAATCTGCTTTGTGAGAATAAATACCTGATAATTTTTCAGGGAGAGGATATTTCTTTATTCCGTAGTGGTAATAAAGACCTGCCTGAGCACCCCAACAGATATGAAATGTGCTTGTGACGTGGGTTTTACTCCACTCCATAATTTCGCAAAGTTCTTCCCAGTAGGTAACCTCTTCAAAGGGCATTTTTTCAACAGGTGCGCCTGTGATAATAAGACCGTCAAACTTTCTGTGCTTAACATCGTCAAAGGTTTTGTAGAATGCTAAAAGGTATTCCTTGGGTGTGTGCTTGGGAACGTGGGATTTTGTGTGAATCAACTCAAATTCCACCTGCAAGGGTGAGTTTCCTAAAAGGCGTGAAAGCTGAGTTTCTGTTTCCGTTTTTTTCGGCATGAGGTTCAGAACCAGAATTTTCAACGGACGGATATCCTGAGTTATAGCGCGGGTATCGGTCATTACGAATATATTCTCTTCTTCAAGAGTTTTTACTGCGGGTAACTCATCGGGTAATTTAATAGGCATTCCTCATACCTCCTTTACAAAAGTTGATAGTTGAAAGTAGAAAGTTGCAAGTTTCGGGGAAGCTACGCTTTCAAACATTTTATAATGCCGGCTGCAAGCCCCGAAACGTTTTGCTTTAGCAAAATATATCACTCAAACCAAGGGTTTGAATATCACACGCGTTAGCTTATATCACTCGCAAAGCGAATATCACTGAGAATGATGCTCGGCATCATTCTCCGAGAGCTTGCTGAATATCTGCGATAAGGTCCTCTGCATTTTCAAGACCGCAGGAAAGGCGAACAAGGTTTGCAGTGATACCGCAAGCCTCAAGCTCTGCATCGTTCATCTGGCGATGAGTTGCGCTTGCAGGATGTAAGCAACAGCTTCTTGCATCTGCAACGTGAGTTTCAATAGCAATGAGCTTAAGCTTTTTCATAAATTCTTCTGCAGCCTTTCTGCCACCCTTAACACCGAAGGAAACAACACCGCAAGAGCCATTGGGAAGATATTTCTGTGCAAGGCTGTAATATTTGTCGCTTTCAAGACCGGGGTATGTTACCCAATCAATTTTATCGTTTGCTTCAAGGAATTTTGCAATTGCAAGACCATTCTCGCAATGGCGCTTCATTCTTACATGAAGGCTTTCGAGACCTAAGTTAAGGTAGAAAGCATTCTGAGGAGATTGGATTGAACCGAAGTCTCTCATAAGCTGAGCAGTTGCCTTTGTGATGAATGCACCCTCTTTGCCGAAGCGTTCTGCATAGGTGATACCGTGATAACTGTCATCAGGAGTGCAAAGACCGGGGAATTTATCTGCGTGAGCCATCCAGTCAAATTTACCTGAATCAACAATGCATCCGCCAACTGCGGCACCGTGACCATCCATATATTTTGTTGTGGAATGGGTAACAATATCTGCACCCCATTCAAAAGGTCGACAGCCTACGGGAGTTGCAAAGGTGTTGTCAATAATAAGTGGAACACCGTGAGCGTGGGCTACCTTTGCGAATTTTTCAATATCAAGAACAGTAAGAGCGGGGTTTGCAATTGTTTCACCGAAAACTGCCTTTGTATTTGGCTGGAAAGCGGCATTAAGCTCTTCCTCTGTGCAGTCAGGGGAAACGAATGTGAATTCAATCCCCATTTTCTTCATTGTAACTGCGAAAAGGTTATATGTTCCGCCATAAATTGTGGATGATGAAACAACGTGGTCACCACAGGAGGCGATATTGAAAACTGAGTAGAAGGAGGCTGCCTGACCTGAAGAGGTGAGCATTGCGGCAGTACCGCCCTCAAGCTCGCAGATTTTAGCGGCAACAGAATCATTTGTGGGATTCTGAAGGCGGGTGTAGAAATAACCGCTTGCTTCAAGGTCAAAAAGCTTGCCCATATCCTCGCTTGTGGCGTATTTAAAGGTTGTGCTCTGAATAATGGGAATTTGACGGGGCTCACCATTACCGGGTGTGTAGCCACCCTGAACACATTTAGTTTCTATTCTGTAATCACTCATTTTTATCATCCTTTCGAGTGTTGGTTTTATAAATTAATCAGTAAGGAAAATGCACCAATAGAAGGTGTGACCATCCTTGGAGTATGCACCGATACCGAATTTTTTGAAATTCCGGCTGAGAAGTGCTTTTTTGCTCTGACGGGTTCCCATAGCTTCGTCAAAGGCTTGCTTGTAGCCGAATGAAGCAGGGATTATAATTTTATCTGCAACGGTGTAGCTGATCTCGTTTTCGTCAAGCAGAGTGTAATAATAAGAGCCATCCTCACGGGCGAAAGCAGTACCTGTTTTGGTAGCGTATTCTTTAGCTGCATCTCTTGCGAGACTGCAAAGCTTGCTTGAAAGCTTTAATGTGCCAACCTCTTCTTCAATTCGAGCTTCGTTGACTTTTTTCAGGAATAAATCAGCGTTTTCGTCAAACTCATAGCCTTCCATATATTTTTTGATTTCCTGACCTGCGGCAGTTTTCAGAATAAGGCGGGCATCGTTGGTTGAAATGTCGTTGTCGCCATCCATATCGGTTGCTTCAAAATCCATTCCTGTAAGGTCATCGCCATAAATGCCTGTGGCAACGGAAAGGGCGATTATTACATCCTGCGTGGTAACATAATTATCGTTGTTAATGTCACCGTAATATCTTTTGATTTCTATAGCCCCAAAGGGCATAGAGGAGAGAACTATGATAGCGGTTATAACAACTGCAACAACTATTATTTTAAAAGCTTTTTTCATAGAACCACCTTTCTTTCAGGACACAAAATCCTATTTTAGTATATTGATAATTCATTATACAATATATAAAAAGAAAATGCAACGAATAATTTGTGATTTAATCGTTGCATTTGCAGTTAGGAATGAGAAGTGCAAAATTAGCTACCAGTCGCCAGTCACCAGCTACCAGCAATATGGTCCGTAACGTAACTATGAAAATGCAATATCGTAGTTTATTGTTTGGGGATGTAAAAAAAGCGCAGACCGCATAAAACCATATATACCAAGGGGTTCCTACAGTAAAAAAGCTGTAAGAACCCCATAAACATATTCAAAACTCAAAAAACAGGAAAAATTAATGTTTTATGCTACGAACAAACCTCGCCAC
>JAFSDL010000028.1 GCA_017436285.1 Clostridia bacterium
CGCAGAACCTTAAATGTTCGAGTTTGCGTGCATTTTAGATTTTCTTTGGCGAAGTTATACTGTCGTATATCGAGACAAAAAAATATAAAAGGTGCGTGAAATCGGACATTTAAGGCATATTTGGTTCGAATTCACTCACTCTTATGAAAGGGGTGAAACACCGTGAAAATACAAGGGAAAACAGATATAGGTATTGTTCGTGAAACCAATCAGGATGCCTATGAATTCGGCTATTTTGAAAATGGCGACTGTTGGGCAGTGGTCTGCGATGGTATGGGCGGTGTTTCAGGCGGTCAGGTAGCAAGCAGTATCTGTGTTGAAAAAATTTCGGAAGCAATCAAGCGAGGCTTCCGTGATAAATTGTCCGTTAACAGTGCAAAAAATCTTTTGAATTCTGCAATAAATACCGCTAACTCTGCAGTGTTTAAGCAAGCGCAGGAAAGCTATGAGCTTAAGGGAATGGGAACAACTGTTGTTGCAGTCCTTGTTTTAGGCTCAATTGCGGTTATAGCCCACGTGGGTGATAGCAGAGCATATATTATTAATGACACTATCAAGGCTGTTACCAAGGACCATTCCTTTGTTCAGTTGCTTGTTGATACAGGCAAAATCACGGAGGAAGAAGCAAAGGTACACCCCGACAGAAATGTTATAACAAGAGCAGTCGGCATTGAGTATGTGGTTGATGTTGAATTTGATATTGTTGATGTTAATGGCGCCGATACACTTCTTTTGTGCACAGACGGACTCAATGGTTACGTTGAGGACGATGAAATATTTAAAATAATTAATGAATACGGTGATTCTTCAACCGAAAAACTTGTGGAAAAGGCAAACAATGCCGGTGGTCGTGACAATGTTACTGTTGTTGTTATGACCGCAGAAATTCAAGGAGAGTAAGTATGGAAAATTATGTAGGAAAAAGACTTGACGGAAGATATGAAATTCAGGATGTTATCGGTGTTGGCGGTATGGCGGTTGTTTACAAGGCATACGACAATATTGATGACAGAATTGTTGCTGTTAAGGTTCTTAAGGAAGAATATTTGGCAAATGAGGAATTCCGCAGAAGATTCAAAAATGAGTCAAAGGCAATTGCGGTTTTGTCACATAATAACATTGTAAAGGTTTATGATGTCAGCTTTGGTGACAGATTGCAGTATATTGTTATGGAATATATTGAGGGTATCACCCTTAAGGAATATATTGAAAAACGCGGTGTTATTGATTGGAATGAGGCATTGTTCTTCATTATTCAGATACTTCGCGCTCTTCAGCACGCTCACGATAAGGGTGTTGTTCACAGAGATGTTAAGCCTCAGAATATTATGCTTCTTGAAAACGGAACAATTAAGGTTGCGGATTTTGGTATTGCAAGATTCAGCCATAGTGAAAGTCGTACCGTTACCGAAAAAGCAATCGGCTCTGTTCACTACATAAGCCCCGAGCAAGCAAAGGGTGAGTTAACAGATGAAAAGGCGGATTTGTATTCTGTTGGTATTATGCTTTATGAAATGCTTACAGGAAAATTACCTTTTGATGCAGATAATGCGGTCAGCGTTGCTCTTATGCAGGTTAATAATGAGGCAGCCCTTCCCAGAACAATTAATTCCCGTATTCCTGTTGGCTTTGAGCAGATTACAATGAAAGCAATGCAGAAAAGCACTCGTGAGCGTTATCAGAGTGCCGCAGAAATGCTTATGGATTTAGAGGAATTAAAGAGAAATCCTAACATTAAATTTGATTATCAGACATATTATGAGGATTTGGATGCAACCCGTCCTATCGGTAAAATTCAGGAAAAAACAAGAGCAATTCCTGTTGTTAAAACTGCAACTGCTGAAATCAAGGAAAAGCCCGTTATGGTTCCACCCGCAACAGAGCTCAAGAGGAAGGTAAGTGCTATATCTGATGCTGCAGAAAGTCCTGTTCAGGATGTTCAGAAGAAATCATCTAATAAAAAGCCTGTAATTGCAGGTGTTATTGTTGCGCTTGTTTTATTTGTTCTTATTCTTCTTGGTTCGAAGTTGTTCGGAAATAAAGATATCGAGGTTGATAGCTTTGTTGGTATGAACTATGAGCTTCAGATTAAGGATAATGCAGAATATAAGGAAAAATATAATTTTGAGGTTTACTATGCTTCATTCTCCGATGCTCAGGAGGGTAGCGTTTATGACCAGGACCCCAAAGCAGGTACAGAGGTTCCTGAGGGCTCAACAATTATTCTTTATATAGCTAAAGCGGGCGAGGGTCAGGTTATTCCTGATTTTACAGGAAAGAATTTCCGTGAAGCAAGCAATACTCTCGAAACAATGGGCTTTAAGGTTGCAATTGTTCCTACTGAAGACAGCACTGTTACAGTGGGTCAGGTGGTAAGAACAGACCCTGCCGCAAATACCACTGTTGCCTACGGAACAACAGTTACAGTTTATTATGCGGCGGATGCGGATTCAGGCAAGCTTTTCAAAATGCCCAAATTAGAGGGTAAATCCCTTGAGGATGCAAAAAAACTACTTGAAGAAAAGGGCTTGGTGCTTTATAAGGTTGAAAGTGCCGACAGTACAGTTGAAAAGGACTATGTTCTCAGTCAGTCACCTGCAAACGGCTCACCCGTAAGAGAGGGCGACACAGTTGTTCTGACTGTAAGCTCGGGCTGTGTAACTGCAGAAAAAACTCTTAATCTTCCCAAGGCAGATAGTGTAAATGTTAAGGTTTATCTTGATGAAGAGCTAATAAAAACAGAAACAGTTAATTCTTCCTTGAATTCAACCTACCTTGTAACTGCAAGCGGTAGCGAAGAGGATTCTGAATTGGTTGTTTATCTTAATGATACCCTTTATTATGAGGCAACCGTTAACTTCACAAGAGAGCCTGCTAAATTCACAAAAGAGAAAACCTACGATGTGGCATTTTATGCTAATGTTGTAGGGCTTACCGAAGCAGAAGCACTTAGCACACTCAATGGCTTAGGCTATAAAAATGTTACTGTTAAATATGAACAGAGCCTTGAAGCAGAGGGTACAGTTATTAATCAATCTCCTGATTATTCAACTGCTCCTAATCTTGATAAAACAACTGCCATTGTTTTAACAGTTGTGAAAAACGGAGCTCCTGTATCTACTGAAACTATTGCTCCTCAGGAAAGCAGCACAGAACAGCAGCTTCAGGACCAGCTACAAGCTCAGGACCAACCACAAGTGCAGGAATAAGTGATTTATGGAAAAAGTTTTAGAAGGAATAATTATAAAAGGTATCGGCGGTTTCTATTATGTAGAAGCCGCCGGAGAGATTTATGAATGTAAAGCAAGAGGTGCTTTCAGAAAGAAAAAAATAATCCCTCTTGCAGGCGATAATGTAACTATCACAGTCCGTCAGGACAGAGAAAATACTATCGATGAAATTAAGGAAAGAAAAAATTTTCTTTTAAGACCACCTGTGGCAAACATTGATACTCTTATTATAGTTTCCTCTGTTAAAGAGCCTGTTCCGAGCCTTTTAGTTATTGATAAAATGACCGCTATTGCAGTTGATAAGGGCATTAAGCCCTGTGTTGTTTTCTCCAAAAGTGATTTGGGCGATACAACAGAGCTTGAAGAGGTTTATAAAAAAGCGGGTATTGAGGTTGCTTCCGTTTGCTGTAAAACAGGTGAGGGTATCGACAAGGTAAAATCAATGATAGGTGAGGGCATAACTGTTTTCACAGGTAATACAGGTGTTGGGAAATCCTCTCTTCTTAATTGCATTGATGAACGATTTTCTCTTGCAACAGGGGAGGTAAGCGATAAATTAGGTCGCGGTCGCCATACTACAAGAGAGGTTACTCTTTATCATATCGGAAACGGTCTTGTGGCAGATACACCCGGCTTTTCTTCTCTTGATATTGAGCAAAGCAGTGATATTATCGTTAAAGAGAATCTGCCATTCTGCTTTCCTGAATTCAGCGAGTATCTCGGTAAATGCAAATTCACAAGCTGTTCTCACACAGTTGAAAAAGGCTGTTGTATTTTAGAAGCTCTTAAAGATGGTATAATTCACCCCAGCAGACACAATAACTATGTTGCAATGTATAACGAGGTTAAGGACCTTAAGGATTGGCAACTGTAACACTTTTAAAGTTCACTCATATTATGTAACAAATACATAAGGAGTGGTGAGCGTGAAAGTTGTTGTATGTCGCAGTCCGAAGTTTTTAAGAGGTTTTCTTAAATTAATGTTCGGAATTAAAGATGAATAATGTAAAAAACTCGGTCGTTTGACCGAGTTTTTTCGTTTATCTTTCAGTTATTGTACCCGCATTGTATTCCCAGGGCTCAAAGCCACCGTCAAAAGCAGGGGAGTTTTCTGCAAGGGTAAAATCGCGGTTTTGGGCATCCTTGAAAAGCGGGTCAGCAAGAATGGCATTGTTATAATAGCCTCTGCCTTCCATAGCTAAAATATTTTCACTGTCAAAAATGCTTGTCGAGTTACCTGAAAAAACAGTTTTGCCGAATGTGTTGTAATCCCAATATAAGTTGTTATCATCTTTAAACCAATCCATACTTATGGTGTTCCAATACATTACAGAATCATCACCAATAAGGATGTTGTTATAAAGGAATAATGAGTTGTGGTCTTCGTTTCTTGTTATTCTGAACTGACCCTCGCCACCGAATGCAAAGATATTGTTTCTTATCATATTATCCTTACCGTAGTGCTGGTGGAAGGTCTGTGATGAGCAGTCATAAACCAGGTTCTTTTCAACAAGGATTTCCGATGAGCCTTCGTCAAGGTAAATACCCCAACCACCATAACCATATCTGCCCTCATCACAACCTACATTGTAAATAACATTTTCAGAAATAACGGTGTCGGGCTGAATACCGAGAGTGTAAATAGCACCCATATCAGAAAGCCAACCGTTACCGATGTTGTAAATAAGGTTGTTGCTGATGTTTATATCGTTTGTGGGATTGTCTGTGTAGCCCCAGTTCCAACCAACCGAAATGCCTGTGTACCAGCCATCGTGAATTTCGTTGTGAGTCAGGTCGCAGTCTATGGCGTGAGTAAGAAGAATACCAATAGCATTGTTGAAAATTCTTCCGTAATTGCTGATGTGTGTGTCTGTAACATTGATGTTCTCGGTTGTTGCAGGAACAACAAAATCACCATTGATAAATATTGCATTACCACCGATTTCGTTGAATAAACAGCTTGTTATGTTGCAGTCCTTTGATGCCTTATCAAACTTAACCGCAGTGTATGAAATGTTTTCAAAGTTGCAGTCTGTAAAATTGATTTCTGTTGATTCAGTTATATAAACCGATGCAGGCACCTCAAATGCCGCCTGAGGATGAACACCGCTATATTCTATATTTTTATATAACGGATGGTCCTCGGGAAATGCCTTGCCATAAAATCCGTAATCCTTGCCTGTGTGGTCCCAGTCGGTCTTTTCAAAGTTAATGCCTTGAAATGAAATGCTTTTGGCTTTGTTTATTGTTATAAGCTGTTCTGTTACGCCTGCATAAAGCACAGTGTTTTTAACCGTGTCATTTTCTTCGGGTATGTAATAAAGCTTTTCTTCGGCTCTGTCAAGATACCATTCGCCCGGCAGAGAAAGCGCCTCTTTAACATTTTCAAAAATGAAATTATCTTCAACTCTGATTGTCATTGAAGAGGGCTTTCTTGTTTCAATTCTTCCCGTTTCCTTGTCAATTGAGTGAACAGGCATAAGCTCATCGCACCAGAAATGCATAAGCCTTATATCAATGTCCTCAGGATTGCTGAATTCAAGAATATCCTTAGTGTCAGCATAGAAAGCTACCGAATGTGTGAAGAAATCAGGGTCAACCTCAGGCGCGATGGCTTCATCAAGCTTCGGGTCTTTAACCTTCAATTGCTCTTCCTTTGGGTAGCTTGAACGATTAAGTCTTTTACCGTCCTTAAAAAGTGAACGGAAATAATCATCTTCACTTTCAACAGGCATATCTGTTACAAAGGCCTTAACACCATTAAGTTCAGTCTCTTTCCAATTGCCTTTGATTTGCTTAGAGCCTGAGAAAATAACCTCTTCGTTGGGGTATGAACGGTAAAGAACATTGTCCTTGTCGTTTTCGTCAAATGCAACAGTATCAAAAAATGTATATGTACCTTCTCTGAACCATACTGTAACCTTTTTGCCTTCGGGAATGTCAGATGCTTTTAATTTCTCTTTTGCACCGTTTAAGGTTTTCAAAGGTGCTTCCAAGGTTCCGTCTGCCTTGTCATCACCATTTGGTGAAACAATCAAATCATATTCACCCATTTTAAATTCACCCTCATCAAAGGCTTGCTTCTCGATTTTTTCAGAGCTTTTGTTGAATTCGGGCTCTCTTTTGTCAGGCAGGTTTGCAATAAATGCAACCGATCCTGCAATTATTGATAAAACAACAACCACACAAAGAACAGATAATAAAATCTTTTTAAGCTTCTTTTTGTTGATTTGCTTTTTCATAATTAAAATTTAACCCTTTCTCCCGTGTGGGCGTTTACAATTGCTTTGTGAACACCAATGTAGGTGTTTGAAATGTATTTATCAAGGTGCAGGCTGCCAAAGAACCAACGCTGAAACTCACTGCATTTTGAAAGCTCATCAAAATAAGCGTTAAGAGTTGTAACCCTTACTGCCTCGCTTTCGCCAAGCTTTAAAAAGCCCTTGATGGTTGAGGATGGCTCGTGGGTGAGAATAACATCAATTTTGCAACCGTTTCTTTCAAGGTTTTCCGCGCCCTCAAGGAGCTCCTCCTTTGAGGGTATTTCATATTTGAGCCAGGGGTTGTCCTCAAGCCTTGAATCAAGGTCAGGGCTTTCACCACCACCCATAGTGAATATTTTAAGACCGTCAATTGTGAAAACCTGACCCCGCATCAGATGGAAAATGTTATCGGAAATCTGATGAACCTTGCCACCGTTCCAGGTGGTGAGAGGGTATCCGTTAAGTAGGTCAAAATTTTCGTGAGTTCCGTCAATAAAGCATATATTGTATTTTCTTTTGGAAAATGCCTTGAGAATTTTCTGCTCGGCTTTCGATTGGTCCCAGATAAAGCCAAAATCACCGCAAACAATTAAGGTGTCGCCCTCGTTTAAATCCTTCAGAGCGGCTTTTGAAAGTCTCTCAGGGTCGCCGTGAGTATCTCCGGTAATGAATACCATAATTTTGTTCTCCTTTTTTTAAAAAATAGTATTTCAATTCTTCTGTTTAGATGTTATAATACATTTGTTAACCGTAAGGTACAGGCTTGCCTGTACCGGAGAATAAACTGTATAGTGCCGAATGCACAAACCTATAATATAACATTTCACGGTGATTGTCTATGAAAAAATTACTGATTTTAATAAATTGTTTGATTTTAATATTCTCTTTGTGTACTCCTGCATTGGCAACAGGAACGGAAGATAAGGTTAAAACCAAGGGCGAATATTATGATATTGAAGCCCCTGAATATGAAACAGGTATTGCCCTTCTTGTTAATGCAGATACCGATACTGTTATTTACAGCAAAAATGCCGATAAAATAACTGCACCTGCATCTCTTACTAAAATTGTTACCGCCCTTGTGGTGCTTAACGAATGTAATGATTTGCAGAAGAAAATTACCTGCTCTTATGAAGCTGTTCATAGCCTTGATGGTACGGGAAGCTCTGTTGCAGGACTTTTAGCAGATGAAAAAACAACTCTTGAAATGCTTTTATATTGCTTGTTTTTACCTAGTGCTAACGATGCTGCAGCAGTTTTAGCAGAGGAGTTTGGTGACGGTAAGCCTGAGAACTTTGTTGCGAAAATGAATACACTTGTTCAGGAATTAGGATGCGAGAACACTCGTTTTGCAAATGCTCACGGACTTGATGATGAATCTGTTAAGGGCTTTGATAGTGATACTCAGAACAGAACAACTGCAAGCGATATGTATTTAATAGCCAAAAAGGCACTGAGTAACGAAACGATTGTAAAATTATCTTCAAAGTATGGTAAAACAATGCCAAAAACAAACAAAAGTGATGTCCGTTACCTTTATAACACAAACCCGCTTCTTAACAGCTATTCTGAATATTATTATGAAGAGGCAATCGGTCTTAAAACAGGCACAACCGATAAAGCGGGTGCCTGCCTTATTTCAAGTGCAACAAAGGATGGTTATACATATATTTCCATCGCTATGAAGGGCGAGACCGAAAGATTGATTGATGGTAAATATTATAACACCGCTTTTCTTATGTGTCGTTATATGCTCCGTTGGGCTTTTGATAATATAAAAATTAAGGTTCTCGCAGATGAAACCTATGTTATGAGTGAGGTCGGCGTTAAATTCGGCAGAGGAGCAGATTATGTTGGTCTTGTGCCAAAAGCCTCGGTAACAAGCGTTATTCATGAGGATTTGACTATAGATGATTTAACCCTTAAGCTTCCCGATAACTTCCCTGAAACAGTTGATTCTCCTATTGAAAAGGGCGCAACAGTTGGCAAGGCACAGCTAATGTATAAGGATGTTGCGGTTGCCGATGTGGAGCTTGTTGCTTTTCAGACAGTTAAGAAAAATTATCTCTGGGCAATGTTCAGCTGGATTGAGGGCATTGCAACCTCAAAGGCTTTCCTTGTGGTGCTTATTGTTGTTGTGGTTGTTTTGATTGTTCTTTGGTTCGGAACTAAAAATCAGCGTAAGCGTAAAAAACGCAGGAAGCAAAGAGTTGAAATCGTTAAGGATTATAGCAGATTAGCAAGGTGAATATACAAATTATACAATGTGGATTTTGTGTTTTATTGCAAATTCCACATTGTTTTTATGTAAAAAGTGTAATTTGCCACAAGAGAAAAATATATGAAAACAAGAGAAAAACAAAGAAAACGAGAGATAGCAAGAATTATTTTAAATTCTCGCAAAAAAAGTGTTGACTTTGATTTTGGCTTGTGATAATATATCAAGGCAATGAAGAGGGGAAAGCCCTCAAAACTATTCGGAGGTAACTGTTATGTCTACTTATATGCCCAAAGGCAAACCCGAGCGCCAGTGGTATGTTCTTGACGCAGAAGGCAGAACTCTCGGCGAGGTTGCTGTTGAAGCTGCTGTTCTTCTTCGTGGTAAGCACAAACCCACATTCGCTCCTCACGCAGACTGTGGCGACAGCGTTATCATCATCAATGCTGCTAAGGTTGTTCTCACAGGTAACAAGCTTGAAGACAAATACTATCATCATCACACAGGCTACATCGGTAATATGAAATCCGTTAAATACGGTATTCTTATGAAAGAAAAGCCCGAGTTCGTAATGCAGAAGGCTGTTAAGGGTATGCTTCCCGATAACACCCTCGGCAGAGCTGCAATAGCTCGTCTTCGTGTATATGCAGGTGCAGAACACGAACAGACCGCTCAGAAGCCTATCGTTAGAGAATTTTAAGGGAGGAGGCACTAATTATGTACGAAAGCAAAGCATATTTCTACGGTACAGGTAGAAGAAAAAAATCCGTTGCACGTGTTCGTGTGTATCCCGGTACAGGTAAGGTTACAATCAATGACAGAGATATCGACGATTATTTCGGTCTTGAAACACTTAAGCTCATCGTTCGTCAGCCTCTCGCTCTCACAGAGTCTCTCGAAAAATACGATGTTGTTTGCCGCGTAAACGGTGGTGGCGTTACAGGTCAGGCTGGTGCTATCCGTCACGGTATCGCAAGAGCTCTTCTTCAGAGTGAAGACGATGTTCGTCCCATCCTCAAGAAAGCAGGTCTTCTCACTCGTGACCCCAGAATGAAAGAAAGAAAGAAATACGGTCTCAAAGGCGCACGTCGTGCACCCCAGTTCTCAAAGAGATAATTGTTTCTTTGTTATTTCCAACTCCTTGCAGAGATGCAGGGAGTTGTTTTTTGTTGCACAAATTAGAAGTGCGTTTTTTGTTAATATATGCTATTTAAAAGACTCACCAATTTATGTTAATATATTTATGTAATCAAATTTCAATGAGCTTTTGAGGTGAATGTTTATGAAAAAATCAGTAAGCTTGATTTTATCATTGTTAATGGTAATAAGCATAATAACAAGTGTGCCTGTTACTGTTTCTGCTGCAAGTGTTGATTATTTGACATTTCAGTTGAATGAGGATGGTGAATCTTATTCTGTATCCGATTGTGATACATCTGTAAGTGGTGAATTTGTTATTCCGGATACATATAAAGGTTTACCTATAACAAGTATAGGTGAATATTCTTTCTTTGATTGTACAAGCCTTACATCAATAGTTATTCCTGATAGCGTAATAAGCATAGGAGAAGACGCTTTCTTTTATTGTTCAAGTCTTACCTCAATTATAATTCCTGATAGCGTAATAAGTATAGGTGATTCTGCTTTCAAGTCTTGCACAAGTCTTACAACAATAGAAATTCCTGATGGTGTAATAAGTATAGGGGAAGAAGCTTTTGGTTATTGTATAAGCCTTACATCTGTATGTATTCCGAATATCGCTGCTTGGTGTGGTATCGATTTTATGGATTCCTATGCTAATCCCTTATCCTACGCAAAAAATCTTTATATAAACGGTGAATTGGCAAAAGATATTGTAATTCCTGATGGTGTAACAAGCATAGGCAATTGGGCTTTCTATAATTGCACAACCCTTACATCAATAAAAATTCCTGATGGTGTAACAAGTATAGGTGTTTCTGCTTTCAATAATTGCATAAAACTTACATCAATAAAAATTCCTGATGGTGTAACAAGTATAGGTAATGCGGCTTTCAATAATTGCACAAGACTTACATCAATAAAAATTCCTGATGGTGTACTAAGTATAGGTGCTTCTGCTTTCAATAATTGCACAAGACTAACATCAATAGAAATTCCTGATAGTGTAACAAGTATTGGTAATTCTGCTTTCGTAAAATGCGTAAGCCTTACATCGCTAACAATCCCTAATAGTGTAACGAGTATAGGTGATTTTACTTTCGATAAATGCGAAAGCCTCACATCACTAACAATCCCCGATAGTGTAACGCGTATAGGTGAGTATGCTTTTAGCTGTTGCTATAACCTTATCTTTGTTACAATCGGCGATAATGTAAAGCGTATTGGTTATGGTGCTTTCTATGGATGCGATGATTTAAAGTATATTTTCTATGCTGGTTCTGAAAATGAATGGTCTTATTTATTATCACTTTGTTCGTTTGGAGAAGATCTTTATGATGTTGCTATTCATTATAATACAACAACTCACACTGCATCCGGTTGGAAAATCGACAAAGCAACTGTTTACAAAGACGGATTAAAATATAAAGAATGCACCCAATGTAAACTGATTCTTGAATCTGAAGATATACCTCAGCTTAAATGCTCTGCGCCCGTTCTTAAGAAAGTATATAATGCAAATAACTATGTTAAAGTAACGTGGAGTACAGTAAAAGGTGCAGATTTTTATATGGTTTACCGAAAGGTGAGCGGTGGAGAATATGAATATATAGGCACAACAAGTAATACCTATTTTAACGATAAAAAAGCACCTGCAGGAAAAACCTGCAGATACAGAATAAAAGCTGAAAATGAAGCCGGTTTTTCTGAATTTAGTACAAGCTTAGCTATAAAGCATATAGACGAGCCAACCCTTAAATCAATTGAGAACTCTGCTTACGGTGTTCTTGTTAAATGGGGTAAGGTAAGTGGTGCACAAAAATATAATGTTTATCGTAAGGTAAGCGGTGGTGAATATAAATATATAGGTGTAACAAGCAAAACCTATTACACAGATAAAACCGCAAAATCTGGCACTAAATATTATTATGCAATTCGTGCTAAGGGTGATGACTGCATATCAAGTCAGTCTGCATCACTTTCAAAGCTTTACCTTGCAGACCCCACATTGAAAACACCTTCAAGCACAACGAGTGGCGTTAAGCTTACCTGGACTAAGGTAACAGGTGCCGAAGGGTATGTAATCTACCGCAAAACAGGTAGTGGTTCTTATTCAAAGCTTAAAACAGAAAAAGGTGTTTCAAACCTTTCATATACAGATTCATCTGCAAAGAAGGGTAAGAAATATACCTACAAAATCAAAGCATACAAGAGTAGCACATACAGTGCCTACTCAAATGCAAAGGCTATAACAGATAAGTATTAATTAAATAAATTGGACAGACACAAGCTCAATTAATTGTGTCTGTCCGATTTTTATATAAAATAAAAACAGATTCGCAAAAAGGTTCACTTTTTACGAATCTGTATAAAATTTAAATATGTAAATTAATCCTCGTCTGCGAATAAAAATGTTTTCTTATCTGCATCGGGGTCTGCAAGACCGTTGTAGTCGTTATAAGCCTTAGCCATTTTGTTGAAGTTCTTAATAAGGATGAAATCACCGAGAACAAGACCGAAGAGAGTGAAGATAACAACAAGTGCACCACCCTCGCTGAACTTAAGGTCATAGCGTTCTGCATTCTCTTTAAGTCTGTTAGCAAGCTTGCATCTCCAAACGAGACCGAAAATACCAACTGTGATGATGCTTAAAAGAACAACATATTTGAATTTCATTGTCTTTTTGCCGTCGCCTTCGCAAAGGTCATTAACATCCTTAGTATATTTGCCCCAGAAAACAAGAGCATAAATACCGAGAGTGAGGAATGAGAAAAGGTAGTAAGCAACAAGGCTTCTTTCTTTTTTAATATTCATTTTTACAAAACTCCTTTGAGCAGTTTTTATTTACCAATAAATTATATTATACTTTTCAAGAAAAATCAAGCATTTTCAGAAGATAGAACAGTTTCCTGAGCATTTAAAGCCTCTTTTCGCTCTTTTAGCTGTCGTTCAACCTCTTCTCTGTGCTCTTTACTGTCCTTAACAAAGGAAATAATTATCAGGTAGAGAATGGCGCCAACAACAGGACCTAACATAAACATAGGCCATTGCCATCTTAAAAATTTTGCATTTTGTTTTATACCTGATTGGAGGAGCGAGCTGTCATATTTTAGGTAGCTTAACATTCTGCCCTCAATAAATGTTGTAACAGCAGTAGTCATTTTTGTTGTGAAATTCTGCATTGAGAAAGAAACACCCTCAGTACGAACACCCGTTTTAAGCTCTACCTCATCGATGGAGTTGCTTGTAAGTGTTCTGTGAGCAATGTCCATAAGGCTACCGGGGAGATTTACAAGTGAAATCAGCGCACTCATTATAATGAACTGTGGCCAGGAGTTGTAACCAACAAAATAAGCGATAACTCTGATTGCGATAGCGGCAACCTGAGATATTACAAGAAGTTTTTTCATACCTCCGACTTTTTCTGCAATTTTGTTAGCGAAAAATATAGCCGCCGTACCCGGAATACCTGCAAGCAGACCAAAAAGAACCTCAAGGGATTTACCGTTTGTGAAAGTAATTGCATTTTCAAAGAAATATGCATTCTGCACTTTCGGGCAAAATCCTTGTGAAAATCTTGCAAGAGAAATAAGCAAAAGGGTGGGGTTGTGCCTGAGTATTGTAAGAGATTTAAAAACGCTTTCTTCAGGTTCGCCTCCTTCAACTAATTCATTAATTTTATGGGCTCTCATGGAAAGAATTTCGCCACCAAGACCGAAAACAGCACCGAAAATAATGAATACATACATATCATCAATACCTGCACTGTTAAGCATTGTTCTGAATTGTTGGAATAATCCGCAAATTGCACCACCTGCGCCTGCACCGATGGAAACCCATTGTGCAATTCTTGCTCGTTCATTGGAATGGGGCGAGGCAAGGGCAATCATACCCCAAAGACCAACATCCTGGAAGGAATAGAAAAAGTCCCAGATAATATAAACGATAAATATGTAAATGATTTTTCCGTTTTCGTCGAAAGGTACATTCATAAATAATAAAGCTGACAATGCACCGATAATTGGCGGAAAATATAAAAGATATGGTCGCAATTTGTTATATGGCTTATGTCTTCTTCTATCAATAGTTGCTCCAACAATGGGGTCGTTGATAGCATCCCACACATAAGTGAGAGAAAATATATTACCAACTTTTTTCGGGTCAATTTTTAAAAGGTTAATACAGAAATAACGTATCCAACCTGAAATATACCCGTAGGAAATGTTTTGCCCTGAAAGACCTACTGCATAGTTCAAAACATCTCTGTTTGCAACATAACCTTCAGCTTTTGGTTCTTTCTGAAAAAAGTAACCTAAAGACATTTTGCCCATAATATCACCCCTATAGTTCAATTATATATCACATTGAAACTCTTTGCAATTAAGTATTTTTCATCAGTTGTAGAAAAACAAGATAGTAATTTAGTAACAGTATATAAATGTATGAAAAATAGGGTTAAAAAGTACCTGTTAATCATTGACATTCTTCTTAATATATGTGATAATATACGGTGAATGATTTTTTACTAAGGGGGAGTTTTTTGTGATTAAAGAACTCGCAAAACAGTACGATCCTAAAAATGTTGAGGAACGTATATATAAATCCTGGCTTGATGGTAAATATTTCCACGCTAAGTGCGAAGAGGGTAAGCCCACCTATACCATCGTTATTCCGCCACCAAATATTACAGGTCAACTTCATATGGGTCACGCTCTTGACAATACTCTTCAGGATATTCTTATCCGTTGGAAGAGAATGTCAGGCTTTGATACCCTTTGGCTTCCCGGTACAGACCACGCTTCAATTGCTACTGAGGCAAAAATTGTTGAAGCAATGCGTGCTGATGGCGTTTCTAAAGAGGATTTAGGTCGTGAGGGCTTCCTCCAGCGAGCTTGGGCTTGGAAGGAGCAGTATGGCGGAAGAATTGTTGAGCAGCTCAAAAAGCTTGGCTCCTCATGCGACTGGGACAGAGAAAGATTTACTCTTGATGAGGGCTGTAACAAGGCAGTTAATACAGTTTTCAAAACTCTTTATGATAAGGATCTGATTTACAGAGGCAACCGTATGGTTAACTGGTGCCCCTGTTGTAATACTTCAATTTCCGATGCAGAGGTTGAATATGAGGAAAAGGATGGCAATTTCTGGCATCTTCTCTATACTGTTAAGGAAACAGGGGAGAAGCTTGAGCTTGCAACAACCCGTCCCGAAACAATGCTTGGCGATACTGCAGTTGCTATCAATGCAGAGGATGAAAGATACAAGCACCTTCACGGTTGCCACGTTATTCTTCCTCTTCTCAATAAAGAAATTCCCATCGTTTGCGATGAGCACGCAGATATGACAAAGGGTACAGGTGTTGTTAAAATCACTCCCGCTCACGACCCCAACGACTTTGAGGTTGGTCAGAGATGTAACCTTCCCATTGTCCGCACATTCACTTATGATGGTCGCCTTACAGGTGCAGAGGATAAGAAAAATGCAGACGAGCTTATTGCAAGTGGCAGAGCAACTGAAAATGAGCCCGAGGTTCTTGATTGCGGTAAATATGCAGGTATGACCACTATGGAAGCAAGAAAAGCAATTCTTGCAGACCTTGAAGCAGGTGGCTATATTAAGGAAATCGAACCCCTCAAGCACGAGGTTGGTACCTGCTATCGTTGTCACAGCACAATTGAGCCTATGGTTTCAAAGCAGTGGTTCGTTCGTATGGTTCCTCTTGCAAAGCCTGCTATTGAAGCGGTTGAAAACGGAGAAACAAAATTTGTTCCTGAAAGATTTACAAAGAACTACCTTAACTGGATGAACAATACCCGTGACTGGTGCGTTTCCCGTCAGCTCTGGTGGGGTCACAGAATTCCTGCCTGGTATTGTGCAGATTGTGGCGGTGTAACTGTTTCTGTTGATGCACCTGATAAATGCTGTAAATGCGGTTCTGCAAAGCTTACTCAGGATGAGGATACACTTGATACCTGGTTCAGCTCAGCTCTCTGGCCCTTCTCAACTCTCGGCTGGCCTGATAAAACTAAAGATTTAGAGCATTATTATCCCACAAATACTCTTGTTACCGGTTATGATATTATCGGTTTCTGGGTATCTCGTATGATTTTCTCCGCTCTTGAATATACAGGCAGAGTTCCTTTTGATACAGTTCTCATTCACGGTCTTGTTCGTGATGCACAGGGTAGAAAAATGTCTAAATCTCTCGGTAATGGTATTGATCCCCTTGAGATTATCGACCAGTACGGTGCAGATGCTCTTCGTTTCTCTCTTGCAACAGGTAACAGTCCCGGTAATGATATGAGATTTATGCCTGAAAAGATTGAGGCAAGTCGTAACTTTGCTAACAAGCTCTGGAACGCAAATCGTTTCATTCTTATGAATCTTGGTGAGGATGAACCTGCACCTCACATTCCTGAAAATCTTGCAACTGAAGATAAATGGATTTTGAGCCAGTTCAACAGCCTTGTTAAAGCAGTTACAAACTCTCTCGAAAATTATGAGCTTGGTATCGCAGTTCAGAATCTTTATGACTTTATCTGGGATGTATTCTGCGATTGGTACATTGAAATTGCAAAAATCCGTCTTAACGGTGATAATGAAGAGGGTAAGAAGACTGCTAAAGCAGTTCTCGTTTATGTAATGAGCAACACTCTTAAGCTTCTTCATCCCTTTATGCCCTTTATTACAGAGGAAATCTGGCTTGCTCTTCCCCACGATGGCGAATCTATTATGATTTCTGAGTGGCCCAAGTATGATGAAGCACTTAATTTCCCTGTTGAAGAAGAGGCTATGAACCGCGTTATGTCTGCTATCAAAGCAGTTCGTAACCGCCGTGCAGAAATGAACGTTCCTCCCTCAAAGAAAGCAAAGCTCTATATTGCAACTAAATATACAGAGGATTTCACAAACGGTAGCGTGTTTATGAACAGACTTGCATCTGCTTCCGAGGTTGAAATCGGAGATGAGTTTGAAATTGAGGGTAGTGTAAGCGTTATCACAGAAAGCGCAAAGATTTACATTCCTCTTAACGAGCTTGTTGACTTTGAAGCAGAAAAAGCAAGACTTCAGAAAGAGCTTGACGCTGCAAAGAAAGATTTAGAGTTCGTTGAAAATAAACTAAATAACCCGGGCTTTATGGCTAAAGCACCTGAAAAGGTTGTTGCTCAGCAGAGAGATGCTCAGGCAAAACATAAAGCTAAAATCGCAATGCTTGAAGAAAGTCTTCTTAAACTCAAATGAATTATATTGAAGCGGTAAAATATATACATTCATTATTAAAATTCGGTATCCGTCCCGGTCTTAACGGGATGGATGCCTTGTTGCATTTTCTCGGCAACCCCCAAAAGGATTTGAAATATGTTCACGTAGCAGGAACAAACGGTAAAGGCTCAACCTCAACTGCAATTTCAAATGTATTTACAGATGCAGGCTACAAGGTAGGGCTTTATACCTCACCTTATGTAACAGATTTCCTTGAAAGAGTGCAGTTCTGCGGTAAACCAATTGATAAAGGCCTTTTTGCAGAAAATGTTGAAAAGGTCAGAAATGCTGTTGAAAGCCTTGAAAAACAAGAGATTATAATAACTGAATTTGAAGCGTTGACTGCATCCGCTTTTCTTTGCTACAAAGCCCTTGAGTGCGATATTGTTGTGCTTGAGGTTGGCTTGGGCGGTCGCCTTGATGCTACAAATATTATTAATACACCCTTGGTTAACGTTATAACCTCCCTTTCTGTTGACCATTCTGCAATTTTGGGCGATACCATTGAAGAAATTGCCTTTGAAAAATGCGGAACAATTAAAGATAACGGAAATGTAATCTGCTCTTTGGGGCAATCCGAGGACGCAACAAAGGTTATTAAAAAAACAGTTAAAGAAAAAAATAATACCCTCATAATACCTTGTGAAAGTGATATAAAAATTCAAAAGAGCGATATTTTCGGAACTGATTTCATTTATAAAAATCAAGCATATTCAGTTAAAATGGCAGGTGAGCATCAGGTTAAAAATATGACCTGCGTTATTGAAGCCTGTAATGTTCTTAAGAATTATTTTAACCTTACTGATGACAATATTAAAAGCGGAATAGCAAAAACAATTCTTCCTGCAAGAGTTGAAATCATTTCAGAAAAGCCCCTTGTAATTCTTGATGGCGGTCATAATGAGGATGGGGCAAAAGCCTTTTATAATGCGGTTTTGCCAGAACTTGAAAATAAATCAAGAGTTATTGTAATTGCGGGAATGATGGCAGATAAAGCTGTTGAAAGTTCTCTGAAACCACTTATGCTTAAAACTGATGTTTTCTTTGCAGTAACGCCTGATAACCCAAGAGCTATGAAAGCTCACGATTTGGCAGAAATTGCAAGTAAATATTCAAAACAGGTGTTTACTGTTCAACGTATTAAAGAAGCGGTTAAAATCGCTTGCGCTGCTGCGGATGAAAATACCGCAGTTTTAGTTGTTGGGTCACTTTATCTTGCAGGTGAAATCCGTGAAACTCTATTAGAAATCTTTTAAAAATTAACAGAACATTTATTGATTTGAAACTGAAATAATGTTAAAATGTTAATATAAATACAAGGCGATACGAAAGGAGTGTTTTTATGGTTAAGTTTGATGCCTTCGCCGGCGGAATTGAAATCGGCGGTCTTCGTAGTATGCTTGAAATAAAAATTCTTATTTGTTATATTCTTGATAGCGTTAAAACACCAATGTCAAGAAATCAGATTTGTGATGTTCTTCAAAAAACAGGCTTGGTAAACTTTTTTGATGCCAATTCTGCTCTTGATGAGCTTCTTGAAAGCAAGGCTATTAAAGAGGAGGATTATGTTGGCGAGCCTCATATAATTATTACTGCAAAGGGCGGTAACAGTGCACGAGAGCTTGAAAATCAGCTTCTTCCGGGTGTTCGTGATAAGGCGGTTAAGGTTGCTCTTAACACTATTGCAAGAGCCCGTTCCGAAAGAGAAAATAAGGTCGATATTAATAAGGTTGAAAATGGCTACGATATTACCTTTGTTATTGAAAGCAATGGCGATAAGCTCCTTTCATTGACTCTTAATGTGGCAGATGAATGGCAGGCAGAACAGTTAAAGGATGGCTTCCTTAATGACCCGGGAGCACTTTATTCCGATATTATAAACAGACTTATAGGTGAATGATTTTAAGGGGATTTAAAAAAAGCGCAGACCGCATAAAACCATATATACCAAGGGGTTCCTACAGTAAAAAAGCTGTAAGAACCCCATAAACATATTCAAAACTCAAAAAACAGGAAAAATTAATGTTTTATGCTACGAACAAACCTCGCCACTCGACGTACCTTTGTACGCCTTCGGGCAA
>JAFSDL010000006.1 GCA_017436285.1 Clostridia bacterium
AAAAAAGCTAAAAATAAAGAGTGTGAAATCACAGATAATTTATTTAATGTTGCAGAATTCTTGGATAATAAAAGAGAAGACGTGCATCTTTTGAGACGAGAATTAGCACTACTTTCCGAGAAATATCGTAAGGCGGTTATTTTATATTATATTGAAAATAAATCTTGTTCGGAGATATCCAAACACCTCTCAATCAGTGAAAGTATGGTTAAATACCTACTTTTCAAATCGAGACAAATTCTGAAAGAAGGTATAACAATGGAAAGAACATACGGGGAGCAAAGCTATAATCCCAAAGAGTTATCCATTCTATATTGGGGTAACGGAAAGAATACATATAATTATATTTATGAAAACAAAATCAGCCAGAACATTCTTTTTGCGTGCTATAACGATAAACTCACGGCAGAGGAAATCAGCATAGAGTTAGGTATTGCCTTGCCGTATATTGAAGATATCCTAAAGCAATTGGTGGAGTGTGATGCACTCGGTCTTGACGGCAGAAAGTATTACACTAACATAGTGATTTTTACTTCAGACTGTGCTGTAGAAGTTGCAAATAAAACAAAGGAATTCAGAAACAATATTTCGGATGCACTTTCTGAAATTATAACAAACGAAAAGCTTTCAAACTCGGAAGCCTGGTTGACAGTTTGTTGTATTCTTT
The DNA here is from genome assembly GCA_017436285.1 of Clostridia bacterium. Classification (GTDB taxonomy): domain Bacteria; phylum Bacillota; class Clostridia; order Oscillospirales; family Acutalibacteraceae; genus DTU089. The sequence goes on from JAFSDL010000006.1 coordinate 668, forward strand.
ACAAAGCAATTTTTGAGAATTTACAATCAAAAGTAAAAATAGAACTTCCCGAAAACAAGTTTGGTGAAAATTGTATTATCTGGGCAGTTGAAAAAGCAATAGATTCAATGAGAAACAAAGGCTTTGAGTTTGGCGTATCAAACACAGAAAACGAAAATGGGGACAGAGTACAATTCTTTGATTTTACCATTAACGGCGATATGGTACATCACAGTTTTTATTCCTCAAAAAGCTTTACAAAAGTTTTTATTGATATTGCGAAAGGTAAAACCGATTTTGATAATGAATTTGAGAATGTTGCTGTTGCAGAACTCGTAAAAAAAGGCTATGTTCTTAATGATAACGGTAAACTTGCAGTTAATGTTCCTGTGTTCACAAAAGAAGAATTTGAGCAATTTTTGAGTCGGTTCAACTCTACTGTTGAATTGGTTGAACAAAATGCTAATGCAATAATGAATGAGGCTTCAAAGATAATCAAAAACTATATACCTGTCCACTTGAAATCTCAGGCTTATCAGATGGCATATTTCAGAATTTTTGAGGATGCAATTTCAATGCCTGTTGGTACTCTTGTAGAAAATAACATTTTGTTCCCCTATAATGGCAACGGGGTTTTACCTACGACTTACATAATTTTATCTTAATATAACACTCTTTGATTTAAGCTAAACCTTTTCAAAGAAAAAACAACAAGTTGCCCTATTGAAATAATAGAGTAACTTGTTATTTTTAGTTATTTATCTTTTCGAAATGTTGCTGATGTTAATCTGTATTTCCGAGAAGCTCTTTTAATGTTGGGTTTTTACACACCTTATCCATAGACTTTTCCCACGTTTTAATGAGTTCTTTTTGCAGGAAATCAATCAATGGTTTCAGCTTAGAATTTGCATCAAACTCTTCCAACGCCTCGTAATACTCTTTTCTGTCTTCCTCATAAATTATAATCGGTGGATGATTGTTAGAAATTAAAAAGTAATTCATTATCAAACGCCCGGTCCTGCCATTTCCGTCTGAAAAGGGATGAATATTTTCAAATTTTGCGTGAAAATAAGCTGCAACAGTTAGAACGTCAACGTCAGAAATATCTTTAAGTTCATCTAAAAGCTCCTGCATTTCTTCGGGAACATCTTCGAACAAAGCTCCTGATTCAGCATGACCAACAACATAATCTCGGTGTTTGTATTCTCCCGGTCGTTCGCCTAATTCGTAACGTCGTTTATCATAAGTACCGATTGTTAATAGTTTTTGTACTTTTTTTATAAACACCTCATTTATTTCTTGCTTGTTATCATACGCTTCAAGAATAAACTCATACGCCTTTTTTGAATTTTGTATTTCAAAAAGGGTTTTTAAGTCACCGGTATAAGAAATAACACCGTCTTTATCAAAAATCTCACGAGTATCGTGGTAAGTTATTTTATCATTCTCAATTTTGCCAGAATTGTATGCAAAATTAACTGCATATGCGGTTAATACTGCAGATAACTCATTAGAATTTTTTACCTTTTGCCCTTGCCAAAAATCAATAACATCAAAATAATCCATAAATTGTTTTCCTCTTATTAATCTTTATAAGCACATTATATCACAAATTTTAAGATTTTCTGCATAAATTTTGCTTTTTACAAAAATTATTCTACCATTATCGCAGACAACTTGATTTTTCACTTAGTTCTGAGACCCTTGGGGTAATGGTTTTTTGCCCTTCCGTTTGAGACCTTTGCGCCACCCAAAGAGCAACCATCAACCATAACAACCGCCCAACCATTCGGGCAATCTGCATCTATTTCTTCTCCGTGAAGATATTTTTTTACTTCTTCACTATCTGCAGAAAGTTCAATTTTTCTTTTGAAATATTCACCCATAGCCATAAAAAACTGATGATGGGGTTGAATATAATTCTTTTTTATTTCACCGATTGTTACACCAACTGAAAATGCAGTAACATTTTTCACATCAAAATCGGGTGCGAAATAAATAGGTGTGCCTTTATGCATCAAAACATTTTCTTTGTTATATGTTGTTAATGTATCGTCAAGAAAATCGAAAACAGCTTTGTCAATTTTTTCATTTTTCTTTTTCGGCTTTTCAAAAACTCCATAATACTCGTTTTTGTTATGAAAAACCGCCATAAACTGACCCTCTCCCCTGTTTTTATGGGGATAAAATCTTCTGGCATAGGAAATATTTCCGCACTTACATCCGTCAAAGAATATTCCGCCCTCAGTATTTTCTTCAACAGACTTTTTAACCCTTACAATTTCAAACTCGGGGTGATTTTCCAAAAACCAATCAACCATCATTTCGTTTTCTTCAAAGGAAAATGTGCAGGTAGCATAAACAATATAACCACCATTTTTAAGGCAGATTGAGGCATTTTCTAAAATCTCCTTCTGCCTCTCTGCACATTTCAGAACATTCTCGGGACTCCACTCTTCAATTGCAATATCTTCCTTTCGGAACATACCCTCACCTGAGCAGGGAGCATCCACCATTATCAAATCAAATGTATCGGGAAAGATTTTTGCAAGCTTACCTGTATCTGTGCAGGTTGTAACTGTGTTTTTAAGACCTAACCTTTCAACATTTCCTGTAAGGATTTTGCACCTTGAAGGAATGATTTCATTTGAAATAAGAACGCCCTTTTCACCCAACTTGTTTCTCAACTGACTGCTTTTGCCACCGGGGGCAGAGCACATATCAAGAACAGTCCATTCCGGGTCAATTTCAACACACTCGGCAGGTGCCATAGCACCGGGCTCCTGAACATAAATCACACCTGCGTGGTGGTAAGGGTGATTTCCGATTTTATCGTAGTCAAAATAAAATCCGTTTTCTACATAGGGAATTTTTTCTTTTGAAAATGTATTAAGCTTCTCAAAATTTTCAATACTTATTTTATCGGTATTGACTCTGAAGGCTCTTACAGGGGTATCATTCACAGCTTTTTCATAAGCTTCAAACTCTTCACCTAAAAGCCTTTTCATTCTTTCGGCAAATTGGAGGGGTAAATTTTTCATTATTCGTCACCCAATTCTGTTTCTGCATATAGCATACACATACCAACAGAGGTTATTGCAGCAGTTTCTGTACGGAGAATTCTTTTGCCAAGAGAAATTGTTTTGCCACCAATTGCAACTGCACCTTCAACTTCCTTTTCGTCAAAGCCACCCTCGGGACCGATGAATATGCCAACGCTCATACCACTTTTTATTTCTGAAAGAGCTTCCTTTGTGGCTTTCATTCCGTCCTTATTTTCATAAGGTACGAGCACAGCATCAAGCTCTTCCGCCATTTTCAAAGCATTTTTATATGAAACAATATCCTTTATTTCAGGAATAATTGTTCGTTTACTCTGCTTTGCAGCACTTTCAGCAATTGCCTGCCAACGAGAAATTTTGCTTTTCTTTTTCTTCTCTTCGATTTTAACAACGCATCTGCTCATTTCAACGGGAACAATACTGTCAACGCCCAATTCAACACATTTCTGGATTATAAGCTCCATTTTATCGCTTTTGGGAAGCCCCTGAAAAAGAACAATTTTTATGGGCAGATTTGTGTCCTGATAATTTTCCTTGATTATCCTTGCAACAACACTATCGCTGTTTATTGCTTCAATGAAACACAGATTACTGACGCCATCCTCACTTACAAGAAAGCTATCGCCCTTCTGCATTCTTAAAACATTTGCGATATGGTTATAATCTGCATCCGTTATATAATAACAATCGCCCGTTCTTTTTTCTTTATCAACAAAAAAATTAAACATTTTGCCACCCTTGAAATTCAATATTGGAAACATTTTATCAAAAGAAAAAGCTTTTTTCAACAGTTAACACATATATCGTTTTACTCATACATATTAATTTATGATATATGAAAATTTCTGTGGAAAAATATGGACGAATTTACAAAAAAGTCTTGATTTGTTCATAAATAAGAGGTATTATATATTTAGCACTCGCAAACAGAGAGTGCTAAAAAGAAATTAAATCACTTCACATATAGGAGGCTATACTATGACACTCAAACCCTTAGGCGACAGAGTTGTTCTCAAATTCTGCGAAGCAGAAGAAACTACAAAAGGCGGCATCATTCTCGCTGCTGCATCTCAGGAAAAACCCCAGACTGCAGAAATTCTTGCTGTTGGTCCCGGCGGAATTGTTGATGGCAAGGAAATTAAAATGGAAGTTAAAGTCGGCGACAAGGTAATTCTCAGCAAATATTCAGGCACAGAAGTTAAAATCGATGGCGAAACACTTATTGTTGTTCGTCAGGGCGATATTCTTGCTATTGTTGAATAATTAATTTATTTCAGGAGGCACTGTTATGGCTAAACAAATCATTTACGGCGAAGAAGCTCGCAGAGCTCTTCAGGCAGGTATCGATAAATTATGCGATACTGTTAAAATCACACTTGGTCCCAAGGGCAGAAACGTTGTTCTTGACAAAAAATACGGCGCACCCCTCATCACGAATGATGGTGTTACAATTGCAAAGGAAATCGAGCTAGATGATGCTTTTGAAAATATGGGCGCTCAGCTTGTTAAAGAGGTTTCCACAAAAACAAATGATGTTGCAGGTGACGGTACAACAACTGCTACTCTTCTCGCTCAGGCACTTGTTCGCGAGGGTATGAAAAATGTTGTTGCAGGCGCAAACCCCATGGTTCTCAAAAGAGGTATCAAGCTTGCAGTTGATAATGTTGTTGAAACAATCAAGGCAAACTCAAAGCCCGTTGAAAGCACAGATGATATAGCAAGAATCGCAACTGTTTCTTCTGCAGATGAAAACATCGGTTCACTTATTGCAGAAGCAATGGAAAAGGTTACTGCAGATGGCGTTATCACAGTTGAAGAAAGCAAAACCGCAGAAACAAGCTGTGATGTTGTTGAAGGTATGCAGTTCGACAGAGGCTATATCTCTCCCTATATGGTAACAGATACCGATAAAATGGAAGCGGTTATTGACGACCCCTTCATTCTTGTTACAGATAAAAAGATTTCTAACATTCAGGAAATCCTTCCCCTCCTTGAGCAGATTGTTCAGGCAGGTAAAAAGCTTGTTATTATTGCAGAGGATATTGAGGGCGAGGCTCTTGCAACTCTTCTTGTAAACAAGCTTCGTGGCACCTTCACCTGCGTTGGCGTTAAGGCTCCCGGCTTTGGTGACAGAAGAAAAGAAATGCTTCGCGATATTGCAATCCTTACCGGTGGCGAGGTTATCACAGAAGAGCTTGGTCTTGACCTTAAGGATGCGGCAGTTACTCAGCTCGGTCGCGCTCGTCAGATTAAGATTTCTAAAGAAAACACTATCATTGTTGACGGTGCAGGCGACAATAACGAAATCAATGCAAGAGTTCAGCAGATTAAGTCACAGATTGAAACAACAACCTCTGATTTCGACAGAGAAAAGCTTCAGGAGAGACTTGCAAAGCTTTCAGGTGGTGTGGCTGTTATCCGCGTTGGTGCGGCAACAGAAACAGAAATGAAGGAAATGAAGCTTCGCATTGAAGATGCTCTCGCAGCAACAAAAGCTGCTGTTGAAGAAGGCTATGTTGCAGGTGGCGGTGTTGCTCTTCTCAATGCAATCCCCGCTCTTGATGCTTACATCGCTTCTCTTGAGGATGCAGATGTAAAAACAGGTGCAAAAATTGTTCGTAAGGCTATTGAAGAGCCCGTTCGTCAGATTGCAGCTAACGCAGGTCTTGAAGGCTCCGTTATCATAGATGGTATTCTCCGTTCCGAAAAAATCGGCTATGGCTTCGACTTTGCAAAGGAAGAATATACAGATATGGCTAAAGCAGGTATCCTTGACCCCACAAAGGTTACCCGTTCAGCTCTTCAGAACGCTTCAAGCGTTGCAGCAATGGTTCTTACAACAGAGAGCCTTGTTACAGATAAGCCCGACCCCGCAGCAGACGCAGCTAATGCGGCAGCAATGGCAGCAGCTCAAGGTGGCGGAATGTACTAAAAAGTTTTATTCGCGTTTCCCGCGAGTTTTATTGCTTCGCAGTGGTATTCGGCTAATGCCGAGTGTTATTCGCTTCACGAGTTTAATAGCGAATAAAATATCACTGAAACCTTTAGGTTTCAATATCACTTTTGCAAAGCAAAAATACCACGCTAACGAAGTTAGCATATCACTTATACAGAACAAAAAGAAAGAGAAGCCTCTCCGTGCAGAAGAGACTTCTCTTTTTCTGTTTTAAAATGTCAAATTTAAAAATATTACATCTGTTCTCTCTTTGCAATAACCTGATTGTGTACATCCTCTTTTGTTTTACCTGTAAGCTTATAGAAGAAAAACGGTACACCTGCAAGGAACATCATAATGCCGTGGAAAATGGTATAGAAGAAAAGCATCATAATTTTTGTGTTAAGTGTTTGTTCAGGATCAGGATTAAGGTCTGAGGGTTGGATGTATTGAATAATTGAACTTTCGCCATAAAGAATTTTGGGTGAAAGAGAGGTTGCAACAGTACCACTTATCATAGTACCGATACCAATAACAAAGGGAAGTGTTGCATCAAGACGCTTGCTTGTTTTAAGCTCGATAACCTCAAGAACATCTGCCTGGAACATTGAGGGAAGAAGGTTTGAAGCACCAAACTGAAGACCGATAAGGAACAAACAAGCAATAAATGCTATCTGTAAAATATTTGATGGTGAATTAAAATATGTATAACCGATTATAAATGCAATGGTATTTGCAATTATGGAATAAATGCCTGATGCAATATAAAGCTGTTTTGCATTGAATTTTTTAAGAAGCGCATTGATAATAAGCATACCAACTGCAGTACCTATACCTGTTGGAAGACCAAAAAGCAAGAATTTACTTGTGCTGCCAAGAAGTGCTGCAGCAAGGAAAACACCCATATAGTTTGCAATTCCACGGAAATTTTTAAGGAATTCACTTACGATAATTACCCAGGCATATTTGTTTTTAAGAATATCTGCAATTCCTTCAAGCGGATTTTTCTTTTCTGCGGTATACGCCATACGCTCTTTCATAAAGCGCATACCCATAAGAGTAATAATTGTACCAACAACGCTTATAAGAGATGCACCGATTATATATTCAAGGTATTCTCTGTTGGGATTATCAGGAGATACTGATTTTATAATCGCTGAAATAACAAGCACAACAACCAATGGTGCGGAGTTACCAACCGCACTTGAAATGCTACGGAAGGAGATAATCTTGTCTCGCTCTTTATTGTTAGGTGTCATAACATAGGAAACAAGGTTTATTGCGTTACCGAAGCTGCAGCAAGCACCATGAAGCATACCGATTGTTAAAAGGTAAATCATAAGAAGTGTGCCTGCAAGCCCATCAGGAGTATAGAAAAGGAGCATTGTTACCATACCCATTGGAATTGCAACCGCATTTACTATTGGAATAAATTTGCCACGCTTACCAATTTTGCGGTTATCAATGATAAGCGCATAAACAAAGCTCATTATGAACCCGGCTACACTTAAAAAGCCGTTATAAAACGACACCTCACCATCTGCCAATCTCAACACATTAACAAGATATGCCTGACGATAAGAGCCAACCATACCTGTCATCATTGTGTAAAAGAAAATAGCTGCAAGGTAAAACACCATTTCTTTTGTTTTAATGTGATTTTGTTCTAATGGATTTTTGATTTTGTTTTCCAACACATCACAACCTTTTTATTTAATGCTTTAATTATACGTTTACAGCACCTTTTTTGCAATATCTGAACTCATTTTAGCATCCTTTGCATAAAAATCTGCACCGATTTTTTCTGCATATTCAGGCGTAAGCACTGCACCACCAACCATAATTTTGCAATCGGCTTTGGCTTCCTTTAATACTTTTATGGTTTCCTCCATTGCAGGAAGAGTTGTTGTCATAAGAGCAGAAAGACCAACAAGCCTTACATTATGCGCCTTTTGTGCCTTAACAACCTCTTCTGCGGGAACATCTCTGCCCAAATCAATTATATCGTAGCCATAATTTTCAAGGACTGTTTTAACAATGTTTTTGCCGATATCGTGAACATCGCCCTTTACTGTTGCAAGAATTATTTTTCCCTTGCTTTCAGTCTGAGCGTTGTTCTTTTTCATTGCTTCCTTAATAACATCAAAGCATGCACCTGCCGCATCTGCGGCTCTCATAAGCTGAGGTAAAAACAACCTTCCGCTTTCAAAGCCTGCACCAACCTTATCAAGTGCAGGAATCAAAATATTGTTTATAAGGTCTTGTGCATCTGTTCCTTTCAAAGCTTTTTCCGTAAGCTCTGCCCCCTGAGTTTTAAGACCCTTTTCAATGCATTCGCCAATTGTAAGCTCTTTTTTCTCTTGTATCACAGCTTTTTCACCTGCAAAAGCAGAAATATACTCAACAGAATCCTTGTCAATTGATTTTAAAACCTTATATGCTCTGACCGCACCCATCATTGATGGTGTATTGGGATTCATAATGGGTAAATCGAGTCCGTTTTCAAGAGCAAGTGTTACAAAAGCTGTGTTCACAACCTCTCTTTGAGGTAAACCAAAGGACACATTTGATACACCCAAGGTTGTTTTTACTCCGAATTTTTCCTTAACCTGCTTCATAGCATCTAATGTGATTTGGGAAGCGGATTGATTGGCGCTTACGGTCATTGTAAGGCAGTCTATGATAATATCTTCCTTCGCAATACCCATTTCTGTTGCTCGGCTTATAATCTTTTCTGCAATTTCAACTCTCTTCTCGGCAGTTTCAGGTATGCCCTCTTCATCAAGGGTGAGTCCTACAACCGCCGCACCGTATTTTTTTGCAAGAGGCAAAACTGAATTAAGGGATTTTTCTTCACCGTTCACCGAATTTATAATTGCTTTACCTGTATAAATTCTCAAAGCCCTTTCAAGAACCTCGGGAGAGGTTGAATCTATCTGTAAAGGAAGACCAATTGAGCCCTGCAAGGAAGTAACAACCCTTTGCATCATTTCCTTTTCATCAATTTCGCTATGGCCCACATTCACATCAAGAATATCTGCCCCTGCTTCTGTTTGTGAAATTCCCTCGTTTAAAATATAATCAAGGTCATTTCTTTCAAGGGCTTCCTTGAATTTCTTTTTTCCTGTTGGGTTAATTCTTTCACCGATAACCCGGGGCTCGTTAAGCACAACCGCGTTTGTTGCGCCACTGATTACACCCTTAACAACATCATTTTTTTCTTTTATTTCTGTTGCTTCAAGAGCTTTTTTAAGCGAGGAAATATATTCGGGACTTGTTCCGCAGCAGCCACCAAGAATTACTGCGCCTTTTTCATAGAAATTTGCCATAAGTGAAGCGAATTCTTCTGCCCCCATTGAGTATTTACCTGTCTTTAAATCAGGAAGTCCCGCGTTTGGTTTTACTATTACAGGCACAGAGGAATATTTCAAAAATTCCTCTACAGCTCCTGATAATTTATCAGGACCAAGAGAGCAATTAAGACCGACTGCATTCGCACCTGCGGCGATAAGAGTTACCGCTACTGCAGATGGTGTGCTACCGTTCATTGTAAGTCCGTTTTCATCAAAGGAAAGGGTTACCGTAACGGGCAATTTTGTGTTTTCCTTTGCGGCTAAAAGTGCAACTCTTGCCTCTCTTAAATCTGTGAAGGTTTCAAGGCAGATAATGTCTGCCCCTGCCCTTTCACCGCAGATTGCAACCTCCTTATAGCAGTCATAGGCACTATCAAAGGTCAAATCCCCTGCGGGTGCAAGAAGCTTACCTGTTGTGCTTACATCTAAAGCCACAAGGGTATCTGTTCCCTCTGCAACCTCTTTAGCAAGAGAAATTGCAGTATTTATACATTCCTCAACACTATGCTCTGAGCCTTCGAGCTTGAACGCATTTGCTCCGAATGTATCTGCCATAATGATATTACTACCGGCATCTATGTAGGCCTTGTGTATTTCCTTTACCCATTGAGGATGGTCAAAAACTGCATTAACAGTATCCTCATGGGGCAAAAGCCCCTTTTTCATAAGCTCTGTTCCAAAGCCACCATCAAGGAGAATATATTTATTGTTCAATAAATTCATAAAATCACTTCTTTTACCGACAACACCACGAAACTTTATTTCGTGGTGTTGTCGAATATATTTTATTTATGATAAAGCTTTTTACTTTCGTAATGAGGCTCACAGGTAAGGTTTATTCCCAATTTTCTGAATGTATCCCTGTCAACCTGGGAAAGAATAACTGTAGCGTGAGCTTCGCTTCCTTTGAGAGCCTTAAGTGCATCAAACGCCTTTTTGGCATCTGCAGACTCTACCGCACTCATTGTAAGTGCAATAAGAACCTCATCAGTATGAAGTCTGGGATTGTGATTACCGAGAATGCTTGTTTTTAAATCCTGAATAGGCTCAATGATTTTTCTTTCAATAAGAAGAGCATTGTCATCAATATCTGCAACAACCTTTAATGCGTTAAGCAATGCTGCAGAAGCAGAGCCTAAAAGGTCGCTGGTTTTACCTGTAACAATTGTTCCGTCAGGAAGCTCAATTGCAACTGCGGGTCTGTTTCCTGTGGTTTCGCTCTTAACAAGAGCCGCCTTTACTGTGGGGCGCTCTGTTTCAACAGTAATACCCGCCTGATTCATAAGGCTTTCGATTTTCGCAATAGCCCCATCATTCTTGTAACCTGTTTTCTTATCGCAAAGTGCGGCAAAATATCTTCTTACAATTTCTTCATAGGATGCTTTTCTGCACACTAAATCGTCTGAAATGCAGTAGCCCACCATATTAACGCCCATATCAGTAGGTGATTTATAGGGGCTTACGCCCTCGATTTTTTCAAAAATTGCATTAAGAACAGGGAAAACCTCAACATCACGGTTATAGTTTACGGTGGTTGTTCCGTAAGCCTCAAGGTGATACGGGTCAATCATATTAACATCGTTAAGGTCTGCGGTTGCCGCTTCATAAGCAAGGTTAACAGGATGCTTGAGAGGTAAATTCCAGATAGGGAAGGTTTCAAATTTAGCATAGCCCGCTTTGTTGCCACGAGCATTTTCGTGATAAAGCTGAGAAAGGCAGGCAGACATTTTTCCGCTACCGGGACCGGGAGCAGTAATAACAACAAGGGGACGGGTGGTTTCAATATAATCGTTTTTGCCGAAGCCCTCTTCACTAACGATTTTCTTCACATTATAGGGGTAGCCTTCAATGGTATAGTGAATGAACGCTTTAATTCCGAGAGTTTCAAGCTTTTCCTTGAACTTGATTGCTGCAGGCTGACCACTGAACTGGTTAATAACAACACTGCCCACAAAAAGACCTGCGCTTGCAAAAGCATCCATAAGGCGCAAAACATCGCTATCGTATGTTATACCGTAATCACCACGGATTTTATTGCTTTCAATATCTCCTGCGGAAATAACAATAACAACCTCTGCGTGGTCTTTAAGGTTTAAGAGCATCTGAAGCTTACTGTCGGGCTTGAAGCCGGGAAGAACACGGGAGGCGTGAAAATCATCAAAAAGCTTACCTCCGAATTCAAGATAAAGCTTACCTCCGAATTCGTCAATACGCTTCATAATCTGTTCAGACTGTTTTTCGATATACATATCGTTGTCAAAACCGATTTTCTTTTGAAAAACCATAAATACCACCCTTTCACAAAATATAATTTTAGCATTACACGTGTATTTTGTCAACGGAAAAACCTACTGATTTATTGACATTAATTTGTATAAGTTGTATTATTTAAAATAGAGTAATACGCACTTTAAAAATCATTTAAGGAGTATATATATGGAACAGTTCTTTGAAAGATTTAAAATCGACTGCTCACCCGTGGCACATGAAAGCCACACCCTTGTCCGCAACGGAGTAAGACTTACTGTGCTCACCCCTTGCCTTTTACGAGTTGAAACACAGAGTAAAAACAAATTCTGTGATGAGCCCACTCAGAGCGTGTGGTTCAGAGATTTCAACAAGCCTGAATTCAAGGTTAACGAATCAAGCGGTACTATTGAAATCAAAACCACCAAGGCAAATTTCCTTTATAATCTCAAAACAAAAAAGATGGTGCGCATTAAATTGCGCGATGGCAGAGTTGTTACAAACTACAAGGCAGGCAACCTTAAGGGCACCTGTCGTACTCTTGATATTACCGCAGGTGTTATTACCCTTGGTGATGGCGTTTGCTCAAGAAACGGTGTTGCTATTCTCGACGACAGCGATACTCTCGTTCTCAAAGATGATGGCGCAATTTTACCAAGAAAATACAAGGGCTCTGATGAATATTATTTCGCATACGGTAACGATTATGTAGGCGCAACAACAGACCTTTATAAATTAACAGGTCAGGTGCCTCTTATTCCCAGATATGCCCTTTCTAACTGGTGGAGTCGCTACAAGGCATACACTCAGGAAGAATACCTTAACCTTATGGACCGCTTCAAAGAAGAGGAAATTCCCGTAACAGTTGCAACTGTTGATATGGACTGGCACTGGGTTGATATCAAGGGCAAATTCGGTAAAGACAGTCATAAGGTTTTCCCCCACCAGAATCTTATGGAATATGTTTACGATGTATGGTCGGCAGGCTGGACCGGTTATAGCTTCAACACAGACCTTTTCCCCGACCCTGCAGGCTTCCTTAAAAAGCTTAAGGACGATGGCTATAAGGTAACCTTTAACCTTCATCCCTCTCAGGGTGTTCGTTGGTTTGAGGACCAATACGAAGAAATGTGTCAGGCTATGGGTCAGGATTCATCCAAGAAGCAGCCCGTTAAGTTTGATATTACAGATAAAAAGTTCACAGAGCATTATTTCAAGGTGCTCCACCACCCCTATGAGAAAATGGGTGTTGATTTCTGGTGGATTGACTGGCAACAGGGCACAAAAACACCCGTCCCCGGTCTTGACCCCCTCTGGGCATTGAATCATTACCATTTCTATGACAATGCAAAGAACAACAACAGACCTCTTATTCTTTCCCGTTTTGCAGGTGCAGGCTCACAGCGTTACCCCTTGGGCTTCAGTGGTGACACAACTCAGACCTGGTCCGCCCTTGATTTCCAGCCGGGCTTTACCGCAACTGCATCAAACATCGGTTATCCCTGGTGGAGTCACGATATCGGCGGTCACTGTATGGGTAAAAAGGATGATGAGCTTTACACCCGTTGGGTTCAGCTTGGTGTGTTCAGTCCCGTTATGCGACTTCATTCCACAAACAATGAATTTGCAGGTAAAGAGCCCTGGAATTATAGCGGTCCCGTTGAGAAAATCGCAAAGGATTATCTTCGCCTTCGCCACAAGCTTCTTCCCTATATTTACACAATGAACTACCGCACTCATACCGAATGCCGTGCAATATGCGAGCCTATGTACTACGCATACCCCGAAAGAAAGAGTGCATACGAATGTAAAAATCAGTTCTTCTTCGGCACAGAGCTTATTGTTGCTCCCATTACGGAGCACACCTCAACCGATAACAATATGGCAAGCGTTAATGTATGGCTCCCCGAGGGAAGATACACCGATATTTTCACAGGCAGAATTTACTGTGGCAAGCGCTTTGTGAGAATGTACCGCGACATTGAAAATATCCCCGTGCTTGCAAAAGCAGGCGCAATTATTCCCATGAGCGCAGATGACAGAACAAACGACTGCTCTAACCCCGTTGATATGGAGCTCCTTATTTACAGAGGCAACAACACCTTCAAGCTTTATGAGGACGATGGCGAAAGCCTTTCATATCAGAATGGTGCTCTCTGCAAAACGCCCTTTACTGTTAAAGAAAACGGTTCTTCTGTTTGCTTTACAATTGACAAGGGCGAGGGCGATGTAAGCGTTGTTCCCGAAAAGAGAACTTACAAGCTCTTCTTCAAAGATATTGTCAGCGGTGAAATTACAGTTAAGGTAAATGGCAGAAAGCGTGCTCTCAAAACAGAAAAAGGCAAAACCATTACAATTGTTCTTGATGGAATTGCTCCCACAGATACAGTTGAAATTGAGTTCCTTGACTGTGTATACCTTACAAATGTTGATAAGAAGCAGGCTCTCACCGAAACAATTGCAAAATATCAGATGGGTAATGATAAAAAGGGGATTCTTTTCACAGAATTCCTTAAAACAGAAAAGCCCTTACCCCCTATGGCAGATAATTTCTCAGGACCCATTGAAGAGATACTCGCACTTTACAGAGGCTGATATAAAGTTGAAAGTTGAAAATGGAACGTGGCAAGTTGCGGGACCTGCGGTCGACATTATAAAGTCGCCAGTCGCCAGCTGCTAGTATAGATGGTCTGCGACGCTATCATAACAAAAAGGATTTGAATTATGTCAATAATAGATATATTAAAGGCTAATGCTACTGATTATGGTATTGAGATTAATCAGGATTTAGCTGAAAAATTAGAAATATACGGCAGACTTTTAAAGGAATGGAACGATAAAATAAACCTTACTGCCATTAAAGACGATGAAGGCATTGCTATTAAGCATTTTCTTGACTGTCTTCTGGTAGGCAAGGTTGCCGAATTCAAAGACGGAATGAGTATTATTGATGTCGGCACAGGTGCAGGCTTCCCGGGTCTTGTAATTGCTGCTGCTTACCCCAATATTAATGTTACTCTGCTTGATTCAACAGGCAAAAAGCTTAAAGCGGTTGAGAATATGGCAGAGGAAATGGGCGTTAAAAATGTAAAAATCGTTCATTCAAGAGCAGAGGATGCAGGAAAAAGTCCTGAATTCCGTGAAAAATACGATTTTGCGACAGCAAGAGCAGTTGCAGAGCTGAGGGTTCTTTTAGAATATACTCTTCCCTTTGTAAAAAAGGGCGGTTCATTCCTTTCTCTTAAAGCAGCCACTGCAAAAGAGGAAATTGATGGCGCAGGCAACTCATTAAAAACTCTCGGCGGTAAAATTGACAGCATAAATGACTTCACCTTACCCGGTGGTGACACAAGAGCTATCATAAATGTGAAAAAGATTTCGCAAACTTCGCCAAAATATCCGCGACCTTCGGCACAAATCGCCAAAAAGCCTTTATAAACCTATCAAATCAAAGCATTTTCAGTCGAATTCACCCGACCGAAAATGCTTTCTTTTTTTGTTTTTTGGTGGTATAGTGTTATCAAAGAGAGACGGACAAGGCTTTGTGGATGAATGCATTTAAAGAAAGGAAAACCAATGATTAAATCTTCAAAAAGCAAAGCAAATACACAAATACAATTTCTGACTCACGACCTGATAAAGCCGAATCCTCAACAACCGCGAGTGCGATTTGATTACAATGAATTAGAGGGGCTGGCTTGCTCAATCCGTGCTAACGGATTGCTTCAACCGATTAATGTGCGCGCTTTAGAAAACGGTGAATTTGAGCTCATTTCAGGCGAACGCCGTTTAAGAGCCGCAAGGATGATTGGTATGACAAAAATCCCCTGCATTGTAATGAATGCTTCCGACCAGCAATCCGCTCTTTTTGCCATAATTGAAAATGTTCAGAGAGAAGACCTGGATTTTTTTGAAGAAGCAGTTGCAATCGAAAGGCTTATGACGGAATATGGGCTGTCTCAGGATGAAATTGCCGAAAAATTAGGCAAAGCACCCTCTACCCTTTCAAACAAGCTTCGCCTTTTAAGGCTACCCGAGGAAATTCGGGACAGAATTTCTTACGCAAGCCTTTCTGAACGCCACGCAAGAGCTTTACTGACCCTGCCGGATAACAACACCAGAAAGCGTGTTCTTGATTTAGTAATAGAACGTCATTTAACAGTTGCGGAAACCGAAAGGCTTATTCAGGATATTCACCGAAGAAGGAAGGGTACAAAAAAACCACAAACCAAAGCATATAAGGATATGCGGATTTTTCTCAACACATTAAACCACGCAGTTGACAGCATAAGAAAAGCGGGAATTGAGGCTGATACCGCCAAAAGCGAAACCGATACCTATTTTGAGTATGTAATCAGAATTTCAAAGCCTGATGAAGCCAATATGGCTGCAGTAACTACTCAGGCAATTTAATTGATATATTCTCCTTTTGGAGTTTATATAGTGGCGAAAGCCACAGCCATATCTTTCTCTTTCACACCCCACATCCACAGCGGAAAGCCATCGTCGAAAGACGGTGGCTTTCTGCATTTATTAGCACATATATATTTGCTTTTACTTTATTCCGTAAAAAACTTTTTCCCTCGCCACATTGGGACAGTTTTCGACAAGGATGATATGTATAATGTAGTTAAAGAACGAAAAACCACAAACAACCACAATATATTGATTTTTCGCTCTGATTTAAAAGAAAGGGAGATTATTTATGAAAAAACTAAAACTGAAGCTTCTCGCTATTATTATCGAATACCATTGGTGGCGCGTTGATTGTTTGAAAAAGAAAGCCCGCCACGAAAAAAATGGAATTCCACTTAACCACGAAAGCCTTCATAAATTCAGAGCGGAACAGTTAATGGTGCTCTATGAAATGTATTTAGGCTTGCGGGATTGTCACGGAAACATTGTTGCATAATAACTGTCAGTCCATTTTCCACCTCTGTCAAAAGCAGAGGTGGTTTTTGTATTGAAGGAACGTGTGATTTGTGATAGAATAATTCTTGGTGATTTGATGTTAAATTTTAAAATTGATGATTTATCTGTATGGGAAAAGCTACAGGAAACAACTGAACCAATAATTATGTACGGCACCGGAAATGGTGCCGATAAGGTTGTTGATATTCTTGAAGCTCTTAATATAAAGCTTTCGGGTATTACTGCAAGCAACGGCTTTGTAAGAAAGCGCTTTTTCAGAGACTTTCCCGTAAAGCCTTTAGAATATTTTGAAGAAAAATACAAAAGCTTTACAATTATAATCACCTTTGGCACATCTCTTCCCGATGTTATGGAGAACATTTTCAATATTTCCGAAAAGCACAGAATTCTTGTTCCTTGTGTTCCCGTTATAGGAACAGAAATTTTTGACAGAAGCTTTTTAGAAAAGCATACAGAGGAAATAAACCTTGCTCATTCTCTTTTAGCAGATGATTTTTCAAGAAAAATCTTTGAGAGCTATGTTAATTTTCAGTTTGGCGGAAAAATTGAAATTCTGAAAGAAATTGAAACCTCTGAAAGCGAAATATATGAAAATGTTTTAACCTTTAATAATACCGAATGCTTTGTTGATATCGGTGCATATCGGGGTGACACAGTAGAAAAATTTGTAGCGAAAACAAATGGTAAATATAGAAATATAATTGCCGCAGAGCCTGATTTCAAAACCTATCAGAAGCTTATCAGGAATTGCGAAAGCCTCAATAATTTCAAGGCTGTTAATGCCGCAATTACAGGCTTTGACGGTGAAATCGGCTTTTCATCCCTTGCAGGCAGACAATCCTCAGTTGGTGGCGAAAATATGATAAATTGTTTATCGTTACCGACCCTTTGCCAAGATGTTAAACCAACCTTTATAAAAATCGATTCTGAGGGATGCGAAATTGAAATTTTAAAGGGTGGCGAGGAGATTTTAAAAAAATTCAAGCCTAAGCTGAATGTTGCGGCATACCATAAAAGTGAAGATATATTCAAGCTGCCAATTCTCATCAACGCCATAAATCCCGATTATAAAATTCATCTTCGCCACCACCCCTACATTCCTGCCTGGGATACTTTGTTCTATTGTATTTAATCCCCCAAAAAACCACAGAAAAATTTATTTTACAACATTTTTAAAAATATATTGACATTTTATATAAATATATATATATTTAAAGTGCAAATTAATATTTATACATATTATATGTATTATCTTTTTTGAGCGAAAAACTCACCTTTTTGAAGAATGAAATCATAAATTCTTTGGTTAGGTGGTTTTTTCTATTCTTAATTTGCAGAAAGGGGTTGCATAATTGTCCAACAACATTATTGATTTAAAGAATATTTCCGTTTCCTTTGATGGTGAAACGATTATTGATGATATGAATTTATATATCCGCGACAAGGAGTTTATCACCTTTTTAGGCCCCTCAGGTTGCGGTAAAACAACCACGCTCCGAATCATTGCAGGCTTTCAGCAGCCTGATTCGGGGGATGTTATCTTTGATGGTAAAGTAATAAATGGTGTTCCGCCTCACAAAAGGCAATTGAACACCATTTTTCAGCGTTATGCTCTTTTCCCCCATTTGAATGTTTATGAGAATATTGCCTTCGGCTTGCGCCTTAAAAAGACTCCTGAAAAGGAAATTAAAGAGGCAGTTACCGAAATGCTTGCGCTTGTAAATCTTAAGGGCTTTGAGCGTAGAAATATATCTTCTCTTTCCGGTGGTCAACAGCAGCGAGTTGCCATTGCACGTGCTCTTGTTGTTAAGCCCCGTGTGCTCCTTCTTGACGAGCCCTTGGGCGCTCTTGACCTTAAGCTTCGCAAGGATATGCAGGTAGAGTTGAAAAACATTCAGAAGCGTCTGGGTATTACATTTATTTATGTTACTCACGACCAGGAGGAAGCCCTTTCAATGTCCGACACAATCGTTGTTATGGACTCGGGCGTTATTCAGCAAATCGGCACACCTACCGATATTTATAACGAGCCTAAAAATGCTTTCGTTGCAGATTTCATCGGTGAAAGCAACATCATCGAGGGTGTTATGCGCGCTGACTTCTGGGTTGAAATGGCAGGTCACAAATTCAAATGTCTCGACAAGGGCTTCGGCGTTGACGAAGAGGTTGATGTTGTTGTCCGTCCCGAGGATGTTGATGTTGTGCCCGTAGAAGAGGCTATGATTTCAGGTGTTGTTACCTCAACAACCTTTAAAGGCGATTATTATGAAATCATCGTTGAAATCAAGGGCTTCAAATGGATGATTGAATCAACCCATAATCAGACAGTCGGCTCAACAATCGGTCTCAATATAATTCCTGATGCTATTCACATTATGAAAAAATCCAAGTACTCCGGTCTTTACGGCGACTACAGCTCCTTTAGTGAAGAATTTGATGAGCTTTCTGACGCCACCTATGAGGAAGAGGACGAATAAACCTCCCTCCCGATTTTTTGAAAGGAGTGCTTGTAATGAAGAAAAAATCTTCTCTTATGACTCATATAGCAGGTTCTCCATACATTATCTGGGCGGTTCTTTTCATTATCGTTCCTCTTTGTATGGTTGCCTACTATGCATTTACCGATAAAAGCGGTAATTTTACCTTTGATAATATGCTTAGTATCGGCAAATACACCGATACAATAATTCTTTCTATATGGTTAGGGCTTTTAGCTACTGTTATAAGCCTTGTTGTTGCATACCCTCTTGCAATGATTATGGCTGCAAAGGGCCCCGAAAAGCAAAGCAGAATGACTATGCTTATTATGCTCCCCATGTGGATGAATTTTCTTTTAAGAACATATTCCTGGATGACCATTTTAGAGGATAACGGTCTTCTCACAACAGGGCTTAACTATATTGTGGATTGCTTGAACACATTGCCAAATGTAAGCCTTGACCCTGTTCACCTTATAAACACACGTGGTGCAGTTGTTCTTGGTATGGTTTACAACTTCCTGCCCTATATGATTCTGCCCATTTATACTGTTATGCTCAAGGCAGACCGCTCTCTTGTTGAGGCGGCTCAGGATTTAGGCGGAAACAAGCTTGATGTTTTCAGAAATGTTACCATTCCTTTAAGCGTTCCCGGTATTGTTTCAGGCTTTACAATGGTTTTTGTTCCCTCTGTAAGCACCTTCTTTATTTCACAGAAATTAGGCGGAACGGGAACAACCCTTATCGGTGATATTATCGAAACTCAGTTCCAGACTGCAAACAATTTCAATTTAGGTGCATCACTTTCATTTGTTCTGATGATACTTATTTTCATCTGTCTTGCGGTTATGAACAAGTTCTCTGATGATGACGGGGGTGTTGTAATATGACAAAGAAAACCTCCTTTGGCGGAAAGCTTTACACAGGTCTTGTTTTCCTTTTCCTTTACGCACCTATTGCGGTTCTCATTCTTTTCAGCTTCAACTCAGGAAAGAGCACTGCGGTTTTCGAGGGCTTTTCACTTCATTGGTATGAAGAGCTTTTCCGCGATGCCGCAACCTTTACCGCATTTAAAAACTCCTTGATTATAGCGGTTGTTTCTTCAATAATTTCAACCATTATGGGTACTGCTGCCGCAACTGCAATATTCGGCTATAAAAACAAGCTTGTAAAAACAAGTGTTATGACTGTTACAAATATTCCTATGATGAACCCCGAAATTGTTACAGGTATTGCAATGATGCTCCTTTTCGTTTTCATCGGCGGATTATTCGGCAAAACCGGTACTTTAGGCTTTGCAACTCTTACAATTGCTCATGTAACCTTTGAGCTTCCCTATGTTATTCTTAATGTTCTTCCAAAATTAAAGCAGACTGATGCTCACCTTTCAGAAGCGGCTCAGGATTTGGGTTGCACACCCTTCCAGGCTTTTTACAAGGTTGTTCTCCCTGCAATTATGCCCGGTATCATTTCAGGTCTTATGATGGCTTTCACCCTTTCAATTGATGATTTTATTATCAGCTATTTTGTAAGCGGTACAAGCTCACAGACCTTGCCTATCAGAATTTTCTCTATGACAAAGCGTAGAGTTACACCTGATATGTATGCCCTTTCAACTCTTATCTTCCTTGCAATTCTTATACTTTTGGTTGTATCAAATGTAATTTCCTCAAGGGGCGATAAGAAGAATACGAAAAAAGGCGGTGGAAAATAATGAAACGCTTTTTTTCAGTAATATTCACTTTAATTCTTCTCACACTTACAGTTGTACCCTGCCTTGCAGGTGAAAAAAAGGATTATTCCCACTTAGAAGGAACAACCCTTAATGTTTACAACTGGGGCGAATATATTTCTGATGGCTCTGAGGGTACTCTCGATGTCAACAAGGAGTTTGAAAAGCGTTATGGCATTACCATCAACTATTCAAACTACGAAAGCAACGAGAATATGTATAATAAGCTTCAGGCAGGCGGTGCAAACTATGATGTTATAATCCCATCGGATTATATGATTGCAAAGCTTATTGAAGAGGATATGCTGGCAGAGCTTGATTTTTCAAATATACCCAATTATAAATATGTTCTCGAAAAATATCGCGGGCTTTATTATGACCCTGATAACAAATACTCCGTGCCTTACACGGTTGGTATGGTAGGTCTTATTTACAACACCAAAATTGTAAAAGAAGCTCCTGATAGCTGGAGCGCCCTGTGGGATGAGCGATATGCAGGAGAAATCCTTATGTTCAACAATCCCCGTGACGCCTTCGGTGTTGCTCAATGCTATTTAGGGCAAAGCATTAACACAAGTAATCTCAAGGATTGGGACAAGGCAATCGAAGTATTAAAAGAACAAAACCATTTAGTTTCATCCTATGTTATGGACGAAATTTTCAACAAAATGGAAAATGGCGAGGCTGCTCTTGCACCATACTATGCAGGCGATTTTCTGACAATGTATGATACTAACCCTGACCTTGCATTTGTTTATCCCAAGGAGGGAACAAACTTCTTTGTTGATGCAATGTGCGTTCCAAAAACTGCAGAAAACAAGGAAGCCGCCGAGCTTTATATTAACTTTATGCTTGAAGAGAAAATTGCAGTTGCAAATGCAAACTACCTTTGCTATGCAACACCTCATTCGAATGTTCTTGAATCCGATGATTACGAATTAAAGGGAGACCCTGTTCTTTACCCCGATGAAGAAAACACCCCAAAAACAGAAATGTTCCATAACCTTGATTATGAAACACAGAACTATATGAATATGCTCTGGAATGAGCTTAAAATCGAGGGCAACTCAAACCTTGATGCTTACATCGGACTTTCTGTTACAGCAGTTCTCATTATAGTTTATGCTCTTTATAAATTCATAAAAAAGAAAAAAAGAGAAGCAATGTATTAAAAAAGAACTCTTGCGCTGCAAGAGTTCTTTTTTAAGTTGAAAGTTAAAAGTGGAAAGTTGCAAGTTTTGGGGCAAAGCCAATTATAATGTTTGGAAGCAACGCTTCCCCGAAATTTTCCGCTTGCCACTTGCCATTTCCAACTATTTATTGTAATAAATAGTGCTTCCCTCTTCAACCGAATGGGTAAGCCATGTGTTACCACCGATAACGCAGTTATCACCGATTTTTGTGTTACCGCCTAAAATGGTTGCATTTGCATAAATAACAACGTTATTGCCGATATCGGGATGACGCTTGATATCTTTAACAGGTGCACCGTTTTCATCAAGCTCAAAGCTTTTTGCACCCAATGTAACACCCTGATAAATTTTAACGTGGTTACCGATTGTTGTGGTTTCACC
The DNA here is from genome assembly GCA_017436285.1 of Clostridia bacterium. Lineage (GTDB taxonomy): Bacteria > Bacillota > Clostridia > Oscillospirales > Acutalibacteraceae > DTU089. The sequence goes on from JAFSDL010000006.1 coordinate 22,959, forward strand.
GATAACAATACCTGTACCGTGGTCTATAAAGAAATATTCGCCAACAGTTGCGCCTGCGTGAATATCAATACCTGTTTTTTCGTGGGCATATTCTGTCATTACTCGTGGAATAAGCGGAACCTTAAGGGTATAAAGCTCGTGAGCAAGGCGGAAAATTGAAATTGCATAAAAGCCCGGGTAGCAAATAAGCACTTCCTCGTGGCATTTTGCTGCAGGGTCACCCTCGTAAATTGCTTCAATATCTTTAATAAGCAATTGCTTTATTTTAGGGAGCCTTTCAATAAAAGCATTGCAAAGCTCCTCGGGTGTTGCTTGCATTGGAGTACCGTTAAAAGCATAAGCACCCTTTATCTGCTCAACAAGTCTGTTATAAATATTCAAAAGAAGCTCTGTCTGAGAAAGAACATTCTCACTTCCCTCGCTGTGCTTGAAATAATTAGGAAATAAAAGGGACTGCAAATCCTTTATAACCTTAACAATTTCCTTTCTGTTGGGAATAAGCTCTTTATCTGCATCCTTTTTGAGAAAGCATTCTCCGTTTATTGCTTCAAGCTTTTTTACTGTTCCTGTTATCAAGCCTACTGATTCCAAAAATCTTTCCATATTCTTTACCTCATTTATAAAGCTCTGTTGAAAGATAGCGTTCACCCGTATCTGTCAACACAACAACTATATTCTTACCCTTGTTTTCGGGGCGTTTAGCAAGCTCAATTGCACCCAAAAGGGCAGCACCCGATGAAATACCCACTGCAATTCCTTCCTTTTGCGCCATTTTACGAGCATAACAGAATGCATCCTCATTGGAAATATCAAGTATTTCGTCAATAATTTCTCTGTTAAGATTTTCGGGCACAAAGTTTGCTCCAATACCCTGAATTGCGTGTGCGCCTGCAACCCCCTTCGTCAATAATGGTGAGCTTAATGGCTCAACACCAACCACCTTTATATCCGAATTTTGTTCTTTAAGAAATTTACCTGTACCCGAAAGAGTGCCACCAGTACCGATTCCTGCAACAAGAATATCAACTTTGCCCTCTGTATCATTCCATATTTCAGGACCTGTTGTTCTATAATGGGCTTCAGGGTTCTGAGGATTATCAAACTGTGATGGAATAAAGGAATTTTCATATTCTTCCGAAAGTCTTTGTGCCTCTTCAATTGAGCCCTGCATACCCTTTTTGCCGTCGGTTAAAACAACCTCTGCCCCATAGGCTTTTATAAGCATAATCCGTTCTCGGCTCATTGTGTCAGGCATAACAATAATAACCTTGTAGCCCTTTGAAGCACCAATTGCCGCAAGGCCAATACCTGTGTTACCGCTTGTGGGCTCAATAATAACAGAATTTTCTTTGAGAATCCCTTCCTCTTCAGCCTTTAAAATCATCTGAAGGGCAGGTCTGTCCTTGGCGCTACCCGTAGGGTTAAAGCACTCTAATTTTGCAAAAATATCAGCTTGCAGGCTTTCTTCTTTAATAATGTTGGAAAGCATCATCAAAGGGGTTTTTCCAACTAATTCATCTATATTTTTATAAACATTCATAATATCTACATCCTTTTACCAATACATAATATCACAAAGCGAAAATCATTACAAGTGTGTTACATCCTGTAAATTTTTTCAAAAAAGCTTTCGGTGCTTATTCCGTAGGGACGATTAAATCTTCCCAAATCCTCAAGACTGTCGCCGACAGAAATTCTGTTTGCTTCCTCCCGACAGGTTAAGGTGATTTTAAAGCCATTTTCCTTCACAATGGCTTTTAATGTATCGTTTTTTATTCCGTATGGGTAAGCAAAAACCTCAGGCTTTTCTCCCGTTATGCGTTCAAGCATAATGTTAAATTTTTCGATATCATTATATATAAGCCCTTTATACTCCTCTTCATTTTCTCCGTAAATTTTTCCCATACCTCTGCGAGTGCTTAAGGAATGAAGATTATATGAATGGCAACCTAAAGCAACTAAATCGTTCTTTGCTAATTTTTTTATATCATTTTCATTCAGATACGCATATCTGTCATCGGTATCGCCATTTTTAGTATAAAGCTCAACAAGAGAGCCAACTATATTCATATTGGCAGGGTACCCATATTCTTCAAGGAGAGGCAAAACCTTAGTTATAAAGCTTCTCTCCCCATCATCAAAGGTAATAACTATTGGATTTTCGGGCAACCGCTCTCCTTTTTCTGCGTATAATTGCAGTTGCTTAAATGAAACAGGATTTATATTATTGCTTTTCATAAATTTGAAATCCTCCTCCAACACGGAAAGCGGTATAACATAATCACCCCATATTGATTTATTTTCACTTATCTGATGATACATAATTATTGGGATTTCCACACCATTGTGAGAAAACACCTCAGCGTAGGGTGATAAAGAATTCAATAAAGAGCCAAAAAGCATTATTAAACACAGAAAAAAGGATATTATTGCAACTTGCCTGAATGTGAAAATTTTGAACATACTACCTCTCCCACACGAAAATTTAACCTTTTTCTAAAAATATATGAAATTTTTTCGATTTTTTGCAAACAAATGTTTGCTTTTTTCAAATATATGTGTTATTATGTATTCAGGAAAAAGAAAATTTGTTCGGAAAGGTGATTTTATGGAACCTATTAACGAAACCCAAAAAAGAATATATGAATTTTTAGTAGAGCGCTCTCAGGATGGTGTTCCCCCATCAGTAAGAGAAATTGGTGCAGCAGTTGGTCTTAAATCCACCTCCTCTGTTCAGGCTAACCTTGATGCCTTGGAAAAAGCAGGCTACATTATGCGCGACCCTCTTCTTAAAAGGTCAATAAGAATTTTAGGTCAGGCAGAAAATATTACCCACGTTCCCCTTTTAGGTACTGTAACCGCAGGTATGCCAATTCTTGCAGTTGAGCAGATTGAAGGCTACATTCCTTATACAGGAAGAGTTTCAAGAGATAAGCCTCTCTTCGCCTTAAAGGTTCGTGGCGAGAGTATGCTCTGGGCGGGTATTCTTAATGGCGATATTGTTATTGCAGAGAAAACCCCCTATGCCTCCAATGGCGAAATTGTTGTTGCAATGATTGAGGATGAAGCAACCGTTAAGCGCTTCTATAAAGAGAACGGGCATTTCCGTTTACAGCCCGAAAATGACGAATTTGAGCCCATTATTACAAATGAGGTTGTTATTCTCGGTAAGGTTGTTGCTTTGATGAGATATTATTAAGCATAAAAAAATGACCCCATACAAATTCTAAAAAGAATTTGTATGGGGTCAAATCATTTATTCAGCATCTTCTGCTTCTTTTATTAATTCTTCAGGAATTGCTTCACCGTGCTTAACAAACATAATGAGAATAATTGCTATTGCGAACATAATGGGACTGTAATAGAAGAGTGACATATATGTTCCTGCAAACATTCTTATAAAGCCATAGATAATGGGAGATGCAATCTGAGCTGAGAAGGTTGCTGTGTAGTAGTAGCCTGTAAAAGTACCAACCTTTTCAACACCACCGATTTCAAGAACAAGGGGAAGAGTATTAACGGTGATAAACATATTTGCCGCACCTGCAAGAACAAGAACGGGGTAAATGAGAATCTGAAGAATTTTTGTAACACTATCAACAGTTTCTGTTACCACTGTCAAAGCACCGGCAAAATCGGTTTCTCCGTTAACAAGTACCTCTTGTGCAACAGAAACTACTGCATCATAAATGCCCTCGCCTGCATTTTCTACAAGGTATTTATCAAACTCTTCATAGTAGCCCTTGATATCTACGCCTTCAGCTTTATATGCAACATAGCCTGCCATATTAAGAACTTCATCGTCTGCAAGCTCTCTGCCTTCTGCTTCTGCAAGGTCACTTACCTTTGCATTGTATGAATTAATATTATCATCAATTGCAATATAAGCATTATTTACTTTAACATAGTTGTTGATTGTAAGGTTTTTGCTACCAAGCATACCAACAAACACACCAAAGAAAACAACAAATGCTGCAAGGAATACTGCAAGACCTGCCATAATTGTTTTCTTTCTGCCAACCTTTTTACCCATTTTACCTGCAGGAAGAGCAGCAAGACCTGAGCAAACTGCGAAAATGAGCATAACTATTGTTGCCTTTGAGGTAATCATATGAAGGATTTCCTGAGCAAACAATGAGAAGAAGGTAGTAATAGCATTTGCCGCACAGAAAAGGAAGAAAAGAGTGCCGAGCATAAAGATAAGGCTCTTTCTTTCTGCCTTTGAAAGCTTCATTGCTTTGAGAGCCGCCTTCTGAGCCTTTGCTTCTGCCTTTGCAGCAGCCTTTTTAGCCTTTGCATCTGCATACTGGTTCAATTCGCCTTTAAGCTTGATGCTTGTATCCTCTTCTTTAACGAAGAAAAGAAGAACAAGCATACCGATAATCATAACAACAGAACCAACAATGAAAACATAGGGGAAGGAAAGAGTTTCATCTGCTGTGATTTCTGCTTTACTGTGGCCTGTGAAAATTGTACAAAGAAGAATACCGAGAGTACCTGCAACCATACCGACTGCAGAGCCGATACCACCCATAAGGTTAATAACCGCGTTGCCCTCTGAACGAAGCTCGGGAGGTGTAAGGTCGGGCATAAGAGCAACAACAGGAGCTCTCCACAAGGACATTGAGAATACAAACAAAATAACCGTTGCCATTGTAAGCGGAAGCTGCATAGTACCACTTGTGTTAAGTGCAACAATGGGAATAAGTGCAAAAAGAAGCGCGGAAATTGGTGCACAGGTCACAATAAAGGGACGGCGTTTACCTAATTTTGAATGGCAGTTATCGGAAAGCTTACCGAATGTGGGCTGAAAAATAACACCGAATATGTTATCGAATGTCATAATGATACCGATAAACAAGGGAACAAGTGTAAATCCGCCACCCAGGGAAACTGCATTACCCTGAGCCTCTGAGAATTTACCAATCCATGGGATTGCTTCTGCCAAGGCATTGCTTAAATTTGTAATAAATTCGCTTTCTGAAAGAATTTTATTAAGAATTTTTGTTATGTATGGGTCATAAATCGCCCATGCAATAGATGTTGCGAGAAACCCGAAACCTGTAAGAATGGTTTTCTTATAATTAAGCTTCATTTGTTTTTCTGCCAACGTTTTCTCCTCCTTTATGATTTCAATAAATCATTTTTATACATTCTTAATTTTAACATAGATTTTATAAAAAGCCAACAAAATAAAGAGCCTATATTATTTTTTGGAACATTCCATAAATAACACAGGCTTTTTTTGTTTATTTTATTATGAGAAAAATCATTGTTGCTTACTGCGATAGCTTTCTGCTTCCCAGTTTACAATAAAATCTGTCAAATCCTGACTCTGATGCCTTGCACCGCCAAAATTTTGGGCATAAACAGCTATCTTCATAGCATCATTAAAAAGTGCCGCCGCAGTTTCGCTACCCTTAGGAGAATAATCAATTGCATAAAGACCGCAATCCTTAACAAAGAAAATTTTAGGCAGAAAGCCATTTTTATTTTTATATTCCTCAACTGCATTTTTTATATCTTCTTTATTTTCGATATATACAGGGTATGGCTTGCAATAAACTATCTGGTCAGGGTTAAAGGGCTCATAAATTTTATTGAAGCTTTCCTTGCTCTTTGCAAATTCCAGAGAAACGGCAGAAGGCTCATAGGTAATAACACAGTCCTCACCGAAGGCGTCGCAAAATTCATTGAATATTTCCTGACATTTATCACCATCAAACTCGCCGACAGAGGTATCTGCCTCTGTTTCCACTTCTGAACGGATTTTTGCCATTACGGAACAGAGCTTTTCCCCTAAACCGTCAACTGTATTATCTGCAAGGAAAATTCCGTGATTTGCAAGAAGAAGAAAATCCGCATCCTTACCGAATTTTTCTTTGTATTTCTTTAATGTATCACAGCATTTTTTTGCAAGAGTGTAGCCGGGCTTACAGGGTTCAATCCATAAAACATCATCACCAAAAAGTCTTTTTGCCGTTTCTTCACCTTCAACCGAGCAAGTAATTCCGTTTACAAGTGCAGGATGCAAATGTAAAACAAAGGTATGGGGAAAAAGCGAGTGAAGAGTTGTTTCAACGCTTGGTCTTTTGCTTTCCTGTTCGGGCAATTTTGCCGCCATTAAATCTGCAAGTGAAAGAGCTTCTCTTTCCTTATCGTTATCGGGGTAGGTTTTTGTGAAAATCTCTGCTATTTTACTGCGACTCATTTTCACAAAGCCCTCTGCGGTAATGTCTGCAAGGCGTGTGCCTGAGCCTTTTATATACATAACATCCCCATCCTTTGCAGAGGTGTTACCGCCACCTGCAAGAACAAGCTCCTCATTGCTTCCGTAAAGGTTGGAAAATCCAACAAGCTCATCAATAATCATATATGTAACCTCTTAAATATGGTCAGGGTATCTTTCAACCCAAATTTTTCCGTCTTCAACGTGCATTTTTGCAATACGGGCGTTTCTTCTGTCACCATTGAGCCCGTCTGCTTCAGTATTTCTTGCGTGGTAAACAATGTAATACTGTCCGTCTTCCTTTATAACGCTGTTGTGCCCCGTACCCTCTTCCCAATCGTTACTGCGAAGAAGAGGTGCATAAGTATTGTCATCGGGCATTTTCTGAAACTTAACCTTTGTTAAATCCTGCTCGGTTGTTTTTGCCGCCGCATAACCAACAAAATATGTTTCATCCTCATAGCGACCGCCACTATACATAAGGTATTGCCACTCGCCCTCCCTGAACCAATAAGCACCCTCAATTGTGTGCCAATGCTGACCCTCTTTATAACGGTCACGGCGGAAAATTTCTTCGTCAATTGAAGCCTTAACAACAGGAACAGGCTCACCAACAGGTGTATATGGGTCTGCCATTTTCTGAACTACTATATATGTGCCTATTCTTTCACCCTCAAAGGTATTGGGCGAATAGAAAAGAAACAAGCCCTCATCAGTTTTCACAATATGAGAATCAATTGAAAAAGGCATCAAAATATTTTTTGCCTCAGAAAATGGTCCTAAAGGATTTTCGCTTTCAATAACGTGCATTGCCTGATGATGTCCCCCTTGGTCAGGCTCTACATCATAATATTCGAAAGAGAAATAGATATAAAATTTACCTTCGTGAAATATGGCTGACGGTGCCCAGAAATGATCTTTACCCTCAATGGTAAAAATTCTGCCTTCAAATTTCCAATCGCCTAAAAGAGTATCGCAGGAATGGGCATAAAGTCCGTCATCACCTGTGGTATAAATATAATATTTATCATTATACTTGAGAATATATGGGTCTGCCTGACCAACATAATTCTCTTTATCTATTTTTAAAAGCTGCATTTTATTTCCTCTTTCCCTTTGGTGAATTTCTGCTTCCGCCTCTTCGGTTCTGATTTTTATTATTTCTTGACGTATTCTGCTTTTTTGCCTGTTCAACCCTGTCCTTATAAGATGGCTTAATCAGGCATTTTTTATCAAAGCCGATAAGGTCTTCTCTATGGCATTTTTTAAGCGCAATTCTTACTAAATCTGCATTTTTAGGGTCTGCACATTGTAAAAGTGCTCTTTGCATACGCTTTTCTTCGGGAGTTTTTGGCACATAAACCTCTTTCATTGTGAAGGGGTCAAGCCCTGTATAGAACATAACCGTAGATGCAGTGCCCGGTGTGGGGTAAAAATCCTGAACCTGCTCGGGATTATAGTTCCATCGCTTGATAAATTCTGCTAATTTAACTGCATCTGAAAGAGTGCTACCGGGGTGGCTTGACATAAGATACGGAACAAGATACTGCTCCATACCAAAGCTTTTTGTCAGCTCAAAATATCTGTCCTTGAATTTTTCATATATTTTAAAATCGGGCTTACCCATAAGGCGCAAGACATTTCCTGAGCAATGCTCAGGTGCAACCTTTAGCTGACCGCTCACGTGGTCTTTAACAAGCTTTTTGAAAAAGGCATTTCCTGAGGGGGATTTATCTGCATTAAGATAATCGTATCTGATGCCTGAACGAATGAAAACCTTTTTTATTTTCGGTAATCTCTCAATCTGAGAAAGGAGCTCAATATATTCACTATGGTCCGCCTTTAAATTTTTACAGGGCTCAGGTGCAAGGCATTTTTTGTTTGCACACACACCGTTTTTCAGTTGCTGTTCACAAGCGGGATAACGGAAGTTTGCGGTAGGACCGCCCACATCATTTATATAACCCTTGAAATCCTTTCTCTCAGTTAAAAGCCTTGCTTCATTTACAACGCTTTCTATACTTCTTGAACGGACACTTCTGCCCTGATGGAAGGCAAGAGCACAGAAATTGCAACCACCAAAGCACCCTCTGTTGTGGGTAAGAGAAAACTGCACCTCTGTAATTGCAGGAACACCTCCCTGCTTTTCGTATGAGGGGTGATAATCTCTCATAAAGGGCAAATCATAAACTGCATCAAGCTCTTCTCTTTCAAGAGGTGGCATTGGGGGATTCTGAACAAGCATTTTATCACCGTAATATTCAACCAACGCCTTACCATAAGCGCTATCCTGATTTTTATACTGAACAGAAAAAGCCCTTGCATAATATTCTTTATCTGTTTTGAGCTTATTAAAATCCCATTCACCCGAATAATCGAAATGGATTTTATCATCACGATTGCCAAGCCAGACAGTACCTCTCACATCACGGATTTTGGAAACGGGCACACCTTTATCAAGGAGGCTTGCAATTTTTCTTATAATATTTTCACCCATACCATAGGTGAGAATATCTGCCCCGGAGGTAACGAGCACGCTTTCGAGCACCTCATCCTTCCAATAATCATAATGAGCAAATCTTCTGAGGGAGGCTTCAAGACCACCGATAATAATTGCTGTATCGGGGTAAGCTTCTCTTATAAGACGGCAATAAACCTCGGTTGCTCTGTCAGGACGAAGCCCCATTTTGCCACCGGGTGAATAATAATCATAATTTCTTTTTCTTTTGGCAACGGTGTAATGAGCCACCATTGAATCTATATTACCTGCACTCACAAGAAAGCCCAAGCGAGGCTTACCGAAGCGCTTGAAATCTTCAGAATTATGAAAATCAGGTTGGGCAAGAAAAGCCACATTGAACCCTTGCTCTTCAAGGACACGGGTAATTATAGCCGCACCAAAGGAAGGATGGTCAACATAGGCATCGCCACAAACATATACAAAATCTACTTCTGCCCATCCGCGCTCTTCCACCTCTTTAGCGCTTATGGGTAAAAAGCTTGTACCCTTCATAATTTCTTACCTTTCGTTGATTTCTTTTATTAATTGAGGAATTTCTTTAACTGTTTCAATCTGTAATTCAGGCTTTTCTATTTCGGGAAAGGTCCACGTTCCTGTTGTTTTCACCCAAACGGGAATACACCCTGCTTTTCTTGAACCATCAACATCATTCAAGGGGTGGTCACCGATATAAAGCATTTCATTTGTTTTTATACCAAGGCTTCTTGCCATAAGCTGAAAAATTCTCTTGTCGGGCTTTTCATAAGCAGTTTCGCCACTGATTATAATTTCATCAAAGCAATCTGTAAGACCCAAGGACATAATTTTAAAATTCTGTAGCTCGGAATCCCCATTGGTAATAAGCGCAGTTTTAATTCCCATTTTTTTAATTTCTCTTAAAACGGGAATTGCAAAATCATATTTAACTGTGGTTGTTATAAAGCTTTTTAACACACATTGTGCATATTCCTCATAGGATGGTGCAACCTTGAACATATTTTTATTCACAAGGTATTCGTGAATTTTTCGCCAGCCTTTATGAACAAACTGCTTGTCCGCATAGCAAAGCTCTTCTGCAAAAATTTCTGCAGTTACACCATCTGCAACATCAAGAGAAGAAACAATTTGCGGTGCAATTTTTTTAATTGTGCCATAACGGTCAAACAATGTGTGATCAAGGTCAAAAACTGCTGCTTTTATCATGTAGAATCACCCCAAAGCCAAAATTTCTACAGTATAATTGTAACACATTGATTTCGCTATTTCAATAAAATTAAATGCTATAATTATTAAAATAAAAGAGCAGGTTTCCCCACTCTGAATTTATTTTTTTAATTTACTTTTTATTATATTCAAATAATAGTATTTTCGCTCAACAATAATAACATTTTTGTATTGACCGCAATTTTCACACAAGTATAAATTTTCAGACAGAATATACTTTCTTTTTGTATATTTTTTACCTGTCAATTCATTCCAACAGTCAAGACAAATTTCTGCCATACCAACCACCCTCAGTTTTCGCACCAACAATCGTTGGTATATTATTGATTATAATTTTTTATACTACATTTGTCAAGAACAATTGTAGGTGGAAATTATGCAGAAAATTTTATCACAACGTTTAAAGCAGTGTCGAAAAGAAAAAGGTTTAACACAGGGGCAAGTTGCAATATACTGTGACATAACCGAAAAAACCTATCAAAATTACGAATTAATGACACGTGAACCTAAACTTGAAATATTAATTAAAATTGCCGACCTTTTTGATGTTTCTTTAGATTATCTTGTTGGAAGAACATCAATTAAATAACTTTATAAAGTAAAAAGGGGCTGTAAAAAAACAACAAGTTTTTTTACAGCCTCTTTTCGGGGATAGGAAAAAAAGATGCAGAACGGACAAACCGAGTCCCGATAAGGCTTCAGACTTATCGGGATTTGCCCGAAGGCGTACAAAGGTACGTCGAGTGGCGAGGTTTGTTCGTAGCATAAAACATTAATTTTCCCTGCTTTTTGAGTTTTGAATATGTTTATGGGGTTCTTACAGCTTTTTTACTGTAGGAACCCCTTGGTATATATGGTTTTATGCGGTCTGCGCTTTTTTTACATCCCCTTTTTTACTTCCCTAATTCAAGAGTTCTTTCGTAAGCTTTTCTCACAGCATCCATAGCACTTGCTCTGAAAGCACCGTTCTCAAGAGCTTTAACACCCTCGATTGTGCTTCCTGCAGGACTGCAAACCGCATCCTTAAGCTTGCCGGGATGCTCCCCTGTTTTTATAAGCATTTCTGCTGAGCCAATAAGAGTCTGTGCCGCATAAAGAAGTGCTTTATCTCGGGGGAGACCACATTCAACCGCACCATCTGCAAGAGCCTCACAGAACATAAATACAAATGCAGGACCACAGCCCGAAACACAGCTTGCCGCATCAATTTTATCTTCTTCAATTTTATCAAGGCGACCTGCATATTTCATTGTATCAACAAAACCATCAAGGTCTTCCTTGGAAACAAATTCATTAGAGGTATAAAGAATCATTCCCTCGCCTACACTGACGGGCATATTGGGCATAATTCTTATTATGGGGCAGTCAACCTGCGCCATAGCATTAAGAGATGCAAGTGAAACTCCCGCCGCCATTGAAACAATAACAAAATCAGTTGTTCTTTCTTCAATTACGGGAGCTAATTTCTCAAAAAGACCCTTGAGCATCTGAGGCTTAACCCCAAGAAAAATATAATCACAATTAAGAACGATATATTCGGCATCTGCAATATTTACATCTGTTTCCTCAGAAAAAGCCTTTACCTTCTGCAAATCTGTGTCAGTTACAAATATGCTTTCCGCACCAACGGATTTAACCGCTGCTCTTGCAAGAGCCCCGCCCATATTTCCGCAACCGATAAAGCCGATTTTTTTCATTGAAATCATTCCTTTCAGCGAATCTGTCCGTCACCTTTGATAATAAATTTATATGTTGTTAATTCTTTAAGTCCCATTGGCCCTCTGGCATGAAGCTTCTGAGTTGAAATGCCCATCTCACAGCCCAAGCCAAATTCACCACCATCTGTAAAACGGGTTGAAGCATTAACATAAACTGCCGCGCTATCTACTCCACGAGTGAATTTTTCTGCGTTTTCGTTGCTTTTTGTAATAATTGCTTCACTATGTCCTGTTGAATGAATAGAAATATGCTCTATTGCCTCTTCAACGCAATCAACAATTTTAACCGCAAGAATATAATCAAGAAATTCTGTGTCGAAATCATTTTCCCCTGCATTTTTGCCATCAATAAGCTTAACGGCTTTTTCATCAAGACGAAGCTCAACGGGGATTTTGCCCTCTTTGATTCTGTTATCAACTATTCTTTCTTTTAAAAGAGGTAAAAATTCGTTTGCAATTTTGCTATTTACTATAAGCACCTCTGCTGCATTACAAACAGAGGGTCTGCTTGTTTTAGCATTTTCAACTATATTAAGTGCTTTTTCCATATCTGCATTTTCATCAATATAAATGTGGCATATACCTGTGCCTGTCTGAATGCATGGCACCTTTGCATTTTCTGTAACCGCCTTAATAAGACCTGCGCCACCACGAGGAATAAGTAAATCAACATAACCAACTGCATTCATAAGCTCGTTTGCACTCTGCCTTGTAGTGTCCTGAACAAGATTTATAAGAGTTTCCGGAAGCCCTAAGGAAGCGAGACCTTTTCTCATTGCAGTAACAATTGCATCTGCAGAAAGGAAAGCCTCTTTACCACCACGAAGAACGCAGACATTACCGCTTTTAAGAGCAAGAGCTGCCGCGTCTGAGGTTACATTTGGTCTGCTTTCATAAATAATTGCAACAACACCCATAGGAACTGCAGTTTTTTCAACAACAATTCCGCTTGGTCTTTCAACTCTTGCCAGAACCTCGCCAACAGGGTCAGGCAATTCAACAACCTCACGGATCCCGTCTGCCATGCCTTTAATACGCTCTTTGGTAAGGCAAAGTCTGTCAAGCATAACATCAGAAATGGTGCCCTTGGCTTTTTCCAAATCCTTAGCATTTGCAACAAGTATCTCTTCCTGATTTTCTATGAGAGCATCCGCCATTTTCAAAAGAGCATTGTTTTTATCTTCTGTATTAAGAGAGCAAAGGACAGACTTAGCTGCCTTTGCTTCCTTTAAAATATCAAATGTTGATTTCATAAAAACCCCTTATTTCTTTGAAATAAATCTTGTTCCTACCTTTTTACCGTCCGTAATATCATAAAGAACTGCAGGTGAAGAACCATTTGCAATAACAACATCTGTGCCTCTTGCAATGCATTTTTTTGCAGCAGAAAGCTTTGTTGCCATACCGCCTGTGCCCAGATTTGTACCGCTTTTACCGCCTAAATTTTCAATTTCCGGGGTAATTTCAGTAATTTCTGAAATAAGAACCGCATTTTTATCTGTTCTCGGGTCTGCAGTGTAAAGCCCGTCAATATCAGAAAGCATAACAAGCAAATCTGCGTGCATACTTACTGCAACAATTGCACCAAGTGTATCGTTATCACCAACGGAAATTTCATCAGTATTAACTGTGTCATTTTCATTGATAATGGGAAGAACATTAAGCTCAAGAAGTCTGTTCATTGTATTTTTGATATTGTGATATCTTGTTGGGTCCTCTAAATCAAGGCCTGTAAGAAGAATCTGTGCAACTGTATGATTATACTCTGAAAAAAGCTTATCATAAGCATACATCAATTCGCACTGGCCAACTGCAGCAGCCGCCTGCTTTGTGGGCATATCGGTAGGTCTTCCTTTAAGAGAAAGCTTGCCTACACCCATTCCGATAGCACCTGAAGAAACAAGAATAATTTCGTGACCTGCATTTTTAAGGTCTGAAAGCACCTTACAAAGCTCTTCAATATGGCGGATATTAAGGCATCCGGTACTGTGAGCAAGGGTTGATGTGCCTACCTTAACTACTATTCTCATAATAGCATCTCCAATAATTAGTTTTCGTCTGAGCCTGTTCTGCTCTTTAATTTTGCCGCTCTTGAAACTGCAAGGTCTTCCATCATCTGTTCTCTGACTTTTCCGTCAACATTAAAGAAGGAAAGGGAAATTGCCTTACCGATTCGTCCGAATGCAGGAGCAAGAGTGAATACTGCCCAGATTGCTTTAAGCATACCGGGGTCTGTCTGAGGAATAACAACTCCGTAAGAGTTGATAAGGGGCTCATATTTGATTGCAGCGATAATAATACCGCTGAGAATTGTTGAAATATTGTTTGTAATAAGAGTAATGTAGCCCATAGCGGCACTCATCATACCCTCATTACGAATACCTGTTTTCCACTCAACATAGTCATACAAATCGCCCTGAAGAGCGGTACCGCAGAAGCGCTGAACAGAGTTCATAGCACCAGCAAATGTGAGACCGATTACAATAATAATCAGGTTGATTATGTTGTTATCTGTGGGGCTATAGCCGATAAAATACATTATAAGATAAACTATACCGCAATAACCATAAGCTAAAACAGAAAGCTTTTTAACACCGATTTTCTTTGCCCATTTATTAGCAAAGGGTAAAACGAAATAACTGGGAAGACCTGTAAATATACCTGAAATTGCCGCATTGGAAAGCTTACCCGTACAGTTAAGCCAGAAATAGTTTGCAACGCTCTGTCCTGTACCCTTACCCATACCGCAGAAATTCTTTGCCATAAGAGACCACATAGGACCACAGGATGCAACCTGCTTAACGGATTTCCATACACTTGTGCTGTTCATTTCATCACGGGATGCAAGGGGCACCCTTTCGCGAAGACTGAAGAAGCCGAACACACGGAAAACAACCACAAGCGCCATAAATATAAGCGCACCTACAAGGTAGATATTTCTTGTTGGTATTGTTCGTGGCAGATAGTCAACAAAGAACGGGAACAGTGACGGTAGCCACACACCGAAAAGGTCAACATAGGTATCTGCCGCAATAAGCTTGTTTCGTTCATTTACATTGGGTGTCAGGTTATAAAGCACTGCCTGATAAGCGGGAGTGTAGAAGGAGTTGGAAATTGAACCAACATATCTTATAACAAGGAAAAGTCCCAACAATGTTGCCTGAGAAAGTCCATCAGGCAAAATATATGGCATACAAGCTGAAAAAAGCCAGAAGGGAAGAGTCAACACAAGATAGGGGCGAACTCGACCCCAACGGGTACGGGTTCTGTCAAGAATAGGCCCTGAAATTGCATTATCAAATGTATCAAGAATACTACAAACAGACTGCGCCACGCTTAATGTGATTGGGCTTACATGCTGGAATGTGGTGGTATAGAAAAACTCGTTGTTACCGTTAAAGGTTTCCCAGTTTTTATCACCAATACCTGAAATTATGTAAGCAGCCATTTCGCGAGGTCCAAGATATTCTTTTTCCTGCTGTCTTCTTTGCTTTTCAATATCTTCTTCGGTTACCTGGGGTTCAACATAAACATCTTTAGTTTTTTCTGCCAATGTTTTCTCCTCCATAATCAAATTCTTTACCTAATCTATCCCTCTTTTTTACGAATGTAAAAAGGAGGGGGAACCGCGTTAGCGGTGGGTGGTACAACCTATAAATTCTTCAAGCTCTCTTTTAAGCCTTGCAATCGGAAACCCCACAACATTGTAGTAATCGCCGTTTATTCCTTTAACAAGCAAGCCGGCTTTTCCTTGAATTCCGTAAGCTCCTGCCTTGTCATAGGGCTCCGAAGAGCTTATATACTCTTCAATTTCATTTTTTGTTAAAGGGAAAAATTCAACATCTGTTTTCTCGCTGAAGGTTCTCATTTCTCCGTTTAAGGAAAGGGTTACACCTGTATAAACCTGATGCACCTTACCGCTTAAAAGGGAAATCATTCTGCGGGCATCCTCTTTATCAACGGGCTTCCCTAAAATTTCATCATCAACTGAAACAACAGTATCTGCGGAAATAACCAAATTCACTTTTTCTGTTAATTCCCTTGATGCCTCATTTTTTATTTTCGAAAGATATTCCACTGCTTCACGGGCACCGATTCCCTCAGGAAGTGTTTCGTCACACTCAGCAGGCAATATCTCAACATCTTCAAAAATCAATTTTATCAATTCTTGCCTTCTCGGTGATGCGGAAGCAAGAATTATTTTTTTATTAAATTCTATCATACTTTACCAATTCAAATAGTTGCAAATATTTTTAAGGGTATTAAGCCCCCATTTACAAGCATTTTTTGCTTCCTCACAGCCCTCAAACTCAAGGGTTATGAAGCCATTATAACCGCTATCCTTTAAAATGCTCAAGGTCTGCAATACAGGAACATTTCCGTGCCCTAAAACCGCGCCTCTTAAGTAATTGCCACCACGAGTTTTGAAGAAGCAATCCTGTGGAGCAAACTCGCTGCCGCTTTTAATATGGAAATCCTTTGTATGAACATAGGAAGCAAAGGGAGCAAGTCTTGAAACTGCAGTTACGGGATTTTCGTCTGCACAAAGGAAATTGCCAATATCAATAAGCGCACCAAAGTTTTTATGAGAAACGCCTGTGATAATTCTTTCAACTCTGTCGCTATCCTGACAGAAATAGCCGTGATTTTCAATCATTGTTTTTATGCCCTTTGCTTCGGCATATTCAGTAACTGCTTTGTAGCCTTCAACTATTCTTGGTAAAGCCTGCTCAAAGCCTTTATATTTCTTTTCTTGGTCACGATAGCCTGAAGTTGCATCGTGGCGCATACCCTGAACACCTAAGGCAACCGCAACATCCACCTCGCCCTTAAGTCTTTCAATTTCTTTTTCTAAATCACCATCAGAGCCATAAATGAAATCTGCACCTACAGAATACTGAACACAAGCAATACCGACCTTTTCACATTCTGCTTTAAGCTCCTTTGCATAATCAAGCTTTGACATTCCATCGGGAGTGCGTATTTCTGCAAACTCAATTCCGTCAAAGCCAAGCTCCTGAGCAATTGAAATCAAATCCTTTTCTGTTGCCTCACCCTTTGAAACAAGAGAGCCTAAACTATAACTACTTACTGCAAATTTCATAAGTAAATTCCTTTCCAATATTTTATCATTGTACCCAAGCTGTTTGAGTATTATGATATTGATATATCTAATAATGCTGCTTGGGGGGAAGAAAATGAAAATCGAATCAAACGGAGAAGAAAAAATCACCGTTACCCTGTCACACATTGATATGGTCGACCTTGATATTACATATGACGAAATGGATTATTCAAATATTGAAACTCGCCGTGTTATATGGACCATTCTTGATAAAGCCCGAAAAGCTCTGGGCAAATCCGTTGATACGGACGGCAAGCTTCTTATAGAGGTTGCACCTTTAGAGGATGGGGGCTGTGTTCTGCATTTTACCAACTCGCCCTTTTCTGATACCAAAAGCAAAAAGCGTCTGATCATGAAAAAGGATGCTGACCCCATACTCTTCTGTCCTTGGGATGAAAATTCATTTATAGATTCCTTAAAAATAATTTCGGGCTTAAAGGATTTCATTAAAAGTGCCGAATCATATAAATATGAAAGCTGCCTTTATATGATTATCCGCCCAAGATTAACCTTTTCAGAAAAAATCCTACATATTTTATGTGAATTCGGAAATGCATTTACCTGCACCGAAGGTGAAATATCAAAAATCTATGAATATGGTAATGCCTTATCTTAAAGAATTCACTGCATCTTCAATATTTTCTGCACCAAAAATATAGCTACCTGAAACAAGCACATCTGCACCTGCTTCAACACAGAGCCTTGCGGTTTCGGGAACAATTCCGCCATCAACCTGAATGAGCAAATCGGGATTTACCTGATTTGCTTTTTCTCTTATAGCCTTTATTTTAGGAAGCATATCGCTCATAAAGGACTGTCCTCCAAAGCCTGGCTCAACTGTCATAACAAGCACCATAGCAAGCTTTTCTATATAGGGAAAAACTGCTTCGGCAGGTGTTTTGGGCTTTATTACCAATGCAGGCTTTACCCCTGCATTTATTATCTTTTCTAAGGTTTCCTCCACATCACTGTTGCTTTCGATATGGAAGCCGATTAAATCTGCACCTGATGAAGCAAAGCTTTCAACATAATCAGAGGGGTTGCTTATCATAAGGTGGCAGTCAAGAAACATATCTGTTGCTTTTCTTATGGATTTCACAACGGGTGGCCCGATTGAAATATTGGGAACAAAGTGACCATCCATAACATCCACATGGAGCATATCTGCTCCCGCAACCTTCACTTTTTCTATTTCATTTTTTAAATCTGCATAATCTGCAGAAAGAATTGAGGGAGCTACTTTGATTTTGTTTTTAAAATTCATTCTGAAACTCCTTTTTTATAATTTCCGTTGATTTTTTTCTGTCGGCAGAAATGCTTTCGCTTAATTCATCAAGGGAATTAAAGGCTCTTTCGCCTCTTAATTTTTCAACCAGAAAAACCTCAATGTCCTGTCCGTATAAATCCCCGTCAAAGCCAACGATATTTGTTTCGCTTCGTTTCTCGCTACCGCCCTTTATGGTTGGACGAATACCGATATTTGTAACAGAAATATACTTTTTGCCATCAACAACAGTGAATGAGGCATACACACCATAATCTGCAACAGTAAAATTATCACTGAAAAACTGATTAATTGTGGGAGACCCTAAGGTTCTGCCTCGGGCATCTCCGTGAACAACCTCAAAATTATATGAAAAATATCTTCCAAGCATTTTATTGGCGGTTCTGATATCCCCATTTTTAATGCATTCTCTTATTCTTGTTGAGCTGACGGGTGCCCCATCGTATTCAACCTGATTGCAGACTGTAAGCTTAATTTCTCTTTCGGCACAAAGCTTTTTTAAGAGAGCTACATCACCCTTTGCGCCTTTTCCGAAACAATAATTGAATCCACAGCAAAGAGCTGTTGCGTTAAATTTTTCTATAAGAATTTTATCAACAAATTCCTCGGGAGAAAGCCCTGAAACTGCAACAAAATCAAGGTGTTCAGGGGTATAGCCCCATTCCTTTAAAAGCTGGTTTCTCTTTTTATCTGTAACAAGCTCACCGGGTACATCACCCGAAAGAGCTTTCTGCGGGTGCTCGGTAAACATCAAAGCGATTTTCTCATCATATTCACTTGTATCGCTTAAAAGCACCTTTTTATGCCCTAAATGAAGACCGTCAAAGGTACCAAGTGCTATAAGCACCCGTCTTTTTTCACACATTATTATAAACTCTTTTCACCAATAAATCTGTTTCGGTAAGCTCACCCAAGCCTAATAGCTCACCATTTCCGTAAACTCTGTAAATTCCGTTTTCCTTTACATTACGGACTCTTTCTCTCATAAGGCTTCCACCATTGGAAAATCGTTTTGCCTGATTTTCCGTAACGTGAATTTCAGGGTATTCCAATAGTAGCTTTTCTAAGGGTATAACCGCTTTTTCAATTTCGCCTTTTTCCTTTAACTCCGCCAATTCTTCAAGAGTAAAGCATTCTGAAAGCTCTATTCCGCAAGCAAAGGTACGGCAAAGGGAGGTCATAGTTGCACCACAACCCAATTTTTCGCCGATATCATTTATAAGAGTTCTTATATAAGTCCCTGCAGAGCATTCACAATAAAGAGAAATTTCATCATTTTCAGTTTTCTCAACAGAAAGCTCATAAATTTCGCATTTTCGTGGAGCTCTTTCCACTTCAATTCCCTGGCGGGCAAGCTCATACAGACGAACTCCGTCCCTTTTAATTGCCGAATACATAGGGGGTAATTGCATTATTTCCCCTTTAAATTCAGCAGTAGCCTTTTCTATTTCCTCAAAGCTTACCCTTTCATCAAAGGTATCTGTAACCGAACCCCATATATCAAGCGTATCTGTGCAGAAGCCTGTTTTAAAGGTTGCCTTGTAGGCCTTTTTGTGTGTTGGCAGAAGCTCAATAAATCGGGTTGCACCACCCACAGCTATTGGCAGTACACCTGTTGCATTAGGGTCAAGTGTGCCTGTATGACCGCACTTTTTTTCCCCGATTATTCTTCTGACCTTGTTTACCGCAAAAAAGGATGTTATGCTTTCACCTTTTTTGAGAGGTATTATACCCGTCATTGATTTAAACCATCCAGAGCAGTTTTTATAACATTAAGTAATTGGGCTTTACCTTCATCATAAGAGCAAGAAAAGCTTGCCCCTGCGGCACCCTTGTGACCGCCACCATTCATTTTTGAACAAATTGCAGATGCATCAATATCGCCCTCTGTACGAACAGAAATACCGAAGGTGCCATCCTCTTTTTCCTTGATAACCGCACCAACAAGAACGCCCTCAATCTGACGGGGAAGAGCTGTAATAGAATAGCATTCGTGCTCTGCTGAGCCACTTTCCTTATACATAGCCTGTGTCAATGTAATAATGGCACACCTTCCGTCAAAATAATACTCAAGAGTGTTTCTTGCAAGCAATTCAAGATGAAGAAGACTTTTTGTTTTTGTTTCAAACATAAGCTTATTGATTTTTTTGGAATCAATGCCCTTTTCCATAAGGTCTGCCGCAATTCTCAATGTCTGAGGGGTTGTGTTCTGGTATCTGAAGCACCCTGTATCTGTTGAGATACCCGTATATATACATTCTCTCATATATAAATTGGGCTCAATACCTAATTCTAAAGCCAGCTCATAAATAATTCCGCAAGCCGCCGCTCTATCCTCAACAAAGGTATTTTTTGCATAATATGTGTTAGAAACGTGGTGGTCAATGCATAAATCAACCCTTCCGCCATATAAAGACGCCATATTGCCCAAAAGCTTTTCATCTGCAACATCCACCGTAATAATAAATGGGTCTGTTACATCATCGGCAATATAGGAATCCGTCATATAGTAGAAATCCTTTGGGATTATGTCGCTACATTTCACAACACGCTTTTTGCCCATTATTCTGAGTATCTCTGCAAGAGCAAATGCAGACCCTAAGGTATCGCCATCAGGATGCTCATGAGAAATAATGACAAATTCATTATGCTCTTTTATCAAAGCAGCACATTGTTTTAAATCAATTACCATATCTTTCACCTTAATCGGTAAACTCGCTTGAAATTTCCTCAAGCTTTTTAACAATATTCATACCGTATTCAATAGAATCATCGGCAACGAACTTTATTTCGGGGGTTTTGCGAAGACCGAGACGCTTACCAACCTCCCGGCGCACAAGACCCGTTGCACCTGTAAGGGCTTTGGTAGCACCCTTGGCTACCTCAATCCCCTCAACAGCGCTTACATATACTTTAACATAGGATAAGTCGCCTGCTACATCTGCTCTTGCAACGCTTATAAGATGCTCGGAAATTCTGGGGTCCTTAAGCTCTCTTACAATAGCGGCAATTTCGCGCTTGATATCCTCTGCTGTACGATTTTGTTTATAAGTTCCCATTTTTAACTCCTAAATGTTAAAAATAATTTAATCCTTGTATTCTTCAGTTATATATCCTTCGAGAATGTCGCCTTCCTTGATGTCGTTGAACTTCTCAAGACCAACACCACATTCATAGCCTGTTGCAACCTCTTTAACGTCATCCTTAAAGCGCTTGAGAGAGGAAATTTCATCCTCGAATACAACAATACCGTCACGAACAACACGGATTTTGCAGTTTCTTGTGATTTTACCGTCAATGATATAACAGCCTGCGATTGTACCTGCGCTTGAAAGCTTGAATACACTTCTGACTTCAGCCTTACCCATTTCAACATCACGGAATTTGGGAGCAAGCATACCCTTGATAGCTGCCTCAACCTCTTCAATACAATCGTAGATAACACGATACATTCTCATTTCAACCTTGTCGCGCTCTGCATTAGCCTCTGCAACAGGGTCGGGACGAACATTAAAGCCAACAATAAGTGCATTTGATGCATTAGCAAGCATAACGTCTGATTCGTTAACCGCACCAACACCACCGTGAATAACCTTAACGCGAACCTCTTCATTTGAGAGCTTTTCAAGGCTCTGGCGAACAGCCTCAACTGAGCCCTGAACGTCTGCCTTAACAATGATATTAAGGTCTTTAAGTGAGCCCTCATTGATAGAATCAAACAGGTTATCAAGAGTAACCTTCTGCATTGAGCGGAAAGCTTCCTCCTTCTGTGAATTCTTTCTCTGTTCAACAAGCTCACGGGCGAGTCTTTCATCGCTTACGCAGTCAAAAGCATCGCCACCAACGGGAACCTCTGCAAGACCTGTGATTTCAACAGGAACAGAGGGACCTGCCTCGTTAACCCTTCTGCCCTTATCATCTGTCATAACACGAACTCTACCAACTGCAGTACCTGCAACGATAATATCGCCTGATTTAAGAGTACCGTTCTGAACAAGGAGCGTTGCAACGGGACCGCGACCCTTATCAAGCCTTGCTTCAATAACAATACCCTTACCTGCACGGTTGGGGTTAGCCTTAAGCTCCTTCATTTCTGCAACAAGAAGAACGGATTCAAGAAGAGTATCAATATTCATTTTTGTTTTTGCAGAAACGGGAACGCAGATAACTTCACCGCCCCATTCCTCAGGAATGAGCTCATACTCTGTTAACTGCTGCATAATCTTATCGGGTGAAGCATCCAATTTATCCATTTTGTTAATGGCAACAACAATGGAAACGCCTGCTGCTTTAGCGTGGTTAATAGCTTCAACTGTCTGAGGCATAATACCGTCGTCAGCGGCAACAACAAGGATTGCAATATCTGTTGCCATTGCACCTCTTGCACGCATAGCAGTGAAAGCCGCGTGACCGGGTGTGTCAAGGAATGTGATTTCCTGACCGTTGAGGTTTACTCTGTAAGCACCAAGGTGCTGAGTGATACCGCCTGCTTCTGTTTCTGTAACAGAAGTGTTTTTAATAGCGTCAAGAAGTGATGTTTTACCGTGGTCAACGTGACCCATAACGCAAACAACGGGGCTTCTGGGAAGAAGGTCCTCCTCACTGTCTTCACGGTCATCAATAATTCTTTCTTCAATAGTAACAACAACCTCTTTTTTAACCTTTGCGCCAAGCTCTGTTGCAACAATTTCTGCTGTATCAAAGTCAATAACCTGGTTAACAGTTGCCATCATACCGAGAGAGAAGAGCTTTTTGATAACCTCTGCGGCAGTTCTCTTAAGCATTGCTGCAAGGTCACCAACAGTAATTTCCTCGGGCACGGTAATAACAAGAGTCTTTTTAGCGCGTTCTGCTTCAATTCTCTTTAATCTTTCTGCTTCGCTCTCCTTACGCTTGGAGCGCATACCCTGCTGTTTTCTGTACTGCTGACTCTTCTGCTTTAATTTCTGCTTTGTCTGAACATTGTCATTAATAGAATGAACAGGAGCGATATTTTCATATCTTTCGTTGTACTTTTCCAGCTCAACATTATCTGCTCTTGTGTCAATAGTACGCATTTCGCCCTTGGTTCTTGACTGCATAGGTCCGTCTTTTTTCTTTTCGTTCTTTTTAAAGGGATTTGCAGTTGACTGACCCTGGGGCTTCTTCTCTGCTTTAGCTTCAGGCTTCTTTTCTTCCTTTTTCTGAGGCTTATCAGCTTTTTTCTCCTCTTTCTTGGGAGCGTTTTTCTGAACCTTTTCCTCTTTTTTAGGCTCTGCCTTTTTCTCTTCCTTCTTGGGAGCAGGCTTCTGAGCCTTTTCCTCTTTTTTCTCTTCAACCTTTTTCATTGCGAAATAAGCGTTGAAGCTTTCAACACTGTTTTCCTGTGTTAAAACATCAAAAAGAACATCAAGCTCCTTTGTATCAAGAGCAGTCTGTGCCTTTTTGGGTTCTTCATAAAATTTACCGAGAACCTCAATAATTTCTTTGTTATTTAAACCGAAGTCTTTTGCAACCTCATTAACTTTGTATTTAGTTATCATCTAATTCCTCCCCGAATTGTTGATGTAGTTTTTTAGCAAAACCGGTGTCTGTTACGGAAAAAACACCCGAACCCTTGCCGATAGCCCCGGCAAAATCTGCCATAGAATAAGAAGTGCGTATAATTGGAATATTTTTACCATTATGTGTGCAAGCGTGAGTCATTTCTCTCTCAAGCCTTTCGGAAGCATCCACCGAGAGAAAAACAAGCTCTGCAGTAGATTTCACAATGGTTTCCTTCACAACATCGTGACCGCAGCACAGCTTACCTGCCCTGCGACACAAGCCCAGAAAGCCCATAGTATCTTTTTTATTCAAATTTTGCCCAGTCCTTTCGGAATTACTTAAGTTCGTTTTCCATAGCGTCATAAACACTGTCGGGAATTGCGGTATCAAGAGCTTTTTCAAGGCGTTTGCCCTTTCTTGCTTTTCTCAAACACGCTTTATCGGGACATATATATGCGCCCCTGCCCGACTTTTTACCGGTAAGGTCAATGCTTATTTCACCTTCAGGACTTTTGACTGCACGGATAAGCTCTCTTTTAGGCTTCATTTCGTTACAGCCAAGGCATTTCCTCATAGGTATCTTTTTTTCAGCCATAAGAACCTCACTTGCTCTGCGGAATATAGAATCCGCTTTCGGGCTTAATATCTATTTTCCAGCCTGTAAGTCTTGCAGCAAGGCTTACATTCTGACCCTTGTTACCGATAGCAAGAGAAAGCTGAGTATCGGGAACAGTTACGTGGCAAGCCTTTTCTCTTTCCTCGTCAACCTCAACAAGAAGAACATCTGCAGGAGCAAGAGCAGCAGCAATGAACTTTGTGGGGTCTTCATCATAAATTACGATATCGATTTTTTCACCGCCGAGAGCTTCAACAATTGTTCCCACACGAGAGCCCTTGGGACCGATGCAAGCACCGATGGGGTCAACATTTTCATCCTTGGAAACAACCGCGATTTTTGTTCTTGAGCCTGCCTCACGGGAAACTGCTTTGATTTCAACAATTCCGTCATAGATTTCTGGAACCTCTGTTTCAAAGAGTCTTCTTACAAGACCTGAGTGTGTTCTTGAAATCATTGCTTTAGGTCCCTTGGGAGTGTCCTTAACGCCCTCGATATAAACCTTTACAAGCTGATTTTCTGTGAATGTTTCGTTGGGAAGCTGTCTTGATTTGGGAAGAACAACTGTTGCCTTGCCGATTTCAAGAGTAACATTACCTGTCTGGGGGTCAATGCTCTGAACCTTACCTGTAACAAGCTCCTTCTGCTTTGACTCAAATTCGCGAAGCATAAGACCTCTTTCAGCATCGTGAATATCGCCTCTGATAACATTCTTTGCAGTTGTTGCGGCAATTCTGCCGAACTGCTTTGTTTCAAGAGGAATTTCAACAAAATCGCCAACAAGTGCTTTTTTGTTATATTTTACTGCTTCTTCCTGAAGAATATCTGTAAATTCGTTTTCAACCTCTTCAACAACCTGTTTTCTGAGGTAAACGCGAAGCTTGTATTCCTCGGGGTTGCAATCAACAAAAACAACATCCTCGCCACCGTATTCTCTTCTTACGGATGTTATGATTGCTGCACAAACCTTTTCAAGAAGATAATCTGCAGGGATTCCTCTTTCCTGCTCGAGCATAAGTATTGCTTCGAAAAATTCTTTGTTTTCATTTTTCTTAGTAGATTTTCTTGCCATTTTCCTACCAATCCTTTCAATATATGTCAATCAAATTATAAACATTTTATCAGAAAGAAAAATCGTCCAACTTAACCCAGGCGATTTCTTTCTTTTCGGCAGTCATTGTGTTTTCTTCATCAAACTCAATTGTAACTGCACCATCCTCAGAGTAATCAATAAGAACTCCTTTAAATTCGCGCTGACCTTCATAGGGTCTGATAAGCCTTAATATAACCTTTTCGCCCATAAAATAATCAAAGTGGAAATCTCTTGTGAGCTTTCTTTCAATACCGGGGGAAGAAACCTGTAAATTATACTGACGGTCAATTAAGTCTGCCTCATCCAAGGGAGCATCCATAGCGTGACTCATATTGACACAGTCTTCAATGCCAACGCCATCCTCCTTATCAATGAAAATTCTGAGATAATAGTTTGCACCCTCTTTTTCAAAGCAAACATCCCAAAGTATCAAGCCCAATTCTTCTGCAATTGGTTCTGCGATTTCCCACACCTGAGAAACTGTGTTCTTTGCCAAATCAGCACCTCTTTTAAGTTTATTTGTTTCTCTACAAATTCCCGAAAAATGTAGAAAACTTTTTGTGTTTTATGAAACTTGAGGTAATAAATATGAGAGCAGGTGTTCCTGCTCTCACTCAAGTTCATATTCGTACACTCGTAATATACCATATAATATATAAAAATGCAAGCATTTTTTTAGAATGCGGAATGCGGAATGCGGAATTCGGAATTAAGATGTCAGTCGCCAGTCTTTAGATGTTGTATAAGACGAGCTTTATCCCTCTTTTTTCGTGGAACGAAAAAGGAGGGGGGACCACCGAAGGTGGTGGGTGGTACAAAGGTAAGGAAAGTAGTATAAGTGTACCCTCCACCATTGCCTTCTGACAGCTATCTGCTATTTGCTATTCGCTGGAGACTATTAGCTGGCGACTGGCATCTAAAAAACGACTCGCATCGAGCGAGTCGTTTTTTCTTAACCCCAAACAGCGTAAAGGGTAATATCTTCAGTTACTGTGATTTCATCACCGAAATCAACATCTGCAGTTTTTGCTTCTTCATCAAAGGACCAGCCCATAAACACCTTGTTGTTTTTTTCAGGTGTGTGGAATGAAACTCTTACTGCTTCTCCCTCTTCTGCAATTTTTTCTATTGGTGCATCCTTGCCACCATTTGCATCATAGGAAACTGTATATTTTTCTGCTTCATCATATTCAACAATAAAGCCTGTGTTATATTTTTTATCAAAGGCTTTTGCTTTTTTTACCTCTGCACTACCATCATTCAAAAGTGCCTTTGCTGAATTTTCTTTACCGGACTCAACAAAATACTTTTTACTGTCCTTAAGAAGAAGTGAAAGCATCAAAGCATTCTCTTCGTTGATTTCCGCAAGAGAGCCACCCTTTGCCTCAGCAAATGCTTTTGCCTGCTCATAGGTTAAAGCGGTGTCATAAATTTCGTATTTTACACCACTTAAAACTGCACCGTTAACTGCATCAACCTTATTTACATTGATTTCGCAGATAAAGCCTGTTAAGCTTCTTGTTTTGCTTGATTCAGAAACACCTGCTTCTGTAATCACAGAGCATTCTGCTTTCTTATTTTCAAAATTCTTACCGATAAAATATCTGCCGAAGCCATTTTCACCTGCAAGCTCAGAAACCCTTTCAAGCTCCTTTTCCGAACTGATACCAACAAGATAACCGCCCATTTTCTTGGAAAGCTTCTTTGCCTGGTCATAATTCACTGCAACATCAAATACCGCGTAAACACTGCTACCGATTGCTTCAACTGCAGTTGCATCTGTAATATCTGCAGCAGTTTTTGCATTATTTTCATACTGAGGTCTTGCAACATAATTAATTCTTGAACGAAGGCGTGATGAATAGCCTGTGCCTGCAGAATACTGACAAGCCTGAACATAGTCAGACATATTGCCTTCAACTGTATAAATTGTGGTGTCATCCACATCAACAACAAGACCAACGTGGTCGATACAACCGTAACCGCCTGAGCAGGTGCAACAGAAAATAAGGTCGCCTGCCTGAAGCCTTCTGCCTGATGAGAAGGAAAAGCAATCTGCACCAACCGAGGGAAGAGTTGAATAATAAGAATCGCCTACACCTGTAAGCTTAGGATAAATTGATGAGGGAATTCCTGCAACATAACCGCACCAGGAGGCGAAAACATTGCACCAATAACCCTGCCTGCCGTACCATCTTCCGTATTCGGTAATGTTACCGCTACCTGTTGATGTGCCGGAATAATCAGAATAGCTTGCTTCGTGGTAGCCAACCTGACTTTTTGCAACATTACAAATATCAGTAACCTGGTCACCTGTGAGCTTAACATTCATTAATCTTTCATAATAAACGCTGTTTTTATAAGAGGATGAGGCGGAGTATTCGAGGCTTTTGGCAGCTGCACTTACGCTGAAAACGGAAGTTGCCATTAGAACAGTGGTGAGAAGAACAACCGCAATTCTTTTGATTCTGCTTTTTGTCATAGAATATTTTTTGCCTTTCGTAAAATTTTTCACACTAATATATATTTCAAGTTTGTAACTAATTATTACAATTTTGTAACCTTTTGTAACAACCTCGGGCATTATAACATAACAAAGCGCCTTTTTCAATGTGCAAATTGCACTATAAACCGCCTCGGGTTTTGTGTAACAATGCCATTCTCCACAAAAAAATGGTATTTTTCTCAAAAAACTGTTACATTTTGAAATTTTTGTGAACAAAAATCATCTCAATTCTGATTGTAACAAAATGAATGATGTGCTATATTTAATATATAATAGTATGAAGAAATGAGGTGTTCTTATGGCAAAAATTATTGTTGCAGGTGCAGGTCACGGTGGTCTGGTGTGTGCTATTAAGCTTGCGCGCTTGGGTTATTCTGTGACAGTTTTTGAAAAATCGCAAAAAAGTGATATGGGTTTGCCTCAGCAGGATGTGTTTGATAAGGACACCTTCACCTATATTGATTTACCCGCACCTAAAAATATTACAATATGTAAAAATCAGCTTACTCTTGTTCCGTCAGAAAATGCTATTGCTCCCCTCACCCTGCCTCAACCGGAGGACGAAGCCATAGTTATGGAAAGAAAAACGCTTATTAATCATCTTCTTACTCTGGCAGAAAAAAGCGGAGTTCAAATCCACTATAACTGTCCTGTTGTTGAGCCTGTTATTTTAGGCAGCAGGGTTGCAGGTGTGAAGACCTTTGAGGGCGATTTTTACGGTGACATTATTATTGATGCCTGCGGTATTGATTCTCCCTTGCGGAACAATTTGCCGAAATTTATGAATATCAACCGGGAAATCAAGGACTTTGATGTTATTTACACCTATCGCGCACATTTTGAAAAGGCGCCCGATGTTCCTGACCCCGACACATATTATGACATTCTTGCAAAAGAGGATGGTACTGTGGGCTTTTCCTGGGTAGTAACGGAAGAGGATTTTGTTGACATATTAATCTGTCGTTTTTCCCCTCCTTCACAAGAAGAGGTTTTAACAGAATTACGGAAAATTTCTGAGGAATATCCCCATATCAGCAAAAGCTTCATTCGTGGGGGGCAGTATGATAAAATCCCCGTTTGCCAACCACTCGGGGTATTGGTAGCAGATGGCTATGCGGCAGTTGGCGACAGTGCCTTTATGACCTACCCCGTAAAGGGCTCGGGCATTTCCTACGCTATGAAGGCGGGAGCAATGCTTGCGGACACAATAATAAAGGATTCGGACCACCTTTTTAACGCCGAAGCCCTTTGGGACTATCAACGGAGATTTTTTAAAGAAATCGGCTTCACTGCAGGCAGACTTGCTTTATTAAAAAACCTTTTAACCTATTTCACAGCACAGGAAATAAACGATATTTTAAAATCAGGCATTTTCACAACGGAAGACCTTTCACAGATTATGACAAATAAGCTGGATACATTTTTCGGTGCAGCAGGAAGAGCTTTAATCAGGGATAAAATCCGTCAGATGAGAGAAAATGTTATATTAAAAGAAAAATTTTCAGACTTTGCAGTCTGGATGGGAAGGCTTGCAGTAACCGAAACCTATTTACCCAATAAATACGACAGAAAAGATGTTCAGAAATGGGTGGAGAGATACAATGAATTTTTCAATTCAATAAGAAAGACTGTATGAATGCAAAATGCAAAGTGCAAAATGCAAAATGTTGGGACCTGCGGTCGGCAAATATAAAAAAGAATTCAAGACACTTTCTGTCCTGAATTCTTTTTGTTTTTATATTATTTTAAGTGTTGCTAAGCTTTAGAATATTTGGAAGCGAAGCTTCCCCGACACTCCTCACTCCTCACTCCTCACTCCTCACTAAAATCGCTTTTGTGATTTTACTTCCCCATTAATTCAAGTGGCTCAACATTTTCTCCGTTATAATAAACCTCAAAATGCAGGTGACTTAATTCTGATTTTTCACAGGGAATTGTACCGAGATAGCCTAAAAGCGAACCACCTTCAACCGTTGCTCCTTTTTTGATTTCAAGTGTATCCTTATTAAAGCCACAGTATTTTGCAGTTACTCCGTTGCCGTGGTCAATTTCAACGGTTGTTCCCCAAAGTGCATCATCATAAATATCTGTAATCGTACCATAGGAAATTGCCTTTACCTGCTCACCCTCGGCAGCCTTGAAATCAATACCCGAATGGGTGCGCCAATCCCCCATTGTTGCACTATATGTGGGCTTGTCGGGTGAATAATCCTTTAAAATATCTGTTCCTAAGGGAAGGGTATAATAATCCTGATATGGCGTAGCGTATTTAGTGCCTTGGGTCGTTTCTTCTTGAGCTTCTTCTGTTTGTTCCTCTGTTTGCTTTTCGGTTTCCTCTCTTGTATCGGGAACATCCTCTAAATTCTGCCTTACCTCAAAATCAGGCTCTTCAGTGAGAAATTCCGAATCCTTGCTTGTTTGCTTTTCTGTTGTAATTGTAACATAATCGCTTTCAATTGGTGCAAGATTTCCGAGAGCCTTTTCAGTTGAAATTTTTGCAATAAGGGCTGTGCCTAAAGCGAGAAGCAAGGCAAAGGCATAGGCATATTTAACCTTTTTCATTGTTTTGTTATTCTGCGCGCTTCTTATAGGCTTAGGGTCACTTGATGGTGTGTTTTCGGGAATTTCCAAAGGATTTTTGTCGTTATCATTTTTATTTCTGTCAGTCATAATATGTCCTCCTATGTTTTTATATTATTTTTTGGCAGAAACAAGAATTTTATACAGTTACCAATAATAAATGTCACTGTTTGCAAAAACAAACAGTGACATTTATTAAACATTCAATAATTTTGCTAATGCTTCAAAATCCTCCATTGTCAGCTTTTCGGCTCTTACAGTTCTTTCAAGACCTGCATTTTCAAGAGTCTCTGCAACAATGCTTTTATTGATTCCGAGCCCTGCGCTGATAGAGTTTTCTGCGGTTTTTCTTCTCTGAGAGAATGCGGCTTTAACTAATTTGAAGAAAAACTCCTCGTTTTCCACCTTAACGGGTGGCTCTTTTCTTACAGTTAGCTGAATAACCTCGCTGTTTACCTTGGGTGGCGGTAAAAATGAATCTCTGGGAACAAAGAAAAGCTTTTCGCTTTCCGAATAATATGAAACTGCAACAGTAACCGCACCACCATCACGGGAGCCGACCTCTGCACAAAGCCTGTCTGCCGCTTCCTTCTGCACCATTACTGTTATATTTTTAATGGGCAATTTGCTTTCTAAGAGTAGCATAATTATGGGTGAAGTAATGTAGTAAGGCAGGTTTGCTACAACACAAATTTCCATACCCTTGCATTTTTCTTCAATAATTTTGGGTAAATCCGCCTTCATAACATCTTCGTTAATGATTTCAACATTGTTAAAATCTGAAAGTGTTTCTGCCAATACGGGCAAAAGTCTGTTATCAACCTCGAAGCTTAAAACCTTGCCTGCTCTTTTTGCAAGCTCTGCGGTTAAAACACCAACACCGGGACCGATTTCAATGGCGCAGGTGTTTTCATTAAGCCCTGCCGCCTCTGCCATAGCAGGACACACTGCAGGGTCCACAAGGAAATTTTGACCTAACCCCTTATTAAAGGTTACACCGTGCTTACCCATTACGGATTTTATAACATTTATATCTGAAAGATTTCTCATTTTTGCCTCCGAAGCACTTGAAAAAGAGTGCCAACTAAGATAATATAATTATACAATTTCAATTTTCATTGTCAATGAAAAAATGCAGGTGATTTTATGTCAACAATAAAAGATGCAAAATTTATAAAAGAAGCCGTTGATTTTGGTACAATTGTTCCTGTTTTCAAAAAGGTTATCTGGCTTGATAAAAAAATCAACAAGGCAACTCTTTTCTGCTCTGCTTTAGGTTATTATGAAGCATACCTCAACAGTCAGCGAGTGGGCAAATTCATTTTTGCTCCCGGTTGGACCACCTACGGAAAAAGATTGCAATATCAGGAATACGATGTAACATCAATGATGGAGGAGTGCAACGTTCTTGAAATTGCGGTTAGTAACGGTATGCGTTTCCACGGTAACCCCCACGAAAATTACGAAAGCATTACCTGTAAGGAATCTGCTCTTATTGCAGGTTTAAAAATCGAATATGCAGAAGGAACAGAGGATTTTATTCCTACTGATTCAACCTGGGAATGTGCAAAAAGCAACATTCTTGATTCATCTGTTTATAACGGTGAAGCTGTTGATTTTACCTTTAACACAGACGAAAGCTTCCCTGTTAAAGAGCTTCCTGACGTTAATAAAGAAATCCTTATTGCTACCGAGGGTGAAGAGGTTCGCGAAATGGCTACTCTTAGTGCAATAAAGCTTATTACAACCCCCAAGGGTGAAATGGTTATTGACTTCGGTCAGAATCTTACAGGCTATGTTGAATGGGTTGTTCCTCAGAGAAAGGGTGCCGAATTCACTATTTCTCACGCAGAAATTCTTGATAAGGATGGCAATTTCTATACAACAAATCTTCGCAGTGCAAAAGCACAGGTAAAAGTAATTTCAGACGGTAACGAAAGAGTTTATAAGCCTCATTTCTCCTTTATGGGCTTCAGATATATCAAGCTTGAGGGCTTCAACAGGGATGAAATTAACCTTGATAATTTCAAGGCAATCGTTGTTTTCTCAAATATGAAAAGAACGGGCTATTTCGCTTGCGGACACGACCTTATTCAACAGCTTTATGAAAACATTGTATGGGGTCAGAGAGGCAATTTCCTTGATGTTCCCACGGACTGCCCCCAGCGTGACGAAAGACTCGGCTGGACAGGTGATGCTCAGGTTTTTGCAAGAACCGCATCAACCACATACAGAACAGATAAATTCTTTAAAAAATGGCTTCACGACCTTGCTTGTGACCAAAGAGAAAACGGAGCAATTACTGATGTTTGCCCCGACCTGCTGAGATGGGAATCCCACGGTTCTTCCGCCTGGGCAGATGCAATTGTGGTTGTTACATATTGGGTTTACAGAACATACGGTGACACTCAGGTAATCAAGGACCAGTTTGAAGCTATGAAAAAATGGATTCTTTTTATGGAGGCAAACGGTTCAGAAAGGGGTCTTTTTGACAAGCATCCCCACCATTTCGGTGACTGGCTCTCACTTGATGCAGGCGACGAAGCAACGGGCGGTCTTACAGATAAAAATCTTATCGGCACTGCTTACCTTGCATATTCAAACTCACTCTTTATTGAAATGGGTAAGGTTATCGGTGAGGATATGAGCTATTTTGAAGAGCTTTATGCACTTACCGTTAAAAAATACAGAGAAAAATATATTGATACAGGTAAAACTGAGCACGAAACCCAGACCTCAAACGTTCTTGCTCTTTACTTTAATCTTACAGACAAGCCTGAAAGAGAGGCAGAAAAGCTTGTTAAGGATATTGAAGCCTGCGGACATCTTAAAACAGGATTTGTCGGCACACCCTATCTTCTCCATACCTTAACTAAAATCGGCAGAACCGACCTTGCATACAAGCTTCTTTTCAGAAAGGAATTCCCCTCATGGCTCTTCCCTGTAACAAAAGGCGCAACAACTATGTGGGAGCGTTGGGACGGTATGAAAAAGGACGGCACCTTTGCAACTCCCGAAATGAACTCATTTAACCACTATGCTTATGGCTCTGTTGGTGACTGGCTCTACACAACCGTTGCAGGTATTGACAGCGATTTCAACGAGCCTGCATACAAGCACATTATTTTCCGCCCTCTTCCCTGCAAGGAATTAGGCTATGCAAAATCAAGAATTCTCACAGAGAATGGTGAAGTTATTTCCTCCTGGGAATACACAGGTAATGGTGACGAATGTAAATTCAGCTTCACAATTCCTAACGGTTCACACGCAACCCTTTACCTTGACGATGAAGAATACGAATTTGAAAGCGGAACATATACAACTGTTTTTGAATATAAAGGATATTAAAAAATAAAAGTCCACCTCGTGTGGACTTTTATTTTTAGTTGAAAGTGGCAAATGGGAAATGGAAAGTTTCGGGACCTGCGGTCAGCATTATATTATAATGTTTGGAAGCGAAGCTTCCCCTAAATTTTCCACTTTCCATTCTCAATTTGCAACTTATAAAAATCGCCACCCTCTCGGGTGACGATTTTTTTAGTTTACATACTTTTCTGCCTGAAGATTAAACATTTCGGCATATTTTCCGTTTAAACTCATTAACTCCTCGTGGCTTCCGCTTTCAATTATTTTTCCCTTTTCCAGCATAAAAATTCTGTCTGCGTGGCGGGTTGTTGAAAGTCTGTGGGAAATGAAAACGATGGTTTTATCTGTTGCCTGAGTCATCATAGCGTGGTTGAGCTCGTATTCTGAAACAGGGTCAAGGTTCGCAGAGGGCTCATCAAGAACAACATAGGGGCAATCCTTGTAAAATGCTCTTGCGATTGCAATTTTTTGTTGCTCACCACCTGAACGCATAAGTCCCTCTTCATCAAACTCTCTTAAAAGAATTGTTTGAAGCCCATCGGGTAATTCCTTATCAAAGCCTACTGCTTTAAGAGCCTTCCATACTCTTTCTTCATCATATTCCTTTGAAAGAGCAACGTTTTCTCCCACAGAGGCAGAGAAAATCTGAAAATCCTGAAATACTGCGGCAAAACGGTCACGGTGGGAAGCAACTGTTTCCTCACGGATATCTCTTCCGCCGATTTTAATAGCACCATCTTTAACATCATAAAGTCGCAGCATAAGATTCGTTAAAGTTGTCTTACCTGCACCGTTATAGCCAACAAGGGCTACCTTTTCGTATGGCTTTATTTCAAAGGAAATTCCGTCCAAGGAATTATTATCGTTACCCTCGTAGGAGAAAGTAATATTTTCAACAGAAATTGTTTCAGGCTCGCCACATTCGGCAATATGTGTGCCGTCTGTGATTTTTTCTTTTTCTGCTAAAAATGTTCTGCACTTTTCTATCATTTTTGAACGCTCGGTAAAACCACGAACACTGTAAACAGTAAGATATAAAATACTTCCGCCGATTAAAAGTGCGCCATTAAAGGTTGCAACAAAATCACCTGCCGACATATTCCCTGTTACAATGGTCTGATAGCCGATATATAATCCGAGAACAAGCACAAAACCGATTGCACGGATGCCGATATCCTGAATATAGAAAAGTATATCAAGCTTTTTAACATATTTCTTTTGGGTGCCGATAACCTCATCTGCACTTTCATTGAAACGCTTTCTTAAGAGTGGATATATTCCGCTT
The DNA here is from genome assembly GCA_017436285.1 of Clostridia bacterium. Lineage (GTDB taxonomy): Bacteria > Bacillota > Clostridia > Oscillospirales > Acutalibacteraceae > DTU089. The sequence continues at coordinate 58,012 of JAFSDL010000006.1, forward strand.
GTTCTTATTTCTCCTGCATAGTCAGGTAAATAGAAAACCCGGGCAAAATAATCGCCCTTGCGATGCTTTTCAGTAACTTCTTCACGGCGTTTCATTTGCAAATTTCCTGTATATCTTCCCATAGGAATGAACACAGCCACAAATAAAATAACTATCAGCAAGCAAACAGGGTCAATTGTCAGAACCACACCTGCAATTGCCAAAAAGGAAATTATTTCACCAACATACCCTTTTACCATACCTAAAATATATCTGAGGCTATCTGATGAGCTTTCTATAGCCAAAATGAAATCGCTGTAATATGTGGGGTCATCATACCTTTGCAAATCAAGCTCTGCCGCTTTTTTATAGAACATTGTTTGTATTCCGTAGTCAAGCTTTTCCCGTTCACGATGAACAAAAAGCTCAAAGAATACAGAGGTTGAAACCTCACCCAAGACAAGAACACCAACCATTAAAACAATGCCTAAAAGTATTTTTTTACTGTCGCCACCCTTCTGCACCTCGTCAATAACAAATTTCAGACCAATAACAGAAACAAGTCTTCCGGGTAATGTACTGAAAATATGCTGCAAAATTTCGCCTATTACCAGAACAGGTGATACCTTGAACATTGTTTTGAGCATATAAAATATATTTGCTATTGTACTATGTGTAGCTTTTGCTTTATTATTTATTTTCATTGCATTTCACCCTCCTTACCGTCTTTATAGCTTGAGGCTTGAAGAGTAAACATTTCGCAATAGTCCTTACCGCCTTGCATAAGCTCTTCGTGAGTACCGCTTTCAATAACACTACCATTATCAAAAACATATATCCTGTCGGAAAGAACTGCACTTGAAAGCCTGTGGGAAATATAAATAACAGTCTTTTCCTTGGTTGCTTCAATAAGACTTTCATACATCTGATATTCTGCAATAGGGTCAAGAGCAGAAGAGGGCTCATCAAGAATTGCCAGATCAAAATCCTTTGCAAACATTCTTGCGGTGGCAATTTTTTGTTGCTCGCCACCTGAAAGGCCTGTTCCCTTTTCATCAAACTCCCTTGTTAAGACAGTATTCTCTTTCTGCGGGAGCTTTTCAACACAACTATCTGCACCACTATTTTTAATTGCGCCTTTTACAATTTCTTTGTCTTTATCGCCTATTAGCTCCCGACAAAGAACATTTTCAGAAATAGTTAATGCAAAAACCTTATAGTCCTGAAAAACAGTTGCAAGCCTTTGACGAAGAGAGGCAATGTCATATTCCTTGATATTCACATCATTGTATAAAATTTCGCCACTATCCGCATCATAAAATCTTAAAAGAAGCTTTACAAATGTTGTCTTACCTGCTCCGTTTTTACCAACAACTGCAACGGTTTCTCCCCTGTTAATTTTAAGATTAAGATTTTTGAGAGATTCTTTTTCAGCACCGGGGTATGTAAACGAAACATTTTTAAATTCAAGGCTTTCCAAAGCTCCTGCTTCTTTAGTTCCGTTAATCACCTTGCAATCATATTCAAGGAACTCTTTTAAATTAGCAAAATATTCTGCCTCTCTGCGAACATCGGAAACTGCTTCGCACACATCATTAAAAACATCCTTCAGATTGCTCATAGCAGTCATAATTACAGAAAAATCCGAAACTGCCAAATCGCCCTTTACGGCAAAACGATATGCAGCATAAACATAGGTTGCTGCAACAGGTAAGGCTTTACCGAAAAAGCCGGACATTGTTTCAAAAAATGCGATTTTCCAACCGTATTTTTTTATAATTTCTCTGTTGTGGTCAATGGCAGTTTTAAAACGGGCGTGCATAACTTCAAAAATGCTTGAGGTTCTCATATCCTTTGCAAACTCTTTGAGAAAAACAGTTCTTTTTACATAAGCCTTTGAACGCTTATGCTGTGTCATTTCTTTATCCTTTTTAACCTCAAGCTTTCCTTTGATTGTTTGAAAAGCCAGAACAAACACAGATACAAGCAGAATTAATAAAATTTTCGGGTCAATAGAAATTACATAAATCACAAGAAAAATTCCTGTCAGACCGCCTGCAATAATATTTGAAAACTGCCAGGCAAAATATGCAACGTGGTCCTCGGTTATAATTTCCGTTGCTCTTTTGTATTTATCGTAGAATTCAGGATTTTCGTAGCATTGCATATCTACAACAACTGCTTTTTGAAATATTTTATCGTTAAGCTTTTTATAAAAGGTTTTCCATTTGATTGAGCCATAATAATCCGAAAAGCAGTTTATTCCCGTTGCTATTAACTCAGAAGCAACGAGCATTAAAACAAGCAATGCATATTCCTTAAAGGTTCCGCCGTTTATTATTAAATCCAACAAAACCTTTAAAAACAAAACATCTTTGATAAATCCTGTAAAAAACCAAAAAGATGTTTGCATTGAAATCTGTGCCACCATCATTCGTGGTGCACATTGATTAATAATTTTCAATGCATAAAAGGTGTTTTTAAACATAGAAAATTTTTCTTTTTTCGTTTCTTTATTTTTTCTCATATTTCCTCCGTTAAAAATTTCGGTAAAATGTTAACGACTCACTTTACCTCTTTGGTTAATTTCCAGAGTTTGTGTGCTGATTTTTGAGATGAGAGGGACTCAAAAGCGCTTCGTTTCCTGCGTAACATAGTGGCTTGCCCTTTCAAAATTGTAAGGCATCGGCTTGCCTGTGCCGCACGATAAGGTTTGATAGAACAATAGCCTTACCAACTTTGTTCTGTGGTATGGGCAAGCCCATACCTTACGGTTATAGCTCTAACCAACAAAACGGTAATTTGCATAAAAAACAAAAATTCTCCGAAAAGCTTAAACTTTCCGGAGAAAAGGCATATATAAAATGCAACTGTCAGCAGGAAGCGGACACAATAACCGGATTGTTTTTTCTTGTTCTAACCATTTTCATCATTATGTCCAGCTCCTTTCTTAATAATTTTTATTTGGGTTAATTTTTGCACCGACACGGAGTGCTACTTAAAGGTAACACATATTCAAATATTTGTCAAGAAATGGAAATAAGTGCAAGATAAAAGTGGCAAATTGAAAGTTGAAAGTGGCAAGTTTCGGGTCTGCGACGCATTTTAAGCTTCGCAATTATTTTACTGCTTCTTCTACGGCGCATTTTTGCGCCTCTAAACTGGCGACTGGCAGCTGGCAACTGGTGGCTACATTTTGCTCATTGCATATTAAATAAATATATGTTATTCTTTTCTTAGGTGATATATATGATTAAGCTTAAAGAAAACGATGTTATTCTCTTTCAGGGAGATTCAATAACTGATGGTAATCGTGGTCGTCATTCCGACCTTAACCACGTTCACGGCCACAGCTATGCTTACATTGTTGCGGCTGAGCTTACTGCCGACAATATTGATAAAAATATTGAATTTATAAATCGCGGTAACAGTGGTGACAGAATCTGTGACCTTTACGGCAGATGGAAGGAAGAATGCCTTAATTTAAAGCCATCAGTTCTCAGTATTCTTATTGGTATAAACGATATGATTTTCAACTGGGAGCACCAATCGGGCTCTGACCCTGACAGATATGAGAAAATATACCGCCTTTTGCTTGATGAGGCAATTGAGCAAAATCCTGATACTCTTTTAGTTATTATGGAACCATTTTTTGGGGATAAAAAGGAACCCGAGCTTGATGAATATTTTAAAGCAGGCATTGGAGCATATCAGGAAAAAGCCCAAAAAATCGCAGAGGATTACAATGCAGTTTTTGTTCCTCTGCAGGATTTATTCGATTCCTACAGAGATAAAACAGATATTTATAAGCTTCTTTGGGATGGCGTTCACCCCACAACTGCAGGACACCACCTTATTGCACAGCGTTGGAAGGATTGCGTAAAAGAAAAACTCGAAAACAGATGAGGTTATTTGATATGAAAACAGTTAATTGCAAAAATATAAAAATCACAGATGGCTTCTGGAAGGTAAAGCAGGATATGGTGCGCGATGTTACCCTTAAATCTGTTTACGACAGATTCAAGGAAACTCATCGCTTTGACGCTCTTGACTGCATCTGGAAAGAGGGCGACCCTGATATGCCCCACGTTTTCTGGGATTCCGATATTGCAAAATGGATTGAGGGTCTTGCATACAGCCTCAACTATTCTGAAAACGAAGAGCTTGAAAAAATTGCTGACGAAGCAATTGAAAAAATATGCAAAAATCGTGATGAAAACGGATATTTTAACAGTCATTTTCTTGTAACAGGTGAGCGTTTTTCTGACAGGACAGAGCACGAGCTTTACTGTGCAGGTCATCTTATGGAGGCTGCAGTTGCATACTATGAGGCAACGGGCAAAAAGGCACTTCTTGATGCAATGTGCAAGTATGCTGATTATATTGAAAAATGCTTCGTGATTGAAAAGAGCGCAAAATTCATTACCCCCGGTCACCCCGAAATTGAGCTTGCACTTGTTAAGCTCTATGAAATCACAGGGGAAAAGCGTTACCTTGAGCTTTCAAAATTCTTTGTTGATAATCACGGTGCAAATCCCGACGACCAGCCAATGTACAGGGGCTGCAACGAGCTTTATAATCAGGATGACGTGCCTTTAAGAGAAAGAACAACTGCAGACGGACATTGTGTAAGAGCCCTCTATCTTTTCTGCGCTATGGCAGACCTTGCATATCTTTACAACGATAAAGAGCTTTTTGAAGCGGCAGACCGTTGCTTTATGAACATTGTTGACAGAAGAATGTATATAACCGGCGCAACGGGTAGCACCTGCCACGGTGAATCCTTTACAATTGACTACGATTTACCGAACAGAGATGCTTATGCAGAAACCTGCGCTTCAATTTCACTTGCATTTTTCGGCAACAGAATGATTAAGCTGAATCCCAACAGCAAATATGCGGATGCAGTTGAAAGGGTTATATATAACGGTGCACTTTCAGGTGTTTCAATGGATGGCAAGGGCTTTTTCTATGAAAACCCACTTGAAATTGATGTTGACTACAACAATGTCAATAAATGCACCGAAAGCGGAAAGCGATTCCCCATAACTCAGAGAAAAGAGGTTTTCGACTGCTCCTGTTGTCCTCCCAATGTTATAAGATTCATTTCAGGCATAGGCGAATATCTTTATTCATATACAGCTGACACTCTTTTTGTTAATCAGTACATAAGCTCTGATGCAGGAATTGAGGGTATGACTGTTTCACAAATTACAGATTACCCCTCAACAGAGGAAGTTAAAATCAATATTAAAAATAGCAACAAAAAATATGTCGCTTTAAGAATACCCGCCTGGTGTAAGGACTTTGAAATCAACAAGGCTTACACTCTCAAAAACGGATATGCGTATATTGAAATTGCAGAAAATGACGAAATCCTTTTAACGCTTTCAATGCCCGTTAAATTTATTTCTGCAAATAAAAGAGTGCACGACTGTGCAGGGCGCGTTGCAGTTATGAGAGGTCCTGTTGTTTATTGCCTTGAGGGTGTTGACAACGGTAAGGACTTGAACTCTATAAGAATTGATATTAAAGAAAAAACAGAGCTTTCGGAAAAAGAATTTTTAGTTCCGAACATAACTATTAAAGGCTATAAAGAGCCCGAAAACGAAAACCTTTATTTTGAAACAACTGAGGATTACATAGAAACCAAGCTTCAGCTTATCCCGTATTTTGCTTATGCAAATCGTGGTGAAACAGATATGCTTGTGTGGATTCTTAAAAAATAAGGAGGTTTTATTATGAAAAACGGACTTAAACATACTTTAATTGTTATTCTCGGGTTTATTCTTATTACCGCTTCAATTTTTTCTCCCTATCTTACCAGCTTTATCAGAACGCAGGAGGATTTTGAAATGGAAAACGGAACTAAGCTTTTAAAGGAAACAGCTATAATTGAAATAGCAAAAAGCAACGCGGAAGCGGAAGCCTTAAGCCTTTCCGCTAATTGCGGTTGGTTTAATTACTACGGAATTGAATATTCCTCAGATTGCTACTTAAAAGCAACCATCATATATACTGCAGGGGTTAAAGCAAAAAGTGAGGATTTCTTTTTAGAGCCCTCAAAAGAAAAAACAACCTTTTACTCCTTTGTTGATGATGCTTTGGCAGGTAAAAAAGGCAATAAAATCGCTTCAATTACCTTTGAACCTCTTACAGAAGCAAAAAAAGATGTAAAAATTTACGGTATTTCCGTTTTCAACCGCGAAATTCCCGAGCAGGAAATATTTATTCAGAATGATACCCATAAATTAGGAATTGATTTATTATGGGGTGGTGCTTTGAGCTACCTTGAGGACCTTGATTCCAATGTTCAGGCAGTTTCTGTTGACGGTAAAATCAAGGTGGATTCAAATGCAAGTGACCGCTACAAAGCAGAATCAGTTAATAACAATGTAAACCTTATAAATCGAAACGATACAGGTCGCCTTGTTCAACAATCCTATTACGGCACCCTTGATTACGACCACGGTGTATATATGGAAAATGACTGGCGATATAATCCCGTTCAGGGCGGTAATCAGTTTAACGATGCAAGTAAAATCGTTGATTTAAGAGTCACCGATACGGAAATTTACATAAAATGCAGACCTCTTGACTGGGCAAAGGAAAAGGAATACATCACTCCCTCTTATATGGAAGCAACATATTCCTTAGAAAACGGTGGTGTTCACGCAAAATGCAGATTTGTTGATTTTTCAGGCTACCCTGAAGCAGAAGCAACTCAGGAAATTCCTGCATTTTACTGCATTGAGCCTCTTAACAATTTTGTTTATTACAAGGGCGATAAGCCCTGGACAAACGGAAAGCTCACAAGCGAGCCCGATTTGATTTTCTGGCCCGATGCAGGCTACCCGAATTTCTATTCAAAGGAAAATTGGTCCGCATTCACAGGGGAATTTGAGGATAGCTTCGGAATTGGTGTTTATGTTGATAACGAGGAGGCTTTTCTTGCAGGAGTTTACAACAGAGAAACAACCACTAATGAAGACCCCTCAAGAGATAGCGCCACCTCATATATTGCAATTGTTAAAAACCGAACCTTCAAAAGCTTTGACCCTTACGAATACGAATATTACCTTGCAACAGGTGATACAACAGAAATACGAAATGTATTCAAAAAAATAGATAACAAATAAAAAATGTGCCTTGATTGATTCAAAACCAATCAAGGCACTGTTTAATTTATTTAGTGTTCAAGAACCCAACCATTTGCTACAACATCATAATAATGATTTTCAACATTTGCGTTACCTACAGCATTGATTGTAATTGTTGTACCACCAATCATATCATCTCTCCAGTAGCTACCGAAGCCGGATTTAACTGCGTAAGCAAGCTTAATACCATTGTAATTGATGTGATAATCGTTAACGTGGTCATGACCTACAAGAATTGTTTTTGTACTACCAAGCTCCTGGCAAAGTGAATAGAAGCCATTGTTAACAGGGGCAGGACAGCTAAGCTCATAGCATCTGCCACTTGCGATATCAGAATATTCGGGATTTAATACACCCATTTCTGATTCGTCAGAATCAATAGATACCATTTCCCAAGCTTCAACATATTCGAAAACGGGGATGTGCATAATCGCGGTGCTTTCAACAGTTTTACCTGCCATTTCTTTAATACTATTAACTGCCCATTTATACCATTTCTGCTGATTGTTCCAAAGGTGGTCATAACCTTCTACCTTTGTACCATCTTCAAGAATGAATTCAGCATCACTATGAGTATCCATCATAAATAATGTATGAACAATTTCACCATTTTCGGTAATATTGATAATGTAGTTACCATAACCCATATCTTTAGGACCGAACTGGAAGAGACAGTTTTCTGCCTGAATGAAATTGTATGCAACCCAAAATTCACTGATACAACCCTGACCATCATGGTTACCCATAACAGGTGCCCAAGGAATATCAAAACCATCTAAAAATTCTATAAGCCTGAGATATGCCGCTGTATCCCAAGCATTATCTCCTGAAAGAGTGATAAGGTCGGGCTGTTTTTCTTCAACAAGCTTTGTTATGAGCTCTTCGCTGTAAGTTCCGTGCTCACCATAAGCTTTTGCATCAGAAAGCTGAATATCAGTAAGGTTAAGAATAACGAAATCTTCATCTTCTTGTTTTACGAGTTCAACATAATCATCTGCATCAAATGTATCACTTACAGACCAATCTGTGAAATATGCTGCCTCTCCACCGGGAGTCAGCATAATATCTACTGGTGCAAGAATCTGAGAAAGACACATAATGTAAGCAAGAATAAGTTTAATGATTCCCATAATATACCCTCCAAAAAGTTTTTTATAATTGTACTCCTATTATTATGAAAATTCAAGTAGTACAAAATTTTGTTTTATTTTCTCTCCTTGATTACCTTTGCAGGTGTGCCAACTGCAACTGAATAGGGCGGAATAGGCTTAACAACTGTTGAACCACAGCCAATAACAGAGCCTTCGCCGATATTACCTGAATACATAACCTTACAGCCCATACCGATATAAACATCTCTGCCGATTGTAACCTTTTCGCAATGACCGCCCTGATGATAAATAATATCATTGGGGTCATCAAAAATATGTGAATAGGGTGTAAGATTTATGCCCTGAGCAAGAAGGCAATCCTCTCCGATTTCAAGACCCTTGTGACCAAAAAGGGTTGTGCCTGTGCCGATATATGTGCCTCTGCCAACATTGATATAGCCCTCTTCACTTCTTTCAGTATCAAGGTAAACTCTGTGCTGAAGGCGAACATTATCGCCAAGTGTAATGCCCTTTTCACCACGTGCAACAAGAGTACAGCCATCGCAAATCTGAACATCATTTCCAACAGAAATATATTCGGGGTTAATAATATTAACACCTTTACCGATTGTAACATTTTCGCCCATTGCTCTGAATTTTGTTCTGTAATATTCAACTCTGAGCTTTGCGGCATATTCGGAATCATCATTCATAAAAATTGTTTTATAGAAGCTTTCCTTTGCCTCATCGTTCATATTGTTGAATGCGGTTGTAAAAAAGTTTTCCATAGTATATCTCCTCAAATTATTTTTCAAAATAAATTGCACCACTTTGTGCAAAAATCAATGGCGGTAAATCCATTCCCTTTTGCTCGGGTATTCTTGATGCAATTGCAAAATCGTGGATTTTACCATATAAGAAATCAGGCTCAAATAATATGTGAGCACATAAAAAACCATCTTTTTTAACAGGAAGCGTAACAGAATAGTCTTTTGTGGTTTTAGCGGTATATGAAAAACACTCACCATCCTTATCGAAAACGACTAATTTATGCTTTCTGAGCATTTTTTTAACATTGATAGTAACGCTTGTTTCCTCGGTAAGCTTTACAGTATCACCCAAAACTGCATCACCACTCTTTATATCAATAAAGGTTGTGCCGACATCAAAGCAGATTGTTGTGTGTCCCTTAACAATAGCATCTAAAATATCTTCAGGTGAATTGGATTTTGCATAAACATAAGTAACAGGCCAACAAAGCATATTTGTTATAACGTAATCCTTATGGTAATCACTTCCGCCAACAACAGGCAATTTATGACCGTTCCTTAACTGCTCGTGCCACCATTCAGTACATTCAAGATTGTCAAAGTGAGTAGGTGCATTCCACACCTCAAGAACATCAACATCTGGTGCATTCTTTTCCCATCTCCAAGGACATTGCTTGCAATGAGGATGGTTCATACAAATTACTGCACCACGCTCTTTTGCTTTATCCTTAACCCTTAAAAAATCCTCGTAGGTTTCGCAGGTGTCGTAATCCTCTTTATCAATAACATCCTTAACGCCCCACATATTGCAGTGCCCACCGTGCTTTGTAAGCTCGGCACCGTAAATAAGAGTAAGTCCCTCAACCTTTGGGAAATCCTCACAATTAACATTGTGGTCGGTAATCATAAGGAAATCCAGCTTATTCTTTTTTGCTTTTTTAATAACCTCTTCCAATGTCAATCCGCCATCGGAAGCAACTGTGTGACAATGGGGCACACCCACATACCATTTGTAGCCTTCGTAACTCATAATTTAATCTCCTAAAAGTCCGTAATATCTGCCCATCCAATAGGGAAGAAGGAAGATGTAAGGCATTGCAGTACCCATGCCATCTGCGCCATCTGTGCTTGGAAGCGCTGCTGCACGGTTTGCAGATTTTTTATCTATCTGAATAAATTCTTCAACACCTGAATCGCAAACAAACTGATTACCATCGTAGTTAACAAGAACTCGTGAGCTATATTCAACGGGATATTTAAGCTGGGGAGCACAACCGTATGCCTCAGGTGATGTATCAATTTCAATATCCTTACGATAGCTGTTGTATGTAGGCCATACAATAAAGTCAAGATTCATTTCTGAAAGTGACTTTGCAGCATTTTCAATATCACAGTTGCGATTTGTAAGCGCGCCATAAACAATATTAAAGAAGGGTGAGCGCTCAACTCTTTCATACTCAAAGTGGTGAGTAAGACCCATTTTGAAAATTTCCTTCTGTGCCTCGTTTTCTGTATAAACAAGAAGGTTGTAGATATTTGTAAAATCAAGCTGGTCATCAATGTGGGCAATATGAGCATCCTCACACTTGTACTGCATACAGTTCATAGCATAGTGGTGCTTCTGGATAAGCATATCAAACACCTGATTATACTTTTCATCACCTGTTACGTGATAGGTTGTTTTAAGGAATGACAAAATCTCAAGCGAGTTTGTTCCGCGCTCAAAGAACCAACGATCATCGTTATTAAGTAATTCAGGCTCCCAGTTTGCCCATGTGGTAGGTACCCCATCAACATCACAAAGGTGGAAGTTATTTTCAATGATGTGATCAGTAATTTTCTTTACAACCTCTGATATTTTTGCTTTTTCCTTTTTATCAGCTACAAGATCATAGTAAATACCATAAGCAAAGTAGTGACCTGTCATTTCGTCACTTGATGTTTCGCCAAGCCATTCGCAATTGGGATTATCAGGGCAAACATGCCATTCCTCGCGGTTACCGTCACCAAAGAATGGATCATCATTGTAGCGTGTTGCACGTGCTGTAAATCCTGATTTGCCTGTGATTTCAGTAAGCTTAATCATAGCCTCAACAGCTTTTTTAGCATTAGCCTTTGCCTTGGGATCCTTAGTAGCAGCATAGCGGAAGCACTGACTTGCACAATAAAGACCTGTGAAAAGACCATCGTTATCAGAGTTAGGCTGCCAGCCTGATTCAAGGTCACCATATTTACGAAGAAGTCTACCAACGTGGTAGCCTTCGTTACGGCAGAAATATTTATCAGTAAGCTCATCAACATACTCTGCCTTTTGAGCAAGTGTCATATATTTTGATGTAATAAGGCTGATACCACGTGGGGTAACGGCAGCAATTGTTCCGTCATCAGCAATTGCAAGTGTTGTAACTGTGGGGTGCATAAGCCATGCACCGTATGAGAAATATGAAATTTTACCTTCAATAAGTGTTACAAGACCTGTATTTGTTGCAAAATATTTTTTGCCGTCTGTGGCAAAAACCATATCATTAAATGAACCACTTGGAATAGAGTAGAAATCATCACCCTTGAACCAATAGTTTTTGCCGTCATAAATGTTAATACCCTCATCTGTGCCAACCCAGAGATGACCCAGCGCGTCAATTTTAATGCAATTGATTTTTCTGCTCATAACACCTGTGTTTTCAGGGAGAAGCTCTGCCCAATGGCGACGCTTTCCCTTCATTGAGAGAAGCCCCTCAACAGTTGAGCCGACATAAACAGTTTCGCCATACTTTACTTTGTTATCAAGTGCTGCAAGGCAAACAGTTTCTGAAGGAAGACCAACAATTTTCTGAAATTCACCGTCAGCCATAAGGTAGAGATGGTTTTCTGTGATGAGCCACACTGAGCCATCAAGAGCAACAGAAACATCAACAACCCTTGATCCGAAATCAGCTATCTTTTTAGCCTTGCCCTTTTTGATTTCAGCAAGGGAGTTGCCGATAGATGCATAAAGAGTTCCTTTTGCAGAAATTAACTTTGAAGCGTTAAATGACAATTTTTTAAGATTGCCCTCAGCATATTCGAATGTGCCCTTTGCAGAGGCAATATAAAGTGTATTTCCCGAAAAAGCAACAGATGTAACAGATGCACCTTCAATGCCTTTATCGGCAGTAAGAAAAACCTTATCATATTGCTTGAATTCACCAAAATTAAGAGTATATTTTTTCATTTAAAATCTCCTCTATCATTTAATATTTTTAAGTTTAACATAATAATGTAATTAAAACAAGATAGGGCATAGGAATATTTTTCTTGATTTTATCGGAACGTTGATATAATATATATGTATATAGATGATTACTTAATAGGGGTGTTAATATGTTAGCTTCTTTCAGCGCAATATGGTTGGAGTTTGTTTCCGTAATGATGAGCTTCATTATGTCCTTCGGAACTCTTTTCGGAATTTATGTTCCGCCAACAACCTCATCACCTGACGATTACTATGGTGAGAATATCAAAAATGTTATTTATCTTATCGGTGACGGTATGGGCTTTTATCATTTGGAAAAAGCAAAGGATGAAAGAAATATTGAGCTTGTAATGGATGATTTTTCAATTCGTGGCAACTCAATGACCCGTTCCTTCTCTGCAGCAGTAACTGATAGTGCAGCAGGCGGTACTGCTCTTGCAACAGGTGTGAGAACAACCAATGGCTGTATCGGCGTTTATCCTATGGATATTACCGCAACCTTCTCATATCCCAAAAACATTACCGAGCTTTGTATGGAAAGAGGTATGCTTACAGGTGTTATCACATCTGACCAGACCTCAGGCGCTACTCCTGCATCCTTCTCAGCTCATTCTTCTGACAGAGGCAACAAGGAAGACATTACAGATGATCAGCTTCGTTCTTCAATCGACTTAATCTGGGGTACAGAAAATGACCTTGTGTCAAAGAGCGATGCTCGTGCACATGGCTACACTTATGTTACAACCTATGATGAAATGATGGCTCTCGAGGAAGGTAGCAGAAGCTTTGCTCATTTCACAAATGACCTCTGGACACTTGAGCAATCCGATGCAAATACTCCCACTCTTGAACAGATGACAAAGAAAGCTATCGACCTTCTTGACGATACTGACGAGGGCTTCTTCCTTATGGTTGAGGGTGCTCATATCGACAAGCATTCTCACAGCAATGATGATGCTAAAATGACAGAAGCAGTAGAAGCCTTTGATAAGGCTATCGAATATGCTCTTGAATACGCAAAGGCAGATGGTGAAACTCTTGTTGTTATCACTGCAGACCACGAAACAGGTGCAATTGTTAAAAACGATGATGGCACATATTCCTTCACCTCAGGCTCTCACTCTGCTGCTAATGTTCCTGTTCTTATTTACGGTTCAAATGATATTATTCAGAATGGTGAAACTCTCAACAACTATGAAATTCCAATAAGAATTGCTTATGCTCTCGGCTTTACAGAGGATGAATTCCCCTACGAAGTAGCAGCGTAAAATTAAAATTTTATGCAACCTCGATTTTTCGGGGTTGCATTTTTAAGGGTTGATATTTATGAGATATATTGCAGACCACGATTTTCATTTTCACTCAACAATTTCGCCTTGTTGCCACGATGAAAATCAAACTCCCGAAAACATTTTAAAATGTGCAAAGGAAAACGGCTTGAAGAAAATCTGCCTTACAAATCACTTATGGGATGAAAATGTAAAAAGCCCTGTGGAATGGCATCCGAAGCAGAGATTTTCAAGCATTTCCTCTGTTCTGCCCTTGCCACAGGATGATGAGGTTGAGTTCTTATTCGGTGCAGAAGCGGATATGGATTATGAATATACCGTTGGTGTCAGCGAGGAAAGCCTTGCTAAATTAGATTTTATTGTTATTCCCACAACTCATTTGCATTTGGCTGGTCACACAGTCAGAGAAAAAATACAAACTCCCGAGGAAGCCGCAAAATATTGGGTAATACGTCTCGAAGAGCTTTTGAAAAAGGATTTGCCCTGGCACAAAACAGGCATAGCCCACCTTACCTGCAACCACATTATGAAGGGCAGGGCCCCAGAGGTTATAAAGCTTCTCGATGATAAAGTTTTATACAATTTATTCGAGAAATGTTCAGAAAAGGGCGTTGGAATTGAGCTGAATATGAAAACCCTTAATCTTTCACAAGAGGAAAAGGCAATTGTGCTTCGCCCATATTTTATAGCTAAAGACTGTGGGTGCAAATTTTATCTGGGAAGCGACTCTCACAAAATCGAAGCCCTTAAAAATTCAAAGGAAAATTTTGAGGATATAATCACATCACTTGATTTAAAAGAATCTGATAAGTTTTTAATAGGAAAATAATAAAACTGAGCAAGATAAGGCTTCGTGCCTGTTTTGCTCAGCTTTCATTATTTCTTATTTCTTCTTTTTGTAAATTATAATTCCTGAACCCGCGCCAACAATAACAACAGCAACAGCTATGGGAATTACCTTCCAGATATCTGATTGTGTATTTTCATTGTTTTCATTTTTATCTTTTGAGGTTGTGCTCTCGTCTCTTTTAAGCGTTGTTTTAGCTTTGGTAATTTCTTTGGTTTGAGCAACCGCTGTTGTTTCAACTGTTGTTGGTTCTGCAGTTGTGGCAACCATTTCTACCGCTTCACTTTTTGTTACCTCTTCCTTTACAACAGTTGGTTTTTCTGTAGTTGTAGGTTTTTCTGTAGTTGTAGGTTTTTCTGTGGTTGTAGGTTTATTACTCTTGCTGCTTTCAGGCACAGTAAATTCAAATATTTTTATTTGAGAAGTAGGCATCCAATTAATTGCCGGCAATGCCATTATACCAAAACGATAGGTTTTGCCTGGCTCCAAATCTGTTAATGTGCGAGTTGTTTTATAGCCCACAATTGAACCATCTTCCCAATAAACCTCGGCTCTGTTGCCTGAAGAAATATCGTATTTATAAACTCTGTAACATGTAGCGCCCGGAACAGAATCCCATGACAAAGTCACTTTTTCGTCCTTTACAGTAACACGCACACTGCTTGTTGTACCTGGAACAACACAATAATCTATAGATACTTTATAACCGTTTTTTAAATATTCCGCAGTTACCTCATGCACCCCGGTTTTTTCACAATCCTCATCATAGGAGATTTTGTATTCCGATGGATCTGCAATAGTGCCATCAAATTTTTTTACAATAACCTCAGGCTTTATTTTTTTACCGGTATAAATATATTCCGCAATTCCGGAATCCTGACCGTCTTTAAATGAAATAAATAAAACCGTATCTTCTGTGTAACTGGGCTTGATGATTATTGTTTCAGTCACCCCAAAAGCAAATTGCATTAAAATAACAGATAGTAATATAAAGCATATACCTGTCAATATAATTCGTTTTTTCATATATAAATCCCCTTTAATACACCTTATCTACCGTGTTAGAATTATATCATGTAATAACATTTTTGTCAATGGTGCGCCTGTTTACATTCCCACACCAATTTTGTTATATATTATATTTTAAAAATTTTTCGGATTTTTTCAAAAAAACAGTTGACAAACCGGTTCTTTGGTGGTATAGTATCTAAGCACTCGCGAGAGTGGCGGAATCGGCAGACGCGCACGTTTGAGGGGCGTGTGGTAATCCCGTACGGGTTCAAGTCCCGTCTCTCGCACCAAACTCCACCTTTTCGAAGGTGGAGTTTTTCTTTATTTTCAGCAGTATTTTCCTACGAAAAAGCAAACCGCAATTCCTTGATATATAAGGAGTTGCGGTTATTTCTTTATGTTCCGAAAATCTGCGTTCCGTCTTTTCGGCAGTACTTCCCTGCTCAAAAGCTTATTCGGCATTTTGGTACTTTTAGGGAATTAGTTCCCAAAAAAGACCAAAGACACTAACAAAAATGAAAACTATTATTTTATAAGTATTCTATATGTCTTTATTATACAAAAAATTTAAAACATTTCGCTTCTGTTTATTGAAAAAATTTTTTTCGCGTGGTATACTTTTTTACATATATGGAATAGTTTAATTATTAGAGTATCACGAAATTTTAATTTTGGTTTTACAGGAGGCGTTTTAATGCAAGTACAAATCAAAAACATAGGAATAATTAATGATTCTAAAATTGATGTTAACGGATTAACAATAGTTACAGGTAAAAACAACTCTGGAAAAACAACTTTAGGAAAAATTTTATATTCTTTATTTTATTCTAAAGAAAAATTGTTTGAAACAGCAACAGAAGACATAATATATTATGTTGAAGAAAAGCTATCTGAAGTAATACGAAATAGTGTTGTAGCAATGTTGATTAGAAAAGCTTATCGCAAAGATAATTTTGAAAAGGATATTCTTTACACCGCCTATAGAGGTCAACTTCCTAAATTTGAGTCGTTGGACGAAATCCAAAACTATATTTTATGTGTATGCGAAGAATTAGACAATTTGACTTTCTCTACTATTAAAGAAAAATATGGAAATGTAGTTTTTTCACAACAATATAAAGATGAAAAACAATTTAAATCTGAAATAGATAGAATAAAAACAGAATGCAAAGGAATTATAACCGAAATTGAAAAGCTAAGTGATTTCAATTTATATGAAACATCAAAGATATACAAAATGCTTAAGCGTGAATTTAATGAACAAATTTCGCCTGTAAGGAAAAGCAATGCTTTTTTATCTTATATTTCTTTAGAAGATGAAAACGATTTTTTTAAAATTGAGATAGATAATAAAAAGAAAGATATAAATGTAGACGGTTTTTTCACATTTAACAATTTGACCAATGTTGTTTTCATCGATGATACAACTGTTATAGATAGTGTTGTTCCTTATGCTTTTCGTTATAAAAAATATAATGGTCATTATAATGTTATTCAAGGAATTGAGGATGCAATTTCTGTAATCGACCATAAGTATTCTTTAATTTATAAATTATCTGAAAATAATAGCATTGTAAAAAGCATTATTGATAGCGACGCTTACGATTTTATCAATAATGAAATCTCTTCAGTTTTTGAAGAGGAAATTATTCTCAAAGAAAATAAATTCATATGTGCCTCTGATGGACTTACTTTATCCAATTTAGCAACAGGTTCTAAAATGTTCGCTATTTTAAAAATGTTGCTTTCAAATGGAAACTTGAATAGCAAAACATTATTAATTTTGGATGAACCTGAAGCACACCTTCATCCAGAGTGGCAAAATAAACTTGCAGAAATTATTGTTCTTTTGGTGAAAGTTTTAAATATTAATGTTGTAATCACTAGTCATTCCTCTAATTTTGTATTAGCTTTACAAACATACTCTATAAAACACCAAATTGAAGACAAAACAAACTTTTATTTAACCACAAAAAATGATGATGAATATACTGTAGATTACCAAAAAATGAATTCAAAATTAAATGATGTATATGTAGAGTTTGCCAAGCCTTTTTCGGAAATAAAAGCCAAATTTGATGCCTTAAGGTTCGGTGACGAAAATGGTTAATGGTTATGATATAGAGAGTTTTTGCAAAGAAACATTATCAAATCTTCTTTTAAAGACCTTTCCAAGGAAAAAAGCACTAACAAACCATTAGTAAAAAACACTTCTACTGCGTATAATTACGAAAAGTATGCGGTAGAAACGCTATTTCCTCGAAACCCCTTTAAGGTTGTTGATGCAATATTCATAAAAAATAATAATATTTATTTATTCGAGTTTAAGCGAGGTTTCGAGCAAATCATAAACCCGAACAACTTTGATATAAAAAAATGGCTTTGTCCAAATCAAGAACTATGCAGAAAAGATGGGTCTAATGACCCAATATATTGCAACGAGGGTGCAGGTTATTTCAAAGAGAATCAGCGACTTAAACTAAACGAATTGAAATTCTCTCTACATGGGAAATTGTTAGAAACACATACAGTATTACATCGTTATATACTCCCCAAATGCAAACACTCTAATGTTACGTATACTGTTTGGTTTGTAGCAGTAGTTGATAAAATTAATATGCCTTTAGAAGAAACACAAGATATCCTCAACTCTATATCTGGTAAAGAAGATTGTGAAACTAATACGATTCAAGATTTAAGAACAAGTTTTTCAAAATTCAAACGTTGTGGGGAAGATTCTAATCCTCTTTTCTATGATAAAATAGAAGTTTGGAGTATAGATGAGTTTGAGGAAAAAATCAAACTTCTTACATAAAATTTAACATATCATTCTACTACCGTATCTATCACTATATGATAGGTACGGTTTTTCTATTTATTGGGAATTTTACAAGGAAGAAAATCTTGAACTGCGACACTACACAGTTCCAAAATGTTCTAATATAATTTAGAAAGGAGATTACAAATTGCGAGGAATAACGATGGCTTTAGACAAAAACAAAATCAAGGGCGAGTGTTTAAACGGAGCATATAGTGAACTCTCTGCCCTAATCGGTATAGATGCCGTTCTTAAAATTCACTCCAAATACAGAGGAACACAGATGTTTTTTCCTGTGGAGTTGTTCAGTAAAGAATTCATCATCAGCCAAATAATAAATGAATATAACGGCTACAACATTCGTGAGTTAGCCACAAAATACGGCTACACGGAACGATGGATTCGCAATATTTTAAAAGACCATATTGATAATGGTAATAAATAATTCAAAGGAGCTTTTATTATGGTAGAAATCATTTCTTGGATTGTAGGTTTAGCGTTGGGAACTGTTGCTTTCCTTCTTATCAGGTCTTTAATTCCTGCAATTCAAAAGTCAATAGTAGCAACAATTTTTGTATTTATATTGTGCTACGGAGCAGGTATTACTCTTTGTCAGTTTGCTTGGATTCTCGGTATTATTGCAGGAATTATTGCTTTAGTATTGTATATTTTCAAAAGCAAAAAACCACTAAAAATTGACGATAATGATATTAACAATATCACCGATAATCAAAATACAACTATTAACGGAAATCAGGAGAATAACAATGAACTTTAATGAATTTATAAAAAATGAAAACGTTGATAAAATAGTTAATACTCCTTTTGGCTCTATAACTATCCCCAAAGAAAGAAGTATCTATAATGAAATCAGAAGAAGATACAAGGTATTAGCTATCAACTCTGCCGAAGCCTTTGCACAATCATATGAGTCTTATCAAAACTGTGAAGATATAATCACTAATGCTCCGACTGACTTTCAAAAAAGTATTGCTAACATTATAGATGAAATTAAAAATACTCTTATAAGTCAAGAGCAATATGAATGGGATTATGATTCTATTTATGAATTTGTAATCAAAGCAGATATGCTGAAAGATTTTGACAAAGCAATGGATGATATTGTTCATCAGGTTGCTACTATCAATAATAATCTTGAATACGAAAAAGCTTATAGGCAACAGAGAAAAGATTCCCGTGGTAAATGGGTTGGCGGTACATATGGAGGCACTCCTGTAAAAGCCGTTAGCCACCAAATGGATTTAGCGGCAATGAATTTGGCAAGTGGTGCAGTTCACGGAGTCGTAAATTTAGCAGGAAATTTAATTTCCGAAATGGAAGCTAATGCAAGTTTAAAGTCTTTGTTTAAAAACCCTAAAACTCGTCAGTCTTTAATAGATAGCGTTTATTCTTCTGCTTTTGCATTGCAATATGCCTGTATTATTCTCTCTGGAAAAGAATACACTTGGGATGAAATTGAAAAAGATGATGCTTTAAAAGCACAAAGGTTATTAAACAACCTTACAAGTGGTGCGATTGGTGATGAAAAGATTGCAGAAATATGCACCCAAATAGTTGCTTTAAATCCCTACAATGCTGAATTTTATGAATATCTTTTCGGTAAATTCGGTGATGACGGAAGCTTAACAGAATTAGCAACATATTTTTGTGTTGATGAATTACTTGATATTAAGGGAAAATACGCATTACAATATGTAAAAGACAATCAGGGTGAAACAGAAGAAGATGCAACTAATGCAAAAAACTTATTGATTGATTACTGTAACTCCATAAAACTTGAAACATCAGATAATCTTGAATGTTTTATTTATATAAATGATTTAATTGCTGATTTTGATTTAAAATATCGTACTGTCGATGGTGTTGAATGCTCCACAAGAGAATCAGCAGATTTTTCAAGAGAAGAATTACCTGCAATTCAGGAGTTTATGAAATCAGTTTCTCCTTTAACAGGTGAACCCCTGCTTCCCTACGAAAGAGATTTGTTAAGCAAGAAAGAAGTTTTTGAAAGCACTTTTTCATCTGAGGTTTCACAAAAACATTTAGGCGTTATAAACTCTTATTTAGAAAAATTTGAAAAACAATTTTGTAAAACTCAGATTTTCTCATCAGTAAACCGAGAACAAGCCTCAAAGGATAGAGCATTAAAATATGCTAAAGGATTGAAATTTTCTAATCTTGCAGAGTATGAACGTGAATATGAAAAGTTCATTCAATTCCTTGAACCTAATCTTGGAATTACTATTGACGAAGCTACTGAGGCTAAGCTTTATCTTGAAAAAAAGAAATCAAGAGTTGAAAAGGTTAGTTCTATTGATGTCTCTAATATATCATCCAACATACAAAGCGGAATTACTAATATAGGCGGTAGTCTTAAAGGCTTGTTCGGAAAAAAGAAATAAATATACTCAACCATTAGTGCAAATGTCTTTACGGGCATTTGCACTTTTATTTTTAAACTAAAGGAGCAGATATGATTGAAATTACTTGTATGAGTGATATTGAAAAATTAAATAAACCTAATATTCCAACCGTATTCAAAAAGTATATTGAAGATTATTTGAGCACAATGCTATCGAGATTTGAATGTAACAATCTTTCAAATTTCGGTAGCATTTTTGTTTTAGAAAACGAAAGCGAATTAGATACTTATTCACCCTCTAACGCTTCACAATTTATGAATGTAGGGTTAATAACCGATAACAATAAAACTCTTAATATTACACAGTTGTTTTTCTTTGAAAAATCATATACAAAGATAGTTTTTATTGAAAGCTCAATCATTGAAAAATATATAAATTCAGCAAAGGTGGGATGAAAAATGTTGTATTTTATAGGTGGATTTATTTCAACTTTCGCTATGTTGATAATTGCCGATAAAACTATAAACAAAAGAAAG
The DNA here is from genome assembly GCA_017436285.1 of Clostridia bacterium. Lineage (GTDB taxonomy): Bacteria > Bacillota > Clostridia > Oscillospirales > Acutalibacteraceae > DTU089. Next base: position 79,129 of record JAFSDL010000006.1, read on the forward strand.
GATTGATAGTATGTGGATGTTTTTAACTATTACAACGGCTATGATAGAATCATTTATTTCGGGGGGTGTCTGTGCCGTAAGCCTATACACAGGAAAATCGGTAGTAAATAAAAAGAAGGTGTTTTCTATTGATAAAAATAGCAAAAATCAGTGATTTAGATAATATTACAGATACAAAAATTCTGCCATATCTTAATGCTCTGGTCGAACATATATTGTCGGAATACGAACAAATTTGCTGTTCCAATAGTATAGAACGCTTCGGGGCAATTTTCTTTATAGAAAACGAATCAGATTTTGATTTGTACAAAAAAATGGGATTATCATCACCATTGAATGAGAGACGATTTGAATACATAGACGAGATTCGGGGCGATTATTATAACGGCTTAATAATTTTAGATAACGAAAGGTGCATAAATCTAATCGGTAAAAAAGAATATTTTAGTAAATTATTGGAGGATTGCAAAAATGAAAACAATTAAAGCAACAGTACATACTGAACTTATAACATCTGATGACGGAAAGCATACATACGAGGTAATAAAACGATTAGAGGGTGTAGATGGTGAGTGTGGGTATCTAATTTCTCTTTATCCCACGAGAAATGAAGAAAATCTTTTTGCTTCTGATTCTACATTGAATTATCTTGTATCACATATGCAAGAGCTTGGGTTTAACGAATTACATATTATAAATTTGATTTCTACTGTCGTCAGTTCCGGCAAACTTTCTACACGTGGTTTACAAATTGACACGGAAAATATGGAATATATCGACAAACTGATGTCAACTAAAGAATTTCAGAATAGCAAATTCATAATTGCTTGGGGAAATAGTTTATTAAGCTCTAATGCTATAAATGAAAGCAAACTGAAAATTTTTGAGATGTTTAATACCCATTGTCTTAAAGGTAAATTATATCAACTTACAACAATCGGTTTAACACTTGACTCCGATATTGCACCCCATCCGTTATATGTTGGTATTCGTGGCGGTGATTTCCAATGGGGATTGAAAGAATTTAAACCCACAAAGAAAATGCTTGAAGCTATGAAGAAAACTAAATAAAGCCAAAACCAATAACCGACAATATTCTCTATAAATGAGGATATTGTCGGATTATTTTATTTTGTTTTTATTTTTTTATCGTCAGTATTGTCGTAATTGGATAATCTAAGTAAAAATAGTGTATTTCTAAAGATTGCTGCATAAACTAAATCAAAGAGTTTCACAATTGCAAACTCAAATAATTAGTTTAAACAGAAAGGATGTTTACAATGAAATCTAAAAAAATTCAGATTCCTAAAAATCAATCTGACTCACTATTAAACTTGTTTTTTCAACGCTATAGCTTATATAAGCTACCTGACGGAAAGAATATTGCAGTAAAAGACAAAACAGACGAATGGATTCATATTCAAAAAGATGTGGTTTCATCAATATTAACAAATATGTATTTCAATATTGAAAATCAAACTATTTCTAAAAGTACAATAAACACCGCTTATGAAATGATAAAATCAATCGCAGATAATTGCAAAGACAAAATTGAAATTATTGATATTTTATATCAATCAAAAAATGAAATTATATTTAACATCTACGGTTCTGACAGTTATATTCATATAGAAAATTATAATGTTGAATTATGCAAAAAATCAAAATCCGATAAATTATTTAACAATATGCCTTATACCCCTATATATCCACAAATCAGCAACTCGGATTCAAAAAATTATCTTAATTACATTCAAAAATTATTTAATGTTGAGAATAATCAATGTGTCTTGTTTGGTGTATATATAGTAACTTTATTTATAAAAAACATTAATCATCCGTTATTAATACTATCTGGAGATTACGGAGCAGCAAAAACAACTACTGCGAAAAAAATTGTTAGGGTATTGAATCCATATGGTGATTTAACACAGCTTTCTAAAAACATTGATGACATAGCCACAATATTAGCCAATAACTATCTAATTGCATTTGACAATGTATCGAAATTTGCGGTAACAAGAGACCTTGCCGATTTACTGTGTTCCGCTGTTACAGGAAGTACTTATCAAAAAAGAAAGCTCTATACTAATGATGAAATAACCACACTTAAACTTCATAACCCCATCATAATAAATGGTTTAAGTTTGCAGTTTCCGTATAGTGATTTATTAGACAGAAGTATTATAATTCCCCTTAAACGAATTGATGATAACAACAGACTCACAGACCAACAGGTATGGGATGATTTCTATAATATTTTACCCTATATGCAAGGTTGTATTTTTAAATTAATCAGTAAAGCTATGGGGATATACGAAAACATTAATCTTGATAATACTCCTCGTTTGGCAGATTTCAGCTTGTGG
>JAFSDL010000029.1 GCA_017436285.1 Clostridia bacterium
CGGGCAAATCCCGATAAGCCTGAAGCCTTATCGGGACTCGGTTTGTCCGTTCTGCATCTTTTTTTCCTATCCCCGAAAAGAGGCTGTAAAAAAACTTGTCGTTTTTTTACAGCCCCTTTTTATATTAAAATTCCATATTTTCAATAAATAAATCCATAAAATTCGGATTTGTTGATAAATCAACATATTCGGCTTTATTATGGCTTATAGGTAAATTATTGTGTTCACAAGCATATTTAACCGTGCCAAGCAGACTGCTGTTATTTAAAACAATAATTTTATCTTTCAGCTCTTTGGGTAATAAACCAACTGCAATTGCATTATCTGTATTGATTTTTGCGGAAAATCCGCCCGAAATAAAGGTGTTTTCAATATACTCAAAAGATATCGCCTTTTCCTTTAACAGCGCTTGTAAGCCCGAATAAACCGCAGATTTAGCAAGCTGAAATTGACGGATATCCTTTTGTGTTAGCTTTACACCTTCTGTTATGAAAAATTCTTCATTTTCCATATAACCGGTTTCGTCAATTATGCTTTTTTTTACCAAAGCGGCAATAATATCAATAAGACCTGTACCGCAAATTCCCTGTGGTGCTTTGTTGTTTATTGTTTTAAATTCACCATCAGGGGTGTATGAATAAATTGCGCCATCGGTGGCACTCATACCGCACTCAATATTGCCACCCTCGAAGCAGGGTCCTGCAGCTGCAGAGGTGCAATAAACTGCATTTTTATTATAAAGCACAATTTCTGCATTAGTGCCAAGGTCAATGAGCAAGTTATATTTATCGCTTTCAGGTGCCTCTGTTAAATTGATGCCTGCAACCAAATCTGCACCAACAAATGAGGAAATGCAGGGGAGAGAAATAACCCTTTCAATTTTATTTATACCGATTTTGCTACCCTTAATTTCTTTACTGTCAAGAAAAACAGGTGTATATGGCGCAACGCCCATTGTTGACGGGTCAACACCGAAAAATATATGAAGCATTGTGGTGTTCCCTGCAACATACATTGCTTTGGCTTCTTCAACACCGAGTTCGTTAACCAATTTATTAACCTTATCAATCAGGCAATTCTGTAATCGAGCAACACCATTTTTGTTGCAATATTCAATTCGTGTTATAACATCACTGCCAAAGGCTCCTTGTGGGTTGTTGGCGGTTTTTACCTTTATTATTTCTTTTTTGTCAAGTGAAACAAGTGCTAAGGCAAGAGTAGTTGTCCCAATATCAAGGCAAAAGCAACAGTTTTCTGTGATTTCATTACCTTCTTTTGCACCTGATTCAGAAAGAATTTCACTGCTTTCAGGCAAAACAACATCAATGTCCGATTTGATTTCGTAACGGCAGGAAAGCTCTTCCTTACCATTAACAAAAACCGAACATTTTTTGCATATTCCCTTGCCACCACAGATGTGTAGAATGCTTTTACCTGATTTGATGAGTATATCAGATAAAATCTCACCATCGCAGGCAAGTATTGTTTCGTTGTTTATTCTTACCTTGTGCATTTAATTGTAATATTCCTTAAGCTTATTTATATCATCTTCCTTGAATGCATAGTCAAAGAAGAATAAATCGTCAATGTTATACAGTGCATTGTATTCCTGATTGTATGTACCAAGACCATCGTTACCGATTGTGAAGGGCAGATTATCGAGGTCAACAAGGTACTGTGGCTCTAATTCAGTTTCGTGGCAAAGCTTGAAATTGTAATAGGTCTGCACCTTTCTGTTTTCCTTATCAACAACAAAAATGGCGTGTACCCAGCCTGTTGAAATCTCGGGTGGGAATGGTGTTACAAAATCAAAATCATCATCGCCACAACCGATGTTGAGAGCGGTATTTGAGCATCTGAGAGCTAAAAGCACACCACAGGTACACCTTTTTCCACTCCAGTTTTTATTGGCAAAAATTGCAGGCTCATCAACCAAATCTCTGTCAATTTTAATCCAGAGTGATGCAGTAAAGCTACTGTTACCGAATTTGAAGCCGTCAATAACAAAATGTCCGTTTGTGCCAAGCTCAACCCTTGCACCACGCACACCCTCTGAATAATATTTAACAGTACCAACTGTTGACGTTACCTTGTTTTTGCCTGTTGCATCAAGGGTGTTATTATCAAAGAAAAGTGCAAGCTTGGTTCTTTCTTCGGGAATAAATGCACTTAACCCGTTTTCGCCCTTATAGTCCGGTGTGGGCTTGATTTCGGGGTGGTAGGGCTTACCGATTATTCTTTCATATCTGCCGATATAATCAGGGAAAAGACCCGTTGGCACCTGTGAGCAGAAGCCCTTTATATCATATTCGGGAACATCAATTCCGAGAGCATAAAGAACAATAGCATATAAATCTACTGTCCGCATATATTCTATTTCGGATTTCTCAATGCCTTTACCTCTTGCACCGAAGAAAATATATTTTTCACCATCGGAATAGCCACCGTGACTATGCTCAAATCCACCGTGGTCGGAAATAGCAATAAAGAGGGTATCGTCAATTATTCCTGCGTCCTCATAAGCCTTGAAAATTCTTGCAGTCTGCTCATCCTCATATCTTATTGTTTCAAGATGCTTTTGGGTACCATAACCATTTCTGTGACCTGAGCCATCTGCTTCATCAAGGTGAACAAATAAAAATGTGGGCTTTTCCTTTACTATTTCAACAATTTCATCAGTAAGCTCTTTGTCATTATTATTTGTGTATTTATTAACAGGAATATCTTTTTCAATTAAACCGATATTAATGGGATTCCAGTTGCAATATGAATATAATTTCGCATCAGGAATAGCATTATATATTCTTTTGAATAAAGAGGGCAGAAGCTCATTTTTATGGTCGTTGTTGCCGATTTTACTGTTGGTAAGACCGTGAACAATGGGCTCTGCACCTAAAAGCATTGCACCCCAGTTTTCTGCACTGATGGTAGGGTCCATTGAAAGTCCGTGAGTAGCTACTGCACCATTTTCAAAAATCCTGTCAAGATTGGGTGTTTCGGTTTTGGTGTTAAAATTACCCATACCGTCAATGCCGATAACTGCAACATATTTATAAATAGTTCTTTCTGCCATAATATCACCTTATTCAAGATATTCTTTGATTGCTTTTAATTTGTTTTCTGCATCCTTTATGCCTAAATCATACATTTGCTGCATAATTTTTCTGTCTGTTTCGGTTCTTGAAATATCAATAAATTCGCTTGGTCTTATAACAAGGATTTTACCTTCCTTTTCAAGCCTTTCAACATATTCACATTGTTGATTATAAACGCTGTTTCTGTTTGAAAGTGTTTTAACAAATTCGGGGTATTTTTTATAAAAAGCACCTGCTCCGTGAATGCCGCCACTTTTACGATAGTTAGCAGGGCGGGTGAGAACAACAACAATTTTTTCATAGCCCTTTTCGTAGTATTCTTTTAAAGGAATGCTATCTGCAATACCGCCATCAAGATACGGAATACCATTAACAATAACGGGCTTTGAGCAGAATGGAAGCGAGCCTGATGCTCTTAAATATTCCATACATTCCTCATTTTCCAAATCGAAAATACTTTTATATTCCGCTTTACCGTTAAGAAGATTAGTTACAACTGCGTGAAATTCTGTTTTGTTGTTTCGGTATGCTTCGCAGTCCATCGGGTCAAGCTTAAAGGGAATATCCTCAAACCAGAATTCCTTGTTCATAAGGTTTCCTGTTTTTAAAAGAGATTTCCATCCTGTATAAGAGGGGTTCCCCGCATATTTTAAATTATATCTTAAAACTCGTCCGATTTGCTTGGATTTATAGTTTATTCCAAAGAGTGCGCCTGCAGAAACACCAACCGCAACATCCGTGTAAATATCGTTTTTCATAAGTATATCAAGAACGCCTGCGGTATAAAGACCTCTCATACCGCCACCCTCTAAAATTAAAGCAGTTTTCATTAAGCTAACCTCGATTTTTTGATTGTTTTAATTGTTATTTCGTTTACTGTGAATAAAAGAATGATAAAGCCTAAAAGCACAAAGGGTGTGATTTTAAAGGTTGTTGCAGTTGCAATATAGCCGAATGCAAGCTGAACTGCAAAGCCCACTGCATAAGCACCACCCATGTGAAAGCCTGTCAGGTCTGCAGAATATTTCGCACCAAATCTTTCGGGAACACTATGAAGAATACTGGGGAATACAGGACCAAAGCCGATACCGATTAAAAGCAATCCTGCAACTGAGATGTTTCCTAAAGGTAATGCTAAAAGAACTATGCCTGCAAAGGCTGTTGCAATTCCACCTCTGATAAGTGTGTTGTCGGTGGCTTTTATGGAAACAAAGCCGGAAATCAGTCTGCCGATTACAATACCTGCAAAGTAAAGTGAAATCCATCGCGCAGCGGTGTCGGGTGAATAATTGTGAGTATTAACAAGGAAGCTTGCACCCCAGGTACCTATAAGGAACTCCATACTGCAATAAAGCCCTTGGGAAAGTATGCTTGTTAAAGCACCCTTAAGCTTGAGAATATCAATAACACTATGCTTTTCACCCTGCTCCTCAACTGTTTCGGTTTTGGTTTGCTTTTCAAATTTTTTCCACCTTTTGAGAGAAATAGCTACAAGCAAGGCTATTACAAACTGAATAACCGCGAGTATTCTGTAACCGTTTCGCCAGCTACCGCTTTCACCGTTAAGAAAAAGTGACATTATAAGCGGACTTGTTGTTACACCGATACCCCAACAGCAATGAAGCCAGCTCATATGCCTTGCTTTGTAGTTGAGGGAAATGTAATTATTAAGACCTGTATCAATAGCACCCTGACCATAGCACATTATTATTGCACAAACCATCATAACGATTATGTTGGGGGAAAGGCTGATACCGATAAGACCCATAGCAGTTAAAAGTATTGAAAAGAAGGTGACATTTGCAGTGCCGAATTTTCTTAATAGCTTACCTGCAACAAAAGCAACACCGCCCGAGCACACACCTGTTATAATGCTGTAAAGTGAACCTGCACTTTCGGGAACTCCGAAATCAATATGCAAAACAGGCCAGCTTACACCAAAAACCGAGTCGGGAAGCCCTAATGAAATAAAAACAATATAAATAACAATTAAAATACCTAACATAAACGAAACCTCGAAGTCGTAATTACATTTTAAAAGTATAGCATATAAATTTTTCTTGTACAATAATTAAATATCAATTATAATATAAATATAAAAATTACAGGTGGGTTACTATGGATTTATATAAAGCAATGCTCAAAAGAAATTCTGTGAGAAGATATACAGACGAACCATTGAAGCAGGAGCATATTGAAGAACTTAACAAAGCAATTGAAAAGGTTAATAAAGAAAGCGGGCTTCATTTTCAGCTTGCAGTTAATGAGCCTGAAGCCTTTCAGGGTAAGGGCGCAGAATATGGTCATTTCAGTGGTTGCACCGATTATATTATCTGTGTGGGTAAAAAGGGTAAGGATGAAGAAATCGGCTACTATGGTGAGGAGCTAGTTTTAACCTGTCAGGCTCTTGGTATTAACAGTTGTTGGGTAGCCTTAACCTTTAACAAGAAAAAGGTTGAGCCTGAAATTAACAAGGGTGAAAAGTTCTATCTTGTTATTTCAATAGGCTACGGAATACATCAGGGCAGACCTCACAAAAACAGACCCATTGATGATGTGTATTCCTGTAATGTGGGTGCACCCGAGTGGTTTATGGATGGTGTTAATGCTTCAATGACTGCGCCGACTGCTATAAATCAACAGAAATTCCACTTCACATATAAGGGCGAGAATAAGGTTAAGGCAAAGGCGCTTATAGGTCCATATTCAAAAATGGATTTGGGTATTGTGAAATATCATTTTGAATTGGGCGCAAAAAACAAGGATTTGGAATGGGTGTAATATGACTAAAATTATGTTCGTCTGTCACGGTAATATCTGCAGAAGCCCGATGGCAGAGTTTATATTTAAAAGGATGATAAATGAAAAGGGGATTGCAGACCAATTCGTTGTTTCTTCTTGTGCTACAAGCACGGAAGAAATATGGAATGGTGTTGGAAATCCTGTTTATCCGCCTGCAAAAAGAGAGTTGGCTAAACACAATATTTCCTGCGAGGGTAAAAGGGCAGTTCAGCTTAAAAAGAGCGATTATGAGAATTATGATTTTTTAATCGCAATGGATACCAATAATGTAAGAAATATTAAAAGAATAATTGGCTCTGATAAAGAGGAAAAGGTATATAAATTAATGAGCTTTACCTCTCGTGGTGGCGATGTTGCAGACCCTTGGTACAGTGGGGATTTTGAAGCCTGTTATAATGATATTTATGAGGGCTGTTGTGCTTTGCTGGAAAAATTGATTTAAGGTGATATTATTAGGTATTCAAAGGTAATTGAGGGTGTTTTTATTGAACGCCCCAACAGATTTATTGCAAGGGTTTTAATTGACGGAAAAATTGAAAATGTTCACGTTAAAAATACAGGCAGATGCAAGGAGTTACTTGTGCCTGATGCTAAAGTATATCTTTATGTTTCCGATAACCCAAACCGAAAAACCAAATATGATTTAATTGCAGTTGAAAAGGTAACTGACAGAGGTACTATTCTTGTGAATATGGATTCTCAGGTGCCTAACGATGTGGTTGGAGAATGGCTTAAGAAGGGCGAGCTTTTTTCTCAGAATGCAGTTATAAAACGCGAGGCAAAATTTGGTAATTCAAGATTTGATTTTTTTGTTGAGGATGGGGGAAGAAAAGCCTTCGTTGAGGTTAAGGGTGTTACTCTTGAAAATAATGGCGTTGTAAGCTTTCCCGATGCGCCAACTGAAAGAGGTGTGAAGCATCTCAATGAGCTTGCCTTATGTCTCGAAAACGGATTTGAAGCCTTCGTTATCTTCGTTGTGCAGATGAAGGGCGTATATAAATTTGAGCCTAACGCAGAGCACCATAAGGAATTTGCTGATACCTTGATTTCTGCAAGAGAAAAGGGTGTCAGAGTGCTTGTGTATGACTGCATTGTAACGCCTGATTCTATTGAGATTGATAATAAAATAGATTATTAAAACCACTTGATTTTCCAAAGAAAATTCAAGTGGTTTTCTGTTTTAGATAATTGAAATTATGAAATCGTTTTCTTTAAAGGATTTATCTGAAAAGGGGAGTGCATCGGCTTCCTTTAATCCCTTGATACCGATTCCGCTTTTTTTGCAGATTGCTTCCTTCAAGGTGTAAATTCTATAAAATCTTTCAAGAATTTCTTCATCTTCACATTTTTGAAAATCCTTTTGTGTTGGTGAATGACCCAATACATATTTTTGCTCTTTTTCAGAGTAAAATCTTTTAATAATATTAAGGGAAATCGGTCTTATCTTTTCAATATCAATTCCGATTTCTTCATCAGAAAAGGCGCACACAACAACATCTTCACAATGAGAAATATTAAAGTGAATTTCGCAGTTTTTAATATGGGGCTTACCATTATCACCAATTAAAATTTCAATGCCTTCAGGAGCAGTGCTTGTTACCTCTTCAATATAATTCTTAACAAGCATTTCACCTGCAACAGAGCATTTTCTTCTTTCAATGTCTTTATATCTGCTCACTCTTTCTTGTTTTTCTTCTGTCATTAATGAAAACCATTTTTGATATTCTTCGTTTGTTAAATTTTCGATGTTGTAAATTAAATATTTCATATTTTGTTTCAAATAAAGTTTTAATTTTTTACTTGCTTTCATTGAAAAACTCATAAAGCTTTTCAATTTCTTCCTGTGTCATTCTCTTGTTTTTTACAATTTCATCAAGTGGAATTTCCTTGTTGTAAGTGATTTTCTTGTCTTTGTAAATAGTATCTCTCAGATATTTCATATTGTCAATACTTGTTGTATAATAGCTTTGTCCGTTTGTTCCGTCAAAAGATGTGTTATCAAAGATATACCAATCATCAGAGTTTTTTAAGTGAAGTTTAATTGCATAACTGTAGTCGTAGCGTCTTTTGTGGCGTGTAGAATAGGTTGTAAACTCGACTTCACTTATATCACTTACATAATATTGCTCTTTAACATTATTAAAAACTGAATATTCGATTACTTCTCCATCCTTTGTAAGAACTTCTCTTCCGAAAAGTCCTAAACTACTTAAAAGGCAACAGAAAACGAATGAAGTTAACCATAAAGTCAAATTAACTTTATATTCTCTTTTTCTGTCTTCAGTCATTTTTCTTTTGGGTTTATTGCCTTTATAAAAAATAGGGTAGAATTGATAGTTGTGTTTGCTGTAATCAACATTTTTGTTACCGAAAATAGCTTTTCTTTTTCCGTAGGTTTCTTCTAAAAAACCTACAGTGTTAATCGTTAGAAAACCAAACAAGAAAAGGAGCCACATCATTGTCATTCGGTCATTCCAAGCAAGAATATTAGTATCAGAGAAAAAAACACATGTCTTAATTTCTTGTATAAGGAGTATTGAGCCAAAGCAGACACCAATCAGTAATAGAAAAATTAAATAGTATATTGCTTTATCCAATTTTGAAAGCTGTGGCTTGTTTTCTTTTTGTTTCTTTTTCTTCTTTTTACTCATTTTCTTTCCTCATTCGATAATAAAAGTAGTAATCGAATTACTCTTTAAATCAACTTTCAATTTGTTGTCTGTAACATCAACTGTTCCAAGAAGTGCCCATTTTTCGCCATTTTCAAGGCTACCGCTTGTCCTTATGATTTTTGCGGTTTTACCAATGCTTTCAAAGCATTCAAGGGAATAGGTGATGTGCTTTGTTTTACTTGTGTCGTTTACCGCAACAATAACAATTTTTCCTGAATCTTTTTTGTATGCAGAAAGTGTGTTTTTGTCACAATGAATAATTGTATCGCCGGGTCTTATGTACTTTGAAAACTGACCCATAGCGTAATATTTATTTGATAAAATTATTTCTTCTTTATCGTGGTCGGCAACTGCAAGACCCCAGAAGCCACCTTTTATGTTTGGCATACCAAAGTCCTTGTTACCCATATAACCATCTTTACTGATATGGTAGTCAATTACTTGCCACAGTACCCAGGCAGAAGGGGAAAGAGCGTTTATATCTTCAATTATCTTTTTAGCAAGCCACAGACCACCGCTCATATCACCTGCATTCTTGCCTGCCTCGTTGCTCCAGTCGGTTTCGCTCATCCAGAGATTACGCTTATCAGCCTTCATTAAAGCACCCAATTGCTTTATTTTTCTTGTTCCGTATGTGTGAGTGCTTATTCTGTCTAAGATGGTTTTTACTTCATCTGAATATTTGTTATATGCAGTAATCTGCTTTTCGGTTGAGGTTTCGTCGCTACCCACAAGCTCAATGTGGTCTAATCCTCGTTTTTTGATAGCCTTATAGGTTTCAAGAAGAATTTTGTTCTGACTTTCACCTGCATCAAAATGGCAACCCTCTTGCTTTTCGCTGAAGGCGTGCCAATATTTTGTGTTTGGCTCATTCATTGGTGAAATTGAAGAAACCTTGATTTTTAAGGTGTTGTTTATATATTCTGTAACATTGGCAAGATATTCTGCAAATTCCTCGTAGCACTCGTCCTTAAGGTTGTTTTTATTTGGGTTTTTACCACCCGATGAGCAACCGCTTTTTGTCATAAAATATGGTGGTGAGTTTGAAAATACCTCAACAAAAGCATCGCTGCCTGATGCCTCAAGGCACTTTTTCATAACATTGAGCTGGTTCTTATCTGCTTCGTAATTGTAGTAATATGAGTTGCTTTCTTTGTCGTAATATAGCCAACCGGGTATCATTGAGTCAGTTCTTTTTATATGCTTATGAGCAGGGTCATCGCCACCACCTATGTTGTAGCGCATAATGTTCAAATTAAGCCCTTTTTCGCTAAAGAATAAATCCGCACATTTTTCAGTTAAAGCCGGCGAATAGCCAACTCTGTTTGCCCACCAACAAAGGCTTGTGCCCCAACCCTGAAAAATGCCGTTATTGGTGGTTGAAGCATTTTTTGTGGAAATTATTATCTCTTTACTCATACCATCACCCGCAAGGCTTTTTTTTATAATACATTATTTTTGCGCCTTTAAGCAAGTAAAAAGTAAAAAAATGTTGACTATTTATTTAAAAATGTTAGAATTTTCATAGAATAACAGGTGGTGATTGTATGTATAATTTTGATTTCGATATTGTTTCTGAAAACAACAGTTGTAGCATAGCCTTAAATAAATTAATTTTAAATAATGTTCTGTTCTTAAATGTTAATTTAAAGCAGAATGAATGTGTTGTGCCTGAACAGTTTTCGGTTAAATGGCGCATACCTGCAACGGATTGTTGCGCTGTGTGGAATTCCTTTGCAAGAAATCATACAATCCGCCCTGATTGGTCAAATGTTGAAGCTTCTTCAAGGCTTGCATCAGGTCAACCTATTCAACAAATCACAACCTTTAATGGTAATAACAAAATCTGCGTTGCGATTTCGGATGTTGATACACCAACAAAAATTTCTATGGGCTATTGTGAAGAGACTGCAGAGATAATCTGTGAGGTTTTCTTCTTTACCTTGCCCACAAACGCCATAATAGAATATAACGCACAAATCCGAATTGATATGAGGAGCATTCCTTTTTATGACAGTATTTATGATACTGTTAATTGGTGGGAAAATGACTGCGGTTATGAGTCTTCTTTTGTGCCTGAAAGCGCAAAAATGCCTATGGATTCCCTTTGGTACAGCTTTCACCAAAACCTTGATAGAGAGAAAATTCTTGAGGAATGTCGCCTTTCAAAAGAGCTTGGGATGGAAGCAGTTATCATTGATGACGGTTGGCAGACGGATGATAATAATCGTGGCTATGCCTATTGCGGTGATTGGTCTGTTTGTGAAAAGAAAATGGGGGATATGGCTTCTCTTGTTAAGGAAATTCATAAAATCGGTGAGAAGGTAATTTTGTGGTATTCAGTTCCATTTGCTGGTCTTTATTCTGAAAAATATGAAGAATTCAAGAATTGTTTCCTTGATGAATCAGGCAACGAAACAGATTTTTGGGCGCTTGACCCAAGATATAAAAAAGTACGAGATTATCTTTGCGGTATTTATGAAAATGCGGTCAGAGAATGGAAGCTTGATGGCTTGAAGCTTGATTTTATCGATAGCTTTGTTTTAAAGGGTAAATCTCTTGAATATGATGAAAACAGAGATTATCAATCGCTTGAGGATGCAATTCACGCACTTATGAGCGAAATTAAAACGAAGCTCACTGCAATTAATAAGGACATTCTCATTGAATTCCGTCAGTCATATATTGGTCCTTCCATAAGAAAATACGGAAATATGTTGAGGGTAGGAGATTGCCCCGGTGATATTCTTGCAAACAGAAGTCAGGCAATAAATTTAAGGCTTACATCGGGTAAAACCGCAGTTCATTCAGATATGATAATGTGGAACGAAAGCGATACAGTTGAAAATGCAGCTCTTCAATTTGCAAATGTTATTTTTTCAGTTCCGCAAATTTCAATGCTTGTAAGAGATTTACCTCAAGAGCATATTGATATGCTTAGATTTTATATTGATTTCTGGAAGGAATACAGAAGCGTTCTTCTTAATGGTAAAATTACCGCTCAAAACCCCGAAAATGATTACTCACAAGCCTCTGCAACCCTTGATAATACAACAGTTACAGCCATTTATACCAATAATGTTGTTGATGCCAAAAAAGGTACAACCGTTATCGTAAATGCAAGCGGTTTTGATTGTGTAATTGTCAAAAATGCGGTTAATAAGAGATATGTTATCAAAAACTGTAAGGGCGAGATTATAAGCAGGGGAGAGGTCAGAGATTCCTTAAAGGATTTTCCTATAACAAAGGCAGGTATTCTGATTATTGAATAACACTTTTCTGTCTTGACATAAATGCTTCAATTTGTTAAAATATGCGAGTTGAATAAGCAGATGTACCCAAGAGGCTGAAGGGTCCGCACTCGAAACATAGTCGGGTCTGTCACACACCCGTCGGTGAAACTCCGCTGTTTATCGGCGTTTACGCCACGTGCATTTGCACTTTCAGAAAACCGCATCTCGCAGTTTTCTCGCAATTTGGTAATAAGGCTTTGCCTTTACAATTTCATATGGAGAGGTATCGAAGTGGTCATAACGGGGCTGACTCGAAATCAGTTTGCGAGCAATCGCACATGGGTTCGAATCCCATCCTCTCCGCCAAGGACTCCTTGAAGGTTTTATCCTTCAAGGAGTTTTCTCTTTTATCCCAAGGCTGAGCCTATTGCTATCGCACTTGCTTTCTTGCTCTCACTATCGATATGGCTATAAATATTTGCCGTTGTTCCCATATCGCTGTGACCTAACCAGTCCTGAATCATTTTCATCGGCACACCGTTGGCAAGAAGTAGGGATGCGCAACTGTGCCGTAGGTCGTGAAAGCGGACGGGTTTTAATCCGTGTTCTTTCAGCACCACTTTGAAATGGTCGGTCACGTAGTTTGGTTTTATCAGTTCACCGATTGCATCTACGCAGATGTAGTCGGTGTATTTATTGCAGTAACCTCGGCGCATGACTCGCATCATTTCTTCTTGCTTTTCTTTTTCGGCAAGGAGAACTTCTTCTACCTGCGGTATTAAAGGCAATGTGCGGTAGGATGATTTTGTTTTCATAACATCCATACCGACCACGCCTTTTTCGTTTTGCACCACCTTGTGACTGATGCTGACAGTCTTGTTTTCAAAATCTACTGCCGACCATTTCAGTCCAAGCACTTCGCTACGGCGCAATCCGTAGTAAGCGGCAAGGAAGATTACAATGTGTATCGGGTCGTTCACCGTTTTGTCAAGCAACTCTTTCAGCTCACCGGCGTTATAGTATTTTCCGATGTACTGTTGCGCTTTCGGTCTGTCGGCTTGCTCAACGGGATTGCTCGGTATGATTCTCCGCTTGACCGCCGACTTAAAAGCCAGATGCAACAGCGCGTGATGGCGTTGAGCAGTGGTGCCTTTGAGTCCGTCACCTCGGATACGGATATAGTAATCGTTGATTTCATCACCTGTAATGTCCTTGACTTTGAGGTCGCCGCACTCACGGAAGAACGGAACCATTCGCGATTGTATCATCAGCTTGTAGCCCTCGTAGGTGGTTTCCGATACGTTCACCTTGTGTGACTCGAGCCACTCGGGAAGGTAATCCGCTACCTGCATGTGCGCCACTCGGCTGCGCTCTTTGTCGGCGTGGGACATATTCTCACGCTTGTATAGGTCGTCGGTGTTGTACTGTTCGAGGATCTGGCGGAGGCGGTATTCCGCCTCACGCTTGTTTCCTCTTGTCGTATCAAGGTTCAGACCCATCCACTTTTCTTTGCGCTTGCCTTCGGTGTCGTATAGATTGATGACCGCATACCACTTTTTGTTTTTCTCGGTAAGTCTACCCGTGATTCGTTTCATTTACTCACGCTCCTTTCTTTTGAAGTTGTCCTTCGGTTTCTCGGGCAACACTAACACTATCACAACCATCTTCATAAGTCCAGAGATTATTCGGGACTGTCGGGGACGGTGTCTGATAGTTTCCTGCGTTGGTTAAAAACTCAACCAAGCAGACCTTCGGCACAATAATTTTCTTGCCCTGCTTGATGCTATTGATACGCCCTTCTTTGATAAGACTGTAGACGGTGTTCTTCCCGAATTGCAACAGCCTTACCACATCCGGCACGGTCAACACATCGGGTTCATTCTTAAACATCGTATAATAATATCTGTTATTCATTGTGATTCCTTTCTCAAGATTTCCGTACCGGACATCTCATTTTACATAGTAAATTTAATTTCGTTTTGTTCTTCTGACAGTTCTTCGGGGAGACTGTCATCGGTGCTGTCGGTTGCGGCAGAGGCGAGCCCCACCGCGAGACCGATAAGCGCACCGAGATTGGAGGCGTTTTGTTCCGCTTCAATTCTTTTTCTTCGCTCCTCTGGATCTTCGCTGCCGTCGGTTACGCCAGCCAAAGAACGCAGAGCAGAGTTGATAACACCGCCGCCAACAGCGAGGCTCCCACCGATATTGCCGTGCGGATCAGCCACGTACGGCGGTCTGTTTTCTGCTGAGCCTTGGCGATGGCTTTCTCCAGTTCCTTGCCCTGCGCCAAGGTATCGTTCATAATTTTTTCGAGATGACTCCCAACCTGTTGTTCGTGGTTCTTCATCTGATGCAGAATATTTTCCACCGCCGTCTGCTGAGTGTTTAGCTTGATCTCCGTCTCTTTGATCGCACTGTCGAAGTGTTTCTGTTCCGTTGCAGACCACTGATCCATCATCATTTTCATTTTTGATACAGTCAGAAGGGTTCGCATCAGTTCGTAGACCGTCGGCTGAAAATCTACCGCCGACTGTAACAGGCTCACCATCGTATCCCAATCCTTTTCCTGAATCGGAACCATAACGGGCAGAGCGTCTGTGCGCATCTCGGCTATTCCTTGCGCGTTTTTCTTGGTAAGGTTCTCCACCAAACTGTTTTCTGTTCTTGTAGTGCTGTTCTCTGAATTGTAATTCATATTCGATATTCTCCTTTAAATATTTTTCGTCGTGCAGAGTTTTATCTCTGCATTTTTTACCGTTAGGACAAGTGAAAGTTATATATTTTCTTTCATTTGTCCAAGTGATTTCATATCCTTTTCGCTTCATTTCGGATATAAAATCTTGTTTGCTTCCGCTTTTGTTCATCGCCGATTCAATATCGGACATTAGTCTAAACTTCCAACTCTCACCCTTGACGGCAGCTCGGTACTCTCGGCTTGAAACTTTTGAGCCGCCGCCTTTGTATGCAGTGAGAGTTGTCAGCCCATAAGCTTTGCAGATCTCATCGCTGAGTGCACGGAGTTTTATCAGCGACTGCGGATTCTGACGGAGCTTATATCCGTTTTCAAAACTCACAGAGTTTATAACAAAGTGGGAATGAATATGCTCGGCATCGCTGTGGGTGGTCACCAAAACTTCGTGACCCGGCCACGCCTTTTTTGCAAACTCCAAACCGATTTGGTGAGCCATCTCGGGCGTGATATCCTCTCTCGGAGAGAAGGACTGCACGTACTGATAAAAATTCACACCCATTGTTTTGCCGTAAGCATTTTTTGTTGTCATAAATTCGGTGTACGTATTCTCACCGTTGCAATGCACGCCGCCCACAAGTCTGAGACCGCTTTGATCGTCACGGACTTTGCATTCCTGCAAGCAGTAGTTGATAAGCCCTCGCATTGCACTAACCGATTGCTTTGCTTCGGGAATAAAAGTTACCGTTGCCATCTGCATTCCTCCGTGAGATTCAAAAGCAAATCGTAAATCTTGTTTTGATTTTCGATTACCTCTGTGAGATTTTCTACATAGATAACGCCCGAATTGACCTTCGCTGCGATTTGATTTAGGTTGTTGCCGATACGCTTGAGTTCCAAAACTATCGGTGCAGTGTCGGGCGGCAACACGATTTTCGTGTCCTTTGATATTGCCAAGATGTACTCGGTCAATGTCATCTTGGCTCGCTTTGATTTTGCAATGATCGCCGCCTTTTCCGCTTTGGTGAGGCGAACAGTCAGCGTTTCACTGCGCCTACGGTTTTCTGCCATTTTTATCACTCCATTCGTAATAATAGTGGGTTCGGGCTACCGCCCGTAATTTAGGCGTTTCGGCGGATAGCCGGACGCTCTGCTTGCCCCAGACTGAAGTCTGGGTGTCGTAAACCCGAACTCTTTTAAACCGCCCAAATTTGCGCTTTAATTCAGATGTGGAGTGTTTACTCCTTTCGGCTTTCAAGAGGGCACACAGGGCGAAACACGGCGGTACAGCCGCGAATAAAATCAACAATGCAACAGTGCAAACGACTCCCCGTGTCATCTTTTTTACAATGCAGAAAGAACACACTGCAATGTTGCAATCTTTATTCGGGTATCGACCACGCCCAGCCTTTGCCGACCTTTCGGGTTCTGATATTCGGTATCTTTTTCTTGGCTTCGTTCACCGTTCGTCGAGAGATGTTTTTGCTTTCAGCCATACGGAAGATTTCGTCTGCCATAACCTCTTTTCCGTCATCGAGCATGTCCCGAATCAGTTCTTCCGCCACCGCCGTTTTGGTTTCGGCAGAATAACCGCAGAGCAGTTCTTCCGAGGTTATCTCGCTGTAACCGTCAAGCCAATGAAAGCCGTCCTCATTTCCGAGGTTGAATGCCATCGACTTTCCTTCGGGTGCCAACGAAGATTTATCGTGAACGATAATACGAACGTTGGGTTCTTTGCGAAGCCGACCTACGAGCAACACACTGCGAGCTGCTGCACGAAAGTCAATGGAACCAAGACCGCGGTACTGTGAACTTGCGCCTTTAGCTTTATTAAGATGACCGACCAGAACGATTGCACAGCCTGTCCTATCAGCAACGGCAGCAACTTTTTTCAGCACCGTTCGTATTTCATTTGCTCGGTTGATATCTACATCCTCACCGATATAACCTTGAATAGGATCGAGTATCATAAGCCGAGCACCCGTTTCGGTTATTGCTTTTTCGATACGCTCATCCGACAGAGAAAGAGGATCTGCATCCTCAATGATATTGAGCACCATATTCTCATCTGCACCTGCTTCAATAAGCCTTGGCTTGATGGTGTCGCCGAGTCCGTCCTCTGCCGTTTGGTAAATCACATTGAAGGGTTCTGTGGTTTCCATACCGGGCAGAGTCACGCCTGAC
>JAFSDL010000030.1 GCA_017436285.1 Clostridia bacterium
CAAAGAAAAAAGCACCTGCATTTTTGCAAGTGCTTTGTGGTGACCCGGACGAGAATCGTCAAGGCAAGCCTTGACGATTTGCTACGCAAATATCCTATTTTATGTCCCTTTCGGCTCCGCCGAGGCGAACCGCCGAAAGATGGACGATTGAGTTCGATTCTCTAATATTGCAATTAACAACACAAAGAAAAAAGCACCTGCATTTTTGCAAGTGCTTTGTGGTGACCCGGACGAGAATCGAACTCGTGTTACCGCCGTGAAAGGGCGGTGTCTTAACCGCTTGACCACCGGGCCATATATGAGGGGCTAGAAAGCCCTTTTATGTAACACCTTTCGTAGGTAAGTGTGTTGGAAACTGGTAGCGGCAGTGGGATTCGAACCTACGACCAATCGGGTATGAACCGAGTACTCTAGCCAGCTGAGCTATACCGCCATATATATGAACAACATACATACCTACGCAGGCGATTTGCTCTCTTTCCGAAAGCCTGTTAATTATAATATGCAGACAAGCATTTGTCAATACTTTTTTAAAAATTTTTTAAAATATTTTTACACCTGTTTTTTGATGCATTTTTATAAATTTTTGCAATTAATCAAGAAAAAAGTCTTGACAAGCGATATATTTATATGTATAATACTTTTTGCATTTGCGGATGTAGCTCATCTGGTAGAGCGCCACCTTGCCAAGGTGGAGGTAGCGAGTTCGAGCCTCGTCATCCGCTCCATATTTTGCGCCGGTAGCTCAGTTGGATAGAGTGACTGGCTACGAACCAGTAGGTCAGGGGTTCGAGTCCCTTCCGGCGCGCCATAAGAAGCAGTACAACATCAGTTGTGCTGTTTTTTATTTTGTTGCGAAAAGTAAATGGGACTCGAACCCCACTCGGCGAAGCCGAACACAATCGGGTCAGCGAGCGCAAAAAAACTCGAGCATTTCTGCCCGAGTTTTATAATTTTATTTAAGCTTATCCCATTACTTCAAAGCCCTTGAAAATGAATTTGATAATATACAAAAGGCTCTTAATAATTTCGTTCAATGTTGAAACGAAATTATCTTTTATATTTTCTGATGTGTCGTTGTTTCCATAGCCATCTAAAACACCATTGTTATCATCAACCTCATCGTCATTTGCAAAAGACATAAGTATGGGGGAGAGGAGTGCCAACAAGAAGTATTCACCGGGGGAAATAGGACCATAGCCAAGACCTAAAACATAGTTTTCAAGGAATACAAATTGATCTGTACCGTTTGAAGCAGCAATAAGCGCGGTTGCCGCTTGAGTAAGTGTAAGGCTATCAACATAAGCAAGCTCAGTTTTAAGGATTATGGAAACTGTGCGAAGAAGAATTGTAACATCTCTGCCACTTAAGGGATAATCCTCGCAGCCTGCATAGTGAGCGGCAACGAGCTCTGTTGCAACATCCCAACCGTCCTTATATTCACTGTCGGGGATTTCAATACCGTAGGTTCTGCCCAATTCCTGAGCACTGCCTTCACCATAAAGAGGCATATTGAGAACATCATTGAGAGCATCAACAGCATCTCTTACAAGGTCATAATAAATATCACCGGGCTTAATACCTAATTGTTCATCCTGGAAGCCTCTTTCAAGTCTCCATTCAACACCGTTTTTGAGGAACTGTTTAGCAAAAGCATTAAGACCCTTGTTCATTTCTGCCAGCTGCTCATCAGTGTAATCAGGTATCATTTCCTTGAGGGCATCGGTATCAATTTTATCAATTGTTTTTGCTTCGTATGTAATTGTTTCCTCACGCATTTCAATGTATCTGTATTGAAGAGGATACATTGTAAGAGAGGTTGTTGCAAAGTCAGAAATTACATTACCCTTTGCTGTGGTGTAAGAGGTTGCATCACTGCAATGCTCGTGACCTGAGAAAACAAGCTTGATGCCTGCATCTGCCCATTTTTCAGCAGTTTGTTTGTGATTTCTGATAATAAAATCGTGGCTTAAAACTCTCTGCATAGGCATATGGTCAAGAAGATTGTGGTGCATCATAAGTATGGGGTATCTGCCTTCTTCATAGGCGAGCTCTGCCTGGTCGATAACCCACTGTACCTTATGGTCGTTCATACCATCCTCTGTGGATTTTGAGGGGTCGTTACTGTCAAGTGCAATAAGGCGATATTTTTCACCTAAATCAGCAGTGTATGAAGCATAGGGCAAATCTCTTGTAAGTGCTTTATCATAGCCGAAATCTGCATAAATTTCCATAAATCTTGCAAGGTCGGTGTCATCCTCCTCGGAAGGATTGCAAACATCGTGGTTACCGGGAATAACATAAACAGATTTACCTGTTTCTGCTTCAAATGCTTCCAATTTTTCTGCAACTGCCACATGCTCTGTGTAGTCACCCTTGCCATTGTCAGCAAGGTCCCCGGCAATGAGAACAAATTGAATATTATCATCCTCGGCACATTGATTTAAAAATTCATCAATGATTAATCCGCTTTCGTTTTCCATAGCAGCACGCCTGTTAGCGTAACCGTAAATCGGGTCCTCTGAGAACCATTCAAGCTCATCATCAGGGAAATTGAAGTGCAAGTCAGAGGCTACCGCATAGGAAAGGTCGGGCGCATCCTCTTCAGCCGCACTAACACTTACTGCACAAAATGAAGAAATAAGCGAAAGCGTTAAAAGAATTGCTATAAATCTTTTCATAATTTTCACCTACAGTTTATATAATACTTATATTCAATAAAATATTAACACTATATGAATAGGATGTCAAATGGATTTTTATATAAAAACAGTAGAGTTTTTATGTATCTTGGTAAATATTGTCAACAAAAGTGCTGTTTGCGAATATAATATATTCACTTTTCACAAAAGTTATTGACACTGAACTGACAATATGGTATTATTCAATTGAAAGGAGAACAGTTTGAATCTGAAGGGTTTAAGCGGTTCTCCGTTTTTTATTCATCACAGGAAAGGGTGTTATTATGAACATTACTATCGTTGGACGCAAATGTAACCCTCGCGAAGATTTTCGCACACGTGCAGAAAAACGCCTCTCAAAAGTGGAAAAGCTTTTCGGGGAGGAGGCAAATGCCAAGGTAACTGCAACAGTTGAGAAAAGCTGCCAGATTGTTGAAATTACCGTTACAAAGGGCGGTATGATTTACAGAGCGGAAGAGCGAGCAGATAATATGGTTGATGCCCTTGACGAGTGCGTTGATTCTCTTATCAGGCAAATTAGAAAAAACAAAACCCGTCTTGATAAAAAGCTCCATTCTGCAGTGCTTGATGATTTTATGATTGATGTGGAAGAGGAAACCGATTTTGATGTTATAAGAGAGAAGAGTGTTGCCCTTAAGCCCGAAAGCGTTGAAGAGGCGATTCTTCAGATGAATCTTTTGGGACATCAGTTCTATATGTTCCTTAATGCTGAAACAGACCAAATCAATGTTGTATATAAGAGAAATGCCAACGGATATGGTTTAATTTCTCCTGAAGAAAAATAAACATTAGTGAATAGCAAGCACCTCACTGGTTTTATCAGTGGGGTGTTAAATTTGAACAAATTTTTTGTGTTTTTTTTATCAATTTCGTCTTTCTGTTCATTGTAATTAAAATAAAAATATTATAATATATAAGAGTGGTAAAGTAATTTGCCATATTAAGCTTGTCAAATTTAATCTTTATATAAAGGAGTCTTTACAATGAGCAGAGTTTATAACTTTTCTGCGGGTCCCTCAATGCTTCCTGAGGAAGTATTAAAAAAAGCAGCGGCTGAGATGCTTGATTATGAAGGTAGCGGTCAGTCTGTTGCAGAAATGTCCCACCGTTCAAAAGAATTTGAAGCAATTATCAAGGATGCGGAAGCTCTTCTTCGTGAGCTTATGAACATCCCCGATAACTACAAGGTTCTTTTCCTTCAGGGTGGTGCTTCAACACAGTTTGCTGCAATTCCCATGAACTTTATGAATGGTTCAGGCAAGGCAGATTTCATCATCACAGGTCAGTGGGCAAAGAAGGCATTTTCAGAAGCACAGAAATATGGTGACTGTAAAGCAGTTGCATCTTCTGCAGATAAAACCTTCTCTTACATTCCCAAAACCACAAAGGAAGATTTCCGTCAGGATGCAGACTATGCTTATGTTTGCCTTAACAACACAATTTACGGAACAATCTTCAAAGAAATTCCCGATACAGGCGATGTAACACTTATTGCCGATATTTCAAGCTGCTTCCTTTCAGAGCCTCTTGATGTTACAAAATTCGGTATGGTTTACGGTGGCGCACAGAAAAATGTTGCTCCCTCAGGTCTCACAATTGCAATTATCCGTGAGGACTTACTCGGCAACGCTCGTGATTACTGCCCCACAATGCTTGATTACAAGGTTCACGCAGATAACGCTTCTCTTTACAATACACCCCCTTGCTACACAATTTACATCTGCAAGCTTGTTCTTGAATGGATTAAATCTCTCGGTGGTCTTGAAGCTATGGCAGAAAGGAACCGCAAGAAAGCAGCAATTCTTTACAATTTCCTTGATAACAGCAAAATGTTCAAGGGTACAGTTGTTCCTGAAGACCGTTCACTTATGAATGTTCCCTTTGTTACAGACAGCGAGGAGCTTAACGCAAAATTCATCAAGGAAGCAAAGGAAGCAGGCTTTGTTAACCTTAAGGGTCACAGAACTGTTGGCGGTATGAGAGCTTCCATTTACAACGCAATGCCTATCGAAGGCGTTGAAAAGCTTGTTGAATTTATGACAAAATTCGAAAAAGAAAATTCCTGAAAGGTTGATTAGAATGTACGATATTCTTACATTAAATAAAATTTCTCAGATTGGTCTTAAAGAGCTTGATGATAAATATGTGATTTCCGATAGCTGCGAAAATCCTGATGGTATTATTGTTCGTTCTGCTGCTATGCACGATTTTGCTTTCAGCGATAAAACTGTTGCAGTTGCTCGTGCAGGTGCAGGTGTTAATAATATTCCCGTTGAGGATTGCACAAAAAAGGGTATTGTTGTTTTCAACACTCCCGGTGCAAATGCAAACGCTGTTAAGGAGCTTGTTGTTGCAGGTCTTATGCTCACTTCCCGTAGAGTTGCAGCCGCTTATGATTGGTGCAAAACTCTTAAAGGCGAGGGCGAGAATGTTGGCAAGCTTGTTGAAAAAGGTAAATCACAGTTTGCAGGTCCCGAAATTCTTGGTAAAACTCTTGGTGTTGTTGGCCTTGGTGCTATCGGCAGACTTGTTGCAGTTGCAGCAAGCAACCTTGGTATGAAGATTGTAGGCTATGACCCCTATTTCAACGAAGCATTCAAGAGCGAGCTTCCCGCAGATACAGAATATGTTGATTCTCTTGATGCAATCTACGAAAAAGCAGATTACATAACTCTTCACCTTCCCTGCACAAAGGATACAAAGGGTATGATTAATGCGGATACCTTTGCAAAAATGAAGGATGGCGTGAGAATCCTCAACTTTGCCCGTGGCGAGCTTGTTGTTGGCTCTGATATGGCAGAGGCAGTTAAGGCAGGCAAGGTTGCTGCTTATGTAACAGATTTCCCCTCAGATGAGGTTATAGGTGTTGAAAATGTTACTGCTCTTCCTCATTTAGGTGCTTCAACTCCCGAAAGTGAAGAAAACTGCGCATATATGGCAGCAGTTGAAATCAGAGAGTATCTTGAAAAGGGTAACATCAAAAATTCTGTTAACTTCCCCAATGTTGAGCTTTCTGCAGAGGGCGAAAGAGTTGGTGTTATTCACCATAACGCTCTTAATGTTATGAACGATGTTCTCGGTGCATTTATGAGCAACGGAGTTGAAACAAAAGAGTTCGGCTCAAAGGCAAAGGGCGATTTCGCTTACACACTTGTTGTTGCAGATAAAATCCCTGATGCAGTTGTTAAAGCCCTTGAAGCTAATGAAGATGTAATTAAGGTAAGAAAAATATAATGAAAAAATGCAGTCCTTCGGGACTGCATTTTTTAGTGGTAAATTGAAAGTTGAAAGTGGCAAGTTTCGTGGCGAAGCCGATTATAATTCCGCATTCCGAACTCCGCATTCCGCATTCCGCATTTTCTTACGGAATAACATTTCCTGCACTTGAGAAGATTTCGTACCATTCCTGCTTTGTAATGGTGATATCTGTTGCTGCGGCACATTCCAGAAGTCTTTGGGGATTCATTGTGCCTGTAAGTGGCTGCATTTTTGCAGGGTGGCGAAGAATCCACGCAATAACAATAGTGTTTTTTGAAACACCGTATTTATCGGCTAATTCCTGCAATTTAGCATTGATTTAAGGAAAATCGGGGTTATCAACATAAACACCCTCAAAAAAGCCATATTGGAAGGGGGACCACGCCTGAATTGTTATATCTTCGTAACGGCAGTATTCAAGCACACCACCATCGCGGTCAATGGCATTGTCCTCGCGCATATTAACATAAAGCCCTTGTTTTACAATGTGGCAGTCTGTAATGCTGAATTGAAGCTGATTAGCACAAATGGGCTCATCACCTAAATATTTCTGTAAAAGGCGCATCTGCATAGGATTCTGGTTAGAAACACCAAAATGCTTAACCTTTCCGCTATCTTTAAGAAGAGCAAATGCTTCTGCAACCTCTTCAGGCTCATAAAGTGTGTCGGGTCTGTGTAAAAGAAGAAAATCAAGGTAATCTGTGTTTAATCTTTTGAGGATACCCTCGGTAGATTTGATTATGTGCTCCTTTGAAAAATCAAACATAACCTTACCGGGACAGATACCGCATTTTGACTGAAGAATGATTTTTTCACGAACATCGTCATTCATACCGATTGCCTTTGAGAAAATCTCTTCACTTTTTCCGCCACCATATAAGTCTGCATGGTCAAAGAAATTAAGACCTGCGCCCATAGCGGTATCAAGAAAAGCTCTTGCTTCCTCAACGGATTTGTCCGCCATTCTCATACAGCCAACTGCAATTACGGGAACGTCTACGTTGCTTTTTCCGAGTTTGATGGTTTTCATAGTAAATTGCTCCTTTTTTACAAAGTAAGGGGGAACGGGGCAACCCACCACCGCTGACGCGGTCCCCCTCCCTATTTCATCAAAGATGAAACAGGGATGATATATTTGCACTATTTTAGTATATTTGACAAAGAACTCTCGTTCTGCCTTTTCTTGTGTCGCCCAAAATCTCAACATAGCGGAATCTACCGTAGCCTCTTACGGACACGGTATCACCTGATTCGATGCTTTTTGATGGGCTTGTTATGAGCCTTCCGTTTATAAATACCTTTTCGCTGTCAACAAGAGCAGAGCTTTTGCTTCTTGAGATGTTATAAATTGCGCTTATGCCAACATCAAGGCGCATTGAGGAAACAATTGCAACCGCTTCTTCTGGTTGTGGCAAAGCATTTTCGGGTATGCTATCACAAATTTCACAGCTTACGCTTGTGTGCTTAACCTTGAAAAGATTATCAATTATAAATTGTGAAATGCTTTCAAGGCAAAAAACATAACCAACATTTTCGGTGATAATAATATCGCCGAGTGTTTCTCTTTTTATGCCAAGACCAATTAAAGAGCCTAAAAAATCTCTGTGAGTAAGGTCATCGGAAAATTTTTTTGAAAGTGGTTTAATACAAATGATTTTTATTGGTGGGTTTGGCTCGTAGCCCAACTCATTTTCGTTACCAAAGCAAGCAATTTTCCTTTCTGCTTCAGGAAATCCGCCAACAAGGGTAACATCTCTTTTTATTTCGTCATAAAGAATTGTCTGCTCATACAGATTTAAAAAATCGCTGTAAAAATAAACCCCTCGGTTTTGTGAACGCGTTGACAGCTCATTGAATCTTTTTTTGATAATGCTTATATCTTCTGTCAATTTGTTCACCACTTTCTTATTTGATTTTTGTTATTTTATGACCTTTTACAAGGTAGGCATTTTCGCTTATTTCGATTAAAGGTAAATCGTTTACGGAGTCGGTATAGAAATTTTCGATTTTAGTATCAGGGTATTCCTCAAAAAAGGCTTTGACCTTGTTTTCTCTTATGCAAAGCCTTTTAACCTCGCCTGTTTGGGTATCAATAAGAGAGCCGATATATCTTTTTATACCGAGCCTTTTGCATATTATATCAAGCGAAAATTCAGGTGAGCCTGAAATAATAAGGTCGTCATCACTTTGAATGTCTTTATAAAAGGGCTTGATTTTATTCATATGGCAATCCCAGAAATCTTTCATATCTTCGGGAATATCAGGGTGCTTCCTGTAATACTCTGCAACTGCTTCACCATATTTTGAAAGTGCCTGTTCAATAGTGACCTTACCTTTTTTATATTTGAAAAGAGCAGAGAAAACTGAGGGGATGTGCTTTAGAAGGGATTTGTCTTTTTTGCAATAATAGAGGAAAAAATCAACAACGCTTTCTCCATCATATATGGTGTTATCAAAATCATAAACATTCATAGTTTTATTCCTTTATTGTGGTAGTGGCTTTGAATTTTTTCCATTTGCCTGAGGCAGAAAGTGTAATAACCAATGCACTTATCATTAAACCAATCCATACAAAAATAGAACCGTTCCAACCGATTTTATCGGAAATCACACCAAAGCCATAGGTAGCGGCGGCGCAACCAACATAAGCAGTTGCATTCATAATACCCGTAACTGTGGCAGTTCTTCCGCAATATGAGAAGTGCATGGGCACAAGGGTGATAATCATATAGTTAAAGGAATGCAGGGAGGTTGTGATTATCGCAAGAAGAGCTACGCTTGCCACAACAGGAAGCTTTTGCATAAATATAAGAAGTGAAAGGGGAATAAGGGCAAAAAGGAGTATGCCTGCACCTGTTTTCAATTCGTCTTTTTTGAAAATTTTGTTGTAAATAGGTGTGATTATATAAACACCTGCAATATTGAAAACAGGAAGCATAATTGAAAGGAAAACAGAGAAGGATGGCTCCGTTGAATAAACCTCTGTAATCATTGTGGGAACCCAGGTGGTGATACCCTCTTTAATTGCTCCGTGAATAGCATCTGCAGGAAGAATAATGAAAATACCTGCCATAAGAAGCAAGGGGAGAAGACCGCCCTTTGCTTTTTTCTTTTGGGGAATGCTTTCTGTAACAATTTCCCGTTGGGTGATATGTGGCTTTATAATAATTGATGAAATTGTAAAGAATGCGCACACAATAAATAAAATTGCCGCCGGAATATAGAAAACAAATCTCCAGTTAAAAAACTTAATGGAGAAGGAGGCGAAAAGATATGCCAGAATTGTGCCGATGGGAAGAGTAACGGAAATATTAAGACAAGCCTTTGACCGCATATCGTCATTTATTATATTGGCAAGAATTTTAAGGATTGATGCCCAGAGAAGTGAAAGGGCAAACCCATTGAAGCCCCAGACAATTGCCATCTGAACATTGGTGGTGCAGAAGGTCATTGTAACATTGGCAACTGCGGAAAGGAAGGTGCCTGCAGTTATCATTTTGAAGGGTGAAATTTTATCACCTAAAAATCCGTTTATAATCTGAAATGCACCATAAACAATGAAAAATGCAGAGCCGATTATACCTGCCTCGGTCTTGGTGAAAAAGCCCTCGCCGATAATTGCGGGAAGGGCGGCAGAAAAATTGATTCTGCCGATATATGAGGATGCGTATGCCGCGAAGCAGGCAATGAATATTAATCTTGAATGTTTTTCACTTTGTAAATACTGTTGGGTTTTCATTTAATCTCTTCTTTACTTATTAGTTGAAGCCATTGCCGCAGCAATAGCGTTTGATGATTTTTCATAATTCACAAAACTGTTGAAATCTGAATAGTTTTCACTACCGCAGGGTTTCACAATGTTTTCTATATGGCTTAATTCTATGCAAACACCGGGACGATTAAACTGATGCCTGAACCAATTTTCAAAGCCTCCACCATAATCCTTTGCCTTCTTGGTAGGCTCCATAATTAAAAATCCCGAAGCGTTGCAGATATCCTCTGCAAAGGCTTTATAAATAGCGTTGTTGTCTGTTTTATATGTATCTCCCCAGAAAATTAAATTTCCTTTAATGTGAACTGAAAGCAAAAACAAAAATTCATTTTCAAGGCACAAATTCATAAGCACTTGTGTTTCCTTTGCACTGCCACTTTCATAGCCCTTAAAATAATAATCTGCAGGTGAGGTTACACCGTTGTCTATATAATTCCAGGCAATTGGAAAGTTTCTGTTTAAATCCACTCCATTTTTATTTGCCTTGTATTCCGATAATTCTGAAACTCTCACATTCTTTTCGGGAGAGTCATTTGAAAGTATAATTTCAAGTCCGTCAGGATTTGCACAGGGAATAATATAGAGAGTATATTCATTCAGAAGATTATAGATATTATAATTCCCGTAGTAGCCTGTGGCACTGTAAAAGGCGTTGCAGTAATCCTCAGTTACCTTTAAAAGATATTTTGTGGTAATGTGCTCACGGGCGTGAATTGCACCTGTAACAAGTGCTTTTTTCTCACCATTACCGAGAGTATACATTATAATTTCTCTTCCGCTTTCGGAATAGCCTGCGGTGTAGATTTTTATAAGGTCGGGAAAGTGGTTTTTAAGAACTGTTACTGCTTCTAACAGAGAATCAAAGCTTTCGGGGGAAGAGGTGTTTATAATGTTTGTTTTATTTTCAGCTCCTTCAATTTGAGTGGTGCTCTCAATAGGGGGGTGATGCTTTTTATTATTTATAGCAGTAAAAATATTAAGAAGAGCACCCACAGTTAAAACAAACGCCGAAAATATCGATAAAAAGGATAACGAAAGCCTGAATGCTTTATCGCTCAAAACCTCACCACCAAAAATTGAATACTAACACAACATTATACTGTTATTTACTTTTATTGTCAATTTTATGGTAACAATATTGTCATAATTTGTATTTTTTTGTTGTGGTGTGTTGTGAATTTTTGAAAAGTAAAGTATAATGATTTCAGAAACTGAAAACTGCGGTGATAATATGAAAAAATCTCTTTCTGTGGCAATGATTTTGTTGACCTTTATAAATATATTTGCAATTTGCGCAACAATTGTTTCCTTTGCGGCAGAGGTTACTACGCCTGTGTTAAAAAAGGCAGAGGTAAATTATGGTAATGTAACAGTTTATTGGGAGAATACAAGAACTGCCGATAAATACAGGGTTTACAGAAAAATCGGTGACGGAGATTGGGAATACATCGGCTCAACAGGTAAGGGGTTTTCCTCCTATAAGGATGATACGGTTAAAAACGGTAGAACATATACCTATACAGTAAGAGCCATATACGGAAAGCTATACAGTAGCTATGACAAGGAAGGTGTAGAAGCAAAATATGTTTCAACTCCCAAAATTGTTGAAATAAAAAACTATTATTCAGATTCTGTAAGAATTCAGTGGAATAAGGTAAATAACATTAAAAAATATGTTGTTTACAGAAAGGATACAAAAAATCAGGATTGGGTTAAGGTTGCACAAACAACCTCCTTGCAGTACAGAGATTTTGATATCGTCAACGGAAGAAATTATAGATATATAGTCAAGGCTATTGGGGAAAACGGTGGCAGAAGCGGTTATGTTAAGAATGTGAAAATAACTGCTCTTAAGGCACCTGAAGAGGTTAAGCTGACCTCCTCATCAAAGGGTGTTAAAATTTCCTGGAATAAAATGACCTCGGGAACAGGCTATCGGGTATACCGCAAGCTCAAGGGTGCTACTGAGTGGGATTTAGTTACAAAAATAAAAGGAAACACAACTACCTCATATACCGATACCAAGGTTAAAAACGGAAAAACCTATATTTATATGGTAAGGCAGGTTAAGGGTAGTACATTAGGTACATATAATCCTCATGGTTACACAATAAAATATATTATACCCCCGAAGCTTACTGCAAAGCATTCACCCAACGGAATTGTTCTCAGTTGGGATAAGGCGGTAACGGGAAATGGCTACAAGGTGCAAAGAAAAGCCTCAGGCGAAAATGAATGGAAAACTATTTCCACAATCACAAGCCTTTCAAAGCTTAAATATACAGATGAAAAGCCTGTTTACGGAAAAAAGAATTATTACAGAATTGTTGTAAGTGATTCAAAGCTTGTTTCCAACAAGCGTGCTCTTTACGGAATAAATCCTAAAAAGAAAATGGTGGCTCTTACATACGATGATGGTCCCTATACACCTGTTACTAATCAGATTCTTGATGTTTTGGAAGAAAATAACGCAAGAGCAACATTTTTTGTTGTAGGGTCAAGAGTTTCAACCTATAAGGATTGCATAAAGCGTGAATACAGCTTAGGCTGTGAAATAGGTAACCATTCATATAACCACACTATTCTTACATCTGTTGGTGCTTCAACAATCAAAGCCGAAATTGCAGATACAAATAAGGCGGTAAAAAATATTACGGGACAAGCACCGAAAATAGTCAGAACTCCCGGTGGTGCAGTGAATTCAACCGTCAGAGAAAATGTGGGCTACCCTATGTTTAACTGGTCTGTTGATACTCTTGATTGGAAATACAGAGATTCAAGCTCGGTTGTTTCTTCAATCAAAAGCAATGTCCGTGATGGGTCAATTGTTCTTATGCACGACCTTTACGGTTCAACAGGAAATGCAACGGAAGAAATTGTTCCCTGGCTTATTAAAAACGGTTATCAGCTTGTAACAGTTTCCGAGCTTATGGCGGTTAAGGGGATTGATGTTCAGAAGGGCGAGCTTTATTGCAGTGCGTATTAAGTTGAAAGTGGAAAATTGAGAGTGGCAAGTTTTGGGTGCTGCGCACAGCATTATATAGATACCGGATGCCGAATAAAAAAGGATTCAGAACATTACTGCTCTGAATCCTTTTCAAATTTTTCAATCATAATCAGAAAACAAATTGTTTTCTCTTAAGTGTATTTTTCCCTGTGGGGAAAAAACATCATAATCAAACCAAACTCGTGCCATTTCATATTTGGCACCTAAATCCTCCAACCAATCAAGACTTTCTTTAAAAAAAGCAAAATTCTTGTAATTTTCAGGAACTTTTATGTTGTTTTTTCTAATATAAGAAAGAAGATAAGCAATAATAAATTCTTCTGAGCTCATATAATCAGGTGGAAAAATACCTCTGGTAACATAAAGCTGTTCGGCATCAACTAAAGATTTTATCAAATCTTCTTTTATGGCGGTGTTTTCGCATTTATTTACAAGAGTTATTATGATGTTGTGCATTTGCTCGTACATTTTTTTATAGGTGTACAACTCTCTGAGTACACCTATTGTTCCACATTTATCCTCATAATTACTCTCATTATCTTTCCAAGGTTGAATATATCTTCCTAATCTTTCTTCTCTTTTATTAATCTCATTTATATAATCTTTTATATAATCTTTCTCAGTCACAAAATCCCCCACAAAACAAAAAATGCGCAGCCGAAGCTACGCAATAAAACACGTTGCTTCGCTGCGAAACGAATCCCTATCTTTCAAGAAAAATACGAGATAAAAGCACGTGTTTTTAACAACACATACTCGTATTTTCTCTTGAAAGTCATATTAAATTCGTTTCGCAACAATAGTTTACCACATTATAAAATTTTTAGCAATATGTTTTTTAGAGGAAAAAGTAAAAGAAAGCGAAGCCTATCATCCCTGTTTGCCCTAAAGGCAAATAGGGAGGGGGACCGCCCTTGAATATGTTTTATTTATTAATTAGTAAATTTCGTGCCTATTATTTAATTTTGAAACAAGCTTAATCGGGGTGGTGGTGGGTTGACCCGTAAAGACACCCCTTTGTAAAAGTATCGCAATTCCGTTACTCCTTCCAAAGCTTAATCCCCCTCATCAACGATGTAAAGAGGGAGCGTTCCTACCCACCACCATTCCGCCCGAACTATATTGCATAGATAAATCATCACCCGAAATATACACATAAAATGAAATTACCCAAAGAAGAACGGTCCCCCTACCTATGCCTTCGGCACAGGGATGATAGGCTTCGCGTTACTTTTACATATTCTGTGGTACAGGCAAGCCTGTACCTTACGGTTTGTTGAGTTTTGCGAAGCTCTGGCATCTATTTGCTAATTGCTATTTGCTGGCGACTGGTGACTGGCAACTAAAAAGCAACTGATTTTATCGAAAATCAGTTGCTTTTTATAATCACCGCGCTATTGGCAGAAATTTTTACAAAATCTGTAACCTGAGCGCCATATAACAATTCTTCTTTATACTTGAATTCATCAGGTAAATAATAATCAATCTCGTGGTAGTTGCGGTTTGCAATTACCATTATTTTTTCACCTTCAGATTCTCTTGTGTAGGCAACGCAGGAAAGCATAGCGGAATATGGCTTAAAAGTTCCGTTTTCAAGGCATTTAAGGGCGTTTCTGACCTTGCCTAGCTTCCTGTACCATTCCGTGATATCGTTGTCCTCTGCGCCCCAGGGGAAGAAGGAACGGTTGAACGGGTCACCGCCACCCTGAACACCTGCTTCATCGCCATAATATATTGAGGGGAAGCCGGGAAGAGTGTATTGAAGAACAGTTGCACATTTTAAAAGCTCTTTTGCTTTTCTGTATTCTTCATCATTCAATCTGCATTGTGCCTGAATATTCCTTGGCTTATGCTCAATGGAATCATAAATAAGGCTTGTGAGAATTCTTGCAGTATCGTGAGTGCCGATGTGATTCATAAGGCAATCAAGAGCGGGTTTAGGGTAGTTTTCGCAAATTGTTACAACGGATTCCATAAAGCTTTCTGCAACTCCATAGCGCATAAAGGTGAGAATTGCATTTGCAAAGGGATAGTTCATAACGGAATCAAGCTGTTTACCTAAAAGATATTTTCTTCTTCCGCCGTGACTGATTTTGTTGGTGGCATCCTCCCATACCTCGCCGATAACAACATAATCCTCGTTAAGCTTTTTAACGCTTTTGCAGAAATGGTCGAGGAATTTATCAGGTAATTCATCTGCAACATCAAGGCGGTAGCCAAAGGCACCACAGTTGAGCCACTTTTCTGCAATTCCGTTTCTGCCTGAAATATATTCTATGAAATTATCGTTTTCTTCATTTGTTTCAGGGAGTGTATCAATTCCCCACCAGCTTTTGTATTTACCGTTTTCTTCAAATGTAAACCAATCCTTGTAAGGACTTTCGTCAGAATTAAAGGCACCGGAAGAATTGTATCTTTTTTCCTTGTTGAAATAAATACTGTCCGAGCCTGTGTGACTGAAGACACCATCAAGAATGATTTTTATTTCGTATTCATCTGCTTTTTTACAGAGCGATTTAAAATCCTTTTCATCACCTAAGAGGGAATCTATTTTACTGTAATCCGCAGTATTGTAGCGGTGATTTGAATGAGCCTCAAAAATGGGGTTGAGGTATATTACATTAACACCTAACGAGGCGATATAGGGGAGCTTTTCTTCAATTCCCTTAAGGTTACCACCATAATAGTCGTTGTTGAGAATTTTACCGTGCTCATCAGGCTTCCACACGGGAATATCACTTGTGTTTTCGTGAATTATTCTATCCTCGGGAACATTTTTTATGTTGCCATTTCCTTTATTGAAGCGGTCAGGGAAAATCTGATACATTATTCCACCCTTAATCCATTGGGGTGTTTTGTAATCTTTATCATATATTGTTAATTGCCACTCCTTGCCATCAGGTGAAATTTCACCGCAGCCTGCGGAATGGAGGAAAATATTACCTCTTCCGAAGGGTGTTTCATAGGTGAAATGATAAAAATATAGCCCTGTATCAAGAGTAATATTAATGTCCCACCACTCTTCGTTTTCTCCGTTCATACCGCACCAGAACAAATCACGGTATTGATTTCCTTGCCCGTCCTTGTGAATAACAAGAGTAACCCTTTGGCAAGAAAAGGAACGGGGCATAAGAACACAAAGCCTCAAATTTTCATTTGAGGCTATGCTACCGAATATTGACTTGTGTCTTATATCTCGCGAATTATAGGGAACAAATTGCAAAAATTATCAGTCCTCGTAACCGTTGGGGTTATTGTGCTGCCATCTGTATGAGTCTGCACACATTTCGTCAATGCCTTTTTCTGCCTTCCAACCAAGCTCTTTTTCTGCTTTTGAGGGGTCGGAATAGCAGGTTGCAAGGTCACCGGGACGGCGGTCAACAATTTTATAGGGTACCTTTACGCCCGATGCTTTTTCAAAAGCCTCAACAACCTGAAGAACACTGTAGCCTGTGCCTGTGCCAAGGTTATAAACGAAGGTGTCATTTTCTTTTTCGATTTTCTCAAGAGCCTTAAGGTGACCTTTAGCAAGGTCAACAACGTGAATGTAATCTCTTACACCTGTGCCGTCAACCGTGTCATAATCGTTACCGTAAACGCTTAAAAATTCACGCTTACCCTCTGCAACCTGAGTTATGTAGGGCATAAGGTTGTTGGGGATTCCGTTGGGGCTTTCACCGATCCTGCCACTTTCGTGAGCACCGATAGGGTTAAAATATCTTAAAAGACAAACACTCCATTCGCTATCCGCTTTTGCAGTATCTGTAAGAATCTGTTCAATGAAATGCTTTGTTGTTCCGTAGGGATTAGTTGTTCCGCCTGTTTTCATTGTTTCGTTAAGAGGGGAGATATTGTGCTCTCCGTAAACAGTTGCAGAAGAGCTGAAAACTATTTTTTTACAGCCGTATTCTGCCATAACCTGACAAAGAGTAACCGTACCACTGATATTGTTATCGTAATAAAGCAGGGGCTTCTGGCAGGATTCACCAACTGCTTTAAGTCCTGCAAAGTGAATAACAGAATCAATATTGTGCTTTTCAAAAACCCTTCTTAAGCCGTCTGCATCTCTGATATCACATTCTTCAAATGCAAAATCCTTGCCTGAAAGCTCCCTGATTCTGTCAAGAACCTTGGGGCAACTGTTATAGAAATTATCAAGAATAACAATTTCTTTTCCTGAATTAAGTAATTCAATAGCGGTGTGAGAGCCGATGTAGCCTGAACCGCCTGTAACAAGTACTGCCATTTTCTATCTCTCCTTACAAATAATTACCATTCGGCACCAATGTCTATTGTGGTTTCCGGTTTTGTGGGTTTTGGTTTTTTTGTTGTTTCTTCTTTTGTTGTTTGTGGCTGTGTTGTTTGTGGTTGTGTTGTTGTAACAGGTGCTGTGTTGGTATTTGGTGTGTAGTCAATCACAGGTCTGTTAGTATCGGGAACGGGAGTGAGCTGTGATGTTGCAGGAACATCAAAAATTGATGTTAAGCTTTCCTCCTCGGAAGTGAGCTCGGTAATTTCGGATTTTTTAGTGGTGGTTTCCTTCTCTGTAAGTGCAGGAATCACACCTAATGTGGTGGAGGGCGTGGTATCTGCAGATGTAGTACCACCTGCCTGAATTGATTCTTTTTCAGGCGCATCAGAAGGCGTTACAAAATAGCCACCGAATTTAAAGCCTAAAATCACACAAACAATAACAGCAATTATTAAGGCAATTATAGCGGCGATTGTTCCTTTTTTGCCGATAGATGCAGTAGGTCTTTTGTCTGCTTCAAATTCAGCTTCAATAAGAGCCTGCTCATATTTTGCTTTTTCTTCCTCGGTTGCGTTTCTTTTGAAAAGAACCTCGTCTGCATATTTATCAATCATTGAATAAAGCTCATTTGTTGCTTCGATGATAAGGTTATCAACCTCTTCGCCAACATTTGCAAAAAGCTTTTTAACAACTATTTTATCTTCGGTTGCTACACTGATGAATGAATAGTAATTTACAACTGTATCGCCTTTTTTCTCGCGGAAGATATTTGAAACCGTTGCACCTATATCGGCATTTCTTAAATCCATCGAGCCTTTTGCAAGCTGAGCGGCATATTCTTTAGGGTCTTCAACGCCTGTATCATTTACATAAGGTGTGAAATACACATTGTTTTCATAATTGGGGCAGGAGCGTATATCCTCTTTAAGCACCTTTGCGGCAGGTGTTGAGGGAATTGCAAGCTTTAAATCATTTTTTACAAGCTTTGAAACAATGTTTTCTGCTTTAGGAGATGCTTTTTCCTCATCCATAATATCTTCATACACCTTGAATTTTCTTTCAGGTGCTTTAAAGAAGGGGAGACCTGAGTTTAAAAGCACATCGCCGACGCTTTCCTCAATTAAGGGGAAAACAACTATGTATTGGTCGGCAGATTTTACATAGAAGGAACTGTAAAGTCCGTCGGGAGAAATAAGCTCAATGCATTCATTAGGTACTAAGGTATGAGCCTTGAGCACCTTTTCATCTAAAATTGCACTACCGATTGCCGCTTCGATTTTTTCACTGTAGGCGGGAGTGAAATTGAAAGCCTTTATAAGAACGGGCTTGAATTTCAGATAGGAATCCTGCTCAACACCGATTAAAATTGCCTGAGTGTTTTCAAGGGCAGCAGAAATTTCCTTGAAAAGCTCATTTACATCTGAAAAGCCTTCAAAATAAATTCCGCTTTCGTTAAGCTTTGTTACAACCTCCTGCTTGACTGTTGCAAGAGAAAAGCCGTTTTGTTCAAGAGAAAATGCTTTGATTTTCATATTCACACCTCATAGGGATTGTTTGTTTATTAGTATAAATAGAATTTAGGGTCATCCTTGTAGGGATTGTCCTTGGGGCTATCGTAAAACATTTCAGGGTACTTTACGGGGGTGGATTTGAAATCCGCTAACTTTGTGTTAACCTCAGAGGATTCACCATCGCGCACCATTCTTGCAATTACAATAAGCCTTGCATCGTCAAACTCATAGGTGCAGGTGCAAAGGGTTATGAGCTTGTCGGTGGGGAGTAAATCAACGCCTGTGTCATAAAGCTTTCGCTTGTCGATTTCCTGTATATATTCCTCAAAGCAGGCGTCTGAGCAATTATCGAAGGTGAAATCAAAGAAATAACCATCGTTGCTCTTTGTTGAGCCATTAGTGAGAATGACTGCGTAGACCTTCCAGTCATGCTTTTCAAATAATGTGTCAAAATGAATGACGGGATGCTTTTTGAAATACTCTATGCTTTTATAGTTTGCAAGAGCTGCGAATCTTTCACCGTCAAACATATTGTGCCCGTAGAGAAGAGTGTTTCTGTCAAAGGGCTTGAAATCAGCCTTGTAGGTGGCAAAAACCGCACCGTAGCTTGTAGAATTACCGTTGAAGTCGTGACGGAGATAATATTTATCATTATCTGCCTGAACAACGGGAGTATCAACCTTAGTTCCGTCAATTTTAAGGTAGCCTATTGTTTGGGGATTTTTTGCGTAATAAAGCGCATAATCTATAAGGATACCCGCAGGGAATTTAACATCAATAAGCTCCGGATATTGCTCGTAAAGATATGCCCACTTTTCTTCCTCTGACATATTTTCTAATTTTTTCTTGATGTCATCAGGAATGAGAGCGCTGTTGTGGGTTTGCTCCTCCTGACGAAGTACAAGGAATTTTTCAATACCCTTTTTGCCCACATAAAAGCCTGAAATGAGTACCGTAAAAGCAAGAATAAAGCTGATAACACTTAAAGCACGCTTTTTTGCTCTCCTACGCTTTATTTTTTTTATTACCTCTTGCTTCTGGGTTTCATCGGTTCTGTAAACTGTTTCTTCCGCCTTTGTAAAATACATATAGGGTGAAGAGGAAACAGCTCCTTTTTTGTTTTTCTTCATTATATATCACCCAAAAGAGTCAATGCCGTTTCTGCGGCAGACATTCTGTTTTGTAATCGTATATCTTCTGTGAAATTGTTTCTTAATTCAATGCAGTTTGTTTTGCTTTCATCCGCAATTGCAACATAAATAAGACCAACGGGCTTTGCAGTGTTATCAGAAAGAGGTCCTGCAATACCTGTTATTCCTATTCCGATATGGCTTTTAAGGGCTTTTTTTACGCCCTCTGCCATCTGGATTGCAACCTGCTCACTTACTGCTCCAAAGGAACACAGAGCTTCCTCTTTAACTCCTAAAATATCCGTTTTAACCTGATTGGAATAAGAGCAAACACCACCCTGATAAACCGCAGAAGCACCGCTTACATCAGTTATAAGCTTGCTTACCCAACCACCTGTGCAGGATTCTGCAAGAGCAAGTGTTTTGTTTTTATGCTTTAAATTTTCTACTGCCTTTTCGGCAAGGCTAATTAAATCAAGCTCTGTCATTTTCTACACCATCAGAGGTAATTGCTATTCTTTGAATTCCATCAACTGCTCTTTGGCAAAGTGCTTCAATATCCAAAGCCTTTTCTGCTTCCTCCACATCCTTAAGCTGAGGACGGGTTTTAGGATGCTTGGGAGTAAATACTGTGCAGCAATCCTCAAAGGGTTGAATGGATATATCAAAGGTTTCGATTTTTCTTGAAATTGTAATAATTTCTTCCTTATCCATACCAATACAGGGACGGAAAACGGGCTGGGTTGCAACTGCATCTGTGCAACCGAGAGCAAGAGTTGTCTGGCTTGCAACCTGAGCAACGCTTTCACCTGTAATAAGAGCGTGGCAATCGGTTTTTTCTGCTAACATACAAGCAATGCGCATCATAAATCGGCGCATAATAATTGTGAAATATTCTTCAGGGCAATTTTCACGGATAAGCTCCTGTATTTCAGTAAAGGGAACTGTATGAAGCCAGATTCGTCCGCTATAACGAGCAACCCTTGAGAGCAAATCGTGAACCTTCTGCTCGGAACGAGGAGAGGTATAGGGGGGAGAAGCAAAGTGAATTCCCACAAGCTCAAGACCACGCTTTGCCATCATATATGCGGCAACGGGACTGTCTATACCGCCGGAAATGAGAAGCATTGCTCTGCCTGAAGAGCCAACAGGCATACCGCCTGCGCCCTTAAGCTGATTTCCGCGAATATATGCCTGATCACGAATTTCAACCGTAACTCTGATATCAGGATTTTTAACATCAACTTTAAGATGGGGGAAGCTTTCAAGAAGCCTTCCGCCAACCATAGCAGAAATTTCAGGGGAATTATATGGAAAGCTTTTATCGGAACGCTTAGCTTCAACCTTGAAGGTTTTAGCATCCTCTAATTGCTCCTTAAGATATTCGGGGGCAATTTCAAGGATTTTATCAATATCTTTTTCTGAAACTGCGGCTCTTGAATAAGCTGAAATACCGAATACTCTTGAAATTTCATCTGCCGCCGCATCCAAATCAGCATTCTCATCAAGGGGAGTAACAGTAATTGTGGATTGAGAATTCTTTAACTGGAACGCACCGAATTGATGAATTCTTCTTTTAATATTTTTCATAAGCATTGACTCAAAGGAGGAACGGTTAAGTCCTTTAAGAGCAAGCTCACCATCTTTTATAAGAATGATTTCTTTCATATTATTTTCCTTATCTTTGTTTTTTACCGTATTTTTCTGCGGCTTCTTTTATTGCGTTTATTAAATAATCAATTTCCTCTTCCGTGTTGAAGCGGGAAAGACTGATTCTTACTGCACTGTCTATTCTTTCGGGTGAAAGTCCCATAGCGGTTAAAACAGGGCTTCTGTGGCCCATTTTACAAGCAGAGCCCGCAGAAATATAAATACCCTTTTCGCTCATAAGGTTTACAATAGGCTGACTGGGCAGACCTAAAATGGAAATATTCAGAATATAGGGAATTGCGTCCTCAGGCGAGTTGATTTTCACACAAGGAATATCAATTATGCCATCAATCAAACGGTTTTTTAGCTTTTTAACATATTCGCTGTTGGCAGAAACATTCAAAGCATCCTCTGCCGCCGCACCGAAGGACATAATTGCAGGGGTAGCTTCTGTTCCCGAGTGAATGGTTTGCTCCTGACCGCCACCTAAAATATAAGGCTTTATTATGCCTTTTGATTTTAAATAAATTCCGCCAACGCCTTTTAAAGCGTGGATTTTATGACCGCTTACGGTATAAATATCTGCATCAATGGCTTTGGGATTTATCTGAATTTTGGAAAGCGCCTGAATACAGTCGGAATGAATAAGGGCGGGAGCACCTGCCCGTTTTACTGCAGCTCTTATGCGATTTACAGGAAGAATTGAGCCAACCTCGTTATTGACTGCCATACAAGAAACAAGAATTGTGTTCTGATTTATACTTTCGAATAAATCTTCTTCACGGATTTTTCCGTTTTCATCAGGAGTGATACGGATAACCTCACAGCCCATAGCCTCAAGCCTTTTAACAGGCTCAAGCACGCTTGGGTGCTCAATGGCGGTGGTAACAATTCTGTTTCCTTCTCTTCTGAGCTTTTCATAAGCACCGAAAATGGCAGTGTTGTTAGCTGTTGTGCCCGAGGAGGTAAAGAAGAAACTGCTTTCGTTTACTCCTAAAAGGCGGGAAATCTGCTTTCGAGCCTTTTTTAATTCATCGGAAGCCTCAAGACCCAATTGATGAAGGGATGATGGATTGCCCCAACATTCTTCAATAGCTTTTTTAGCGGCGTTTACTGCCTCTTTGCAGGGCTTTGTTGTTGCACTGTTATCAAAATAAGCATTCAAAGCAATCCCTCCTTTCAATATTTCCCCATTATCTACATATAATCATCTTATTATACAATATGAATAGCATTTTTGTAAATGCTTTGAGTGAACTTTTATTGTAAATTTCTTGAATAATTTATTAACTTTCGAGAAAAATTAGAATGACTACTTGATGAGGTGTAAATATATGATAAAAAAACGACGAAATTTAGTGAGAATTACAAGTTATCTTATCGCCATTGTGGTTGCTCTCGGAGTCTGGGGCGGTGTGAATAT
Organism: Clostridia bacterium; assembly: GCA_017436285.1. GTDB lineage: Bacteria > Bacillota > Clostridia > Oscillospirales > Acutalibacteraceae > DTU089. Next base: position 22,706 of record JAFSDL010000030.1, read on the forward strand.
GTATAAGCTTGCAGTTATCAAGCGTGATGTTCAGGCTTCTCGTGAAAGGGCGTTGACACAGCTTGGAACATATATGGATGATATTGATATCAATCTGCAAAAATGTATGTATTCATCAAGCTCTGCTATGCTTTCGGATGTGGCTTCAAAGCTTTGGCGTTCAAGCTCTTCGGCAAAGGAAAGCCTTTCAGAAATAACAGACGGTAACACCGAAATATCGGGTGTTTATAAGTTTTTGTCACAGGTAGGGGAATATACTCTTTCTCTTAATGAAAAGCTTGCCTCAGGACAAAAGCTTTCAGGGGAAGAAGCAGAAAATCTGAAAAAATTAAAGGCTTATTCAGAAAAGCTTTCCAACACGATAAATTATCTTATTGAAGAGGAAGAAAACGGTGGTCTTAATTTTGAAGAGGTGAAATCAACTCTTCAGAGTGAGGGTGACGAAAAGCTATATCTTGCAACAGAGCTTAATGATGCAAATCAAGCCCTTGAGGATTATCCAACGCTAATCTATGACGGACCATTTTCAGACCATATCAATTCAAAAAAATCTGAGCTTGTGGAAAATCTTAAAGAGGTAACACAAGATAAAGCTCAGGAAAAAGCCGCAAAATTTCTCGGTGTGAGAACAGAAGACATTTACTTTTTAAATAAAACGGACAGTAATTTAAGCACCTACACCTTTTACAACGGAGATACAACAATTTCCGTTACTCAAAAGGGTGGCTTGGTTTCTTATATGCTTAAATCACGTTATGCAGGGGAAAGCAAAATTACTGCTGAGGATGCTATAAGAAAAGCTACTTCATTTTTAAGTGAAAAGGGATATACCAAAGTAAAAGAAAGCTATTATTCAACTGTTGACGGAGTTTGCACCATTAATTATTCATATTATGAAGACGGCATAACCTACTACACCGACCTTATAAAAGTCAGCGTTGCTCTCGATAACGGTGAAATCTTAGGCTTTGATGCAACAGGCTATATTATGAATCATAAGGTGAGGAAGGTACCCGATAATACTAAATATGATTTGCGGTCTGCAGGTAAGCTTCTGAAGGATGATTTGGAAATTTTAGCTAATAAAAAGGCGTTTATTCCAACAGATTATGAAACGGAAAATTATGTTTATGAATACCGATGCAAAGCAGATGACGGGCAGGAAATTCTTGTTTATATTGACCCTGTAACAGGAGAAGAAAAAGATATTCTCATCCTTTTATACAGTGATGGCGGAGTTCTTACAAAATAGGAATATAGACGAGGATTTGTGGAATAATTATATAGGAGTTATCAGAAATTTATTTATCTCCGGAAAGGGTGTGAATATATGAAAAAGCTTTTTACAGTTGTTGCAGTTGTTCTGATTATTGGCTGTATGGCATTTGTGTTCAGCGGTTGCGGTGGGGATGATGATAACACAACCACAACCACTAATCCCACAACATCAGATAATATAACAACAACTATGAATCCCGGTATGGTAACAGATGAGTCTGAAGAGGGAGAGAACGGTGTTTTAGGTGATATCGTTACAGATGTTTCCGAAGGTGTTTCGGATATGGTGACCGATGTATCTGAAGGCGTATCAAGAATGGCGGACTAAGAAAAACCACTCAGCAATGATATCAGTGCTGAGTGGTTTTTATAATTTAGAAGCTGATTGTTTGACCCGCAAGCTTTTTACCTGTTGAATCTAAAAGCTCAAAATCAACTGTGTAGTTTTTATGTTGGGTTGAGGGGTAGGACATCACTGCAGTGTTGTTGTTTTCTGTAAGTGTTACGGTTTTTCTTTGACTGTAACCGAATGCAGTGGTGTATTTTAAAGTAAGAGTCTGACCGTAAAGTGCTTTATCGCCTACAACAACGTGGAAATAAATGGGCTTTGTGTTATCAAGCTGTGTAAGTGAGGTTTCAAGGTCTGTTGAGCCATAGTTTACAAAGGCTTTAATATCGTCAGACATTACCTGAGAAGAGCCTAAAAGCTCTTTTCTTAAATCGGCGCTGTTACGATATTCAGCAGTTGTAAGCTCGTTAAGATATTTGACAGTGGTTTTATTCTCTTTGTCAAAATTATCTGTAACGTACATATATTTTGCTTCAAGAATTTTTTCTTTAGAATCGGAGTATTTTCTTATGGCTGTAAGAATTTCAATTGCGCTCTTATAATCCTTTTCTTCCATTAATGAAAGGGCTTGTCTGTAAGAGCATTCCTTAACCATTTCCTTGCTGTCGCCATAATCGTTTAACTGGGTAAAGAGCTTTGAAGCCTGTTTAAAGTTTTTGCTTTCAAGGGCTTCCTTTGCTTCACTGTATGCACAGGCCTGTGCTCTTGTTTTAGAGTCTGCATAATTATCAAGAGCCTCAAAAACAAGTCTTGCTTCTGCAAATTTTCCGTCTTCTTCAAGCTTCAAGGCATAATTGTATTCGCTTTCAGTTGCTTTTTCCTTACTGTCGGAGTAATCTCCCAACGCCTTGAAGGCGGTAATTGCCTCTGTGTAATTACCGGATTCTGCCAGAGCAACAGCTTTATCGTATTTGTAGCCATTGATTAAATCAGGACCATATTTATAGCCTGCAAATAAGCCTGCAAGGACAAGGATTAATATTGCAAGAATAAGACCCTTGTGACCTTTTTTCTTTTTAGGTTTGGTTGTTGCATCCTTTTTATCTTCGTTATTGACAGTAGCTTCGTTGGAAGCTTCTCCATCGTCAATAATTACCTCTTCAACAACAAGAGGTTCATCATTTTCTTCCTGAGGAATTTCAACTTCATCAGCAACTGCTTCTGCTTGCTCAACAGGAATTTCAACAATAGAATCCTCTTCGGTTGCAGCTTCAACTGTTTCTTCAACCTCTTCATCAGAAGCTTCTTCTAAAGCAATTTCTTCAACTGCCTTTTCAACAGGCTCTTCAACTGAAGATATTTCTTCGATTTCTTCTGTAGCTTCATCTGCAGTTTCTTCAATTTCAATTTCTATAATGTCTTCGTTTGCTATGTCTTCTGCAACTGCTTCATCTGTTGAGGCATCTGCTTCGGTAGCTTCAGCTTCCTCTGCTTCAATTGTTTCGTCAACAGCCTCTTCTGTTGAATCCTCAGCAACCTCTTCTGCTTCAGCTATATCTTCAACAGCTTCTTCTGTTTCTTCAACAAGCTCTTCTGCAGATTCTTCCTCTATTACTTCAGGCTCTTCAATTACCTCGGGCGCAATAACAACTACAGTTTCAGTCTGCATTTCAATTTGTTCATCAAAATGCTCCTTGTAGCTTTCCTGAAGGAATTCATAGGAAATGCTTTTGAGCTTGTCCGCAACAGCACCGGTGCCTTTAAGAGTGTTATATTGACCGATTTCCAATAACTCTGCAAGCTTTGTGAATTTTTCTGCCTGCTCTAAAAGGAATTTGTATTTGTCGTAGCTCTTCTGGAAGAACATAACAATGCAACGCAAATATATTTCGAGATTTTTAATATCGTTTGTAAGAATACCTGTGAACACTGTGTGAGAAGCAACATTGTCACAGATTTTCCGGTATTTGATTTCTCCTACCTCTGCAGCTATATCGTTTTCAACAAAGAAGCAATCAGAGAATTTGGCAGAAATCTTACGAGGGGCGTGCTCGTTAAAGCTTGAAACAAGAGCAGAAAGCGCATCTCTGAAGGTTTTTGCCTCGTTCTGAATGTTAAGAATAACCTCAACCTGCTTTTTGATTTTTTCTGCATCAGCATCTGCAAAAAGCTTTATATGATTTTCTGTAAGAAGCTTTTCAATTCTTTCCATTTCGTCATTTGCAATTGCAACGAATTTGGGGAATTCTTCATCAGAAACATCATCAAAAGCATTGATAATTTTCTTGTATGTATCCTGAAGAGAAACAGTGTCCTCGTCGAAAGCTCTTGCATCGCAAAAAGCCTTATAAAAAAGAGAAAGCGGCTCTGAGCTGTTTGTTACAATATATTTCATAAGACAGTTGTCCGCTTCTGTGAAGTTTTCCTCGTTATAGTACTGCACACCTAAGAGAAGATTTTCCTTTTCCTGAGGGTAGGTTGCTTCACAGGAGGGGCAAACTAAATTACCGTCTTTATTCTGGAGATAAGCGTTTTTACATTCTGCGCAAATGATTCTTATCATACATCCACCTTAACCTTATGAGGTATTTTAGAGTGGGTGAATACCAACTTGTTCTTTATATAGCAAATTTTCACCCATACAAATCATATAATACCATAAAACGACCGTTCTTTGCAACATTTTATTATAAAAACATTGCAAAAACGGTCGAAAAAGGTGATGAATTTGTGTGGATTTGTGTTATACGGGTTTAATCCAAAGCTCACAGAGCTTGAAGCCGTCAATATCCTCTTTTATTTCCAACTCTAAGGTTCCGTTGATGAATACCTCTTTGGGTAAAATATATTCAGCACTTTCAAAGCCCTTGACTAACATTTCTCTGTCAAAATCGGGGTCTTTTCTGCCACCAAATTGAGCTCCCTCGTAAATTGTTACACCATTTGCAATAATGCGGTGGTCATTTATTTTTGGGTTGATATCAGTTCGGTAGGCAATTTTAAGAGTGTAGTCTGTGTTTGCTTTGAATCCGCCGAACTTAGCTTTAAAAGAGAAATGGTCATAAAGCTTTGTCATAGCCATAGGCATTGAAAGCTCTTTGGAAACAGGCTTATCTGCATAAACATCCATATAGAATTCACCCTCCTGGCGAACACCAAGAGTGTTAAGTCCGTGAAGTGCAACAGAGTAATAGATTTCACCATCGTCACTTTTTCTGCAGGAAATCAGGCGGTTTATATAAGCCCTTCTTTCGACTTCTTTGAGAGTGAGAGCATACTCAATTTTTCTCAATAAATAGGCTCTGTCTGTAACATTATTGTCGATGGTCTCGAGGGTTGCGCCTCTCTCCCAGCTATCTGCACAATAATGCTCTACATCCAATTGCAAGCCGATAAGCTCAAAAAGCTTTTCTGCCAGAGTATCAATTTCGCTTCTTAAAAGTGAATATTGAAAATTGAATGGTGTATTCAGAATTTCCACAGCACTTGAGAGATTAAGTTGCTTTAAGTCTTCCGTAGCATCCTTTATAAGCTTTAATTCAAAAGCTCTTCTCATTTTCACAAGCTTATCACAGCAGGCGCGGAAATATAATTGAAGGAAACGCCAGTTTTCAGAAAGTGCCGGGTAGTCCTTGAGTAGCTCGCAGAACATTCTGTAACACAAATCAATACAAGGATTTTCTTCGGGTGCGCCCTGCCAGTTTTTCTCTAAAAGGAAAATGCAATCGGTAATTTTTTCATAGTCTGCACCATACATAAAAAAACGGGTGTAATCAAGCACAGCTTCTCTTAAATCTGTGTTGCAATCCCATTCAAAAGCAGACCAGACCGCTTTGTTAAGGTCGTCGTGAACACCCTCGGAATAGCTGACAGAACCGATTGTATATGGCGCAAAAATGCGGTAAAGGGTGCGCAATTCTGTTGGTCTCGGATTCACGCTTTCTCTTGAAAGAGTAGCAGCAAGAGTGTAGTGCCAATCGTCCTCGAGGAAATTAACAGGGTATTCGCAACGGACATTGTGAGTAATATCGGGATAAAAGCGCATAGGGTATTTTTCGGGTATGCGCTTTCTTAATTCGTGAATGGGAAAGGCGTGGTTCGGTCCCATAATAACTGCGTCAATTTCATCGGGCTCATTTTCAAGATTTTCGCAGAAAACCCTGCCCCAGTCTCTGATGGAATGAGGTGCCTGTGCAGATGGGTGCATTTTTGCCTCGGGATGATATTTTGTAAGCACCTTTTGTATTTTTCTGCAACGGTCTATAAAAATATCTGCAGGAAGCTCGCCGGGGTCACCACCGGGAGGGAAAACGATGTTGAGACGGGGCATACTCGAATAAAGCCTTTCTCTTATTTCAAGAGCCTCTTCCTCGGTTTCATAATCATTATTGGCGTGCCATAGGGAAACATCCATATCAACAATATCGGCAAGCCTTGAAGCCTCAACAAGAAATTCCTCCTGGTCATATTTCATAAGAGCATTTCTGAAATTCTCTTTTGGCTTTGTTCCGTTGTGCTCAATGGTATTTGAGCCGAAAGCCATCAAGTCAAGGTAATATTGGAAATATTGCTCATAGGTCCAGGCATCATAGGTGTTTGGTGTTGTGCGGTAGCCTGCCTGATGACCGCGTATCTGCTTTTGTGGTGCATAGTCGCCTGAAATATTTTTTGTTAGCGTAATAACACCGTTTTCGAAGGTGCATTTTCTAAGAAACAGAGAATAACCGAAAATAAGACCGCGAATGGTTTTTGCGGTAATGATAATCTCGCCCTCTGTCTGATATATATTGAAAAAGTCCTTGCTTTCAATGGCTTCATCAGTTTTGAAAATCATTTTAGGAAAGGCGGGTGCTTTTTCAAAAACGGGCAGAGATTTGCCTGTTCGTTTCTTTATTTCTTTAGCGAAATAGGTTGCGGCTTTTAAAGCATCCTTGCCAACAGCTTCAATATTAAGGCTTGTAAAATTATAATTCATAAAATGCACCTACCATATAGTACAATATATCAGCATTTTATCATACCTTTTATGGAGCTTCAAGAAAAAAGTTGTTTTTTCTCTTTGGTACTTGAATTTTTGTAGTTGTATGATAAAATAAAAAAGTTATTATAATTAAGGAGATTAATCTATGAACGCATTTACAGTCAAATGGTACATAAAATTTATAACTTCGCTTTTAGGCTATACACCTGAGCTAAAAACAGCTCTTGATATGAAGAAAAAAGGGGATTGGAAAGAATATAAGCCCTTTGTTGATAAGCACGTAAAAGAGTGGCTTATTCCGTTAATAGATATGGCAGATGTGAATTTTGTGGTTAAGGGCAAGGAGCTTGTTCCTGAGAATGAACCCATTATCTACACTCCTAACCACGCAAGTATGTTCGATATTCCTGCAGTTTTCCTCAACGCGCCCACAATGCCTATGTTTATTGCGAAAAAAGAATTGAGTATGTTCCCGTTTTTAAAGCAATGGATGAGCGTTCTTGATTGTGTTTTTGTTGACAGGAAAAAGAAAAACGGTTCTCGTTCCTCTCTTCACGATGCCATTGAAATGGTGAAATCGGGTCGTAGCCTTGTTATTTTCCCCGAGGGTACACGTAGTAAAAATGGTGAGATGGCAGAGTTCAAGGGCGGTGCTATGAAGATTGCTATGGAAAGTGGCGCAAAGGTTGTTCCCGTGCTTATTGAAGGCTCAAGAGCAAGACTTGAAGAAACAGGAAATATTACAAGCGGAACAGTTTATGTAACATTTTTATCACCTATTGAAACCAAAGGTCTTGAAAAAGAAGATTTCTTTAAAATGCCTGAGCAAATCAGAGCTATGCTTTTGAACGAAAGAGTTAAACAAAACGCAGAAAGACAGGCAGAAGCAACAAGCGAAATAGTTGAATAAAATTTATATCGGTAAGCAGTTGTGCTTGCCGATATTTTTATAAATTTGACAAACTGTAAACATTATGGTATAATTTTTCTCGTTTTTGATTACAAATTGTAACTTTTAGGAGAAGAAATATGACAAAACGTTTACTTTCTCTGATGTTTGCACTTATATTTGCATTGGGAATTATTCCTTTTGCAAGCATTAATTCAGTTGCTGCCGATAAGTATTACAGCGTTTCAAAGGCTCTTAATTACGCAGAAAAAAATTGGGACAACGGTATAGGTCTTTGTGCTGAGTTTGTCGCTGCGTGTCTGCGTGCAGGTAATGTCGATGTGAGTAGTGATAGTTGCACTGCCTTGTATAACGAGCTTAAGGGTAAATATGGCACAGCATACAAATTAACGCTTACAAACGGTACAAGCGGAAGACTGAGTATGGAAACAAATAATGGCAAGCTTGAAAAAGGCGACCCGATTTTCTACAAATGTAACTATTGTGGAGTTTTAGAGCATGTGGTTATCTGCAACGGTGCAGATAGTGAGGGTTATTCTCGCGACTATGCCCATAATAATGCACACAATGGTAAAAAGACTACATATACCTACAGCCATTGCGGTGGTGAAAGCTGGACAATGTATTCTATAAGAATGTACGAGGGTCCCAGGCTTTACGGTAAGAAGACTGATGTAGGTGTTCCGAAAATCACATCCTTATACAATGGGGCAGACGGTATAACTGTTGAGTGGAGCTCTGTTAAGGGTGCAGACAAATATTATGTATACAGAAAAGCAGGTAGTTCTTCCTGGAAAAAGGTTAAAACCACCAAAAAAGCCAAGAGCTTTACTGATGAAAACGTAAAGAACGGTGTGACATATACTTATAGAGTAAAAGCTGTTGACGGAAAAAAAGTCAGTCAGTATTATGCAGGCAAAAAAATCGCTTGCTTGGGTGCACCTGAGGTTACAGAGGTTAAGAATTTCACATCCAGCGTAAAGGTTTATTGGGACAAGGTTTCATCTGCAGACGGTTATTATATTTACCGAAAAGGTGAGTCAGGCTCCTGGAAGCGTATAGCAACAGTCAAGGGCGGTAAAAAAACAAGCTATTCTGATGAAACAGTTAAATGCTCAGAAACCTATAAATATACTGTAAGAGCTTATGACGGTAAGGTTAAGGGTTGTTTTGATAATAGCGGACTTAAAACAATTTTCCTTAAAAAGCCTGCCGAAATTACAATTGAAAACAATGAATTAGGTGCAGTAATCAATTTCAGTCAGATTGATGCAGCCAAAGCCTATGCTATATACCGCAAAACCCCTAAGACTGAGTGGAAAAAGATTTCAAGTGTAGTCGGTGATAATGCCACATCCTTTATTGATTTAGATGTTGAGGACGGAGAAACATATATTTACAGTGTCAGCGCATTAAACGGAAAATATTCAAGTTACCTTAACAAGAGCGGTGTTAAATTCAGATATACAGAGCCTGTTGTTGAAGAGGTTGAAGCAACAAATAATACAAAAAATCAAGAAGCAATTGCCTGAGTGCAACTGCTTCTCTTTTTATTTAAACTCCCATTTGAAGAGCAATATACCGCCTATGGAGATTAAAACACCTATAAGCTTCTGCCATTGAAAATCAACCTTTTCTACGCCAAAAAGACCAAAAAGCTCAATTAAATATGCCACAACAAGCTGGGCGGTAACTATTATCATAACCGCCTGAGCAGGACCCAGACCTGCCATACTCCGAATAACAGTATAGGTTATCAAAGCACCGAGGATGCCGCCTAAAAGCATATATTTGTTTTCTATTCTGAAAAGGGCACCAAAGGAGCTTTCCCGTCCTGTAAAAAACCACGCGCACAAGCAGAACAGAAAGGCGGTTAATTGGACGAAAGAGGCAGAGGTCCATATAGATGTGTGTTTAGTAACTCCCTCGTTAAAAACCCCTTGTATGCTCATCAGAGCGCCCGAAACAATAGCAGTAATAACAGCAAGCATAAAATCACCTGAAAATAGTTTTGCCTGCAAAATAAAAAATAACACAGTTATTCGGAAAATTTTTCTGAATAACTGTGTTTAGCTTGTTAGCGTTCTTCTCGGAAATAGTTAAGACCGAGGTTTTGTGGTGGCTGATTTTCTTTTTTATTCATCATACTGGTAACAATTAAAACGATAATTGTGATTACATAGGGTAACATTTTCAAAATTTCTCTTTCTGAGAATGAAATGTTTCCGAAAACAAAGGCTGCAATATATAATGCACCGAAAAGATATGAACCTATTATTGAGATGTTTGGCTTCCACAATGTGAAGATAACAAGAGCTATAGCCAACCAACCGAATGCCTCAATAGTTGATGCGTTTTCCCAGCTGCCCTTAACATAGTCCATAATGTAGAAAACTCCACCAAAGCCTGCAATACCGCTACCTACTAAAATGGCAACATATTTGTATAATGTTATATTTACGCCCATAGCATCTGCAGTTGCGGTGTTTTCACCGATTGCACGAAGATTAAGACCAACCTTTGTTCTGTTAAAGATAAATGTGGCAATCAATGCAATAAATATTGCAAAATATACGTAAAAGCCGTGACCAAACAATACTTTTACCACACCACCAGAGCCTTCGGTGAAGGGCAAGCTTTGTGCAATAATTTTGCCTGCGGTGGAAAAATTGCTTTTATCAACATAAGAGTGCATTAAGAACTGTGTAAGACCGTTGCCGAAAATTGTGATTGCAAGGCCTGTAATATTCTGATTACAACGGAATGTGATTGTAATAACAGCATAAATTGCACCTGTGAGAGATGCAAAGAGAAATGCACCAAAAAGTGATGAGAGTATCAGAGCAATCCACGATGCACCTTCGGGATTTTCAAGGCTGTTCATATAAAGACTGACAAAAAGACATCCGCCCACAGTACCCGTACACATAATTCCCGGAATACCAAGGTTTAAGTGACCGGCTTTTTCTGTAATTGTTTCACCGATACAGCCGAAAAGAAGAACTGTGCCGATTGCAATGGCACTCATTAAGAAAGTAACAATCATTTCTTAATTTCCTCCTTTTCTTTTTTTCTGAAAACAAGCTTATAATTAATAAAGAATGAGCAGATAATAATCGCAAAATAAACAATACCCACAACTATATTTGATATTGAATCATTTGTAAACATAAAGGTCTTTCTGACCTCAACCATACCTTTGGAAATAAAGGTGATGAAAAAGCTCGTAAGCATAATTAGTAAAGGATTAAATGAAGCAAGCCATGTTGCCATAATACCTGTAAAGCCCATATTATTTGCTGAAGCTGTACTTATGGTGTGATTGATTGAGCCTGCAAGAATAAAGCCTACAAGACCTGCAATAGCACCTGAAAGAAGCATTGTTCTGATAATAACCTTATCAACCTTAATACCTACATATTTTGCAGTATTGATGCTTTCACCCACAACGGAAATTTCATAACCGTGCTTAGCTGAGCGAAGGTATATGTACATAAAGACCGTAATTAATACAAACAGGATTATGGGTAATAAATATTTATTGCCTATTTCAGGAATATTACCGTAAGCAATTGGTGCCAGAACACCTGAGCCGGATTTTACCCAGATTGTGATACACAAGGAAACGAGACCTGTAGCAATATAGTTCATCATAAGAGTAAACAAAGATTCATTTGTATTGAATTTTGCTTTGAAAATAGCGGGAATAACTGCCCATAAAGCACCTGCAATCACACTTGCGAAGAACATAAGCAGTATAATAACAGAATCGCTTACCTTACCGCCAAGGTAGAACATACAGGCAATTGCTGAAAGGCAGCTGACAAGAATCTGACCGTTACCGCCAAGGTTCCAGAATTTCATTTTAAATGCAGGCAGTAAAGCCATTGAGGTACCGAGCAGGAGGGAGGTATCCTGAAGCAAAAGCCAGAATTTGCGCTCGCTTCCGAAGGCTCCTGTGAATAATGATTGGAAGAAATCACCAATGCCTTTTTCAGAGAACAAAACAGAAATCAATCCGCTTAAAAGCAAGCCACCAACAATAGCGATGGAATAAATCAGAATGATTTTCGGTAATTTGATGTTATCCCGCTTAACAATTCTGACAAAGGGTTCTTTTTGAATGCTTTTATTCTTTTTCATTCCGTCACCTCATTTTTACCGGATTTTACCATAAGAAGACCGATTTCGTCCTTAGTGGTTGTTCTGGCATCAACAATGCCTGAAATTTTACCGCCACTCAAAACAAGTATTCTGTCGCTGAGTGCCATCAACACATCCAGATCCTCTCCCACAAAAATAACCGAAACACCTTTTTGTTTTTGTTCATTCAGCAGATTGTAAATGGTGTAGGAGGAGTTGATATCAAGTCCGCGAACAGGATAAGCAGTCATTAAAATTGCAGGTGAGGATGCAATTTCACGGCCAACAAGAATTTTTTGAACATTACCGCCCGAGAGCTTTCTGACTGCTGTGTGTGAGTCGGGGGTGTTGACCTCTAATTCACTGATAATTCTGTCGGCAAGGTCTGAGGGAATCTTTCTGTTAAGGAATAAGGATTTGCCTTTTCTGTAACTGCGCAGCATCATATTATCCACAATATCCATACTGCCTACAAGACCCATACCTAATCTGTCCTCGGGAACGAAGGAAAGCCTGATACCGAGCTCACGGATTTCTCTGGGGGATTTATCCTTTAAGTCAATAACCTCATCTTCCTTGAACAGTATTTTTTCTTCGTTAACAAGGGCTTTTATTTCTTTTTTAGATAACTTTTTAAAGTCGATATCGTTTCCGTTGTTGTCCTTGAAAGCGTTTTCGTTAGCAAGCTCCATAACGCGCTTGTAGGTTTTGTGGTAGAAGGAAACAGGCTTGTCTTTTTTAGGGTGGTAATAGGTCAATGTGCCCGAATCATAGCTGTTGAGACCTGCAATAGCTTCAAGCAACTCCTTTTGACCGCTGCCGGCAATACCCGCAATACCGAGAATTTCACCGCCAAAAGCTTCAAAGGAAACATTGTCAATAACCTTGTAGCCATCAGGTTTTTTCACGGTAAGGCCTGAAACCGAAAGCCTCAATTTACTGTCAACAGGCTCTGTACGATTGATGTTAAGGTCGATTTTTTCGCCAACCATCATTTCTGTAAGCTCTTTTTCAGAGGTTTGTGCAGTGTTTACCGTAGCGATGTGTTCGCCTTTACGCAAAACGGTAACTCTGTCGGAAATTTCCATAACCTCATTTAATTTGTGTGTAATGATGATGATTGACTTTCCGTCATCCTTCATTGCCTTTAAAACATTGAATAAGCTTCTGATTTCTTGAGGAGTCAGAACTGCAGTGGGTTCATCCAATATGAGAATATCGGCACCTCTGTATAAGACCTTTAAGATTTCAACAGTCTGCTTTTCAGAAACCGACATTTCATAGATTTTTTTATCAAGATTTATATTGAATCCGTATTTTTGAGCCATCTCTTTAATACGGTTATTTACTGATTTAAGATTGTATTTTTCGTTTTCAATACCTAATGCAACATTCTGTGCTGCAGTAAAAATATCAATCAACTTGAAATGTTGATGAATCATACCGATTTTATGCTCGAAGGCATCACGAGGGGAGCGGATAATAACCTCTTCGCCGTTAATAAGAATTTTGCCGGAATCGGGATAGTAAATACCGGCTATCATATTCATAAGTGTTGTTTTACCACAACCGTTTTCACCGAGAATTGAGAGAATTTCTCCTTTATAAACGTCTAAGCTCACATTGTTGTTTGCGAGGACCTTGGAACCGAATCTTTTAGTGATGTTTTTTAATTGTAAAACTACAGTCTTCTCCATAAGAAACTCCTTAGAGTGGTTTTGCTTATCATTTAAGAAAGGCGAAGTTGTTGCGCTTCGCCTTTCCCTTTAATTAAATGAGAATAACTTTGGAATAAAGTTATTCAGTAACAGCTGTAATACCGTCAATGATTACGTTGAAGTAAGGAGCTGAACGCTTTGCACTTTCGTTAACGAAGGTGATGCCGTTTTCTGTTTCAACAACCTCTGTTTCGGGCTTGTAGTCGCCTGCATCGTCAACGTCAGCGATAAATGATGTTAATTCTTCACCGTCAACTGTGAATGTAGAGCAGTCAAATACCTTGATTGTACCGTCCTGAAGACCCTTCTTTACTTCATCAAGCTTGTCCTGTGTGCCTTCTGCTGCAGCAGCACCGAGAGCGGTGATTTCAACAGAGCCTGTAGCGAGTGTGCCTGTCCAGTCGGTATCAATAGCCTTGTCGTTCTGAACGCAGTCAATAATGTACTCGAAATAAGGAGCCCAGTTGATTCTTGAAGCGATGATGAATGTGTTAGGAGCCTTTTCCTCAGTTGAACCGTTGTAAGAAACGTTGGGGATGTTTTTCTCTTCGCAAGCAGTGGGAGCACCCCAGGAGTCAGCGTGCTGTGAAATCAATTTGCAGCCTGCATCAATAAGAGCAAGAGCTGTTGTTTTTTCAGCAGTTTCATCATACCAGGAGTTTGTATAACGAACTTCCATAGTAGCGTTTTCTACGATTGACTTAGCGCCAAGATAGAATGATGTGTAGCCGGAAATAACCTCTGCATAGGGGAAAGCACCAACATAACCGATTTTTGCGTTTTCGTCAGAAACCTTGCCTTCGTCATCACCATAGAGCTCAACAAGCTTCATACCTGCTGCAACACCTGCAAGGTATCTGCCTTCGTAGATAGAAGCAAAAGCATTGTGGAAGTTGGGAAGATTTTCTGTGTGAGCTCTTGTACCTGTTGCGTGACAGAATTCAACCTCGGGGAATTCCTGAGCAGCCTTAATCATGTGGCTTTCATGACCGAAGGAGTCAGCGAAAATAAGGTCATAAGTTTCTGCCAGGTCAGCTGCCTGGTCGTAGCAAGCTGTGTCTTCGGGGATATCAGTAACGATTGTGTAATCGTCAGCTGTGAGGCCCTTGTTTTCACAAGCAAGCTTGAAAGCATCGATGAAGTTCTTATCATAGGTTGAAGAATCACCGTGCAAACAAATGAGAGCAACCTTAATGTTTTCGGCAGCAGGCTCATCGGGTGTTTTCTCGCCGCAGGCTGTTAAGCAGCCGACTACCATTACAAGAGCAAGGCAGAGAGCGAGAACTTTGCTGAATTTTTTCATTGTCATTACCTCCATATTAGGAATTTTTATTGTCAGCAGTCGATATCGGGTCTGAATGTGATTTTTCCGTCACACATACTGTCAACGATTGCTAATGACCGAACCTTGTAGCCTTTTTGGCGGAGCTCCTTTCCGCCGGGCTGGAAGCCCTTTTCGATTGCAATGCCTATACCTACGACCTCTGCACCTGCTTGTCCGATAATATCAATAAGCGCGTTGCAGGCGTTACCACCTGCCATAAAGTCGTCAATAATAAGCACCTTATCGTTTTCGTTAAGATATTTTTTGGAAATTTTCATTTGGTATTCTTTAGCGTGAGTAAAGGAATAGCATTTTGCGGAATAAACATCTGTGCCCACATTTTTATGGTCGCCTTTTTTTGCAAAGAGGGCAGGTATGCCGAACTCAAGAGCAGTGGCAACCGCTATTGAGATGCCTGAGGACTCAATTGTTACAACCTTGGTTGCACCGCAGTCATTAAAAAGACGATAAAATTCCTTGCCCATTTCCATAATAAGAGCAGGGTCAATCTGATGGTTGAGAAACATATCAACCTTTAAAATTTCTGTACCGATAGCGGTACCCTCTTTTGCAATTTTCTCTTCCAGAAGCTTCATCGACTTTACCTACTCTATTCAAAGATTATTAACAAATTTTATTATACATACATAAGTTGCCTTTTTCAATAGGAAAAGTTGTATAAATTTGGTGCGTATTTTTTGACATTTGCATAGCGTCATCGATGCTGTCGTAGGCTATCTCGTTTCTTACGAGAGCAGCGTTACCGATAACAGACATACAGCTAAACGCCATAATGAGAGCAAGAAGCAAGCTCAACAATTTAGTTGATTGTTTCATAAAGTGTGCGTAAAAAACTGTAAGGTACAGGCTTGCCTGTACCGCAGAAAGACTCAGGTAGACGGATATAGCACTATCAAACTTCATTCTCCGGTATTTTTAGTACGCTAATACAAAAAGAGGGTGGATCATAGCGTCATCGATGCTGTCGTAGGAAACTTCTGCTTTAACGAGAGCAGCGTTACCGATAACAGACATACAGCTAAACGCCATAATGAGAGCAAGAAGCAAGCTCAACAATTTAGTTGATTGTTTCATAAAGTTTTACCTCCATATTTTTAGTACGCTGTAAGGTGCAAGCTTGCATGAACCACAAAACATATTAGTCAAAATAGACAAATACATCATAAAAGCATTAAATAAATTTTAAAAAAAACAGGGGATTGGATGTAAAGTAAAAAACATTTACACGGATGAAACATTTATATCAAAACCCTTGTAAACATTTGATAAATAAGGAGCTGGCGTTATCGAACTGTTTTTATGAAATTGATAAAACGTAAAGATAAAAAACTTTACAGACACATTTGTGCAAAATGTACAATAAAGTTGGGGTTTTCGAAACTTATCATCCCTGTTCCATCTTTGATGGAATAGGGAGGGGGACCGCGTTAGCGGTGGTGGGTAGGCACGCGCCTTATTAACATCGTTGATGAGGGAAATTATCAATCATTTAATTTATTCATTTATTATTGCTCTCAACAACAAAGGGTAATCTTTATGGAGCTACCCACCACCATTCCGCCCGAACTGTATTCAAATTAAAACATAACACCCGAAATGTACCTTCCACGCTTGAAACTGTATTCGAACAATAAGTAACGGTAAGTCCTCTTGCGGTACCCAAAATTGTTTGCTCGCTATTCACTTCGCACAATTTTGACCGCTACGCCAACTCACACTCCCTGTATCGCCCACAGGGCGCGGTCGTGTTCCTTGCCCATCCCTATGCTTACGCACAGGGATGATAGGCTTAGCCACATTCCACGCGTAGTATTATAATATATATAATACAATAAAAAAATTTCGCAAAACTATTGACATCTTGCTTTGTGTGTTGTATTATGGTATCGACCATAAGGTTGGGGCAGTGGGGGTATTATACCCTCTGGCCGGAAACAGCGGAATTTCTGCTGTGGTTAATGAGGCATATTTTCAGCCTTACAAAACAAATGTTCGGCAACAAAAACCGTCGGCGGTTTTTTCGTCGCAAGCGACGAAAAAACATTCATTGGTGCTTTCGTTTCCTTTTATTTGTTCTGCGAGGGTGAAAAGGTCAGTGCTTCCTCTGCCTTGAAAGTGTGTGGGCGCTAAGTGCACAAAGCGATGCTGCAGGGTGCAGCAGCGGAGTGCGCAGCGGTTCAGCTTAAGTGTGTTGAGTCCGGAGGGCGAGTGCTTTCACTCCTTACTCCTCACTCCTCACTCCTAACTAAACTGTGCTCCCGCTATGCGCTCTGAGCAATTCGGCGCTGTGCACTTTTAATTCGGCCCACGGTTAGTCAATATCCTATCGGACTTCTAAATGCAAAATGCAAAGTGCAAAATGCAAAGTGAAGGGTCAGCGACGCATTTTAAAGCTTCGCAAGGAACAACAATTTGTTTTGATTATTCATTTTGCACAATTTAACTTTACATTTAATTTATTTGTCCTTTATCGGAAATCTATGAAAGGGGGACTGTGCGACAGAAATGCTTGCCACAATCGGTGCGTGTTTGTGGTTTATTCAGTTTTTGTTAACGCACGCGTATTTTTGTATTGGCGTACTAAAAATATGGAGGTAAAACTTTATGAAACAATCAACTAAATTGTTGAGCTTGCTTCTTGCTCTCATTATGGCGTTTAGCTGTATGTCTGTTATCGGTAACGCTGCTCTCGTAAGAAACGAGATAGCCTACGACAGCATCGATGACGCTATGATCCACCCTGAGCAGGTAGCAGATATGGCTCTTGACTTGGTAGATAACGATCTTCTTGCCGGCATGGATACCATCGACCTTTCAATTGTCGGTGAACTCCGTCTTAACAGCATTAACAATATCATAGAAGATATTGTTGATCTTAGAGGTGGTACTGTTTGGTCTATCGGTTCCGGTCTTCTCGGCGACCTTGGTGACTTTGATTTTGACCCTCTCAAAAAGAGCGGTAGCTGGGGTGTACTTGGTATAGGTGCTTCAGCAAAGCCTTATTCTAGAGGCGATGGTGATCTTGTTGTTGTAGGTCAGCTTTTATCATTGTTGAACTCTAATGCAGATATTATTTCAAAGGTTGCTTATGGTATCGGCACTGATAATGGTATTTCTCTCGGTCTTGTAGGTAACTTCCTTGACCTTGGTGATATTGGTGATTCTCTTTCTAATATCCCTCTTTTGTTAGTAGAGCTGGTTTACGATTTGCTCGTTTATGGTTCATATAACAGCTCATACGAAAACGAAAGCTATCCTTCTGTTGATGATCTTAAGGCTGAAGGCAAATCTCTTCCCACAGATATGGATTCTTTTGACGAGATGGTAGACAATGCTCTTCTTAACCTTCTTATCAATCCTCAGGAATATGATTGGGAAGATGCGAATAAAGACCCATCAGACGGCAAAGAATATAAGAATTGGGATGAAAAAGCTGTAATCCTTCCCGGTGTTGCAGAATGGGTTGCTGAAAACGGCAGAGATGCTGCTATCAGTTATATTACTCCCAGAAGCAACAGCTTGTTTGCTATTCTTGACGTTCTTGCTCCTTTTGCAATTAATGATATCGGTATCAATGCTCTCAACAACAACCTCAAGAAAGCTCTTATGGAAGCTGTTGAAATCGATTTGAACGAAATCACAGAAGCAGACCTTCCCGGTTATATTGATGACACATCTGTTGAGGCAGGCAGTGTTGCTGCTGACTTTGAAATTCTCGCAAAAGACGGCGAAGAGACATACGTAACATATATTGCATATGACCGTATGGCAAAAGATGGCAGTGATTACTATTACACAACAATGGAAACAGTTCCTCTTGATGAAAATGGCGACGGTATCCAGGATACTGACCCTGAAACAGATGAAGAGCTTACAACAAAAGAACGTAAATACTACAAAGCTAATATGTCTTCAGGTAACGATTTTGCTACTCTCATCGATTGGTCTTGGGAATTTGTTGGTGACAATGTGACTCCTGAGGACGGTCAGACTCAGCTTGTTTATAACAACATCAAAAAAGATTATGATGGCGATGGAACAGCATCTATTGTTGAAGGCATCAACGATCTTCTTTACCTTGTTTACAACACAGCTCTTAATGGCACTGTAAAAGCTGATTTTGCAGCATTTGTTGCAGAAGTGGATTCTGCTACAGCAGCTAATGCAGCTTGCAAGGATGGTTACCTTACAGGTGCTAATGCTAACCTTATGACTAACGTTGAAAACATTACAAAGTTTATTCTTGTAAACTTTGGTAAGTTAGTATTCGGTTCAACATCTCCTTATGCAAAGCTTACAGTTAACGATGTTAAGGATTTGGATGTTATTGACCTTGTTGTAATGATTGGTCCCGGATTCTTTGAGGATGTTATGCCTCAGCTTATTATGCCCAAGAATGAAGATGGCACTTATGCATTCCATGACCCCGTTCAGATTTATGAGTTTGGTGCACTTGTTATCCGTGAATTTGTTACAGATATCGCTCCTAACTTAGCAGATATGAACTATGATGCATACATCTTTGAAGAGGGTGTAGACTCTGCTAACGACAGACAGTTCAAGGTGCAGGGTGCAGAGCAGTGGACTAACCTTATTCTCAATATGGGTATGGATATTGCTTATACTTACCTTTATAACCTTACAAACTTCGGTGATACATTTACCTACAGCTCATCATATACTGCAGGTCAGAAAAATGTAACTGTTTCTAACCGCGAAGCAACTTATCCTGAAGTAACAGATTCTAATGTGTATGATGAATCTCGTTGGTCTGTTATGCTTGATGAGGTTATTATTTGGGCTGCAGAGTATGTTGGCAATATGAAATCATCCTCTGTTCTCGCAGGCTTTGAACCTAATACCATTTCCGGTAAAGGTAGCGACTATGCAGGCACAGCAAGAAGTCCTCTTACAAAGCTCAGCTATATTCTTAACACACTTCTTCCTCTTGGCTTTGTTAACGGCTTCGAATCATCTGATTATGCATTCGATGTTTATAATTTCTTTGAAAACGGCTTAAAGGCATTCCTTAATGACTTTGATCTTTCCAGAGTTCTTGGTCTCCTTGGCAGAAATATGAGTGCAACTCATTACAACCTTTTAGCTGATAGCAACCTTGTTAACGGTGTTCTTAATCTTGTAAATGGTATTCTTAATCTTGTATTTGGCACTACAATTCTCAATGGTGTTAATGCTACAAATTCAGGTACAACTCAGAGTATTGATACCGTTATTTCACAGGCAAATCTTAAGACAACAGTAAAGAACCTTCTTACAGGTCTTTACAGCAGAAAGGATGCTATCCTTCTCAATGCTCTTCCCGTTGTTGCAAAGTTAATCAAGGGTTGGGGTACAGAGCAGGCTTACAAAACTCCTGAAATTTCCTTCGATAACGCTTTTGATCTTACTGATGGTAAAACATCTGCAGCTCAGGCAGTTACAGTACGTAACGCATCTGAAGGTGTTTGGAGACATTACAGAGATGAAGACGGTACTTCACATCAGGATGAACAGTATAAGATTAAGCTTACTGCTGTAAGAGCTTATGACCAGATGGGTACAGGTGCTTCAGCATATGTAACACCAACCCTTGGTACCCAAGGTACGGTTGACTATGGTGCAGCAACAACCTTTACATTTACTGTAAATACTGCAATTCCTAAGGAAGGTTTCCTTGTAAGATTTGAAGTTGACTATTTGGTATATGATGAAAACGGCGATGCTATGTCAAATGGCGACGCCTTCACTGTTAGCAAATATGTATGGCTTAACTACAATCCGGATGATGATGGCGCTACAGTTGAAAGCAGCGGTAATGAAAGATATGCAAGGCTGTTTACACCCTACTATGTTTCTCTTGAATCAGCTGTTGAGACTATTCCCGAGCTCAGAACTGCTTATGTAGAGAGTAATAAAGTAAATAATGGTCCTGATACAACACTTTCATTCACCAACAATTCAGGTACAGTGGATGGCGTAACCTTCGGTAATTTCAGTCAGAAGTTCGCTAATAGTAACGAACAGCGATATGCAGATATATATAACTTCAAAACCTACACATTGGTATTCAAAAATGAAGATGGCGAAGATTCCAATGATACGAAGAATATTACAGGTTCATTCAATGAAGATGCTTGGAAGGCTGCAAACAAACAACCCGGTGATGATACTACATTTAATATTGCAATCGGAAACGATGCAGCTTCAACTGTAAATACACAGATGAAAATTATTTATTTCTCTCAGGAGGATTATAATAAGCTTTCATCTTTAGCTAAAGACGAATTATCTGCTACACGACTTTCGTCTAACCACAATACCTCAGGCAAATATTATGCAGATGGTATTCTTACAAGTGCAAACTCAGTAGATGCAGCCGATGAAACTGTATATCGTCAGACTAACTCTACAACTACTGCGTGGATTGCTGAAGAGGATGCAGGTCAGTGGTATGGCTCATATACCAACAGTGCCGGCACTACAGTTACAACAACAGCTACAACTTATACTGATGCTCAGGTTACAGACATAGTTACCACCAAAGATGCTGATGGTAATGTAACAGCTATGACCGGTAAGGTTGGCGATGTTGATGTTAAGAAGGTAACAGTTATTGATGGTGCTACCGCTACATCAACATATGTAAGCGCATTCTTAGCAGGTGCTAAAGAAGGTGTTGGTGCTAAAAACTTAAATGCTTCTAACAACTTCGATTATATCGGTCTCTATGAAGCTTTGTATGTAGCATCAAAAGATATGGCAGTATTTAAGAAATCTTCTGAACAGCTTGTTGATGAAGGTCAGGGTTCTGCAATCGACTCTGCAGCAGCAGCTCTTAAGACTCAGCTCAGAGAAGTTGAAGCAGCAACAACAGACAGACGTAACTACACAGACTATAAGATGTGGAGACTTAACAGACTTAATGATGCCCGCGAGGATGCTCAGTACTATGTTGATCTTTACAAGGATAGCCTTCGTGCAATTACTGATGTCGATTCAAGATTCCCCTATAACGGAATGATTGAAAAAGACCTTAAGGATGTTGTTTCAAATAATACCGCAGTGCTTGGCCAAAAGGGCGGTACAGACAACGCAAACCTTGTTGAAGCCCTTCTCGTACAAATGGAAGATGAAGAGCTCAAAGCACAGACAGAATGGCTTGAAAACAGACAGAAAGAATACAGCGAACAAGAGCTTATCGACGTTGAAATGGCTTCTAACGCTTTAACAAACACTTCAGATCGTCTTCTTGCTAAGTATGAAAGAGTTTATGATGATTATCTTTCTCTCGAGCTTACATCTGCTGAAGTTATGATCGGTGACGAAAACGGCGAATTTACTGACGCTATTAAAGCACAGTACACAGAACGCAGCTGGGCTAAGTTCGAAAATGCATATAATGCAGCTATTGCTCTTTATGATGAAGAAGAGATGACTCAGAAGGAAATCTTCGAGGCTAAATATGAGCTTATGACATGCCGTAACGAGCTTGTTCTTGTTGAAGATGAAGCAGATTACAGCGAGCTTGAAGCTCTTATGAAGCAGGCTAAGTTTGCTCTTGATCCTGCTAACATCGGCTTGTATGACAATACAGCTGAAGAGCTTGGTCAGGTTCTTGCAGAACTCGGTATCTGTGAATATAATGCTGAAACCGGCAAGTTCACTCTTGTTCAGGTTACACATCCTGATGGATATGGTGTTGATCTCTTCCCCGGTTCTGCAGCTTATATAAATACAGAGCCCTATTCAAAGGATGACCAGGATGTTGTTGACCAGAAAGCAACAGAGCTTAAAGAAGCTCTTGCAAGACTTAAATTCAAAGGTCTTAATATCGGCGCAACAGAAGGTAAAAATGTAGAAATCGATACAGGTATCCTTGTTGAAGGCGATGAAGAAAACAATATTGAAGAAGTAACAGCAACAATCGCTAAGATTGCAGCAAAAACTGATGCTGAAGCTGTTAAGGCTCTCTTCAGTGTAACAGCAGATGGTGCAACTGTTGGTGTTGATAACATTACAGTTTCTAACGACCTTCACTACACTGTTGATACAGATCTTGATGGCTTCGCAGGTACAAACTCTGTTGTTACATTCTACACAGTAGCTGATGGTGTTAAGATTCCTGTTGCAACTGTTAGAATTGTTGTTGATGGTGATATCAACGGTGACGGTACAGTTGACGGTATTGACGCATCTCAGGCATTCCTTGTTGCTAACGACTTTGCTGAAATTGATGGTTGCTATCTCCTTGCAGGTGACCTTGTTGATGATGACAGAGAAATTGGTAGTGGTGACTACGGTCAGATTATTAACACATATTTCGGTCAAACTGTTAAACAATAAGCATTTCAAATTATTTGATGCTTTGATTTAAAAGTGATTATAAAATCCCTTGATTGAAAAAAACTCTCCTGCCGAGAAATCGGCAGGAGGGGAAACAGAGAAATGCTATACTATTATATTATATATAGGCACAGAGCATTTTTCGGCAGTCAAGCGGTGCAGTCTTTTGACTGTTATTTGGAGAGAATTTGAAAATTTTATCAATTGGAGGCAAACATATGTCTAAAAAGATTCTTAGTGTTATGCTTGCTCTTGTAATGGTTTTGTCTGTCTTCTCAATTTCTGCATTTGCAGGCGTTAGCTCAAGCTATGAAAAAATTGATGAAGAAGCCGGCGAAACTCAGATTGCATACACACAAAAATGGTCACTCGTGACCGCAAACGAACCTGATGCTGACGGTTATTATACTGTTGACGTTGTTCTTGAAACAAATTATAACACAGGCGTTATTTCTTTTGATATTGTTGCTGACGGCGCAACATTAGTTGATGCTGTAGCAGGTAGTGCTATCACATACACAGCTGACGTTGCATTCTTTGAGGGTATGGAGCATGTTGATATTATTCCTAACCCCACTCTTGCACAGGCTGCAGTTGATGCACCTATCTTTACAGCAGGTTCAGTTATTGCAACGCTTACTTATGCATTGGATGATGGTGCATCCTCTGCTACTCTTAAGCTTATGAACGATAGCAAATGCGCTGAAAACCAGGGCGGTACACTCTTTGCAGTTCGTTTAGATAACAAAACTCTTGCAAGTAACTCTGTTCACTACGGTCAGCGCGTTATCGATGCTGAAGGCAATGATATCGCTATCGGCGCTGAAATCGCTTCTGTAACTCTTGGACAGGAAGCTGCAGCTGACCCCGTTCTCAGCGGTGTTGACACAGGTGTTGTTGATACAGAAAATGGCTACGTTTACGGTGTTCCCGCAGGTACAACAGACTTTACAGCATATTTCACAGTTGAAAACGGTTCATTTGAAATGGTTGCTAACGCTAGCGGCAATACAAATGGTACAGGCGCAACTCTCGTTGTAAAGAACAATGCAAACGAAGAATTCACTACTTACACACTTGTTATCTTCGGTGATGTAAACGGTGATGGTGCTGTTACAGCTACTGACTCTGCTACTGTTGCAGCTGCTTCACTCGGTGCAGATATGAGTGTAGCTGCGCAAGCATATGCTGCAGACGTTAACGGTGATGGTTCAATCACAGCTACTGACTCTGCTACTATCGCAGCAGCTTCTCTTGGTGGCGCAATTACAATTAATCCCTATGCAGCTTAATTAGAGCTGATTAAAAATTTAAGAAGAGTCAATCCGGAAACGAATTGACTCTTCAAGATAAGAAATTCATACAATATAAACAATTTATAATTTATTGGAGGAAAACAATAATGGTTAATTCAAAAAAATTATTGAGCCTTTTCCTTGCTGTAGTAATGGTGTTTTCAGCTTTAACTGTTATGGCATCTGCTTATACAAGAGTTGAAACAGAAGGTACTGCTGATATTGATGTTAAATACACTGTTGAAAAAGTTGACACAGTTCCCGCTAATGGTGAATCATCATTAGAACTCTCCGGTGATAACTTCTATGCTGTTACAGTTTGGATGAAATCAGCAAAGCCTGTTGATATCTTTATAGTACCTTTCCACTACAACAAGACTCTTTTCTCACCTATCACTCTTACTGATGGTGAAGTAACCTATCCCTATGGTGCAGGTATGGACCAGGATACCTATTACTCAGATATGGGTGAAGGTGCTATCTATGCATACTCTCTTGGTGACTATATGAATAACACAGGTATGTATAAAGCTGATGGCTCATCAACAACATTAAAAGCTCAGGCAAAATGTATTGGTCTTGGTAACTCTAACTCAGCAGGTATTACAATTACAACTGAACTCGTTTCTCCTGACCATACTCTCTATAACAAATGGGGTGCAGGTCTTCCTGAGAATACAGGTGTTTTATACACAAGCCTTAATGTAGCAACTAAAACAAAAACAGCATACTTGAACACAATCGAAGGCATCGCAACATATACCGATTGGGTTAGAATGTTCACAGTTTATTTTGATGCAATTGCTGATGATGTAACCGGTGCAGAATTTGGTGTATTTACAGATGACTGTTTTACAGTTGACGGTAACTACGATGCTAAAGGTCTTGGTTATTTCCAGTCTGCTACTAACTACGATGCTCAGGTTCCAACAATGAACATTGTTTCAAACGCTGTAATTGAAGCTCCTGCAGGTCCCGAAGTTGCACATGAAAAATTCATGGGCCGTATGGACAACTGGGGTGATGCAACTGCAACAATATTCGATGCAGGTTTTGTAGGTAGAATTTCTAACCTTGATGTTGAGTTAGAAGATGATGGCAAACAGGTTAAAAACATCACTTCTATCGTTGTTGAAATTACTCGTGGTGAAGAAACTCTCACAGGTAATGCTTACCAGATTTATGCTCAGGACGACGGTTCTTACTTGTTCCGTGCTGTTGTTAAGAATGCAAATATTGCTGACAACGAAACAGTTTCTTACAAATATATTGTAACTCTCAGCAATGGTGATGAACTCACTGCAACAGGCTCAACAACATTTGCTTCTATCTACTCAGCAGCTAAAGCAAACTACGATGCAGCTAATGCATAATAAAATGATTTCGAAGGCTTACGAAAAAGCAGATTTTCAGATAATTGAATTCGCCCTTGAGGATGTTTTGACTGCTTCAAAGGTTGTTCACACAACTCAGGCAACAACATCTGCTCCCACAACTACATTACCCGGAACAACTTTAGGTAGTGCCAATATTCCAGGTGGTAGCGGCGATGCAATATTTGATTATGATGATTTTTTCAAGTGATTCAATAATTTACAGATATTGAAAGGAGTATTTTTTATAATGAAAAAATACACAGCACCTGAGCTCGAAATCATGGAGTTCGAGCTCGAGGATGTACTCACAGTTTCATTGGGTGACGGTTCAGAATTACCCGGTGCAGATGATGGTTGGTATTAATTCCAACTCGGTAATCCGAAAACAAATAATCCCTTGCCCGTTTGCTCGGGCAAGGGTGTGAGGAACCCTCAATTATTAAACATTCAGCAAGCCGGGGCAACCCGGCTTGTGTTGTGAATGAACCCCGTAAGGTACAGGCTTGCCTGTACCACAGTAAGACTTGAGTAGAGCGACACAGCACTATTACGGTGTGCTCTTGGTATGGGCAAGCCCATACCTTACAGATATTGCACTAAGCAGGTGTTGAGCAACACCCCGTAAGGTACAGGCTTGCCTGTACCACAGGACATATAAAAGAGATGCATATACTTTTTTATCTGAGTTTATAAGCTTTTATATATTGAGATAAGAGAGTAAAGTAAGACTTGAGCAGAGCGTATATAGCACTATCTCAGTGCATTCTCCGGTATGGGCAAGCCCATACCTTACAGATATTGCACTAAGCAGGTGTTGAGCAACACCCCGTAAGGTACAGGCTTGCCTGTACCACAGAGAGATTTAGTTAGAGCAAAGGAGCGGATTTGATATGGCTTTACACCAGCGCAAGCGCATGCGATTAGAAGCTTTTGATTATTCAAGTCCGGGTTGCTATTTTGTTACAATACTTACACATAATAGAAGCAAATTGTTTTGGGACTATGATAAGCTAAATGATTCAGGTCATATTGTTGAAGAAGATATTTTGTCATTATCCGAGCATTTTAAAGATGTAAAGATAGATAATTTTATTGTTATGCCGGACCATATACATTTGATGATTACCATTGGTTGCGATGCTTTAGACGATAGTGATGAGGTTTTGTTGAAAGAGCTGTTATGTGAAAACACACATTCTAAACTCAATGTGATTGTTGGTTCACTAAAATCAGGAATAACAAGAAAAATTCACAAGCTAAAGCCCGAAATTAATGTGTGGCACAAATCATATTATGACCATATTATAAAAAATCAAAAGGATTATAATGAAACGTGGGATTATATTGATGCTAATCCTATCAGGTGGAAAATTAAATATGGTATGGTTGAAAGAGAGTGAAGGTTTACTTTTACTGTGGTACAGGCAAGCCTGTACCTTACGGTGAGAAGCACAATACCTGCTTAGTGCAATATCTGTAAGGTATGGGCTTGCCCATACCGGAGAATGCACTGAGATAGTGCTGTATCGCTCTGCTCAAGTCTTACTGTGGTACAGGCAAGCCTGTACCTTACGGTAAAAAGTATGAATAGAGATAATCTGTAAGGTATGGGCTTGCCCATACCGGAGAATGCACTGAGATAGTGCTGTATCGTTCTATGCAAGTCCTACTGTGGTACAGGCAAGCCTGTACCTTACGGTAAAAAGTATGAATAGAGATAATCTGTAAGGTATGGGCTTGCCTATACCGGAGAATGCACTGAGATAGTGCTGTATCGTTCTATGCAAGTCCTACTGTGGTACAGGCAAGCCTGTACCTTACGGTGTTGCGAGCCTGTACCTTACGGTATGAACAACTTTTATTTTATAAGAGGTGATTATATGCCAAAAGTTAATATGGAAACCTTGCTTCCGTTTATTCAGGAGGCATTTAATCGCGGTGTGGATTTTCAGATTCCCATTACGGGAACAAGTATGAATCCGCTTCTTTATCAGAACAGGGATTTTGTTAAAATCGTTAAGCCTGATTTACCATTGAAAACAGGGGATATTCCTCTTTATCGCAGAAATGACGGGGCATTTGTTCTCCATAGGGTTGTGGGTATTAAAGAGAACGGCGAATATATAATGTGCGGTGATAATCAGTTTGTTTTAGAATACGGTATCACAGATAAAAACATTATCGGTGTTGCAAAAAAACTCATAATTGACGGCAAGGAAATTGATGTCGATTCAGATGCGGATTATTTAAAGCATAAAGAAAAATTTCTGAAAAACATCAGAACAAGATACCCTGGAAGACGTTTGAGGTGTAAATTATCGTCAGTTAAAAGGCGATTTTTTTAAAAAACTATTGTAGTACAGCTTTTTTTGTGATAGAATAACTAGGATAGCGTAATGCGCTTTGTCGCTTACTATAATATTTCAAAAGGGAGATTGAAAAATGGCTTACGAAGAGAAAAGAACTTCTTATGACGAAGCTACAGGTTTTGAACCTATTTTAAAACTTATCAGACAGCTTCTCAGTAAATGGTGGCTTATTGCTCTTTTTGCAATAATTTTTGCTGCTTCAGGCTTTGGTGTTGCAAAGCTTACATATACTGAGACCTATAATTCCCAGATAATTTTCAATGTATCTAACAAAAACAAGGAATTTATCGGCACATCTCAGACAATAACATCTGCCAGCGATACTCAGGCTTCAACAATTATTGCAAACAACTTTAAAACTCTTATTCAGACAGGTAACGACTTTATTACTAAGGTTCAGCAGACTGTTGAAACAACCACAGGTGGAGAATATACAATTGCTGAGCTTCGTGGTCTTATCAGCGTTGAGGTTGTTTCCGATACAACACTTATCAAGGTTACCGTTAACTCAGACGATGTGGATTTGACTTATGCTGTTGCAACAGCTATTCAGAGTATTTATCCTGATATTGCCAGAGAGGTTTTCCCCAATGCTGATATAAGCATTGCCGATAATGCAACAAAGGCAAAGCTTTCTGCTGACTCATCAACTCTCATTTACACTGCTGCAGGCTTCCTTCTTGGTGCCGCTCTTGCAGTTTTGATTATTCTTATTACTGCTAAAATTCAGAATAAGCTTCTTGGCGTTGATGATATCAAAAACAACTTTAATATGAACATTATTGCTACTGTTTCTGATATTAAAAACAAAAAGAAAACAGACAGAACAAGACTTCTTATCACTGATAAAAATGTTGGCCTTCCGTTTATTGAAACCTTTAAGCTTATCAGAACTAAAATTGAAAATGTTAAGCTTAAAAAAGGCTATTCTGTTTTTGCTCTCACCAGCTCAACTGAAAGCGAGGGTAAAACAACCTGCTCTGTAAACACTGCTCTTTCCCTTGCAAAAAGCGGTAAATCAGTTCTTCTTATTGATGCTGACCTGAGAAAGCCTGCTGTTTGCAAAACTCTTGGTATTTCCCTCGAGGGTGAAAAAGGCGTTTACGATATTGTTACAGGCAATAAAACCTTCGAAGAGTCTGTTAAATATATCGAAAAGCTTAACCTTTATCTCCTTGTTGCAGCAGCTCCTGTTCAGGACCCATCTGAAACTCTCGCTTCAGAAAAGATGGCTGAAATCATCAAGCAGGCAAGAGAAAACTTTGACTATGTTATTGTTGACTGTCCTCCTGCCGGTGTTGTTGCCGATGCTGCTATCGTTGCAAACTATACAGATTCAGTTATTTTTGTTACTGCAGAAGAGAAGGTTGCAATTCCTCAGATTGAATATGCTCTCAGTGACCTTACTACTGCTAAGGCTGAAATTCTCGGTTGTATTTATAACCGTGCAGGAAGCGGTGCGGTTGGTCTTGCTATGGGTAAGGCGGGCGGTTATTTCTCTAACCGCTACGGCGGATATTACGGCTCATCATACTATTACGGCAGCCGTGGCTCTTCCTACTATTATGGTAGCAGAAGCGGTAAAAAGCATAAAAGAAAATAAGCACTTGATTTGAAAGAAGCTCTTGGAATTCCAAGAGCTTCTTTTTTCGTCATTTTCTCTAAATATTGAAAGTAAATTTCTATTGAATTTTCCCGTTTTTTTCAACATAAAAAGCAAAAGCTATTGATTATTTAACGGATTTATAGTATCATATTAAATGTAGTATACTCTTATTAGGTCAAGTGCGCCCAATTTCGAATTTTTGGTGATTTTTATACAAAAACCTGCATTTGTCTTAATAGTATTTAAGTGAATATTTACTTGTTTGGAGGCTTTTATATGGCACTTGAATTACCTAAATTTACTAAAAAAGAAAGAACAAGTGATAAACCGGGCATCACATTGCAGGTAGCACAGTTTTTTGAAAAAAATCCGATAATGAAAATTGTCATTCCGGTTATACTTTTTCTTATTCTTGTAGCGATATTTATTTTTGTTATTTTCGGTGATGGAATTTTAATGGATGACGGCCTTTCCGATGATGTGGGAACTTCAACTCAATCCAACGAGGTTCAGGTTATTCCCGGTAACAATATAATCAAAGATAAAGAAATCGCAAGCCTTATTGATAGCGACCCGCTTTCACCCGATATACTTTCTGCCGCTTCCTATACAGGCTCGGTTGTTGGTTCAAGCGGCTTGAAAACAGCTCTTATTCAAATTGGCACAGAGGGCGATGTTCTTGTTCTTACAGTGGGCGAAACAATCGGTGACTCCGATTGGGAGCTTAAAGAAATCGCTTCAGACTATGTTATTTTCCAAGCCGGAGAATTAACGAAGAAGCTGGATTTAGCTAAATAAATAATTTATGTAATAACATATAAATTAGGGGGATTATCCAATGAAAACAAACAAACGCAAAATGAGGTCAATAGGCATTTTTGCCCTTGTGCTTGTTCTGCTTGCAACTGCGATATTACCGCTTTCTGCAGTAGGTAGCGCTATTGACGAAGCAATGGGAACTTACATTGTTAAACAGGGCGATACGCTTTCTTCTATCGCTGCTGCTCACGGTGTTACAGTTTCTGATATCGTAACAACTAACGGAATCTCAGCCTCTACTGAGCTTTATGTTGGCCAGATGCTTGATATTCCCGGTGCAGTTGCAGTTGAAGACGACTCTACTACATATTACGGAACTTCAAGCACTATTTCCGTTCATTTTAAAAACGCTGACCTTATTGGTGCGCTTGAAACTGTTCTTGCTCATACAGGCTACACAATGATTTTTAAGGGTACTACAACTGAAATCCCTGAGCTTTCTCTTGATAATGTAACCCCTCTTACAGCTATTGATTATATTCTTCGTATGGTTGATATGACTTATATCAAGCACGATGATATAATTTATGTTGGCACAGCTTCAGCTCTTAACTCAAGCTTTGTTGATAAAGAGGCTCTTACCAAGTTCTCTCTTAAATATATTTCAACAGATACACTTACTTCTCAGCTTTCAACGCTTGGTGTTTCTGTTAAGCTTGTTAAGGTTGATATCAACCTGAGAGAATTCTGGATTAGCGGTACACCTATGCAACTCGCAAAGGTTAATCAGCTTATCAAAACTCTTGATAATAAAAAGAATACAACTGTCGGTAGCGCCCAAATCAGCTCAAGCCTTACTGCTATCGAACTTAAATATATTACAGCAAGTGAATTCAGCAGCTTGCTCGGTTCCCTCGGACTTCACACAGGTATTGTTATGTCAGCTCATCCCATGACACTTTATGTTTATGCTTCCGGTGATGCTTATCAGGATATTATAAATGTTAAAAAGCTTGTTGATTTCAAGGATGAAAATGCTGAAACTGAGCAAAAGCCTGAAGGCGATACAGCAACAGACGAAGGCGATAAAACAACAGACGAAGGCACACAGGATACAACCAAACCCGATGATTCAACTCAGAGCGGTTCAACAGATGTTGTTATTACAGATGGCGAAACATCACTTGTTAAGGTTGACCTTGAGTATATCACTAAGGAAAATGCAAGTGATATTATCAGCACATTCGGCTATGATGTAGATGTTCTTGGTCTTGATCTTTACGAAAAGAGAATCTGGATTAAGGGTCTTGCTGACGAGGTTGACGAAGCGGTTGCACGTATCAAAGAAAACGATACTGCTGACAATGATGTAACAAAAACATTCTTTACATACGAGCTTCAGAATATTGTTGCTTCCGAGCTTCAGAGTAAAATAGGCTTTGTTAACATCGATAATGTAGAATTCTATTTCGGTTCTTATCCCGAACGCACAAAGTCCATAATGGTATATTGCAATAAAAATCAAGTTGAAGAGATTAAGGAGCTTATTGCATCTCTTGATAACAACTTAGGCGAAATGTACTATCCCATCCAGACGATTACTGATGCTGATGAGCTTACAGTTCTTGCAGCAAAAGAAGAGCTCGTTGTTAAGCTTCTTAACATTCCTACAATTTCCGTTAGCTCATTCGAGCTTTCTGCGGATCTTGATCCTTCTGATGAGGGCGTAAAATATGTTCTTTATGTTCTTGAATCTCCCGAAAATATCGACCTTATCATAGATATGTGGGGTCAGATAGGCTAAAATTTATCACGTTGGAGTGACTGTTATGGAATACATCAATCAACCAAGTAGTTATCCCGTCAGCCTTGAGCATTTGCTCAGGCTAACGGTCGAAAAAAAAGGTTCTGACCTTCATATAGTTGTCGGAATGCCTCCTTGTATTCGTATTGACGGCGATATAGTTAAGCAGGATTTCCCCCCTATGTCACCTGCTGATGTTGAAAATACACTTATGCAAGTTCTTTCCGAGAGAAATAAGAAAGACCTTCGTGAAAATCTTGAGCTTGATATTTCATATTCAGTCCCTCAGTGCGCTCGTTTCAGAGGTAATGTGATCGTTCAGCGCGGCACATTGGCTGCAGTTTTCAGAGCAATTCCTTTTGAGGTTCCTACTCTTGACAGATTAGGATTACCCGCTGACGTAAGAAGACTTTGTTCGCTTCCCCGTGGTCTTATTCTTGTTACAGGACCAACAGGTTCAGGTAAGTCAACAACTCTTGCGGCAATGATTAACCATATGAATATGAACTATGAGTATAACATAGTTACAGTTGAAGACCCTATAGAATTTTTGCATTCTCACAAACGTTCAATTATCAGGCAGCGTGAGTTGGGTGGCGATACTCTTAGCTTTAACAATGCTTTGAGAACAGTTCTTCGTCACGACCCTGATGTTATTATGATTGGTGAGATGCGTGACCCCGAAAGTATCAGCATTGCTCTTACAGCGGCTGAAACAGGTCACTTGGTTCTTTCAACCTTACATACTCAGACTGCGCCACTCACTATTGCTCGTATTATCGACTCTTTCCCCAGTGAGCAGCAAAACCAGATTCGAAGCCAGCTTTCCAACACTCTTCGTGCTGTTATTTCTCAACAGCTTATGCCACGTATTGGTGGTGGTTGTGTATCTGCTGTTGAATATATGGTTGATACGCCTGCTATCAGAAATATGATTCGTGAAGGCAAGGACCATCAGATTTACAGCACAATGCAAACCGCTCAGAAAGAGGGTATGCAGACAATGGACCAGGCTCTTCTTAAACTACTTAGAGAACAAAAAATCACCAGAGAAGAAGTTTTGGAAAACTGCGTTGAAAGAGCAGAAATTCTCAGACAGATTCAAATGTACTAATATTTAGAGTGAATGGATTCGAACCAGATATGGTTTAATACAGTCACTTTTCCCTGTAACATCGTTAAAACTCTTGAAAGGAGAAAGCCTTCCTGTGAGTTTTGCCTTGTTACAGAAAAAATTGCCAAGTATTAAACTTCGCAGAACCTGAAATGCCCGAATTTGCGTGCATTTGGGATTTTCTTTGGCGAAGCAATACTGACGTATTACGAGACAAAAAAATTACAAAGGTGCGTGAATTCGGGCATTTCAGGCATATCTGGTTCGAATCCATTCACTATAGATGCAAAGGGGGCAGACTCTTGGAATTTACGTATGAAGCGTTAAACCGACAAGGTCAGTCAATAACCGGTAAGGTTGTAGCTAACTCTACCGGAGAAGCATATGAAAAACTTCGTGAGGCAGGAGTTGTTGTCACAACTCTTACTGAAAATAAAGGTAAGGGCGTTAAGAAAACAAGAAGTAAAAAGGTTGCTCTTGCAGATATGTCAATGTTTGCACGTCAGCTTTCTGCTATGATTAGCGCAGGTATTCCTGTCACTCAGGCTATGCAGACTCTTGTTGGACAGACAACTAACCAGACTCTTGCAAATGCAATTAAAAATATTGCTGATGATGTTGAAGGCGGTGTGGCTCTTTCTGAAGCATTTCTTGGGCAAAGGCCTGTTTTTTCAGACTTGTTCTGCTCGATGATTGCTGCAGGTGAAATGGGCGGTATGCTTGATAAAACACTTCTTGCAATGTCAAACCAGCTACATAAAGATAAACAGCTTAAGGACTCTGTTAAGTCTGCAACATCATACCCTAAAATGGTTGGTGCGTTTGCTATCATAATCCTTATAGTTATGCTTATATTTATGGTTCCCACCTTCCAGGGTATGACAGCAACAGTTGAGGATTTGAACCCGATTACCGAATTTGTTTATTTCCTTTCTGAATCATTGCGTGCTTATTGGTATGTAATTTTCCCTGCAATCGGTGTTTTGATTTTCCTTATTATAAAATTTATAAAATCACCTCCGGTTCAACACATTTGGGAAAACCATAAAATGCAGTGCCCCATTATTGGTGAGCTTATTACTAAAACAATTCTCGCACGTTTCTGCCGTATTTTTGCTACACTTATCGGTGGCGGTGTTACGGCGGTTAAGGCACTTGAAACTGCAGGTCCCACATCGGGCTCAAAGCTTGTTGAAGACGCAGTTACAAAGGCTATAGAAGAGGTTGAAAATGGCGGAACAATTCACGAATCTCTTGATGAATCAGGTCTTTTTCCACCAATGCTTATCGGTATGATTGCTATCGGTGAGGAGGCAGGTACACTTCCCACTATGCTTGATAAGGTTGCTGAATTCTATGAGGAAGATGTTGACACGCTTGCTAAAAGCTTAGGTTCAACTCTTGAGCCTATTATGCTTGTTGGTCTTGCAAGTATCGTCGGTTTCCTTATTATTGCACTTTATCTTCCTGTTTTCCAGGCAACAACAGCAACTCCGGCATAAAAATAAATTCAAATCCTTCGCAAAGGGAGTAGATATAATGGCTAAAGTAAACAGTGCTATCGGCATTGAATACAATTCTCACGAAATTAAAGCAGTTGAGCTTTATAAACACTCAGATGGCAGACTTGATGTTATCACAGCAGGTAAAGAAATACTTGACGAAAATGTTATGGGTAACGGTATTATTTTAGAAAGTTCACTCTTCGGAGTTGCACTTAATGATCTTATAACAAAAGGTAAATTCAACAAGACTGCACCTGTTGTTGTTGGTGTTAATAACGAAAATGTTATTATGCGTTATGCAACCTTTCCCAAGGTTCCTGATGATAAATTAAGAGGCGTTGTTACAATGCAGGCTCAGGATTTCATACCCGTTCCTGTTTCTGAATTGGGGCTTGATTTTGTTGTTATTGATGAAACAACAGATGACGACGATCAGCCTGCCTTGAATGTTCTTCTT
This sequence comes from Clostridia bacterium, assembly GCA_017436285.1. Lineage (GTDB taxonomy): Bacteria > Bacillota > Clostridia > Oscillospirales > Acutalibacteraceae > DTU089. Next base: position 57,998 of record JAFSDL010000030.1, read on the forward strand.
GTTGGTGCAAGAAATATAATGCTTGATAACCTTACTCAGAACTTTGAAGAAGCAAAGCTTGAGGTTGTGGAAATTGATAGCTCATTCCTTGCCTGGTGTCGCGTTGCTATTGAAGAGGCAGGGGAGGATGAAGTGTTTGGTTTCCTTTGCCTTACTGACGATGTGCTTGATTTCGTTGCAGTTGCAGATAAAGAAATTAAGATGGTTCGTTCTATTAATATTCCTGACAGAGCAATGATAGAGGTAAAAAAAGCATTTAATAATCCTGAAGAAATTATTACAACAGAAATGGATTTGATTGTTGATTTGCTTTATTCGGAGTTGTCTTCTTCAATTAACTATTTCCAGATGCAGACCGGCTATATGTTAAGTAAGGTCCTTTTCTCAGCAGCTACAGATTTACAAAAAGAGTTTGCGGAAAAGCTTGCAGAAAAGAGCTATGTTCCTCTTGAAATTCCCGAGTTTTATAAGCAGTATTCAGAAGAAGCCTTTGATGCAAGTGAATTTGCTGGTTGCATCAGTCTTGCAAAGGTAGCATTGGAGGGATAATAGTGAAATATAAAGTTAGTTTGCTTCCCGAACAAAAAAAGAAGCGTTTAATAAACAAAAAGAAGCTTGAGAAAATCAAAGCATTTTCACTTGTTGTTTTAATTGTTCTTGCTTTTTTTACTTTCGTTGTTATGTTTACAAGTTTTTATGCAGAAAAAAAGCTTGCAGAAGAAAGACAGCGAGAAGACGAATGTGCTCAGCAGGTAGCAGAGCTTGAGCAGTTCCGTGAAATAAATGCTAACCTTCAGAACAAGGTTCAGCTTATTGAAAGTATACAAATTGAAGAACCTCAGCTTGTTAATTTTGTTACAAAAATTTCAAACCTTAAGAATCCCGGTATCTCTATTACAAGCATAGAATGTACTGAATGGAAAACTACAAGAAATTGTGTATTGGTTGGTACTTGTGATAATCGTTCACAATATCTTGCTTTTGAGGAAGCTCTTAAAGAAGTTGAGGGCGTATCCGCTGTGGCTTGCGCATCTTATAATCAGAGCGTGGGCGAAGCTACAATTGTTGAGTTTACTGTTAATGTAACTTGCACAGGCGGTGTAGCAGTTATTGAAACAACCACTGCTTCAACAGATACTTCCACAGATACCACAGCTGAAAGCACAGCAACAGAATAAGGAAAGGAGAATGGTTTATGAAAGGTAAAAAAATAAATCTTGATGATATCAAGCATTCTCCCTATACTTCTGCGGTCGGATTGGGCTTGGTAATGGTTCTGATTTTAGCTATTATTGTTTATTTTATTTCAGGTATTTTTCAGACCAAGGACGATATTATAGCTACAAGAGAAGCTTATAAAAAAAATCTTCAGGAAATTGCAATACTTGAGGAGCTTCGTGCACAGAGCGAAAAAGCTGAAGCACAGTTAGAGGTATATAAAGGTATTCTTCCTGATGATCTTGGAGATGTGTATATTCTTCAAGAGGATGTTATTAAAACCTGCGAAAATTTCGGCCTTACAGTTTCAACTATCGAGGTTTCACAGGTTCCCGCACAAACACAAGAAACTATTTTTGTTTTAAGTGTTTCCGGAACATTTGAAAATCTTTATAGTTATATGGCATATATTTCGGAGCTTGAACAAATACACAGATTTGATTCAATTTCAATACTCAAAGCAGAAGAAAACAGGTATAATGCAACACTTTCTCTTGCAATACTTTCGCAGAATGGAGCAGAGGGAGTCGTTGGAGCGGTTATTGATGCCGCAGTAGCTGAATCAGCATCATAAACAGACAAAACAAGTCGAACTTTTGTAAAAAATGTTCGGCTTATAAGTCTTATTATAGAACATTGTTAATCAAAGGGGAAATTAGTTTTGTCAGACATGAATATAATAATTCCCGGTAGCGTCGGATTTTTTCTTATAAAAAATGGTGCTGTTACCGAACAACAATTGTTTCAGGCATTGGATATACAAAAGAATAGCAAGGAGTTGTTAGGAACAATTCTTGTTAATGAAGGCTTTTGTACAGAAGCTGATGTGGCTCGTGCAATTGAAATGAAAACTGGCTGCAAGTTCGTTTCGATAGAAGAAGTAGGCGTTAACTTTGCAGTTGCCAATTTAATTCCAACAGAAATTATTGCGAGAAAAGGTGTTCTTCCACTTTATCAGGATGAAAAGAGACTTTTTGTTGTAATGCGTAACCCAAATGATGTGGTTACCCGTGATAACTTGGCAATATTAACAGGCGGTATGGAAATTGTTCCGCTTGTTTCAACTGATACAGAATTAAATGCCGCTATTGATTCAATTATCAATAACGCTTCAAATATTGATACATACGATGATGAAGAGGATGTAGAGGACGAATATTCAGATTTGGATGACCTTGCTGCAGATGAAAAGCCTGCGGTTCAGTTGGTAAACCAGGTTATTTCCAATGCGGTTAAATCAGGCGCATCCGATATTCATATTGAGCCTCTTGAAAAAACAATGAGAATCCGTCTTCGTATAGACGGTGTTTTGCATGAGGTTCTCCAGCAGCCCATAAAGCTTCACCCTGCAGTATCGTCACGTGTTAAGGTTATCGGTGGTATGGATATTGCGGAAAGACGTATTCCTCAGGACGGTCGTACAACAGTTAAGGTTGATGACAGAACCTTTGATATTCGTATTGCAGTTCTTCCATCAGTTTATGGTGAGAAAATTGTTATGCGTCTTTTGGAGCGTGGTGCAAAATCTGTTCAGCTTAAGGATATCAGATTCTCTCCTGCTCAGTCAGAGAGATTTATGAAAACCATATTTATGCCTTATGGATTCCTTCTCGTTACAGGACCTACAGGTAGCGGTAAATCAACAACTCTTTATGCAACTCTTTCAGAGGTTAGTGATATTACAAAGCACGTTATTACACTTGAAGACCCTGTTGAACGTCGCATGCCCGGTCTTTGCCAGGTTCAGATGAATACCCGTGCAGGTATGACCTTTGCAGCAGCTCTTCGTTCAGTTCTTCGTGCCGACCCGGATATTGTCATGGTCGGTGAAATCCGTGACGGTGAAACTGCAAAAATCGCCGTTGAATCCGCTCTTACAGGACATATGGTTTTCTCAACTCTCCATACTAACGATGCGCCCAGTGCGGTTACCCGTCTTGATGAAATGGGTGTTGAGCCCTTCCTTACAGCATCATCACTTGTTGGTGTTCTTGCACAGCGTCTTGTTCGTGTGCTTTGCCCACGTTGTAAGGAGGCTGTTGATATTACATATGGTGAGCTCAGAAACAGTATGGCAGATTTCCCTATTCCTGAGGGAAAAACTCTTGATGATACAGTAAGAATTTATCAGCCTAAGGGATGCATTTCCTGTAGTAATACAGGCTATAAGGGTCGTCAGGGCGTATTTGAATTCTTACAGATTACACCTGAAATGAAGAACCTCATTCTCAAACGTTCAGGTGTTCAGGAAATTAAGGAATTAGCTATGAGCCAGGGTATGCACACTCTTCGCCAGGAAGGTATTGATAAAATTCTTGAAGGTACAACCTCAGTTGAAGAAGTTCTTCGTGTTATCGTATAAATTATTTATTGGTATTTCACTTTGCGCATTGCACTCTGCATTTTGCACTTTATAAAGAAAGGATTTGAGCGTATGAAGATATTAACAAACAGAAACGGTATTGCTCTTGTGGCAGTATTGACGCTTTTGCTTGTGTTAACTCTGCTTCTCCCTGCTATGTTCACAATGGCTGAAAGTGCAACCAAATCAGCTATGAGAGGGCAGGATACACAGAGAGCTTCATACCTTGCGAGAGCTATGGTTGAAATGACCGTTGCGGCATTTCAGGATGTTTATGATGCTGCAGAAGATGAGCTTGAGGTTGGCGTTAACCCGGAAGCAGATGATTATAAAGATACCAATGTATATAAATTAGATTGTTTCTATAGTCAGAAGTCTATGGATGCTAATATGTTATATATGTACCGTAATGATGATGTTCCGTTTCCAGAAGATGGAAATGAAGCCTCAAAAGAAAGATATGAAAAATACGGTCTGGTATATTCAACAGTAGCACCTAACGAAGATAATACACAAACCGTTGCAGTTCCTAATGAAAACGGAACAGGCACGGTTGATAAGCTTTGCACATTTATCGGTGAAGCGAATTGTAGTATTACCTACGATGATACCATTGAATATTATGTAACAGAATATGATACGCTTACCAAAACCTATAAAACCTTAAAAATTGATAAGGTCACGTATGATAACGGTGACAAAACAACAACAGATGAAACTGCACCTCAGTATTCTAAGATAGAAAAGAAAAATGTTGAGTTTGTTGCCAACGCAACAGTTAACGGAAAGGGCTTTGAAAGAAAATGTACTCTTGTTCTTCCGACAAAGCCTGCTGAACAGAATTGGATTGTTCCTGCAAGTATTGACAGTAATCAGATTTTTGTTGATTCATCAAAAGCTACCAGTGTGAAAAATATAAAAATACCGGATAGCTTTTTTGTTGATGACGATGCTGTTAAAGGTCAGAAAATGTATATTTTCTCCTGCATCGGTAATATGGTTATCTCCACGGAGGGTATGACCATTAAGGATGAAAACGGTAACAATGTAGATTACAATGAATATATTGAAAGCCATCCCGAATATCCTAATCAGTTATCAGACTTTTCATTAGGTGTTTATCCGAAAACAACAACAAGAGATCCGGAAAATGACCCGAACTTTGCTTGCGTAGCAACCAATAATATGCGTTCTTGGTCAAAAAATGCTCAAAAGGATAACTTTGTTGCTTTCACTGCAACAAACGGAATTCAGGTGGATATGCCTGTTAACCTTCTTATTAACCCTTGCCGAACAGGACGTATCGGTGATGGTCTTGAATCCAACCAGTCTCTTTATAAATTGCTTTATTTCCAGGCACCTGTAATTGTTTTCAATGAAAGTGTAAACAGCTTTATATCCCTTTATCAGAAAACCTCTATCCTTGCATCGCTCCTGGATTATAACGCATTCAGAATGAGTTCAATTATTTTAACGGCACCTCAGAGCACACCATATAGTTATTATCATAAATCACGCGGAAAAACTGTTAAAGCGGGTATGGTTTACTTTATGGAGGATGCTTATGTATGGTTAGTTCCCCTTACTGAAAACGGTTCTAACTGGAAAACTCAGACTGTTTACTATAAAGGTGAGGATATTATCCTTTATAAATTTGCTAATGCAGGTGACGTTTATTTGTTCAACACTGAGGTTGAAACAACAATAAGCCGAACCGTGAACGGTCAGCAAACATCAGATAAATATCCGGCAGGCTTTTCAATGACAAACTATTTTATGGATGTTCTTTATGCTGAGGATGAAACCGATACAAATAACCTTGAGTGGTGGCAGTTCTGGTCTTGGATTCAGGAGGGTATTTACGGAGCTGTTTCGGATGCAGTCAGAGATAAGGATTATGTTAAAGAAGATTTAAAATATGTTGGTAATGTCAGAACAGGTGATTTGAACAGCACACCTGTTATTGATGATTTCTATGTTATCTGGGATAGTTAATTAAAATATTATCAGAAACATCTATATTTTAAAGAAAGGATTGATTAAATGAAAAAGCGTATTTCTGAAAGCAAAAAGAAAAATCGCATTCTCAATAAATTGGGTATGACCTATGTTGAGCTTCTTTGCGCACTTTCATTACTCAGTCTTATTGTTGTAATGTTCACACCAATGCTCCTTTCTTCCTATGAAACCTTGTATAATGCCGGTGAAAAAACTGAAGAAATATATGATTCTAAAACAGAGTTAGAGCAGGGTCTTGCAAGACGTGATGAGGATTTAAGCATTTCTCTTAATATGAATCTGAAGGTCAGCGCAGAGGTGCTTTTTGAAAACATCAATGTTATAGGAAGAAAAATTGTTGCCACTGCGCAGGAGTCAATGGCAACAGTTTTCGGTCAGGTAAGACCTTCTCTCAAGCTGATTTCACCCGCTCACGTTAACGATGACAAAACCTCTCACGAAATTCTTATTCAGACAAAGGGTCTGGAATTCAAAGAAATAACAAGCGGTAAATTTCCTTATGAGATTGATGCTGATACCGGAAAAAGTGGTTTGCCTGAGGATACAATACATATCGAGGTGGTAATTCCCGATAAAACCAAGGGTGGCGGCGGAAATAATAACAGCGGTAACAGCGGTGCTACATATGAAGAGGCAGTTTATAGCGGTACCGCAGGCTATTGTAATGTTGAAGTTACCGATAGCGCGGGTGAAAGCTTTACACCGGATCAGAACGGTGTTATAGGATTTACCAATGAATCCGATGATGGCCGAATCGGTATGATTATTTCAAACGATAAGCTTGATTTCACATATTCTCCTTTGAAAATTCAGGTTTATTACGTTAATACCCGAGGTAAAACGCGTACTGTTTGCGAATATATTTATATTGACCCCCCTACGCTTATGTTTGCTGGCGAAACTACTGAAGCAGATTACTATACCTCTGCAGGTGTTCAGGAAATTTCAGAAGAAAGCACAAGTGCAACCGGAGAAATTATAAAAACTTCAAAATATGTTCTTGAGGCTATGGATCGTACAATGAGAACCTCTAACAGCGTTTATTTAACGCAGAATTCTTCTGTTGAATCCTCTATAACTGTTGGCTCGCCCTCTCAGTTAGGTGTTGAAATTAAGAATATACGCTGGATTTCAAACGATGAAACCGCCGGACTTGATCCATATTATGTTATGACGGGTACAGGTGGTACAATTTACAGAATGTATAACTATACATCTGATTCTACAGAGATATATGAACATAGTACCGGTCATTCATCGAAAAACACATCAACTGCATATTATGGCGGTACCTCTCATAATTATATTGACCAGGCTTATGATATAACCACGGGTCACAGAGTTTATCCATCTCTCTGGAGCGGTGATTATTCGCATATTTTTGAATATACATCAGCAAAAAAACGAGTTGCTTATGGTTCCTCTGCGAACTACAGTAAGGATGAAACTTGGTTGACATCAGTAAGTCGTGCTGGATTAGTCGGTGATGACAAGTATAACGTATTCTCTCTTAAAACTCAGTTTGCTTATTATTACAATGGTGATGGTACGGGACATAAATTTGGCTTTAAAAACGGACGAACAATTTCGTATATTCTTACAGAGAGAGGTTGGCCTCTTCGTCTTTATGGTGTTATCGGTCCTGCAGACCCTGATGAAGACTATTTTGAAGATTTTGCGGCGGTATGGGATAAAAACCAGATAACGGTCAATATAAGATCATCTACTATTTATAAAAATGCTTCCGAGGTTCTTGCTTTCCATTATAAACACCAGAATGACGAACAGCAGTCAGACTATGTATATGCCCCCTTAAGAATTAAATCTCTTGCATCATATCCTTTGACCGCAAACACTGATTCGCTGGTAAACTATATGGATACTGCAGACGATTATGAAAACTCAACAAGTATGGCTAAAATAAGTACAGTCAGAAGAGGGCAAGGTGAAAGCAACACTAGTGATCGACTGAATGGAGCATCTTTAGATGTTAATATTACAGATGCCATTTATATTCCCAGCACAACTACTACTGAAGGAACAACATTCTATGTTGGTACTGTTCACGGTTATGCCAATATTATACAAACGGATAAGATAGAAGCGGGTGCTGCAGAGCATCACGAATATACTAACTTCTGGAGTGTCAAGGACGATACAGATATTTCGGATAACGGAATGGTCGGAAGATGGTATCAGAACCGTTCTAATTACTTTGGTACGGGTAATGCTTGTTCTTACCCTAAGGGAGCTATTACGGATTATCTTATTCTCAGCAATGAGGACGGAACGGCAACATATGTGGCAAAATATAATGATGGTGACTATTCACGTATGGGTGCAGGTGATCGCCAATCACAGCTTCTTTTCTGTACAAATTACATTTCCGAAAATGATGCTAAAATTACAAGTGAGAATGCTACAACGATGGGATTATCTAATGGTTCAGATCTTGCCTCAAAAACAGCGTTTTTCTTACCCAACCAATCCAGAGCATGGACATATTTGTATTTAGATGATGTTAATTTCACTTTTGGCTATGCTTCAAATCGTGAAAGAGTTTATACTAATATTACCTATGACGGTACTCTTGAATATACCCGTTCATTTGAAAGACTTTATTGGCGTTCTCATTACGGAAAGGATGCTGCTTATACAAAAGAAAACGGTGAATTGACTTTCCAGACATTTAACGCTAATCAGTCAGTTTATAAAGGTGAATCGTTAGATATCCATCAGGCGAACAGAGCTGTAAGTGACAGCAACGGTAATTTACAAAACGGAAATACATATCTCAACAGCGTGAATAACGATTATTATAACGTTTGGTTCCCCGGAGAAATGTATAACCTTACTCAGGTTGCTTCCAAAGATGGTGTTACTGTTGCAGTTGGCTATGCGGTTGCAGGTTCTACCTATCAATATGCTCATGCTGCAGATAATAGCGTTACCTCAACGGCTCTCGGAGGCATTTATAACGATGGTGTTCTTTCTGCAATGGTTGAAGGTCAGGATAGTGCATTTGTTAACCTTCTCTACTATAAGGATAACGAAAGCTTTGACGGTAATTCTTTGAGCGGATATTCTCAGTATAAGGCATATACCAATGGTTACGGTACACACAGTAGAGACAGTATTCAGTTCACAGCAGTTGATATTTTCGTTGAGGAAAGAGAATTGTCCGATACTAAAAACCAGTTGAACTATTGGGCTGTTTATGGAGATAATAAGGGTCGTGCATATTTATCACTTGTTGCAACAGGTACTGCAACAGGTTCGGGTTCGGGTGACCCTGATGATGAAGATTCCGATTATCACGTTGATAAGGATATTCAGCTTGTAAGCTATATTTCCGACCAGGTTACATCTATGAATGGTGCTGTTCCTCTTGCAGATGAATCTATTGTTTCCAATATGATTGAAATAGAAGCCGGTGACGCAACAGGTATGTATACTCTTGATGTTGCTTTCTCAAAAATCACATCAATAGAAGCAAAGGATGAGCTTGTTATTATCACAGGTCAGAAGGCACCCAATATGCCTGAGATTATTGTTGTTGGTGAATGTAAGGATGGCGTATGGTCATTCAAAAGGGTTCAGAACGGTAATTTCTCAGGTGAAATAACAGATGCAACAATAGCCAACGGTTATTATTATTTCGTTGGTTATGAAGGCACCGGAAAGTCATTCCTTGGAGCAATTTCATTGGATAGATTAAAAGAAATAGGTAATGCACAGATACTTGATACAGCTGATAATGAAGGCTATTCATATGACAAAGATGAAGTTATGTGGGTGTATACCTCAGAAAATGCTAAAATGAATACTATTGCAGGTCGAGCGGCAAGCTAAGGAGGGAGAAAAGTGTTTAAATTCCTTTCAAAAAATAAAAAAGGTTTTACAATTGTAGAGCTTGTTATAGTTTTATTTCTCTTATCCTTTGGTGTGCTGGCTCTGGCGAATATGTTCAAGGTTACTTACCGCGCTTTTCAGAAAAGTGAAGAACGCAGTATAAAGCAAGAAGCGGTTAAAACCGTTGCAGATATGCTACAAAAGGGTTCAACCGGCGTTGCTAAAGCTCAGACAGCAGATGTTTTTGATACTATTGAGGTAGTGCCAACAGCAGAAACGGTTGATGACTCTTATTCATACCTTTTTTCCTTGCCAAGCTATGCTTGTGATAAATGCGAAGGAAATTGGAATAATGAAACCGATAGTTGCAATACTGCTGACTGCACAGGTAGTAAAGAAATGAATGGCTATTTTGTATGTATTCAGGATAAAGGAAAAAATCGTAATTCAGCAAGACAGCTTTCAGATGTTCCGATTTATTTGTCGATTGAGCCTTATATTGAGGATGATGGTACATATTACAGCGCTGTTACTGTAACAATTGCGGCATTAGAAACTGATTTTAAGTATGAAAAAACCGATGCTGAAGGTAAAGTTGTTAAAGATGAAAAAGGCAACGTGGTTTTGAACGAGCCTAAATCGGATGATATTTATTATTCACTTGATGTAATGTATCATTTTCCGAATATGGCAACAAGCAATACAGGTGTTACCGTTAATCACCTTGCTAAAGGTATAGTTTCAACTGCAACAAAGTATGATTCAAACGGAAACCCGCAGGTAGAAATAAAGCAAGAAGATGGCAAACAGATTGAGGTTCCGGTAGAACCCGCTGTTGCTACAGATAAAGGTAATGTTCTTCGTGTTTTCTGCGACTCCATTATTGGCGCAGATGTAACAAACGGTGAACCCACACTTCCAACACTTTGCTTCATTGCAACTGCATCTTACGGTCACGATTCAGGCGAGGTTGGTTTGCTTTGTAAGTTCCGTGATGAATGCTTGTTAACTAATCCGTTGGGTACTGCATTCGTTAATGCTTACTATAAGCTTTCACCTCCGATAGCAGAATTTATTTCTGATAGCGAACCGCTAAAAGCAGCGGTGAGGGTTGCCCTTAAACCTCTTGTTGCAATTGCAACTAACGCACTTGATGAGGATGCTGCAAAAGAGAACGCACCTTGGTTCATAATGTTTATGCTCTGCGGTGCAGGCGCAACAGCAACTCTTATTAAGGTTAGTAAGAGAAGAACAAAAAATAAAGAATAAAACATAAAAAAACACAACAAAAAATCGGCTTGCTTAATGCAAGTCGATTTTTTGTTGTGTTTATTTTATTGGATTAAGCTCTGTGTTTTTACTATAAATAAATTCTTTTATTTTTGAAGGAACTTTGACTCTGTCATTTATATTCTTTTTTATAATTAAATCAGGAACAACAAGCTCGTCATTTTTTATAATACCCCAAAGGCGCTTCATTACCTTTTTGCTCTCTTCCTCGTTACCCTCGTGATTCAGAATAATAAATCTGCCAAGGTTTTCATAAATTCTGTCGTTTTTCAGACCCATATCCCATTCAGCAAGGCTCATTCTGAATTCCTTTTCAAGCTCATCCGAATATGTGAAATCATCACGTAGAATAAGAGCTTTCAGCATAAGAGAATGAGTACCGCTGTTTTCTTTATTGTTGAGAGTATATTTTTCGTAATAGGTATATGCTCTTACAAAATTCTCCTTATATGCTTCATAAAGCTCGCCTAAAAGATAATAAATGCTTGCTTTGATCTGAGAATCTATTTTATCAAAATAATGCTGTGTAGCATATATCAGAATGTTTTCCGCAGAAGAAATGTTGCCATTACCACCGCGCGTTAAAAGCTCTTTTGCGGTGTCTTTTATATAATCGCACTTTTCTTCGTTGGTGTATGCGTTCTCTTCGTTACTTAGTTCTGCTAAAAATTCACCAACGATTTTGGGGTTCCAGGTTTTATTCCTTGAAAATTCTTTAGTCATAAATTTCTCCTTGATAGGATTTCTAAATTAAGCGCGAAGCTATCCCTCTTTTTTTACGAATGTAAAAAAGGAGGGGGGACCGCGTTAGCGGTGGGTGGTACTATTTAATAAACTCTACCACAACATCTTTCCCTATTTCTTCGGCTCTTTCTTTACAAATATCAACAATTGAAAGTTCAATATTACGTATAAGCTTATTTATATCACTATTATAAAATCTTAATACTTTATAACCCTTTTCTTCAAGAAAAGTAGTTCGTGTGCGTTCATAGTTTTCGTTTTCTGGCAAATAGTGTTGTTCTCCGTCAACCTCTATAATTAATTTCAGTTTTGGGCAACAAAAATCTACTATGTAGTTTCCTATTACTCGTTGTCGAAGAAATCGCGGACGGATTTTTTTGAGGAGAATATGCCAGAGTTTGTTTTCTTCTTCAGTGGGTTCTTTGCGCATTCTATGGGCGCGCTCTACTAACACTTTTTTATCTTGCATTGGGAACTCCTTTTTTATTTGTACCACCCACCGCTAACGCGGTCCCCCCTCCTTTTTGCTCTGCAAAAAAGAGGGATATGTTGCAATACTTTTATTTTATTGAAGGTGGTACACATTTTGCGAGTGTTAAGGAATTGCTTTCAACAAGGAATTTACCATCGCAAGAATATGGCATAAAGAAATAGTCACCTTTTTTAATTTCCTTTTCGTAGTCCTCGGAAACAATCTTTCCCGAGCCCTCTGTTACAACATAAACGCAGACGCCCTGAAGTGCTTCGGTTTTACCATTATTAACAATGTATCTTTCAACACTGAAGCAGGGGGTATCATCTTTGCTTATAAGAATTTCCTTTTTACATCCGTTGTTTTCATAAGCTGCAACGGGTGTTTTTTTGCATTCCCTCATAACTCTTTCGTAGTTATAAGAATAGTCAAAAACGCTCAGTGCAGTTTTCTTTTCAAGACCGATATACATTTCATTATCGCTTAAATGATAATCACCGCACCAACGTTCAGGTTGGATTGTAAAGTCTGTTGGCTCCTGAACCTCAAGAATAAGGCAACCTGCACCAATAGCGTGAACTGCCTTTGCAGGAATGAAATAAACATCACCAACGCTTACGGGAATTTTGTTAAGAAGCTTTTCCATAGCGGATTTATCATTTTCGCTTTCTTCCACTGCTTTCTCGAATTCTTCGGGAGTTACACCGTCCTTAAAGCCGAAATAGATGCAAGCATCCTCCCTCGCGCCTAAAACAAGCCAGGATTCTGCCTTGCCGAATTCAGAGTTGAAATGCACTCTTGAAAATGCTTTATCAGGATGTGCCTGAACAGGAAGTCGGATTGCAGAATCTAAAGCCTTAACAAGAACATCAAGACCGTTTCTGTTGCCAAGCATCAATTCCTTTTCGCATTCGATAAGCTCGTTGAAGTGAATATTGGTGCCTTTTACTGTGGAAAGACCTTCAAATTCATCGGTGCTTCCCTCGTTAAGTGCCTTTGTTGAGGAGCAAATCCATTCTTCAGGATAGAAGGAATCCTCGCTATTGTCACCGAAGAAATCACTGAAAAGCTTACCGCCTAAATATACGCGAAAAACTCGGTTTTTTTCAAAAAAAACAGGATTATTTGCAATCGTTTTAGTGTTCATAATTTACCTCAGAAGCGCATTTTGCGCAGATTTTATATCGTTATAAATGCCACTTGCTACACTTGCAAAAACACAAGCACCAACAGCAGCCTCCTCGCTATGCTTGGGAAGTGTTGCGGTCATTTTAAAATCCTCTGTGAAAATTTTTCTCCATATTTCACTTTTTCTTAAACCGTTGCCGGAGCAAACAAGGGTGGTTGGGGTAGCGGTGAGAAGTGCTTTTTCATCTTCATACATATCAAAAAGCTCTTTTGAAACTCCTTTAAGTGTTCCTAAAATAAGGTTTTCGGGAGTGAGGTTTTCGATACCGATATTTTCAATACTGCCTCGGATTTTCGGGTTTTCACGAGTACCGCAGAACTGACAATTAACAGCTAATAAATCAGAAAAATCAGTAATGCTTTCTGCTTTTTTATCCATAAGCGAAAACAGATTTTCCTTTGAGCCACCAAGCATTTCGGCACATTTTTCAAAAAACGCTTTTAATATTGCATAGGCTCTGCCACCGCAAAGTGAAGCACCTACGAAAATATATTTATCGTCTGTCAAGGGTCGGATTTCACCGCAGGAAAGGTCTTGGACATTTCCTGTTACAAAGGAAATCTGACTGCCTGTGCCCACATTAACAAGAACTGAGCTTTCCGTATCTGCAACAGAGCCTAAGAAGCTACCCTGATTATCACCGATTGCAACTGCAACAGGAATTCCGTCAGGCAGAAAATCGCAATTGGTTTTACCTGCCAAAGAGGTGCTTTTAATAACCTTAGGAAGAAAGCTTTTATCAATTCCCGCTTGGCTTAAAGCCTTATCATCAAAGCAATTTTCTTTTAAATTATAAAAGCCTAAGCTTGCGGCATCACTGCTATGAGTAACGGGCTTTGTGCCTGTTAAAAGTGATGCAAGATAATCGTGAATTGTGCAGAGCATCACTGCATTTTCGGGTACTTCGTCATTTATTAAGTTGTAAAAATGAGTTGTAAGACCAAAGCCTGAAGCAGCTTTAATTCCTGTTTCTTTTGTTAAATATTCTGCATAGGAAAGCCCGTTTTTATAAATCTCGTTGCCTCTTTCGTCCTGCCAGATTATAAGAGGGGAGCAGGGCTTGTTGTTCTTATCAAGATACAATATTCCGTGCATCTGCCCCGTTATGCCGATAGCATCAATTGTGATACGATTTGTAACATTTTCAACTGCAGATTTAACTGTTTCAATTATTAAATTGGGGTTCTGGAGCTTTTCAAAAGCTCTGCCCTCAATAAATGAATCATTTTTAAGGGTGCAGGCTTTCAGAATCTCGCTTTTTTCAGTATTCAGCACAAGGGAGGTTACGGTGGTTGTGCCGATATCAATTCCTAATATATTCATAGATTTTCCTTAGCACATTACTGTTGAAGCGGGGTCAAGTCGGCGGATGATATCCTGCTGAATTGCAGGGGAAAGGTCAAGAAAGTTAACGAATGTTCCGTGAATTCTCATAATATAAACTCCACTGGGAGCATATTTTTTCGGCTCTGCAAGAACCTTTTTGAGAATTTCTGCAGTTGTTACATTAACATAAAGATAGAAGGGGGAAACATTCTCATTAAGCTCGTTGAAGAACAAGGGCTTCATAACCTTATCGCGGAATTCAACGCCCTTACCTTCGTAATTATCGCTTGTGAAATATTTGGGGTCAATACCAAAGTGAGAAGCATAGCCACCGCACATTTTATTAAAGGGCAATTTCATAAGTGAAAGGGTACGGAAGCCGAGACCGTTCTGTGCTTCACCATAGAGAGGGTCAACACCATAGCCAAGCATATCTCTTGACTTTCTTCCGCAGGGAAGTGCACCAACCCAATAGCCATATAAAAGGTGAGTTGAGGGGGTTGAAAAGTCGGGACGGAAATTGTTGCCAAGATAATTTTTTTGCGCTCTTACCATATCGGCAATTTTTGAGGCTACCTCTGCAGCTTCGTTGTCAACATTTTCAATATTGTTACCGAATTTATCTGCAGACATTAAGAATTCGCGAAGCTCCTCGTAGCCTTCGAAATTGCATTTTAAAGCATCAAGAAGCTTTTGGGCATCCTCGGGACGCTCGTTGATAAGCTTGTCAATTGCAATAAATGAATCTGCAACAACGCTTGTGCCGTGAATAAGGCAACCGCTACCATTGTATTTTGTGCCCTGATGAGTGATATCGCGGGTATCATATCCGCTTTCAATACCACCCATAACTGTGCTGAGGAAGGGCACGGGAAGATGTGAAATTGCACGGGAGCAACCGTTTGCAGCTTTCACCATTTCGTCACAGTAATACTGTGCATTTTTATAGAAGCGCTCTCTTACATTTTTAAGAGCAGTTAAAGCATCGGTTTCTTCACAAACTGTTCCGATATATTCACCTGTAATAGTGGAATAACCATTGTTGAGAGTAAGCTCAAGCACCTTGCCTAAATTAAACCAGCTATTAGTTGTGTTGGCATTATCCTTGCCCATAATAAGAGGCTCCTGACAGCCTGCAATTGAGGTGTCGGCAATATCGTCAATATCAATTCCCGCTTCAGAAAGAACTGTATAAAGAGAATCATCATTGAAGAACGATGGTGTAAGGCAACCGGGGGTGAAAAGGAATCTGCCAAGCTCACTATAAAGCTTCTCGGGAGTGTTTTTATGAAGCTTCACAGAAAGAATAGGTTGAGGGAGATTCATTTCATAATATGCATCAAGAAGAGCATAGGTAGATGCATTTGTAAGGTCGTTACCGTCTTTATCGCGACCGCTTACAATAAGATTCTGAGAAATTGCCCAGCTTCTGTCACCAACATTGAAGAATACAAGAAAATGCTTGAAAAGTGCAGCAGCTTCCTCTCTTGAAAGACTGTCATTTGCTCTGTATGGCTCGAAAATTCTGTCCGCATTGCCAACGGAGAACGCAAAGGGGTTAGGTGCTTGCTCAAGGCACATTGTTTGCCAGAGAAGAATATAGCTCTGAATTGCTTCAAAGAGTGTTTCTGCGCCATTTTCGGGAACCTTTGCGAGAGTATCAACAAGAAGCTTAAGCTCGTCTTTTCTTTCGCCCTCTGCAGCAGCTAACTTTTCTTCTGCAATTTCTTTATATCTTTTTGCAAGAATAAGAGCACATTCCAAAGCGATTTTCATTGCCTCGTAGTTATCGTTTTGCTCGTCATTTGCAGTTTTCTGTTGCTCTTCAATATCAGCAAGCATCTTTTTGATGCCGTATTTTAATGCATAGCGCATATCGGGGATAAGGTGACCTGTTACCTGCTCAACAAAGAATGCAACCTCACCTGTAAGCTTTTCGCAAGAGTTATAAACTGCAGAAAGAGTTTTAACATAATCGGTCTGTTTATCAAGCTCACGAAGAGCCTCAATGCGCTCCTTGGGAAACTCTTCAGTTGGGTCAATATCATTATAAACTGCGGTTGGGTCGCAATAGCCTGCAAAGGTTTCAACTCTGAAGCTGGGGTTTATAAGCGCATAGCTTCTTGCAAATGCATCTCTCTGAGTGCCTGCAAAAATTGCATAATCACTAATTGATAAGGGCAGAACCTTTATCGCCTCTCTGAATTTTTCTGCAGCTCTTCTCATAGGTGGAAGTGAGCAGTATTTTTCATCAACCTTCTGCTCAGCCTCTTTAATAATAAACCAACCTTCAAGATGATTTATTGCGCGCTCCTCCTTGAAAAGAAGATTAGCCTTTTCAGTTGTTTTTATAGGGTCAAAATTATACATAACAAGCACCTCAAGTGTGAATTAAATTCAGGTTATTTTTCTTGATTTCTTCGGCAAGAATTTTCACATCTTCGGGAGAGACAAATCCATTTTCTATGGTGTAAATCTTGCCTTGCTTTTCATATTTTTCTTTGCCGAATTCGTGGTATGTGAGTATCTCGAAATACAGATTTTCATTACCGCTTTTTTCATATAATTTCTTGAAAAAATCTGCAAATAAAACTGCATTTTTCTTACCATTGTTAAAGTCGTTAATAAGGGGGATTCGTATAAGCAGAGGCTTTCCTGTTTGGGCTCTGAAAAAAAGATTTTCTTTTATGACTTCAATATCTGCACCTGTAACCTCTTTTAATTTTTCAGGGTCAGGAGATTTGAAATCCGCAATCATATAATCAACTACTTCAAAAATTTCTTTGCAGTTTTTTAATGATGCATTTGTTTCAATGCAGGAGTTAATATTGTTTTCCCTTAATTGCTCTAAAAGTGATTGAACACTGTCTTTTTGACAGGTAACCTCGCCACCTGTAAGGGTAACACCGCCACCGTCAAAGTACATCATCTTGCAGGAAATTGCTTCCTTTACAATGGCTTCGATTGTCACAGGTGTGGCGTTCTTTGTGATTTCCATTCCCTCGGGGTTTGAGCACCAGGGGCATTTTAAATTGCATCCAGCAAGGTGATAAACAAGACGGTTACCCGGCCCATCCTGAGAATAGTTGAAGCCCTTTTGGAAAATGTATATTTCGTTTTCTTTTCTCAATCCCTCACCGCCCCGCGTTTAATATACAATATAATGTTTTATTTTACACTATAAAATGGTGATATTCAACATTTATTCTTCGTCACATTGACAAACTTAGGTTTTCAGTTTTGGGCATTTTAACAAAATGCAAAAACAAGCGGATTTTTTCTTGTTTAGAATGGTTTTTTGTGTTACAATATTTTTTAGTCAAACTCAACAAAAATGCCTTGATTTATGTGCTGAAAAATGGCGTTCGGAAAGCAGAGTTTCTATTGACTTTTCAGTGTGGTTTTGGTATCATAAATAAGGTCTTTAAGTCGGTACAGAGAGATCGGCAAGATTGAATTATGAATATGTGGGTACAGTGAATACTGTATCAATGTTTTTGTGTGTTCAGCCTTGCCAATGTGCAAGGCTTTTGTTTTTACCTCCCTGACGGGAGATAATGGAATTAAAATACAGAAGGGTATTATTATGTTACAGCAACTCAAGGCAAAAACAATAAATATGGCTGCAATGAAAAAGGTCGGTTCTCCCTCCTTTTATGTAGATGTTGCGGCGCATTTGTCTTCTTGTCCTGCTCTTTCTGTTTTCAATTGTGATAAATATTTTATATTTCCCGGTTTTTGCGATGTGCATGTGCATTTTCGTGAGCCGGGTTTTTCTTATAAAGAAACGATTGAAACAGGTTGCAAGGCTTCTGCAAGAGGTGGCTATACCGCAGTTTGCACAATGCCAAACCTGAACCCCGTTCCTGATACAGCCGAGCATCTTAAAGAACAAACAGACATAATCAAAAAAGATGCAACAATAAATGTTTATCCCTATGCTTCAATAACAATCGGTCAGAAGGGTGAAGAGCTTTCTGAAATGAAGGCTATGGCGGGAAATGCAATCGCTTTTTCTGATGATGGCAGAGGAGTTCAGAGTGAAGAGCTTATGCGTCAGGCAATGCTTGAAGCAAAAGCTTTAGGCAAAATGATAGTTGCTCACTGCGAAGATAATTCACTTTTGTTCGGCGGTTATATTCACGATGGTGATTACTGCAAGGAGCATAGCCACAAGGGTATTTGCAGTGAAAGTGAATGGAAGCCTATTGAAAGAGATTTGGAATTGGTGAAGGAGACAGGTTGCAAATACCACGTTTGCCACATTTCAACAAAAGAAAGTGTTGAGCTTATAAGAAAAGCTAAAGCCGAGGGCTTGGATGTAACCTGCGAAACAGGTCCACATTACCTTGTGCTTGATGATAGTGTTTTGCAGGAAGACGGAAGATTTAAAATGAATCCGCCCCTTCGCTCAAGAGAGGACAAGCTCGCTTTGATTGAGGGTATAAAGGACGGAACTATTGATATGATAGCCACCGACCACGCACCTCATTCTGCAGAAGAAAAAAGCAAGGGCCTTGCGGGAAGTGCATTCGGAGTTGTGGGAATTGAAACCGCATTTCAGATTATGTACACCCACTTTGTTGAAACAGGGGAGCTTACACTGGAAAAGGTTATAGAGCTTCTTGCAATAAATCCCCGTGAAAGATTCGGAATACCACTTGGCACGGATTTCACAGTATGGGATTTAGAAAAAGAAAATGTTATAAAACCTGAAGATTTTCTTTCAAAAGGAAGAGCAACACCTTTTGAAAATATGAAGGTTAAGGGCGAATGTATACTTACGGTTTGTAACGGAAAAGTTGCTTACACTAAATGAGTTAATAATTTACGATGATATATATTTGGAGGAAAATTTATGGCAAAGAGAACAGACATTAAAAAGGTTTTGATTATAGGTTCAGGTCCTATTGTTATCGGTCAGGCTGCAGAGTTTGACTATGCAGGTACTCAGGCTTGCCTGGCACTTAAAGAGGAGGGTTACGAGGTTGTTCTTGTTAACTCTAACCCTGCAACAATTATGACTGATACCATTATTGCTGATAAGGTTTATATGGAGCCCCTTACTCTTGAATATGTTGCAAAGATTATCCGTCACGAGCGTCCCGATGCTATTATTCCCGGTATCGGTGGTCAGACAGGTCTTAACCTTGCAATGCAGCTTGAGAAAAAGGGTGTTCTTAAAGAGTGTGAGGTTCAGCTTCTCGGTACTTCAAGTGCTTCAATTGAACGCGCAGAGGACCGCGAAATGTTCAAGGAGCTTTGCGAATCCATAGGTGAGCCTGTTATTCCTTCAGAAATCACTTACTCTTTGGAGGAAGCAAAGGCAGCGGCAGCCCGCATTGGTTACCCCGTTGTTGTTCGTCCCGCATTTACCCTTGGTGGTACAGGTGGCGGCTTTGCTTATAATGAAGAGGAGCTTATTGAAATCGGTACAAACGCTTTCAAGCTTTCTCCCGTTCATCAGGCTCTTATTGAAAAATCCGTTAAGGGCTATAAGGAAATTGAGTTTGAGGTTATGCGTGACTCCAACGACCACGCTATTACCATCTGCGGTATGGAAAACATTGACCCTGTTGGCGTTCATACAGGTGACTCCTGCGTTGTAGCACCTATTATGACACTCAGCAAGGAAGATGAGAAGATGCTCAACGATTCAGCTATCAAGCTCATCAAGGAGCTTAAAATTGAAGGTGGCTGTAATGTTCAGTTTGCTCTTAACCCCCATACCTCCGAATACTATCTTATTGAGGTGAACCCCAGAGTTTCCCGTTCTTCTGCCCTTGCATCAAAGGCATCAGGCTATCCTATTGCCCGTGTTACTGCAAAAATTGCTGTTGGTATGGCACTTGAAGAAATTCAGATTGCTAACACTAACGCTGCATTCGAGCCCAGACTTGATTATGTTATTGCTAAATTACCTCGTTTCCCCTTTGATAAATTCACATCTGCAACAAATAAGCTTGGCACCCAGATGAAAGCAACAGGCGAGATTATGGGTATCGGCTCAAACCTTGAGGAAGCACTCCTTAAGGGTATCCGTTCTCTTGAAATCGGTGCTAACCATATGTACCTTTCAAAGTTTGATAATATGAGCGTTGAAGAGCTTCTTGAGTATATTTCAGAGTTCCGTTCTGATAATATCTTCGCTATTGCAGAGCTTATCTATCACGGTGTTTCTATTGAAAAAATCCATGAGATTACAATGATTACCCCCTTCTTCCTTGAAGCAATTAAAAACATTATTGATATGGAAGAAACACTTCGTGTGAATAAAGATAACGATACTCTTGTTGCCGCAAAGAAGATGGGCTTTAGTGATAAATACATCGCTCGTCTCTGGAATTGTGATGAGCTTGATGTTTATAACAAGCGTAAAGAAATGAATCTGTTCCCTGTGTTCAAGATGGTTGACACCTGCCACACAAATGCATACATTCCTTATTTCTATTCTTCATACACAGGTGAGAACGCATCACGCCTTACAGACAGAAAGAAAATTATCGTTCTTGGTGCGGGTCCCATCCGTATCGGTCAGGGTGTTGAATTCGACTACTCAACAGTTCACGCTGTTATGACTATTAAAAATGCAGGCTACGAGGCTATTATTATCAACAATAACCCCGAGACAGTTTCTACTGACTACACAACTGCGGATAAGCTTTATTTTGAGCCTCTTACTCCTGAGGATGTTATGAACATCGTAGAGTTTGAAAAGCCCGAGGGCGTTGTTGCTTCTCTCGGTGGTCAGACTGCTATCAACCTCGCACAGCCTCTTCATGACCGTGGAGTTAAGATTATCGGTACAGACTGTGCTGCTATTGACCGTGCAGAAGATCGTAACGCATTTGAAAACCTTCTTAATGAATTAAACATTCCTCGTGCAAAGGGTAAGGCAGTTACAAAGCTTGAGGATGGTATCGCAGCAGCTGCTGAAATCGGTTATCCTGTTCTTGTTCGTCCCTCCTTCGTTCTCGGCGGACGCGCTATGCAGATTGTTGCTAACGAAGAGCAGCTTCGTCACTACCTGAGAACTGCTGTTGAAATTGATGAGGACAAGCCCGTTCTTGTTGATAAATACATCTATGGTAAAGAGGTTGAAATTGACGCTATCTGCGATGGCAGAGATGTTTTCGTTCCTGGTATTATGGAGCTTGTTGAAAAAACAGGTATTCACTCCGGTGACTCTATCAGCGTTTATCCCTCATTCAGCATCTCAGATAAGGTTAAGGGTATAATTCTTCAGTACGCAAAGAAACTTGGTCTCGGAATCGGAATTGTAGGTCTTTTCAACATTCAGTTTATTGTTGATGATAAAGATGATGTTTATATTATCGAGGTTAACCCCCGTTCTTCAAGAACTGTTCCCTTCCTTTCAAAAGCAACAGGCTACTCTCTTGCAGATATTGCAACAGAGGTTATTATGGGTAAGAGCCTTAAAGAGCAGGGTATCTTTGATATTTATCCCGCAGAAAAGAAGCGTTGGTATGTAAAGGTTCCTGTATTCTCGTTCAATAAAATCCGCGGACTTGATGCTTACCTTTCACCTGAAATGAAATCAACCGGTGAAGCAATCGGCTATGATGACAAATTGAACAGGGCTCTTTACAAGGCTCTTCAGGCTTCAGGTATGCATCTTCAGAACTATGGTACTGTTTTTGCAACAGTTGCTGATAAGGATAAGGCAGAGGCGCTTCCTCTTATCCGCCGATTCTATAAGCTTGGCTTCAATATTCAGGCAACTGAGGGTACTGCAAAATTCCTTAAGGAAAACGGAATCAGAACTCACGTTCTCGGCAAAATCAGCGAGGGAAGCAATGAGGTTCCTGAAGCACTCCGTCAGGGTCATATTGCTTATGTTATCAATACAAAGGATATTAACGGCAGCAGCGAAAACAACAATGATGGTCACTTGATTCGCCGTTATGCTATTGAAAACAATGTAACAATATTCACAGCACTTGATACTGTAAATGTTCTTCTTGATGTTCTTGAGGATATCACACTTACAATTTCAACTATTGATGCAGAAGGTAACTTATGAGAGAATCAATTTTTAAAATAATTGAAAATGCACCGCTTACTGAAACGGTGTTTAAAATGAAGCTTCAGGGAGATGTGAGTGATATCACATCTTCCGGACAGTTTGTAAATATTAAATTGGACGGACTTTATCTTCGCAGACCCATTTCCGTTTGTGATAGTGAAGATGGTGTACTCACTCTTATCTACAAGGTTGTTGGTAAGGGTACAGAGCAAATGTCAGAAATGATAGCAGGGGAAGAGCTTAATATTCTCACAGGTCTCGGCAATGGCTATGACCTTTCTCTTGCCGGCGACAAGCCCTTGCTTTTAGGTGGTGGCGTTGGCGTTCCTCCTCTTTATATGCTTTGTAAAAAGCTTATTGCAGAGGGCAAAAAGGTAAGCGTTGTTCTTGGCTTCAATACTAAAGATGAAATTTTCTGTGAGGAAGATTTCAAAGCTCTTGGCGCAGAGGTTTTTGTTACAACTGTTGATGGCTCTTATGGCATCAAGGGTTTTGTAACAGACGCAATGAAGGAAATTGATTATACATATTTCTACACCTGTGGGCCCGAGCCTATGCTTAAAGCAATTTTTAAAGTGAGTGCTACAAGCGGTCAGTTCAGCTTTGAAGAAAGAATGGGCTGTGGCTTTGGTGCTTGTATGGGTTGCTCCTGTAAAACCGTTACAGGCTACAAGAGAATCTGTAAAGACGGACCCGTGCTTAAAAAGGAGGAGATTTTATGGGCAGATTAAGTGTTAATCTTTGCGGAACAGAGCTTGATAACCCCATAATTCCCGCCAGCGGAACATTTGGCTACGGTTACGAGTTTGCAGAAATTTATGATATAAATTGCCTCGGCACATTTTCGTTCAAGGGAACAACAAAGGATGCTCGTTTCGGTAATCCCACACCCCGAATTGCAGAATGTACTGCAGGTATGATAAATGCGGTTGGTCTTCAGAATCCCGGTGTTGAAAAGGTTATTTCTGAAGAACTTCCGAAGTTAAAAAAATGCTTTGATAAAAAGGTTATGGCAAATGTAAGCGGTTTCGCTATTGAGGATTACGCTTACACCTGCGAAAAGCTTGATAAGGAAGAGCAGGTTGGTTGGCTTGAGGTTAATGTTAGCTGTCCTAATGTTCACGGTGGTGGTATGAGCTTCGGCACAGACCCCAAAGCAGCGGCAGAGGTTACTGCGGCAGTTAAGGCAGTAACAAAAAAGCCTGTAATTATTAAGCTTTCACCCAATGTAACAGATATTGTTGCAATTGCAAAAGAGTGTGAGTCGGCAGGTGCAGATGGTATCAGCCTTATAAATACTCTTTTGGGTATGAGAATTGACCTTAAAACAAAGAAGCCCGTAATTGCAAATAAAATGGGTGGCTTCTCAGGAAGTGCGATTTTCCCTGTTGCAGTCCGTATGGTTTATCAGGTGGCAAATGCAGTTAATATTCCCGTTGTGGGTATGGGTGGCGTTTCCTCTGCAGAGGATGTTATTGAGCTTATGCTTGCAGGTGCAACTGCAGTTGAGGTTGGCGCGGCAAATCTTATTGACCCCTGCATTTGTCGTGACATCATTAATGATTTACCAAAGGTTATGGGCAAGTATGGTATAGAAAATTTAAGTGATATAATAGGAGGCGCAAAATAATGGGTAGAGATGTTATCGTTGCTTGTGATTTTGCAAGTGCAGAAAAGGTTTATGAATTTCTTGATAAATTTGAAGGAGGAAGAAAGCCTTTCGTAAAAATCGGTATGGAGCTTTTCTATGCAGAGGGCCCACAGATTGTTCGTGAAATCAAAAAAAGAGGTCACAAGATTTTCCTTGACCTCAAGCTTCACGATATTCCCAACACAGTTAAAAAATCAATGGCAGTTCTTTCAAACCTTGATGTTGATATTACAAATCTTCACGCTGCAGGCACAATCAGTATGATGGAGGCTGCTCTTGAAGGACTTACCCGTCCCGATGGCACAAGACCTTTGCTTATTGCTGTTACTCAGCTTACATCAACAGACCAGGAAAGAATGGAAAACGACCTTCTTATTAAAGAGCCTATCGATAAGGTTGTTATGCATTATGCTCACAATGCAAAGCTTGCAGGTCTTGACGGTGTTGTTTGCTCACCTCTTGAGGCAGGCAAGGTTCACGAAACCTGTGGCAAAGAGTTTCTTACAATCACTCCCGGTGTTCGCTTTGCAGACGGTGATATCGGTGACCAGAAGAGAGTTATGACTCCCGCAGAGGCTAAGAAAATCGGTTCCGACTACATTGTTGTTGGCAGACCTATCACAGCAGCAGATGACCCCGTTGCAGCATATAACAGATGTGTTGCAGAGTTTTGTGACTAAAATAAAATCCTTTACCTAATTATCCCTCTTTTTTTACGAATGTAAAAAAGGAGGGGGGACCGCGTTAGCGGTGGGTGGTACAATCTTTACGTTAGAGTAAAAGTATTGCAACAGCCATACCGCGTTAGCGGTGGGTGGTACTAATTATAGATTGGAGTAAAGACAATGGAATCCTACAAAAGAGAATTTATACAGTTTTTAGAAGGTGCAGGCGTTCTTAAATTTGGTGATTTCACTGCAAAAAGCGGTAGAAAAATCCCTTATTTTATTAACGCAGGTGATATTAAAACAGGCGAACAGATTTGTAAGCTTGGCGAATTCTATGCAAAAGCATATTTTGAAAAGGTAGGTAACAAGAAAACAGTTCTTTATGGTCCTGCATACAAGGGTATTCCCATAGCAGTTTCCGTTGCGGTTGCTCTTGCAAAGAATGGTCTTGATGTTCCTTTCTTCTTTAATCGTAAGGAGGAAAAGGATCACGGTGAAGGTGGCGTTTTCGTTGGTTACAAGCCTCAGGAGGGCGAAGAAATCGTAATCGTTGAGGATGTTATCACAGCAGGTACTGCTATTCGTGAAAGTATGTCAATCCTTTCAGGTCTTAAGGGCACAAAGGTTGCTGCAACATTTGTTATGGTTGACCGTAAGGAAAAGGGTCAGACAGAAAAATCCGCTATGGCAGAGGTTGGCGAGGAATATGGCTTCCCCGTATATTCTGTGGTTGATGTTTACGATATTATTGAATACCTTGAAGAAGACGAGAAAAACAAGGAAAATGTAGAGCGCATCAAAAATTACCTTGCTGTAAACGGCGCTAAAGAATAAGGAAGTTATTTATGAGAAGTTTAATTGATATTCTCGATTTTACCGTTGAAGAGGTTAATGAGCTTATTGCAACGGCAAATGATATTATAGATAATCCCGATAAATACTGTGAAAGGTGTAAAAGAAAAAAGCTTGCAACACTTTTCTTTGAGCCCTCAACAAGAACACGCCTCAGCTTTGAGGCTGCTATGATTGAGTTGGGCGGTAGTGTTATCGGTTTTTCTGCGGCAAACAACTCTTCTGCCGCAAAGGGTGAAAGTGTGGCAGACACTGCAAAAACAATAAGCTGCTATGCAGATATTATTGCAATGCGCCATCCTAAAGAGGGTGCACCCCTTGTTGCTGCGCAGAATGCTACTATTCCTGTTATCAATGCAGGTGACGGCGGTCATAATCACCCTACTCAGACTCTTACGGACCTTCTTACAATCAATCGTGAAAAGGGTGGGTTTGAGAATCTTACAGTAGGCTTTTGTGGTGACCTTAAATTCGGTAGAACAGTTCACTCGCTTATTACTGCCCTTTCAAGATACAGCGGTATTAATGTTGTGCTTATTTCACCCGATGAATTGAAACTCCCCAGCTACATAAAGAAGGATGTTCTCAAAAAGAACGGTATTCCTTATAAGCAGACAACTGACCTTGAAAGCGTAATGCCCGAGCTTGATATTCTTTATATGACAAGAGTTCAGAGAGAACGCTTTTTCAACGAAGAGGATTATTTGCGCCTTAAGGATAGCTATATTCTTGAGCCTAAGAAGCTTGTAAATGCTAAAAAGGATTTGTGCATTATGCATCCGCTTCCCCGAGTAAACGAAATAAGCGTTGCGGTGGATGATGACCCGAGAGCTTGTTATTTCAAGCAGGTTCTTTATGGTAAATATATCCGTATGGCGCTTATTCTCAAGCTTTTAGAGGAGGCAGAGAAATGAATATAGATTCAATTACAAATGGTTATGTTATAGACCATATTACCGCAGGTCGCGGTATGAAGCTTTATGACCTTTTAGGGCTTGATAATCAGGATTGCTCCATTGCAATTATCAAAAACGTTTTAAGTAAAAAAATGGGGAAAAAGGATATTATCAAAATTGATGCGGATATTGCTATTGATATTGATGTTATCGGCTATGTTGACCCGGGTATAACGGTTAACATTATTAAAAATTGCGAGTTGGTTGAAAAGCGGGCAATTGAACTTCCGCAGATGCTCACAAATGTTATAAAATGCAAAAATCCCCGTTGCATTACATCAACAGAGCAGGAATTGAATCACGTTTTCAAGCTCACAGATAAAGACAACGGAGTTTACCGTTGTATCTATTGCGAAACACAGGCTAAGTAAACAAGCAGGCGAAAGGATGTTTTTTATGAAAAAAGTCGGAATTATTATGGGTAGCGATAGCGATTTACCCGTTGTTGAAAAAGCTATAAACACTCTTAAGGATTTTGAGGTTCCTTTTGAGGTTCACGTTTTTTCTGCTCACAGAACCCCTGTTGAAGCAAAGGAATTCAGTGCTAATGCCCGTGAGAACGGCTTTGGTGTAATTATTGCGGCGGCTGGTATGGCGGCTCACCTTGCAGGAGCAGTTGCTGCTAACACAACCTTACCCGTTATCGGTATTCCGATTAAGTCTCAGAATTTGGGCGGTATGGAAGCACTCCTTTCAACAGTTCAGATGCCATCCGGCATTCCCGTTGCAACAGTTGCAATTGACGGTGCAGTAAACTCTGCTCTTCTTGCAATTGAAATTCTTTCACTCGGTGAGCCCGGGCTTGAAAAGAAGCTTGCAGAAAAAAGAGCTAAGGATACTGCAACAGTTCTTGAAAAAAATAAAGCGATAGAAGAAAAGTATAATTAAATTTTAAAAAGTATTGTTAAGTTAGGAGTGAGTAGTGAGGAGTGAGGAATGTCGGGTCTGCGACGCAATTATAAGCTTCGCTAACCGAAATAGTTCTTCTATCGGATTGTTATCAAAGTATAAAATATGATTACAATGAAAATAGAGGAGCCTACTTCTTGTACTACTGTTTATATAATGCCGACCGCAGGTCCGTACACTCCTAACTCCTCACTCCTAACTCCTCACTTGATTTTTTGATGGAGTTGATAATAATTTATTAATGAGGTGCAAAATGGGTGGTTTTTTTGGTGTAGTATCTAAAAACGATGCTGTACTTGATACATTTTTCGGAGTTGACTATCATTCCCATCTGGGAACCCGTCGTGCAGGTATGGCGGCATTCAGCGAAGAAAAGGGCTTACAAAGAAAAATTCATAGAATAGAAAATTCTCCGTTCAGAACAAAGTTCGAGAATATTCTCGATCAGATGAGCGGTAATTCATCAATAGGCTGTATCAGTGATACAGATGCGCAACCACTTTTGATGCGCTCTAATCACGGTCTTTATGCTATCAGCACTATTGGTATCATAAATAACAGTGAAGCACTTGTTGACCAGTATCTTGCTTTCAGCGGTGGTCATTTCGGTGCTATGACAAGTGAGGGTATCAACTCATCAGAGCTTGTTTCTGCAATGATAGACCAGAAATCAAGCTTTGCAGAGGGTATCCGCTTTGCACAGGATGTAATCGAAGGCACTTCTTCAATTCTTATTCTTAAGGATGACGGAAAGCTTATTGCTGCTCGCGATAAGGTAGGCAGAATTCCTGTTCTTATCGGAAAACGCGAGGATGGCTTCTGCGTTTCCTTCGAAGATTTTGCGTATAAAAAATTAGGCTTTGAGGATTATAAGGAGTTAGGTCCCGGCGAAATTGTTGAAATTTCTGCTGATGAGGTTAAGATTCTTTCTCCTGCAAAAGAAAAGAAAAAAATCTGTGCTTTCCTTTGGTCTTACTACGGTTATCCAACATCCTGCTATGAGGGCAGAAATGTTGAGGCTATGAGATATGAAAACGGAAAGATTATGGCGCAGACCGATAAAATGTTAGGGGAAGCTCAGAACATCGACTATGTAAGCGGTGTTCCGGATTCAGGCACTCCTCATGCTATAGGTTATGCAAATGAAAGTGGTGTGCCTTTCGCTCGTCCTTTCATTAAATATACTCCCACCTGGCCCCGTAGCTTTATGCCCTCCAACCAGAGAGAGCGTAACAGGGTTGCCAAAATGAAACAGATTCCCGTTCACGAGCTTATTAAAGACAAAAAGCTTCTCTTTGTTGATGACAGTATCGTAAGAGGTACTCAGCTTCGCGAAACTGTTGAATTCCTTTATGAGAATGGCGCTAAAGAGGTGCATATGCGTTCTGCTTGTCCGCCTATTATGTATGGTTGCAAATACCTTAATTTCTCAAGAGGCACAAGCGATATGGACCTTATATCAAGGGCTACCATTATGGAACTTGAGGGTGAAGAGGGCTTTAAGCATATTGACGAATACAGCGATGCTTCCACAGAGCGTGGTGCAAAAATGAGAAAGGCAATTTGTGAAAAGCTTAATTTTGCATCTCTTGAATTCCAGTCCTTAGAGGGTATTGTTAAAGCAATCGGGCTTCCCGAGGAGGAGCTTTGCACATATTGTTGGAATGGTAAAGGCTGATAAAAATATTGTTGAAAAATATTATAGGAGAATAGATATGAATAATTCACGTTCAGAAAGTTATGCAGCAGCAGGTGTTGATATTACTGCAGGCTACAAAGCAGTCGAGCTTATGAAAAAACACATTGCAAGAACCCGTAATGAAGGCTCAATGGATGATGTTGGTGGCTTTGGTGGTTGCTTTGACCTTGGCTTCACTAAAGGTATGGAGCATCCCGTATTGGTTTCAGGTACTGACGGTTGCGGTACAAAGGTAAAATTAGCTATTCTTATGGATAAGCACGATACAATCGGTATTGATGCAGTTGCTATGTGCGTAAACGATATCGTATGCGTTGGTGCAAAGCCATTGTATTTCCTTGATTATATCGCTTGCGGTAAAAATATTCCCGAGAAAATTGCAGAAATCGTAAGTGGTGTTGCAGAGGGCTGTGTTCAGTCAGGCTGCGCGCTTACAGGTGGCGAAACTGCAGAGCATCCCGGTCTTATGCCCGTTGAGGATTATGACCTTGCAGGCTTTGCAGTAGGTGTTGTTGATAAGCCTAAAATGATTGATAACAGCAAAATGTCAGTTGGTGATGTTGTTATTGCTCTTCCCTCAACAGGTATTCATTCCAATGGCTTCAGCTTGTGTCGTAAGGTTTTTGATATTGATAATAATAACCCCGAGCTTTATGTTGAACGCGAGGAATTAGGTGGCAAGAGCATTGCAGAGGCTTTGCTTGTTCCCACAAAGATTTATGTTAAGCCTATTCTTGCTCTTATTGAAAAGGTTAATGTTAAAGGCATTTCACACATTACAGGTGGTGGCTTCTATGAGAATATTCCAAGAAGCATTCCCGATGGCTTGTGTGCAAAAATTGATAAATCTGCAGTTAAGGTTCTTCCCATTTTCGATGTAATTGCTAAATGGGGTAATGTTCCTGAAAGAGATATGTTTAACACCTATAATATGGGTGTTGGTATGAGCATTGTAGTGCCTGCATATGAGGTTGAGCTTGCAATTTCAACTCTCAAAGATAATGATATCGATGCTTATGTAATCGGTGAAATTATTGAAGGCGAAGACAAGATTATACTTGAATAATTGAGGTAGCAAAATGCCCGAAAGAAAAAATATTGTTGTTCTTGTTTCAGGTGGCGGAACAAATCTTCAGGCGCTTATTGATGCCGAAAAAAGAGGGGAGTTAGGCGTAGGTAAAATTACCTGTGTAATTGCTTCCAAGGCGGACGCCTTTGCTCTTACCCGTGCAGAAAATAACGGGATAAAAACAAGAACTCTTATAAGAAAAGAATATTCTGATATCGCATCATACAGCATTGCAATGAGAGATGCTCTTCTTGAAGAAAAGGCGGACCTTGTTGTTTACGCAGGATTTATGACAATTCTTGATGAAAATGTTTGCGATACATTCAAAAACAAAATGATTAATGTTCATCCTGCTCTTATACCCTCGTTCTGTGGCAAGGGCTTCTATGGTCTTCACGTTCACGAATGTGCTTTGGAAAAGGGTGTGAAGGTTTCAGGTGCAACAGTCCATTTTGTTACTGCAGAATGTGATGCAGGTCCGATAATTCTTCAGAAAGCAGTTGAGGTTCAGGAGGGTGACACACCCGAAGCACTTCAGAAGAGAATTATGGAGCAGGCAGAATGGAAAATACTTCCCAAGGCAGTTCAGCTTTTCTGTGACGGTAAGGTTGAGGTTGCTGAGGGAAAGACAGTTATTAAAGAGTAATCTAAGGTGAAAGGATAGATAATAATGGAAATCAGAAATCTTGAAAATGAGCTTAATTCTCTTGCTTATCACGGCAGAGGTATCATAATCGGTAAAAGTGCCGATTCTAAAAAGGCTGTTACTGCTTATTTCATTATGGGCAGAAGCGAAAACAGCAGAAACAGAGTTTTTGTTGAGGATGGCGAGGGCATCAGAACTCAGGCATTTGACGAGTCAAAAATGGTTGACCCCCACCTTATTATCTATGCTCCCGTCAGAGTTTTAGGTAACAAAACAATTGTTACAAACGGTGACCAAACAGACACTATCTACGAATTGATGGACAAGCAGATGACCTTTGAGCAGGCTCTTCGTACCCGTGAATTTGAGGATGATGCACCTAACTACACACCTCGTATTTCAGGTATTATCCGTCTTGAAAACGGTGATATGAATTATGCTATGTCTATCCTTAAATCTGCAGATGGTGACGGTTCTTCCTGTCAGAGATACACATTTGCTTATCAGAATCCTCTTCCCGGAAAAGCAAAATTCATTCATACATATAAATGTGATGGTAACCCTCTTCCCAGCTTTGAGGGTGAGCCTAAAACACTTGAGCTTCCCGATGTTGATATTGATACATTAACAGATATCATCTGGAAAAACCTTAACGAAGATAACAAGGTTTCTCTTTTTGTAAGATATATCGACCTTGAAACAGGTAAATACGAATCACGCATTGTAAACAAGAATAAATAAGGAGATTATTGTGATGAAAGAATTTGAATTAAAATATGGCTGTAACCCCAACCAAAAACCTGCAAAAATCTTTATGGCGGATGGTAGCGAGCTTCCTATAGAAATTCTCTGTGGTCGCCCCGGCTTTATCAACTTCCTTGATGCCTTCAATTCCTGGCAGTTGGTTAAGGAGCTTAAGGAAGCACTCGGTCTTCCCGCAGTAACCTCCTTTAAGCACGTTAGCCCCACATCTGCTGCAGTAGGTGTGCCTCTCTCAGATAAGCTCAAAAAGGCTTGCTTTGTTGATGATATTGAGGGTCTTGATGAATCTCCCTTAGCTTGTGCTTATGCAAGAGCAAGAGGTACAGACAGAATGTGCTCCTTCGGTGACTGGGTAGCTCTTTCCGATGTTTGCGATGTAACAACTGCAAAGCTTATTCAGCGCGAGGTTTCCGATGGTATTATCGCTCCCGGTTATGAGCCCGAAGCACTTGAAATTCTCAAATCAAAGAGAAAAGGTAACTATAATATAGTTAAAATTGACCCCGATTATGTTCCTGCTCCCATTGAGCACAAGCAGGTTTACGGTATTACATTTGAGCAGGGCAGAAACAATTTTGAAATCAATGCAGAGCTTCTTAAAAATATTGTTACAGAAAACAAGGATATGCCCGAAAGTGCAGTTCGTGACCTTATAATTGCACTTATCACTCTTAAATATACTCAGTCAAACTCTGTTTGCTATGCAGTTGATGGTCAGGCAATCGGTGTTGGCGCAGGTCAGCAGTCAAGAATTCACTGCACACGCCTTGCAGGTACAAAGGCAGATACATGGTTCCTTCGTCAGCACGAAAAGGTTCTTAACCTTCCCTTCAAGGATACGCTCGGCAGACCCGACAGAGATAATGTTATTGACGGTTACATCAACAAAAATGAAGAGGATGTTTGCGCAGACGGTAACTGGCAGAAATACTTTACCTCTCAGCCCGCACCTCTTACAGATGAGGATGTTAAAGCATATTTTGCAACAATTGATGGTGTTGCTCTCGGTTCAGACGCTTTCTTCCCCTTCAGCGATAACATTGAACGCGCAAAGAAGAGTGGCGTTAAATACATTGCAGAGCCCGGCGGTTCAATCCGTGATGATGTTGTTATTGAATGTGCAAACAAGTATGGTATGACTATGTCCTTCACCGGAATGAGACTTTTCCACCATTAATAGAGGTATGAAGATGAAGATTATGGTTGTAGGTGGTGGCGGTCGTGAACACGCTATCATCAAAAAGATAAAAGAAAATAAAGAGGTTACAGAAATCTTTGCCCTCCCCGGTAACGGTGGTATGGCAAAGGATGCAACCCTTGTTGATATCGGTGCAAAGGATATAGAAAAAATCGTTGAATTTGCAGTTGAAAATGCAATTGACTATGCAGTTGTTGCTCCTGATGACCCGTTGGTTTTAGGTTGCGTTGATGCACTCGAAGAAAAGGGTATTCCTTGCTTCGGTCCTAAAGCAAATGCAGCAATCATAGAGGGTAGCAAGGTTTTCTCAAAGAATCTTATGAAAAAATACGGTATTCCCACTGCGGCTTATGAAGTATTCAATGATATGGAAAAAGCCCTTGAATACCTTGAAACAGCACCAATTCCCACTGTAATTAAAGCAGACGGACTTGCTCTCGGTAAGGGTGTTATTATTGCAACCACCCGTGATGAAGCAAAGCAGGCAGTTGTTTCAATGATGCAGGATAAGATGTTCGGCACAAGTGGTGACAACATTGTTATTGAAGAATTCCTTACAGGTCCCGAGGTTTCCGTTCTTGCATTTACAGACGGTAAAGCAGTTGCTCCTATGATTTCATCAATGGACCATAAGAGAGCAGGCGACAATGATACAGGTCTTAACACAGGAGGTATGGGTACAATTGCTCCCAACCCATACTATACAAAAGCAGTTGCAGAAGAATGTATGGAGAAAATTTTCCTTCCTACAATTGATGCAATGAATAAAGAAGGTAGAACCTTTAAAGGTTGCCTTTATTTCGGACTTATGCTCACTCCCAACGGTCCTAAGGTTATTGAATATAACTGCCGTTTTGGTGACCCTGAAACTCAGGTTGTTTTACCTCTTCTTGAAAGTGACTTGCTCACTATTATGAAAGCAACAACCAACGGTACACTTGCTGATACAGAAGTTAAATTCAGCGAAAAAAGTGCTTGTTGCGTAATTATGGCATCAAAGGGTTACCCTGTAAGTTATGACAAAGGCTTTGAAATGAACATTCCTGAAGAGATTGAAGGTAATGTTTATGTTGCGGGCGCTTCTCTTAAAGATGGTAAGCTTCTCACAAACGGTGGTCGTGTTTTAGGTGTTACTGCTGTTGAAGATAACCTTAAAGATGCAGTTAAAGCATCTTATGCACTTGTAAAACAAATCAGCTTTGATAATGCTTTCTATCGTAATGATATAGGCGCAAAAGCTCTTGCAGTTTTGGAGGATTAACAGATATGGTATATAGAGTTTATGTAGAAAAGAAAAAAGAACTTGCTCATGAAGCAAAAGCTCTTTTAGGTGATGCCCGTACACTTTTAGGTATCAAAAACCTCACTGATGTTCGTGTTATTAACCGTTATGATGCAGAAAATATCACAGAAGAGCTTTTCAATTATGCAATCAAAACAGTTTTCTCTGAGCCTCAGCTTGATATTGCAACAAGCGATGTTGATTTAGAGGGTGCAACTGTTTTTGCAGTTGAATTTTTACCCGGTCAGTTTGACCAGAGAGCAGACTCTGCTGCACAGTGTATTCAGATTATCTCCCAGGGTGACCGTCCCACAGTGAAGTCTGCAAAGGTTTATGCTCTTTATGGTGAACTTTCTGCAGAAGATGTTGCAGAAATCAAGAAACACGTTATTAACCCCGTTGAATCAAGAGAAGCAACTCTTGAAACATACGAAACTCTTGAGATGAAATATGAAATTCCCACAGAGGTTAAAACTCTTGAAGGTTTCATTAAGCTCGACAGAGCAGGTCTTGAGCAGTTTGTTAAGGATTACGGTCTTGCTATGGATGCTGATGATATTGCATTCTGTCAGGATTATTTCAAATCCGAAGACCGCGACCCTACAATAACAGAAATCAGAATGATTGATACTTATTGGTCTGACCACTGCCGTCACACTACATTCCTTACTGTTATTGACAATGTAACCTTTGAAGACGAACTTCTTCAGAGTGCTTATGAAGAATATATTGCAACAAGAAAAGAGCTTGGCAGAACAAAGCCTATCTGCCTTATGGATTTAGCAACTGTTGCAGTTAAATATCTTAAAGAAAACGGCAAGCTTCCCAAGCTTGATGAATCCGAAGAAATCAATGCTTGTACTGTTAAAATCAATGTTGATGTTGACGGTGTAAGCGAACCTTGGCTTCTTCTCTTTAAGAATGAAACACATAACCACCCCACAGAAATTGAACCCTTCGGTGGTGCTGCAACCTGTATCGGTGGTGCAATCCGTGACCCTCTTTCAGGTCGTGCTTATGTTTATGGTGCAATGCGTGTTACAGGTGCTGCTGACCCCTTGAAGCCTGTCAGCGAAACAATCAAAGGTAAGCTTCCCCAGAGAACAATTGTTACAACTGCTGCTGCAGGTTATTCTTCTTACGGTAATCAGATTGGTCTTGCAACAGGTATTGTTGATGAAATTTATCATCCCGGTTATGCTGCGAAGCGTATGGAAATTGGTGCGGTTGTTGCTGCAGCTCCTCAGGAGAATGTTCGCCGTGAATGTCCCGATCCCGGTGATATAGTTATTCTTCTCGGTGGTAGCACAGGCCGTGATGGTTGCGGTGGTGCAACAGGTTCTTCAAAATCTCACACAGCAGATTCTCTTGAAACCTGCGGTGCAGAGGTTCAGAAGGGTAACGCTCCCGAAGAAAGAAAGCTCCAGAGACTTTTCAGAAATAAAGAAGCAACAAGAATGATTAAACGTTGCAACGACTTCGGTGCAGGCGGCGTTTCAGTTGCTATCGGTGAGCTTGCAGACGGTCTTGAAATCGACCTTAACGCAGTTCCCAAGAAATATGAAGGTCTTGACGGTACAGAGCTGGCTATTTCAGAATCTCAGGAAAGAATGGCAGTTGTTATCGAAAAAGAAAATGTTGAAAGATTTTTGGAACTCGCTGCAACAGAAAACCTTCAGGCTTGCCCCGTTGCAAAGGTAACAGAACAGGCAAGACTTGTTATGCATTGGAATGGTAAGGTTATCTGTGACATCAGCCGTGATTTCCTTAACTCAAACGGTGCAGATAAGCACGTTGATGTTGCAACTGCAAAGCCTGAGTCTTATGATAAAGAAATAAGCGGTAGCTTCTCAGATAATTTGAAGGCTATGGCAGATGACCTTAACATCTGCTCAAAGCGTGGCCTTTCAGAGCGCTTTGACTCAACAATCGGCGCAGGAACGGTTCTTATGCCCTTCGGTGGTAAAAATCAGCTCACTCCCATTCAGGCAATGGTTCAGAAGATTTCTGTTGAGAAAAAGCACACAGACGATTGCTCACTTATGTCCTGGGGCTACAACCCCTTTATTACAGAAAAGAGCCCCTATCACGGTGCTTACCTTGCAGTTGTTGAATCAGTTTGTAAGCTTATTGCAACAGGTGCAAAATTTGAGGATGTTTACCTTACATTCCAGGAATATTTTGAGAGAGTAGGCAAGGATGCAAAGCGTTGGGGTAAGCCTCTCGCAGCTCTTCTCGGTGCATTCAAGGCTCAGAAAAATCTCGGCATCGGTTCAATCGGTGGTAAGGACTCAATGAGTGGTACATTTGAAGATCTTGATGTTCCTCCCACACTCGTTTCCTTTGCAGTTACAACCGAGAAGGTTAAAGATATCGTTTCTCCCGAATTCAAAAAGGCGGGCAACAAGGTTTACCTTATCACTCCTGATTTTGATGAAAACGGTCTCCCCGAAACAGCTTCTCTTCTTAAAGTGTTTGACAAGGTTTGCGCTCTTCTTCGCGAGGGCAAGGCAGTTTCCTGCTATACACCCGGTATGGGCGGTATCGCAGAAGCAGTTATGAAAATGGCATTTGGTAATGGCTTCGGCTTTGAATTTGACAAAGCATTAACTGTTGCAGACCTCTTCAAATATAATTATGCAACCTTCCTTGTTGAAGCAACTGAAGATATTGCAGATGCAACATTTATCGGTACTGTTACTGATAAAAAGGCATTTGCCTTCGGTGATGAAAGCGTATGCTTTAATGAAATTCTCGGTATTTACGAGGATAAGCTTGAAAGCGTTTATAGCTGTAACATTCCTGATACAAATACTCCTGTTGAGAACTTCTCGTTCTCTGCAACAGAGAGAAAGGCTCCCGCAATCAAGGTTGCTAAACCTAAGATTCTGATTCCTGCATTCCCCGGAACAAACTGCGAATTTGATAGCGCAAAGGCAGTTCGCGATGCAGGTGCAGAGCCCGAAATCATTGTTATTAAGAACCGTTCATCTGCAGATATTACTGCAAGCGTTGAAGAGTTCTCAACTAAGCTTAAAGATGCACAGATGATTTTCATTCCCGGTGGCTTCTCCGGTGGTGACGAACCCGATGGTTCTGCTAAATTCATCACAGCATTCTTCCGTAACGCAAAGGTTAAAGAGGGTGTTACAGACCTTCTTGATAATCGAGATGGTCTTATGTGCGGTATCTGTAACGGCTTCCAGGCACTTATCAAGCTCGGTCTTGTGCCCTATGGTAAGATTATTGATACAGATGAAAGCTGCCCCACTCTTACCTACAACACAATTGCCCGCCACCAGTCAAGAATTGTAAGAACAAGAATTGCTTCTAACAAATCTCCCTGGCTTGCACTTACAGAGGTTGGCGATGTTTACAATGTTCCGATTTCTCACGGTGAAGGCCGCTTCCTTGCAAGTGAAGAGCTTATCAGAAAGCTTGCTGAAAACGGTCAGATTGCAACTCAGTATGTTGACCTTGAAGGCAACGCAACTGTTGATGTTCACTTCAACCCCAACGATTCAATGTTTGCTATTGAGGGTATCACATCACCCGATGGCAGAGTATTCGGTAAAATGGGTCACAGCGAGCGTATCGGCGACGGACTTTACAAGAATGTTGAAGGTAATTATGACATTCAGATGTTCAAAGCAGCAGTAAAGTACTTCAAATAAAAACATAATAAGCACCCCCATCAGTTTTCAGAAAAAATGATGGGGGTGCTACTGTTTTTTAGTGAAGTGAGCTTGTTTGCCTTTGGGCTGCAACGAGGTTTGCGTATATACCGCCTTGGGCGATAAGCTCATTATGAGAGCCTACCTCGGCGATTCGTCCTTTTTCAATGACTACAAGTCTGTTTGCGTTTTTCAGGGTTGAAAGCCTGTGGGCAATTGCAATTGTCGTTCTGCCCTCAATAAGCCTTGTTAAAGCCTCTTGAATTTTAAGCTCTGTTTCAGGGTCAAGGGAACTTGTTGCTTCATCAAGAATAAGAATTTTCGGGTTCTTGAGAATTGCTCTTGCAATGCTCACTCGTTGCCTTTCACCACCTGAAAGGGAGTGACCGTTTTCACCGATAACGGTGTTGTAGCCATCAGGAAGCTTTGTTATAAATTCGTGAGCATTTGCCGCCTTTGCCGCCGCAATTACCTCATCAAGTGAAGCGTCGGGACGGGCATAAGCAATGTTATCAAAAATCGAGCCTGAGAAAAGGTAGGTTTCCTGGAAAACAACACCTATATTGCTTCTCAATTCCTCAGGGGGAATATCCTTTATATCAACACCGTCAATGGTGATTTTGCCCAGGGATGGGTCATAAAGGCGCATACAAAGGTTAATCATTGTTGATTTACCTGCACCCGAGTGTCCAACAAGACCAATCATTTCTCCGGGGTTAATGTGAAGGTTGATGTTTTTGAGAACAGGCTCATAGGATTTGTAGCCAAAGGTTACACCCTCGAAATCAACTGCACCCGAAGAATTTAACTGCTTGGGCTCTTTGGTAGCTACCATCTGAGGCTCTTCGTCAAGTATCTCATATATTTTTATAAGGCTTGTGGAACAATCTGCAACTCTTCTGGGAAAAACAGACATCCAACGAAGAGGGGCATAAAGGAAGCCTAAATATAAATTAAATCGGGTTAATTCACCTAAGGTAAGCTCACCGTCAAGCACCATTTTACCGCCGATTATAAGCACAAGGAATTCGCCTAATGCCATAAAGTTACCAACAAGAGGGAAGGTGACTGCCCAATATTTTTCGTTGGAGGCGGAAACATCTGCAAGCTTCTTTGAATATTTTGAAAACTTTTCAATTTCTCTTTCTTCATTACCAAAGGCTTTAACAACTCTGATACCCTTGATAATATCGTGAAGAATTGAGGTTGCCTTTGAGTCAACACGCCATTGCTTATGGTAACGGAGCATTGTTGAATGGCGGAAGGTTGACATAAACAAAACGCCGATGGGGATGGGGATTATAACTGCAAGGGTTAGGGTTACATTGGTTGAGAAAAGAATAATCAGAATTGCAGTGAACAAAATTACCTGCTCGATTAAATATCTTCCTTGCTGATTGAAAAATTCCTTTACTCTTTCGGTATCCTTTGTAACTCTGCGGATAAGGTTACCTGCAGATTTCCCGGACATAGATGAAAGAGAAAGCTCCTGAATTTTTCCGTAAACCAGATTTCTCAAATCGTTAGAGAAATCTGAGCCTACCCGATTTGTTATGCGGTTACTTATAATGCTTAAAGCCTTTGACAATGCAAATGTTAAAGCCATTAACAGCGCAATTGCAACAATACCGGTTGTTCTTGATTCAAAAAACGGGGTTGCGTTTTCAACGGGAATTAAATAATGGTCAATGAGAACAGAATTGAACATCGGCATTATTGCCCCTAAAATGTTTGCAAGGGTCAGAACAAGCCCTGCACCGATAACCGATTTTAAATAGGGTCTGAAATAAGTGAATGCGCGGGAGAAAACATAGGATTTTTTCACGCAGAACATACATGCATTCATACCTCTTGGGTAATGTCGGTGGCACTTGGGGCAAATAGGCAAATCGTCAGTATTCATTTGTAGCATTTCGCCACTTTCAAAATAATGGTTGAGAACCTTTACAAGCTCACCGATTTCTCCTACCTTACTCATAGAAAAACGACACACGGTAATATTTTCACTACCATCATCTTTTGCGCCATTGGGCTTAAGCTCAAGCTTGCCACAACCGATATCAGTCAGCTGTACCGCTTCCTCTATGCCCGCAATATTAAATTTTTCTTCTTTCCCGTCAAGGCATTTAAGAATGTAACCATCGCAAAGGGTTAATGCACCGTCACAAACCTTGCCCTCGGGAGAAATATCAAAATGTACGGTTTTATTTTCCATAATCAATATAAATATGGCTCTAAAAGCCTTCTGCTTTTGGGTTCAATTTTTTCTTGGTTGGGTATAATATATCGGTTGCCGTCCATATCAAAAATAAGGAGGGTGTTTTCATTTGTTGAACGAAGATTTCTTGTTAAATCTCTTACGGTGAAGCTCTTTTCTTTTCCGTCAATTACAACATCAAAATAAAAGTGACCCATACGCTCTTTAATGCTTTTTACAGATGTTATTGTGGGGCAATAGTACCTGTTCTGAAGCTCTTTAAGAGCACAGTTGAGAGAGCTTTCGTCAAGCTCTTTTAAATCTCTTATAATACCGATTTCATTATCCTCTATATCGTGCACACAGATATATTCATCTGTTAGTGAATAAGGATAGCTTCTTATAAGCTTGATTCTTCCCTTGCTTTCGCCATCAACAGAAAGTACAAGAAAACCGTTTTGGTTAAAGGAGAAGCTACATTCATCCGTCTTTAAAAATTCGAGTGAAAGCTTGTTATCGTTCATTTTCTTTTTCCTCCTTTTCATCCTCTTCATCTGCTTGTTCTATTCCTATAAATTTCAATGCTTCCTCCTGAAGCTTGAAGAGCTTGTAGTATGCACCCTTCTTTTCCATAAGCTCATCGAAGGTGCCGAATTCAATACATTCCCCATCGTCAATTACTGCAAGCTTGTCTGCATCTCTGAGAGTGGAAAGCCTGTGTGCAATAGCAATGGTGGTTCTTCCTGATTTAAGCTCGGAAATTGAGTTCTGAATATTTCTTTCGGTTTCTGTATCCATAGCTGCGGTTGCTTCGTCAAGAATGAGAATTTTCGGATTCTGAATAATGGTTCGGGCAATGGAAATTCTTTGCCTTTCACCACCTGATAAATCTTGACCGCCTGAGCCAACCCAGGTTTCATAGCCATCAGGAAGCTTTGAAATAAAGCTATGAGCAGAGGCTGCCTTTGCGGCGGCAATAACCTCATCGTTTGTAGCATCAGGACGGGCATATCTGATATTATCGGCAATAGTACCCATAAATAAGAAAATATCCTGAGAAACAATACCGATATTCTTTCTCAGTTGCTTTGAAGAAAGCTCTTTAACATCGTAGCCATCTATTTTTACAACACCTTCTTTAGGGTCGTAAAGGCGGGCAATAAGATTTGAAATTGTTGTTTTTCCTGCGCCTGTTTTACCAACTATACCAAGCATTTCGCCCTCGCCTATTTTAAGTGAGAGATTTTTGATTATAGGGTGGGCAGGCTCATATTCAAACTGCAATTCATTAATCTCAATTTCACCCCTGAAGCTTTCGAGAATTACGGGATTTTCAATATCCTTAACATCAGGCTCGGTATCCATAATTTCAAAAACACGCTGAGCAGAATCTACGCAACGAGCCCACCAGTTTAAAACCCATGAGAGAAAATCAATGGGTGACTGAATCATCTGAAGATATACAACAAAGGTGAGAAGCTGACCTATTGTAAGCTCATCTGTGGTAATGCAAAGTACACCACCATAGCCTAAAACAAGGGCACCTAAAAGATATATGAATATAGAGAGAATGGGGAAAACTGTGTTTTCTGCATTGGCAACTGTTACCTCTGCATCTCTTACCTTGTCACTTATTTTAGTGAAAGCATTCAGCTCGTCATCCTCTTTTGAGAATGCCTTTATGATTCTGTGGCCATTTATATTGTCGCTTACCTTTGAGGTCAGCTTGGAATGCTGAACCCATACCTTATGGTGCATTTTCTTGAAAAGCTTGTGAAAAAGGGGATAGCAAACAAAAATTACTGTTGATGCCAAAAGTGTGATTAACGTAAGCTTAACACTTGTTGCAAACATAATAACGATGATGCCGATAACGGTTATTGCGCTACCGATAAGATACGGAAATCCGTCAACAAAGAACCAATAAATATTATTTGAATCCCTTGTAACTCTTTCCATCAATGAGCCTGTTTGCTTATGAGTATAAAAACCAACAGAAAGCCTTTGCATAGCTTTGAAAATTTTGATTTTAATGCTGTAAATTACATTAGGAAGCATTCCTGCAACAAGGTATTGATAAACCAGGGTGAAAAGCTGATTGAAAATCTTTATTGCAGCCATTGAAAGAACAACTGTGAAAAGACCTTTCAATAAAGCATCGTAGCCTAAAGTGTTGCCGGGATTCAAAACCTCATCATAAAGCTTTTGTGTGCTGAATTGGGGTATCAAGAGATTTAACGCGTTGCTGAAAAGGATAAACACAATAATAAATACCATTTTCCATTTCACGTCACCGAAAAACGAGAAAAGGCGTTTTATTGTTGAATTTTTGCTGACACAATCCTTGCAAAAATGCATACCGGGAGGGACAGGTGCCCCGCATTTCTGACACATTGAACCCTTATCACCTGTTATGTATTGGTTATAATCCTTTCCCTGTTTGAAAATATTAAATATCTTTTTAAAGCTATCTGCCTTTGAAAGAAGACCAATTGAGAAATAGCCCAATGAAAAATATTCTTCATTATATTTATAAGTCAACTGACCTGTTGCTAAATATTGCTCTGCAAAAATTTCGTCAATTTCATTTATGGGTAAGGCGGTTAATTTATGAAGAACGGGCTTGGGTGGGGGAGTGTTTTTCTTTTTCTTCTTTTTGGGGATTTCAGGCTCTTCAATTTCTGCAATATAAAGTCCTTTTTCATCAAACATAATATAGCAGTCGCCAAAGGCTTCCGCACCTGTCATATCAGTTTTTAGGGAATAGATAATTGAATCGGTATTAAGCTCGTTTTCCTGTAGAACCTCTTTTATATGCCCGGGTAAAATTCCCGAGGGTGAAAAATTCGGACGGGGCGGCTTTTTTATGTGCAATTTAAACAGAACTTTATTTATTATTTTCATAGTGTCACCCTTGACCCATTTGATAGTATGTATTTATTTTACCATAGAGGTTTTTAAATCACAATAGAAATATTCTATATTTGTTATCTTAATAATTTGTTAACAAAATCACATTATACTGTTGTATAAGTTGCATACTCAAGAGCAATATAATTTGTTAATTGCAACAAAATTAATTTGTAGTTGTTATTTTCTTTTTTAGTGAATTGACATTCACTATGACCTTTGATATAATTAAAGCGTTAGTTTGGGGTTGTATGGTAAAACAGTAATCCTGAGATTTAATGTTTTTGATTTTTTTAAACAAAAGATTTACGAAAGGTGTTAATTATGGGAATCAAAAGTGTTACAAGATTTGGTATTCAGAGAAAAATTGTTGCTAATATGACAACTGAAAGCTGGCAGAATATTCCTCATGTAAGCTATCAGTATGAACCTGATGTTACAAAGTTTGTTGAAGAATTTAAGAAGTTTACTGCAGAGCATCAGGGCGATAGTGGCGCAAGAATCACTTTTAATGCAGTTCTTCTCAAGGCTATTGCTGAAGCTATTGAGGTTGACCCTGTTATAAACGCCCATATGCATTTTGAAAAAGGTCTTGTAAGAGGTAAGGTTACTGTATTTGATAATATCGATATTTCTGTTCCGTGGATTCTTCCCAGTGGTGAAATGATGACTATCACAATGAAGGATATGGGCAACAAAACCCTTAAGGAGATTGCAGAGTATCAGGCAGATATTAACCGCAGACTTGAAAAAACAAATCTTACAGAGGCTCTTTATTCGGTTTCCTTCAATGATACTATTGAAAAGCTTAAAAAAGGTCATGTTCTTCAGGCACTTAAGAGACTTTTTGGTGCAAACACAAATAAAAATCATAAGATTCAACTTCTTAAGGGCGAAGAAAAGAAGGCTTATGAGGCAATTCCCGAAACAGAAAGAATTACCCACAAGGACCTTAAGCAGGGTACAATTACTGTTTCTAACATTGGTGCAGATACAAGAGGTCTTTCCGGTCAGGCTGCTATGCTTATGGTTATTCCTCCTCAGGTATGCGTTGTTTGTATCGGAACAATGCAGAGAAAGCCTATAGTTGTTAAGGATGAAGAGGGTAACGAAAAGGTTGAAATCAGAACAATTCTTCCTATGAACATCTGCTTTGACCACAGAGCACTTGATTTCGGCGAGGTAAGACCCTTCCTTTCTAAAATGGAAGAGTTTTTCCAGAACCCTGAAAAAATTCTTAATCTTGAAGCATAATTTACATATTTGTGAAGAGTCTCGATTTTGTCGAGACTCTTTTTGTAAACAAAAGAGTGATATAAAACTGTTGCAAATAATAAACCTTTTGTGATATAATACATTGATTAAAAATATAAATAAGGAAGAAAATATAATGACTAAAAAAATTGTAGCCTTATGTAGCATTGTTGTAGCACTTTCGCTTTGCTTTGCAGTTTTTTCTGTGGGGCTTAAAGTTGAAGAAGCTAATGTTACAACCGCAAATATTAAATCTTACTATGCTCAGAAAGCCGAAACAACTACAAGTGGTGCTTTAGGCAGCATTGTAGGCGGTGTTATGAACGGACTTGAATCTTACGCTCCTTCTGGCAGTGCTGATGGTACATTGGATAAACTCGAGGGCGCTTCCGATAAGGTGGAGGATGCCATAGGCGGATTGGGCGATGTATTAGGTGGCATCGGTTCAGGCTCATCGGGCAATA
Source organism: Clostridia bacterium (assembly GCA_017436285.1). Classification (GTDB taxonomy): domain Bacteria; phylum Bacillota; class Clostridia; order Oscillospirales; family Acutalibacteraceae; genus DTU089. The sequence continues at coordinate 102,708 of JAFSDL010000030.1, forward strand.
TTGGAGATGTTCTTGGTGGAATTGGTTCAGGCTCTTCCGGTGGTCTTGGTGATGCAGTTGGTGGTATGGGAGATGCTCTCGGTGGCATAGGCGATGCTCTTGGTGGTGTCGGTAGCGGTATGGGAGATAATTTAGGTGATATATTAGGTGGCTTGGGTGGCAATAGCTCAGGTACTAAAACAACAACCGCTGCGTCTACAACCTCTGCAGATGTTGGCTTGATTATTCCTGTTCCTGCAGCAACTCAGGCAACAACAGAAGCACAAACAGAAACACAAATGGCTTCAACTATTGACGATAGCGAAATAACAGGTGAAACTGTTGACTATGCAGTAACATCTAACCCGTACACAAAACCCAGCACTACCTTTGTTCCGGGTGAAGAAGACGAAACTATTAAATGGCTTCAATGGATTTTTGTTTACTCAGGCTATGGTCTGAAGGATGATGGCATAACAGGTGTGCTTGATGAAGATACTGTTGCAGTTGTAAAGAAACTCCAGAAAGAAAACAAATTGAGTGTTGATGGTAATATAACAGAGGATGTAATCAAAGCAGCAGAGATTCTTTATTATCAGTCAATTCTCGGCGGTGATGTAAGCGCTATTGAGGTTTCATCTCAGGCCACAACAGGAGTAAATGTTTCTTATGAATCAGTTGAGCCCGATAATGGTGATGGTGTTTCGGTAATTTTACTTATAGTTATTCTTGTAATAATCTGGGTTCTTGCTATTGGGGGAATTATTCTTATTTTTGTTTTGAAAAAGAAAAAAACATCTTCCCAAAAAGCTGGACAGGCAAAGTCGGAAGAGAAAACAAATGCTTCGCAGACAGAATCAAATGAATCATTATCAAGCATCGCAGATTTGTTTGAGGAAGCGGAGAAAAACAATAAGTAAAGCAGGAGATAAAAAATGGATAAGTATTTAATTATCAATGCTGATGATTTCGGAATGAACCACTCATCAAACCTTGCTGTTATGGATTTGTTTAAAAAGGGTGGAATAACCTCATCAACAATTATGACTCCTTGCCCTTGGGCAAAGGAAGCAGGAAAATGGGCGGCGTCTCATCCTGAATATGCGGTAGGCGTTCATCTGACATTTACAAGCGAATGGGGTAATTACAGATGGGGTCCCGTTGCACACAATAATACAGAATCTTTAAGAGATAAAGAAGATTTTATGTATTACGATTCCTGCTCTTTTGAAAAAAACTGCGATATCGGTGAAGTTGAAAATGAAATAAGGGCACAGATTGAGCGCTTCAAATCATTTGGTGTTGAGCCCTCTCACCTTGATAACCATATGGGCTCTCTTTATGGTATTGAAACAGGTCGCTTTGAGGTTCTCACAAAAACTCTTGAGCTTGCAGGGGAATATGGTCTTCCCTTCCGTTTCCCCGGTACATTTGTCCCCGAAATGTTTAAAAATGATACTCTTGAGGTTAAAATTGATATTGATATGATTGCAGGGATTTTCGATAAGGTTCTCGGTTATGCAAAAAGCTTGGGCGTTGCAATGCCTGATTATCTTATTCCCGGTGAATGGAATGGTCCTCAGGAAGAAAGCTACGAGAATTTCAAAGAATATATTTATGAGCTTTACAGAAGCTTTCCCAATGGTATAACAGAAACCTATATCCATCCTGCACTTGAATGTGATGACCTTAAGGCTATTACAGGTGCTTGGCACAGAAGAGTGTGGGAACATAAATTGTTCTCTGACCCACAGACACTTCAGCATATCAAGGCGTGTGGTATTGAGCTTATAAACTATCGTGATTTGAAGAAGATTAAAGGATATTAAAAAACATTAAATAATATGCCCCTTGTTTTCAGTCAGAACTGAAAACAAGGGGCATACATAATTTTATTTTAAAACACCTAAACCTTCAAAAAGAATTTTAAGACCCAGAAGAATAAGTATAAATCCACCTGCAAATTCTGCTTTGGATTTATATTTTGTTCCGAAAATATTACCGATTTTAACACCGACGGAAGAAAGTGTAAAGGTGATAATACCAATAAGTACAAATGCGATATAAACGAACCAATCAGGCTCAAAATCAGTAAATGCGAAGCTTACACCAACTGCAAGAGCATCAATGCTTGTTGCAATTGCCATAAGGAGCATAGCTTTGAAGCCGAGGGAAGAATCCTTGCAATCGTCACATTTATCAAAGGATTCCTTAATCATATTTCCGCCTATGATTGCTAAAAGAATGAAGGCAATCCAATGGTCTATTGAAGTGATTTTATCTGCAAAGGTGCTTCCTAAAAAATAACCAATCATTGGCATCAAGCCCTGAAAAGCACCAAACCACAAGCCCACAATTGCACAACTTTTCAGGTTGATTTTTTTCAAGGCAAGACCTTTGCAAAGAGCAACCGCGAAAGCATCCATTGAAAGGCTTACTGCAAGAAGCACAATTTCAACTATATTCATCTGAACAACTCCATGTTTAAACTTGGGAATGAAATTATATATTAAATAATATTTTATGTCAATAAGTTGATTTTAGAAACTTAAGTGTGATAATATACAATGTGAACAGAGGGTGAGAAAAAGTGAAAGAGTTTTTAAAATCCAGGAAAAACGCAGGAATAACAATAATTTCTGTGTTGTTAATTCTTGTATTGTTGATAAATGTTTTATCTGCTGTATTCCTTTCTTTTTCCTTGTTAAAGAAGGATGGTTGGGAAAGGTTCGAGGAATATTTATACGGCAGGCAATTAAGCACTGCTTCTGAATGGATTTCTGAAAAATCAGAAAAAATTCAGGTGGTTAACAGCGAGGGTGAAGAATTAAACGGGTTAAAAATAAAAAACGAACATGTTTCTCATAGCTATATTTTAATCTGCCATCAATACGGCGGTAGCCCTGAAGCTATGGAAGAGTATGCAAGGCATTTCTATGATTTGGGCTTTAACATAATACTACCTTATATGAGAGGGCATGCAGAAAGCCCTTATAATAAAATTTCTTTCGGTTGGCAGGATAAATCAGATATAATTAACTGGATTGAAAAAATAATCAAGGAAGATAAAAAAGCAAAGATTGCTCTTTTTGGTGTATCCTTGGGTGCTAATGCAGTAACTCTCGCAGCAACAGAAGAATTACCCACAAATGTGCGCTTGGTAATTTCTGATAGCTGCTATACCTCATTGGATGATTTGATGAAAGCCTATATAAAAAATGAAACAAAGCTATCTTCGTTGATTGTAAGAGGAGTTATATCTGCTTATGTTAAAAATAAAATCGGCGAAAGCCTAAAGAATGCCAATACAGTTTCGCAGTTAAAAAATATTGAACTACCAATAATTTTTATTAATGGAGAAGATGATGCTGCTGTTCCGCCACTGGTAAGCAAATTGCTTTATGAAAATTGTGATGCAGAGGGTGTGGAAGAGGTTGTGATTGAAAATGGTACTCACGGCAGAAATCTTGAAGCCGATACAGACGCTTACTGGGAAAATATTGATATTTTTATATTGAATTATTTGGGAATATGAGGGTTAACAGGATGGATTTTCCGTCCTGTTATTTTTTTCGTTTTTTTATACATTCACTCTATGTAAAAAAAAGAATATGGTTTTTGTAAATATTGCTAATTTGTAGCTTTCGGCGTTGACAAAACAGTATCAATATATTACAATGGATTCTGTAGTATTATATATTTTTGTATAGGTACTGTTGCATTTTTTATCGAAAGGGTGTTTCTTTTGAAAAAGTCAAAGTTTTTAGCGATTCTCCTGGCTGTAATGATTACTTTGAGCAGTTTTTCCTGCTTGTCAGTAGTATCATTTGCAGAGGTAATTCCCGGAGGAGAAAGAGACGAAGAGGACAATTTAATCGAAAAGCAATGGGAGTTTGATGATTCTACCGGCATATTCACAGTATATGCAGATATTACAGATAATTCTTGGTCGACTTACAAGAATGATATTGTAGAGGTAGTTTTTACAGGGCTTGTTGAGAACATTAAAGATTTTATGTTTGCCGATTTACCAAGCCTTGTTAATGTTAGTTTTGAAGTGGCACTTAAAACAATCGGTACAGGCGCATTTCAAAATTGCGACAAATTAACAACGGTTGCTCTTTTGGATGCTGAAGTAATTAAAGATTATGCTTTCTTTGATTGTGATAGTTTGAGTAGTGTTGATATAGGTAGCAGACTTTCTAATGTGGGTAAAAACATATTTAAAGACTGTGCCTCTCTTAAAACTGTGACTATCGCTAATGGTGTTACTGCAATAGGCGAGGGCATGTTTGAAGACTGTATAGCCCTTGAAGAAGCTGCTCTTCCCGATAGTGTTGAAGAAATCGGCCGTTTGGCGTTTGAAAATTGCGCAGCACTTAAACAAATAAAAATTCCTGACAGCACAACCAATGTAGGTGAATATGCTTTCTATGGCTGTTCTTCCGCAACAAGTGCTTATATCGGACATAATGTTTCAGAAATCGGCGAGTATGCTTTCGGCAAATGCTCAGCTCTTGAAAGCGTAGAGATTAAGTGTGCAATGCCTGCTATTAGTGAGGGAATGTTCTATGGCTGTTCTGCACTTAAAGGCTTAACAAATCTTCCTGAAGGTATTAAAACAATCGGTAAAAATGCCTTCAAGGATTGCACCAGCTTTTCTGAAATAAATATTCCTGCAACAGTTATCGAAATAGGCGATTCTGCATTTGATTCAACCATTATTACAACAATAAACATTCCTGTTGGTGTTGAATTAATCGGTTCAGGTGCATTTACAAATTGCAACAAGCTTTCTGCTATTAATGTCGAAGCTAAAAACCGTTTTTATGCAAGTGTAGATGGGGTTCTCTATAACGCAGATATTTCAGAGCTTATCTGTTGCCCCGCAGGCAAAACAGGCACAGTTGTTGTTAAAGAAGGTACAGAAACAATCGGTAACGATGCTTTTATCGGTTGCACGGGTGTTAATGTAATTGAAATTCCTGATAGCGTAACAGAGATTGCAACTAATGCTTTTAATGGTTGTGCATCCGGCTTGAAAATTAAAGCAAATTGTGATTCTTATGCAGCAGAATATGCAAAACTTTATGCAATAGATATAGATGTAACCCACTCATCAATTTCAGATTGGATTGTTACAGTTGAGCCCACTTGCGACACAGCAGGTGTTAAAGAGAAACAGTGTGAAGCCTGTGGCAACATTGAAGAAACAGGCGTGGTTGATGCTTTAGGTCATAACTATGATGAAGGTGTTATAACCAAGAAGGCAAAATGTGAAGAAGACGGTATTGTTAAATTTACTTGTCAGAATGCAGGCTGTGACTCATACTATACAGAAGTTATTCCTGCAACCGGCCATAACTATGATGATGGCACAATAACTCTTGAGCCCACTTGTGAAAACGATGGTAAAAAGGTTTTCCGTTGTCAGAACGATGGTTGCTACGATTATTATGAAATCACCCTTCCTGCAACAGGTCATAATATGGATGACGGCACAGTAAGAGTTGAGGCTACTTGTACAACTGATGGTGAAAAGGTTTACAAATGTCAGGATGAGGCTTGTAATTACAAAACAACAGAAGTTATTCCTGCATTCGGTCACGATTATGATGAAGGCGTAGTAACAAAAGAGCCTGTATGTGAAGTTGATGGTGTTAAGACCTTCACATGTAAGAACGATTGTGGCACAACATACACAGAAGCAATTCCTGCAACAGGCCATAATTATGATGATGGTGTTATAACAAAATATCCCACAGTTAAAGATAATGGTGAGATAACATTTACTTGTAAAAATAGCTGGTGTACAGAAGAGCACGCAAATCATACATATACAGTTGCTATTCCTAACACAGCATTTGATGGTATTCTTGCTACAAATGAGGGTGCGTATGTAGATGAAAACGGAAACATTCAGGAGCTCACATGGCTTATTACAGATGAATACGATTTATTTATATATGCAGATGATACTGCAGAGGAATGGGCACCTTACAGAAACAATATCGTTTCCGCAACAATTACAGGTGAAGCAACAACTGTAGCAAATGGTTCGTTTGCATATATGCCTGCTCTTACTGAAGTGAACATTCTCTTCAGTCTCGGCACAATCGAAGCTTATGCTTTCCAGTATTGTGAAAACCTTAAAACTGTATTCACAGGTTCGATAGAGGAAATTCAGGAGTTTGTATTCTATGGCTGTAAATCTCTTGAAAGTGTTGATATCTACGGTGGTTTACCTGAAGACAAGGTTGGCAAAAATATATTCCTTGATTGTACAAATCTTTCAGAGGTTATTTTAAGAAATGGTTGTCTTGTGCTTGGTGAAGCAATGTTTAAGGGATGCTCATCTCTTACAGAAATCATTCTTCCCGAAAGCTTGATTATAATCGGTGACTCTGCATTCGATGGTACATCAATTAAAGAAATCAGAATTCCTACTGATGTAAGAGAAATTCAGAAGGGTGTATTCACAAGATGTACTGAGCTTGAAGCAATTGAAGTAGATGTAAAAAATGATAACTATTTCAGCTTCGATGGTGCTCTTTATGATATGGCACTTGGTTCACTTCTCCTTTGTCCTGCAGGTAAAAAAGGCGAATTGACTGTATGGGACAGCACAACAAAAATAGCAGAGGATGCATTTATCGGTTGTGTTGATATAACAAAGGTAGCAATTCCAAGAAGCGTAACAGAAATTGCAGCTAATGCTTTCAATGGTTGTTCAGAAGGCCTTATAATCGCTTGTGATTGTGATTCTGTAGCAGCAAAATTCGCAGAAACAAGAAGATTTGCAACTGAGCTTACTCATGTAGGTAACCAGGTTTGGCAGGTAACTGCAGAAGCAACCTGCCTTGAAGCCGGCAGCAAGGAGCTTGTATGCTCAGGCTGTGGATATTCTTATGAGGTTTTGGTTGTAGATGCTCTTGGTCATAACTACGACAATGGCGTTGTTACAACAAAGGCAACCTGCGAAGCTGATGGACTTAAGACTGTTTCATGTACAAGAACAGGTTGTAATTATTCTTATACTGAGGTAATTCCTAACCTTGGTGGTCATAAGTATAAAGGTGTAGTAACAATTGAACCTACATGCGAAGTAGAAGGCGTTAAAACCTTTACCTGTCAGAACACAGATTGTGATGATTCATATACAGAAGCAATTCCTGTACTCGGTCACAAATATGATAAGGGTGTTGTAACACTTGAAGCAACTTGTGAAGAAGAGGGTATCAAAACCTTTACCTGTCAGAATGCAGATTGTGATGACACATACACAGAAGCAATTGAAAAGCTTGGTCACAAATATGACAAGGGTGTTGTAACACTTGAAGCGACTTGTGAAGCAGATGGTATTAAAACCTTTACCTGCCAGAATGCAGGTTGTGAAGCTTCTTATACAGAGGTTATTCCTGCTCTTACACACAATTATGTTGAAAATGTTGTAAGAAAAGGCAATTGTATCACTAAGGGTCTTGTTAAATATGAATGTGAACACTGTGGTGATTCATACGAGGTTAAAGAATTTGGTGAGCATCAGTTGTATTCATATGCTGTTACAGTAGAGCCTACATGTGATAAAGAGGGCAAAACAGGTGATATGTGTGCTCTTTGCCACGAATTTGTTGGCGCGGTAACAACTACTCCTGCAACAGGTCATACCGCAGGCAAGTGGATAATAGATAAGAACGCTACTGCAGAAGCTGCCGGTAAAAAACACAAAGAGTGTAAGGATTGTGGCGAAATACTCAAGACTGAGGCTATTCCTCAGCTTAAATGCGCACGTCCCGAGGTTGAAAAGGTTACAAATGTTTCAAAGGGCGTAAAAATTGAGTGGACTACAGAAAGCGGTGCTGATCATTACAGAGTATATCGCAGAACAAAGAATGGCGATTGGAAGTACCTGGATTCTACTAAAAAGACAAGCTACACAGATGATACAGCTAAGTCAGGAACTAAATACTATTACTCTGTTCGTGCAATAAACGAAGCAGGTATCTCTGCCCGTTCTAATTCACTCTCAAGATACTACCTTGCAGACCCAAGCTTAACATCTGTTACAAACACTAAATCAGGTGTTACTATTAAGTGGTCAAAGGTAACAGGAGCAGAAGGTTACATTATTTACAGAAGAACAAGCTCAGGTAGCTACAAGAGAATTAAAACTGTAGATGGCGCATCCACTGTTTCTTATACAAATAAAACTGTAACAAACGGCACTAAGTATTACTACAAGGTTAAGGCTTTGTATAGTAAAACAACCAGTGACTATTCAAACGCAAGAAGCGTAACAGTTAAATAAAGCTTTTGTGTGCAACAAGTTTCAAAACTTGTTGCACACTCTTTATGTTTTTATTTTAAAAATTACTTGACAAAAGCACGTTACTCTGTTATAATGCACTCCTGTAAAGTTAAAGTTCTTTACAGTGTGGTTTGAAAGGGGTGTCAATGTGGCTAAAAATCTTGATGTTGTTTTGCTTGCGGATTTCTATGGTGAAATGCTTACAGAAAATCAACGCAAGTTCATTGAGTATTATTATAGCGACGACCTTTCACTTTCCGAAATAGCGCAGAATGAAGGCATTACAAGGCAGGGTGTCCGTGATGCAGTCAAAAGGGCAGAATCCCAACTTTATGATATGGAAAATAAATTGGGCTTTGCCGAGCGCGCAAGAAAAATCGCAGATGCTCTCAATGTTGTTATGGAAAATGTTGAGGAAATCAATAAATATAATATGAATATTTCTCTCTCAAGAGAAGTGAATGATGCAGTTGTTAATATTAAATCTGCAATTATTTCTCTTGACGAATAATTATTTTACTCTGGTAAAGGAGGTTGCACCGTGGCTTTTGAAGGACTTTCAGACAGATTAGATAACGCCTTTAAAAAACTGAAAAGTAAGGGTAGCCTTACAGAATCCGATGTGCGCGACGCTATGCGCGAGGTGCGACTTGCACTTTTAGAGGCTGACGTTAACTATAAGGTCGCCAAGGATTTTACTAATACAGTTACCGAGCGCGCAATTGGTGCAAAGGTTATGGAAAGCCTTACTCCTGCGCAGATGGTTATTAAAATTGTTAATGAAGAGCTTACCGCACTTATGGGAGGAACTCAGGCAAGACTTTCCACAGCAGCGCATCCCCCAACGGTTGTTATGATGTGCGGTCTTCAGGGTTCAGGTAAAACTACTCATAGTGCTAAAATCGCTCTCAGGCTTAAAGAGCAGGGTCACAGACCTCTTCTCGTTGCTTGTGACATTTATCGTCCTGCCGCTATCAAACAGCTTCAGGTGGTTGGTGAGCAGGTTGGTGTTCCCGTTTTTGAAATGGGTACTGAAAATCCCGTTAAAATTGCAAGAGAGGCTATTAAGCTTGCAAAGGATAACGGTTATGACTATGTATTTCTTGATACTGCAGGTCGTCTTCATATTGATGAACAGCTTATGCAGGAGCTCAAGGATATAAAAGCAGAGGTTAAGCCCCACGAAATTCTTCTTGTTATCGACTCTATGCTTGGTCAGGATGCAGTTACCGTTGCTTCCTCATTCAATGAGGCTCTCGGTATTGATGGTCTTGTTCTCACAAAGCTTGATGGTGATACCCGAGGTGGCGCAGCCCTTTCCGCAAGAGCAGTTACAGGTAAGCCAATCAAGTTTATCGGTATCGGTGAAAAGCTCGGTGATTTAGATGTTTTCCACCCTGACCGAATGGCAAGCCGAATTCTCGGTATGGGTGATGTGCTTTCTCTTATTGAAAAGGCAGAAACCGCTCTTGATGAGAAAAAGGCAGAGCAGCTTGAAAAAAAGCTTCGTGAAAACAGAATTGACCTTAACGATATGCTTATGCAGTTTGAGGAAATGAAGAAAATGGGTCCTATGAAGGATATCATATCTCTCATTCCCGGGCTTAATAAGAAGGTTAAGGATACAGATGTTGACGATAAGCAGATTGATTATACAATGGCAATTATCCGTTCAATGACAATGAAGGAGCGCGAAAATCCAGATATAATCAATCCGTCAAGAAAAAGAAGAATTGCCGCAGGCTGTGGCTTGCAGGTTGAGGATGTTAACAGGCTCCTTAACCAATATCGCTCAATGCAAAAGCTTTATAAACAGCTTAACGGCAAGGGCTCAAAGAAAATGATGAAGCGTATGCAACGCATGGGTATGGGCGGAGGAATGCCCGGCGGTATGGGTGGCATGGGTGGCATGGGTGGATTCCCAATGTAAGTCTTTAAACACAAATGTGTTTAATATAAATCAGTTTATTATTATATTTTACTTTTCGGAGGTAATTAAAATGGCAGTAAAAATTCGTCTTCGCCGTATGGGCGCAAAGAAAGCACCTTTCTATCGTGTAGTTGTAGCTGATTCACGTTATCCTCGTGACGGC
>JAFSDL010000031.1 GCA_017436285.1 Clostridia bacterium
AAACTCTCTAAAAAATTGTATTAACTCATCCTCTCGGATGCCTTAACCTTTTTCAGAGCTTTCTCGCTCATTTCCGATACACTAACATATCGCTTCTTTCAAACTTCTTTCGAAGCCCGTATTTTACTGTCGCAAAATCTCTTTTACGCTCAAAAAAATCTCAAGGGTTTCTTTACTTTCTCGTTGTTTAATTTTCAAGGTTCGTTGCTACTCCCGAGGCTCGGTAGTTTGTCCTCAACTCGCGAGTGCCTGAATATAATATCATCTCTGATATCGTTTGTCAACAACTTTTTTGCGATTTTTCAGCGTTTTTCCAACCCACCCGGGTGTTTCGCTTTTTCTCGCCCTAAAGAGCAAACTTTCGGCTATTTCCGACCGGCTCTCTTGTCGCCAACGAGACAGAATTATATCACTACTATTTACAAATGTCAATACTTAATTTTAAATTTTTTCAACTTTTTTTGCAGTTGATTTTTCCGCCGCTTTTTCATACTGATTTATATAAGAATAGCCCAATATATTCATATCCTTATAAAGCTCTTTTAAAGGAACAAGAACAAAATCACGCTCCCCTATCAACGGGTGCGGAACTGTTATATCTGAAGAATCATTTTCATAGTTTTCAAAAAACAACAAATCCAGGTCTATTACACGGGGTCCGTTCTTAAATTCACGCACTCTGCCCATTCCTGCTTCAATACCCAGGCAAGCACCTAAAAGCATTTCAGGTGACTTGCTTGTTTCTATCTCAACAACAGTATTATAAAAGCTTTGCTGTTCCGTATAGCCCCAAGGGTCAGTTTCATAAACAGAGGCGCATCTTAAGACCTTTACATCGGGCAACAAACCGAGAGCCTCTACTGCGTTTCTGATATTCTCAGCTCTGTTACCTATATTTGTACCAATACCAATAACCGCTTTCATTAACCTATTATCTCCAGATATTCTTCTCTTGTGATTGTTTCTTCCACTGCAACATAATCAAAGTCTGCGCTTATGGGTGCTTCAGGCTTCTTCAAAAGAACAGTTGTGCTTGTGAGCTTGGGGTATTCTTCCATTATAGCCATACAAACCTTATTTGCGGCATATTCTATCAGGTTATAGCTTTCGGCAGTAAAGACTGCTCTTGCAGTTTTGATTATTTTTGCATAGCTTACAGTATCGCTGAGCTCGTCACTTGCATTAGCGGGCTTTGCATCAATAAAAGCGGTTATATCAAGCTCAAACATCTGTCCGTTAATTTTCTCTTCGGGATTTACTCCGTGATAAGCCTTTAGCCTTAATCCTTTAACGATTATCTTTTCCATTTTTTCACCTTTAATATATTATAATAGTATAGAAGCCACCTTCAAGGCATCCGCAGTTTCTTTAACATCGTGAACGCGCAAAACCTGTGCTCCGTTCTGAGCGCATATAGCCGCTACTGCAACACTTCCTGCAACTCTGTTTTTAGGATTTTTTTCACCTGTTATTTCACCAACAACTCTTTTTCTTGATGCACCGATTAACAATGGCGAATATTGTGAAAGTGTTTTACAGCTCATCAAAAGTGCAATATCATCCTCACGGCTTTTGCCGAAGCCTATTCCGCAATCAAAACAAAGGCTATCCTCGTTTATACCAAAATCAACCGCTTGTCTTTTCATATCTCCAAAGAATGATAAAACATCCTCAACAACGCCGGTTTTATACTCTGATGTTTCTTTTGATGATTTACCGCCTGTGTGCATAAAAATCCAACCTGCATTATGAGATTTCACAACCTCTGCCATACAAGGATTAAACGCACCGCTTTCATCGTTAATTATACTGACACCATTTTCCAAAGCATATTTTGCAACCTCTGGTCTGAATGTATCAATCGACAGTGGCACCTTTGCATTCTTTACAAGCTCAGGAAGAATACTGAGCCTTTTCAATTCCTCTTCCGCAGATACTATTGTATTATCGGGTGCAGTTGAGCAAGCACCGATATCAATTATATCTGCACCTGCTTCATAAAGCTTATGAAGCCTTTCGAGAGCACTCGAAAGGCTGTTTGCTTCGCCACCATCGGAAAAAGAATCCGGTGTTATATTAAGAATCCCCATAACAAGAGGTGCATTTTTCTTTTTAATCAACTCTTTAAAAGAAAGCATTATTTACCACCTGTCAGCAATGACATAACCTCTGAACGAGTTCTTGCATCGCTTCTTGCACCGCCACGAAGAGCAGATGTCTGTGTAACTGCACCTGCTGCCTTTGCGCCACGCATAGTCATACAAAGATGCTCTGCTTCAATAATAACTGCTACACTTTTTGCACCCAACTCATCATAAAGGAAATCTGCAATCTGAGTTGTAAGGCGTTCCTGCACCTGAGGACGCTTTGCATATACATTTACTATACGAGCAAGCTTTGAAAGACCTATTATTCTGCCATCTGCGGGAATATATGCAATATGAGCCTTGCCAACGAAAGGCAAAAGATGATGCTCACACATTGAATATAACGGTATATCACGAACAATAACCATTTCATCGTTGCCTGACTCATTAAAAAGCTTAAGGTGGTCATGGGCATCCTCAGAAAGACCTGAGAACACCTCTTCATACATTCTTGCAACTCTGTTGGGAGTTTCCTTAAGACCCTCTCTGTCAGGGTCCTCACCTATTGCTTCAAGAATATCTCTTACCGCTCTTTCAATTTTTTCTCTATCCATTTAATTCACCCTCAAAAGAAAAGACAAAGTGCATTCATCTTTTCATCCGTACTGTAATAAACCTTTGCGCCTACTAAATCTGATATAAGCCCAACATCTTTATATATTGTATAAATAACACCTGTGTTGAAAAGAGTATCCTTCGCCTCCTGAAGAGATGCCTCATCATTAAAACGAAGCTCTACACATTTATAGCCTCTTAGATGAGAATTATAAACTGCGTTCTGAACCGCAGTTTCAAGCTGTTCTGTTTCAACATTATTTATAAATGCATTTTCATAAACAAAGAAGTTATATTTTTTAGCAGTGCACAAGGGAAGTGATTGTTCGATATTTCTGTGCTCTAAAAGGATATCGTCAGTGGTTACATTAAAGAATGTATGGCGAAGAACCTGTGTTGCGGTTTTTGGATCATCCCAGGTTACATCAACAAAATAGCCTTCACCGTCAAGAAGAACATAGTTCCACATATGACCAACATAGTTTTCCCCATCCTCTGTTGATTCGCCTGTTACAAGGCGATTATCAATATTGAGCCTGCTTAAAAGATACTGAAATGCTCTGGCGTAGCCCTCGCAAGAGGCTTTACCGCCAACGATACAACCATACGCAGTATTTGCAAAGGAGCTTGTTTCCGGGTCAACATACACACAATTTGTTACAAGGTAATCGTGAATATAAAGCTCCTTTTCATAAGCAGATGTATATTTTTCCGCACCCTTGAGAATGGCGGTTGCCATTGTTTCCAACTCAGTTTTTTGCTTCTGATAAGTTTCTTTATTTAATACATAGGTAGGTTCAAAATAGGTTTTCAAGCCCTCGGTATAAACCCTGCAGGTAAGCCCCAAACAGAAAAGGTCAGGGTTATCATAAGAAAGGGCAGTGAAAATCTTGTTAAGATTTCCTGTAAGCATTTCGGGAATTTCTATTCTCTCAGGCATTTCATAAACGCTTTCAAGAACCACTGTGTAAACTGCTTGCTCTGCCGGGGAAAGCTCATAGTAGCAATGCCTGTAATAGCCTGAATCAATACCTGATGCAGGTGCCTGCAAATTTTCGAATTCGGCAGGCTTAAGGCTTGTGTCATATATAGCATAAAGAAGAGTTCCGCTAACAGCTATTGCTATAAAGAAAACAACAACCAATGCGGCAAGTATTTTAACCTTTTTATTATTCTTCATTATCAATCACCTTTTCAGAAACATATACCTTCAATTTTTCTTTTGATGTTTTAGGAATAAGGTATTCTATTTTCTCTTTATTGTCTGTGAAATCCACAATAGAAATATCGCTTTTACAATAATTTATAAGCTTTGAAAAGAGAGTATCTGCATAATTAAAATTTTCAATATTGTAAAAGGCTTCAAAGGCGGAAACAATAATTTCAGCATTAAGCCTTGAACACTCATAACCCTTTTCGGTTTCACAGATATATTTCATATACTTGAAAACCTTTTCGGGAGCGATGGTATTCTCTCCCCTTTTTAATTCAAGGAACATATCGGGTGTATCATATTCAACATCCTTATTAACCTTAACAGTTACATCACCCAATGCTCTGAACACAGATTTATAACCGCTATCGGTAAAAAGAGTGTATCTGTCAATATCAACATTCAGATTTTCTTCAACTGAAGACACTAACTCTTTTACTCCTGTTGTGCATAATATCTTTCCATAGGTAAGCTCTGTTTGTTTATCCTTTTTGGTATGGTCAAAAGGAATAACTCTGACTGTTTTATTACTTAAATTTACATCAATAAGATTTATAAAACGGACATCATTACCATCGTCAGAGGTTACTGCAACAAGGAAAAGAACTTCCCCATTATATGTAACACTATCTGTTTTTTCGGTTGTGGGTGCCGGAGCTGTGCTCTCTTCATCAGATTTAATGAAAATATTATTAAAATCGTAATTCAAGGAACGCCAGAGCAAGAAGGTTGATACACTGCCTAAAAGAATTACAAATGCTATAAACAAGCATATCAAGGCAGTGGTTTTTCTTTTTTTATTTTTACGTTGTAAGTCAAAGCCATATTTAGCCAAGCTAACACCTCGTTAATCGATTTATATACATACATATTAATTATACTAAAACAATAAATAAAAAACAATACTAAAAGAAAATTTAACATTTCCTTTTGGTATTGTTCATATTTATTCATTTAACTCTTCCATAATGTGTCGGATTAAGAATTCTGCCAACTCTGGGTACAAGAAAATCAATCCACCAATGAAACCATTTGCCTATTAAAATACATTTCAGCTTTTCTCCGACCTTTTTTGCTTTTTCTTCCGTTCCGGGAACATAGCTGGGGTACATTTTAATTCTCTTACCCTTGAACACGAATTTTAAAACTCTTTCTGCCACAGTTCCCAAAGGTCTGATATGAATTACAAGCGTATTTTCATTTTCCCAATAGCCAAAGCAACAGGCATCAAATTTCAGTTCACCTAAAATGATTTCTCCTACACTTTTCTTTCCGTTCATTGAAATAAAAAGTGTATTTTTAAATCCGCCATCTTCGGTCCACGAGAAAACACAACCACCATCCTTAAATTCAAATGAAAGGTTTGTCATATTGCCTACTCTGTCCTTCGCAAAAAAGACAACAGGCATTGGCAAAACGCTTATAGGAAAGCCAATAAAATTTATAAAATGACATTTTCGTAAAGAATAGGTATTCCCGTTAATTGCTTTTTCAATATTCTGTCTTTGTTCAACAACAACCTTTTTATCTTTACCAAGACTTACTTCAACACCTGTTTTCACGAAATCAGGTTCAATAAAAGCATCGGGCATATATTTCCAGATAACATCAAGAGCTTCCTGCAAATCGCTGTGCTCCGATGTCATAACAAGGCAAGCATTATAAGACTCGAAAGAAATAGCATATTGGCAGAACATCCCTTCTGCTCTGTAAGTATCAGGCATACCCGCACAACGCCAGAAGCCACAACCATAGCCCGCACTTGCATCAGGTGCTTTTTCGCTTACGGAATTATCGCTTATATTACTTGTTGCCTCTTTTGTCCACCACTCAGGTATTACCTGAACGCCGTTAAATCTGCCTTTATTCTGATAACACAGAATAAGCTTTGCAATATCTTCGGTTTTAAGCTTCAATCCCCAGCCGCCTGCCTCAACACCATCGGGAGAATGCTCCCAGAAAGGAGCATCAATTCCCAGAGGTTCAAACAAACGTGGTGTAAGATATTCGGTTATTGACACGCCCAGAACCTTGCAAAGCATTTTCGATGCTACATAGTAGTTATCATTTACATAACGCCAGCTTGTTCCCGGTTCGAAAATCCATTTTGCATTAACAAAAAGTTTTAACCAATCGTCACTTTTGCTACCACGAATAGAAGTCTGTTTCCCTGCAGTCATACACAAAAGTTGATGAATTGTAAGTTTTTCTAAATATGCATCCTTCTCTTTTCTTATTTCAGGAAACACATCAACAAGCCTTGTTTCTCTTTTTATTTTCCCCTCATTCAATGCAAAGCCATAGGCAGTAGCAAGAAAACTTTTGCTTATGGAATACACCATATGAGTAGTTTCGGGTGTTAAGGGCTTTCTCCACGATTCACAAGCAACCTTATTATCTCTCAAAATCATTAAACTATGAATATTTATGCCTCTATATGACATTTCCTCGGTCATCCTTGCGATAACCGAGGAGTCTATACCTACTGATTCGGGAGTTTTAGCTCTTTCTATTGAATTATTCAAAATCTTCATAGTCCTTTATATGCTCGGATTCATAGTCCTTGTAGATATCAACACTACGAATATGCCATTGAACAAATCCGTGCTCTTCTGCCATTTTATCTGCAGTTTCTTTCCATTTGCGTGCAACATCAATTGTTTTACCAATTAAATCTTCAACTTTCTCAGGTGACTGAAGGTCAGTGGATTTAGCGCCTGATTCTTCAACAATCTTTTTGATTGCACCGGGGTTATCTACAATAGGACAAGCACGAAGCATATTATCTGAGAATGGCTGACGAGCTTTATATGCCATAAATATCGGACTCTTAAGAGCATCAATGAAATGGGTGTCAGGATCCTTGATATTAACATTTGAATAGTGAGCAAATACACAAGGCTCACAGTCACCATTTGCGCTGATGTGGAAATACTGCTTACCACCGGCAACACAACCACCAACATATTCGCCATCGTTAAAGAAATCAATCATAACAAGAGGTTTAACTTCTTTAAAACGCCATTTACGAACCTGGTCATACATATGTTTTCTCTGCTCTGCTGTTGCCATAAGTTCAGCTGTAGCACCACAACCTACAGGCACAAAAGAGAACAACCATGCAAAAACTGCACCCTGGTCAATAAGGAAATCCACATATTCATCAGTAGAAATAACATCTGCATTGTACTTTGTATAACACAAGGATGTACCAAAAGGAATACCATTTGCTTTCAAACGTGCCATAGCCTCGATAGTTGCTTTGTATGTACCTTTACCTCTGCGGGAATCTGTTGTTTCTTCATTACCTTCAATAGAAATTGTAACAAGTAAGTTGCCAACCTCTTTAATTTGATTAACAAATGCATCATCGCAAAGAGTACCATTTGTGAATGCATGGAAAAGACAATCGGGATTTTCTTTACAAAGTCTTATGATATCGTTTTTACGAACGAGAGGTTCGCCACCTGTGTAAAGATATACATAAGTACCAACAGCTTTACCTTCCTGAATAATTTTATTCAAATCATCATAGCTCATATTAAGCTTATCGCCATATTCTGCCGCCCAACAACCTTTACACTTAAGGTTACAAGCAGTAGTAATATCAATAAGCACTGCCCAGGGAATATTACACTTATGTTCATCCATAGCAGCTTTTCTTATATCATAACTTTTCACAACTGCGTTTACAAATGGCGGAACGAGTTTAAGAATAATATTTGTATCTGTGTTCATAATAACTCTTTTTATATAGTCAGCATAAACATTAGTGGGATCGCTTAATCTTTCTTCTAATTTTGTGAGAATTTTGAGATGAAGCTCCTCCTTAACCATTTTCTTACCCCAGGAGATGAGCTTAAAAAGATTAGCGTCATAATCTTTTTTTACATAGTCAATTCCTTGTTTTATTGCAACGTTTAACGCAGTTTCCTTCAAACCCATATCGAAAACATCCTTTCAATTAATAATTCAATCTCCACTCTTCTGTTTGCTCACCCTCAAAGGTGGCAGAACCGCTTATAGAGCCCTTGTGGGCAGAGCCCTCGATATGAAGCGGTATTTTATAATTTGCCGAGGTTACAAAACCATCTGCATTTATTTTGAGTTCAATGCTTGAACCTTTATAAACAATATCTGCGGAATCGACCTCCATAAAGCTTATATCAAAGCCTGCAACATCAAGATAACCTACCGCAGAAGCATTGTGCTTGGGAACATCATACATTCCGACGCTTTCCTCAACAAGAGTAAGCTTTATCACATATTCGTTACCTGAACGCTGAACAGTGGCAGATTTAACACCGCTTTCATCTAACGTAAAGCCATTTCGTTTAGGAAGTATTATAGGAACGGTTTCACCCTCTGAATTAACCGCCTTACCGTTTTGATAAACAAGAGTTTCCTCAACAGGCTTCACAACCCAACCAAGCATTAAATCAACAACGCTTCGAACAATTCCGCCCGCGCTACATTCTGTAACCTTGGCAGTAAAGCTTTCTGTGTGATTTACTGTTAAATTCCCTTGAAACGCCTTGGTTTTATTAACGGCATCCTTAGCCTTGGAAATTATCTGTGCTCTGCTCCACCCTGACGGGTCAGGGAGAACTATATTATTCTGAACACTTGTTTTATTTTCTTCAACTACTTTTGCAGATGTTTCTTGGGGCAAATCATTTTCTATCTTAACATCTTCTTCAAGCTCCTCTGAAAGCTCTTGCCCTTCTGTTGGTGCAAATGTTAATCCAGGTTTATATATTATTGTGGTATTAATATTATCGGTATTTTTCTTATCATTTTCGTTAATCAATAAAACACCAATTAAAATGGATACAATTAAAATCGTAATTGCTGATATAAATAAAACATACTTTCCTATTTTAAAATCGCTATCTGCATTTTTCTTTATAACGCTTCACCACACAATAAAAAAACTTAACATCGGCATTTTAATTCACCGATGTTAAGATTATGTTAAAATTAAATTACAACTGTAAATTCCGAACCTTTTCCTATATCGCTTGCGACTTTAATTTCACCCTCAAGCATATTCACAACCTGCTTAGTCAAGGCGAGACCTAATCCGTTACCCTCTTGAGAATGGGAGGAGTCGCCCTGATAAAACTTTTCAAAGCAATGCTTTCGGGTTTCTTTAGACATTCCGCATCCGTTATCCGAAACGCGAACTACAATTTTCCCGTTTTCTTTTTTGAGTTCAACTGAAATTCGTCCACCGCACGATGTATATTTTATTGCATTTGAAATCAAGTTATTCCAAACAATTTCCAGAAGAGCTTTATCACTTTTAATTGTAATTTCTTCTAAATCAACATCAATTATCAGTCTTTTCTCTTCTACCATTTCCTCAAATGATAATATACAATGGCGTATCTGTTCATCCAACATAAATTTTTCTTTTTGAATAATCCCTTGATTTTCAATTCTATTCAACTTGAGAATATTTGTTACAAGGTTAGTTAATGTTCCGATTGCTTCTGAAAGCAGATTTGTATATTCACGCCTTTTTTCTGCAGATAAATCTTTATTTTGCAATAAATCAGCATACCCCTGTATAACACTTAAAGGCGTTTTTATTTCGTGAGAAACATCAGCAACAAAATTATTTCTCATGTTTTCTAAAGAAGATATTTCTGTAAGCATTTTATTGAAATTTACCGCAAGATAATCCATTTCACTTTTAGGCTTATCAAAAAACTCAGGAACGCGTGCATCAAAATCTCCTTTTGCCACTTTATTTGCCGCAACACATACTGCTTTAATTTTATTATAATATACTCTTCCTTTCACCAAATATATCAAACAAGCAGAAATCGTACAACCGAGTAAAAGATATAAAATTCCTATTAAAGCCAATGAAGATGTACCTAAACCTTTACTCATTGCTGTTGTAAGAATCAAAACCAAAAATGTTCCGTTTAGTGCAACGATAAAAAACACTGCAAAAAACTCAACAATAAAATTTCTTAATCTGCTAGCGAAAGTTTTTTCGTTTTTGTCAAATCTCATACAAGAATCACCGCCTTGTAGCCTAAGCCGTGAACGGTTACTATTTCAATATCCTTACAGGCTGAAAGCTTACCTCTGAGCTTTGTTATAAAAACATCTACTGTTCGTGGTGAGCTTTCGCTTTCGTAACCCCAAAACTCATCCATAAGCTGAGTTCTTGTAAAGGTTCTTTTGGGGTAAGACAAAAGTTTGAATAAAACATTAAATTCTTTTACTGTCAATTGCAGATTGGCTCCATTATAATAAGCTGAACATTCAATAGCATCCAACACTAAATCACCAACAACAATTTTACTTTTGTTTGAAATATTTGCTCTTTTCAAAATTGCTTCTATTCGGAAAACAAGCTCCTTCATTACAACAGGCTTGACGATATAATCATCAATACCCATCCTGTAACCTTTTTCTTTCGACTGAAAATCATCTCTTGCGGTCAGAAAAAGAAATGGGATATCTTTATTGATTGCACGCACCTGCTCTGCAAACTCAAAGCCATCCATATCCTTCATCATTATATCAGAGATAATCATATCAAAGTGAAGCTTTTCCATTTCATTAAGTGCCTCAGACACACCACTGCAGCCCACAACATTATATCCTGCATCTGTAAGATACGAGCAAACAATGCGGTTAAACTGAGCATCATCTTCAACAAGCAAAACGCAAACCATCTTATAACCTCCGACAGAAAAATACAACTAAATAACTATATAACTCTATAACTATTTTACATTAATAATATTAACATTTTGTTAAAACGGGGGCAAATAAATAACTCCAAAGAACTTTATGTGTTCTTCGGAGCTTTGTTTGATTTTATTAACTTTTCAACCGGCAACTGAGCGAGGATTATTGCTATAAACACAAGGGCGCAACCGAATATTTCGTTTCCTGTTAATCTTTCACCAAAAAATGCACCTGCCAATGCGGCAAAAACAGATTCAAGGCTCATTAAAAGGCTTGCAACTGTTGGGTTAAGATTTTTCTGCGCCACAATCTGAAGAGTAAAGGCAATACCCGAGGACATAACACCTGCATAGAAAATAGCAAACCAGGTTCTTGAAATTGCATCCGGGTCGGGATTCTCAAAAATGAACATTCCTATTGCAGAAATAACGGCAGAAACAAAGAACTGAACAAGGGAAAGGCGAACGCCATCAACAAATTGAATAAAGTGGTCTACTATCAAAATCTGAACAGCAAAAAGGAATGCACAAAGTATAAGAAGAAAATCTCCCATACTTATGCTCCCTGCTTCAGTAACACAAAGGAAATACATACCGCAGGTTGCAATAACAATGCAAACCCAGAGAATAGGCTTGACCTTCCTTTTAAGAAACAAGCCCAAAATCGGAACTATGAGAATATAGAGGGTTGTTAAAAAGCCTGCTTTACCAACACTCGAATACATAATCCCGTACTGCTGAACCAATGAAGCAAGGCAAACAGAGCTACCGCAAAGAAGACCGCCTATAATTAGCTTTTTAGAAAAAAATGTTTTATTTTCATTATGCGGTCCGTTGCCGATTGACTTTTTATTCTTCTTCATTATAGCCAATGAAACAGGTGTAAGAAAAACTACTGCGAGACAGGACCTTAAACATAAGAATGTGAAATTGCCGATTTCTTCAAGACCTTTGCTCTGAGCAACAAAAGCAGTACCCCAGATAAAAGCAGCTATTGTTAACAGCAACGATGAAACCAATGCTTTGGATTTAGTGACTTTTTCTTCCATATTCACCTCTACTGCTCTTATGCCAGATTTTGTCTCACAAGCTGAGCCCGTAATTTATCTCTTTCAATTCTATCAAGGGGTCTGTCAACAGAAAGAGAAATTGTTGCAGGCTGCATATGAATCATAAGTGCTTCAATCTGCGCACAATCCATATTGATTATGCCTTTAACCGCACCAAGACGAACAAGAGAGATGAGCTCCATAAACTCATTTGTATCAATCATTCTTGCATATTTCAAAACACCATAGGCTCTGAAAATTCTATCCTCAGTAACAGGAGCTTTAAAAATCTCTTCCCTTGCAACTCTTTCCTGAGCCGCAATCTGAAGCGCGATTGATTTAAGGTTTTCAATTGCCGCTTTCTCGGAAATACCAAGGGTTATGGTATTGCTCAAGCGGAACAAATCTCCCTTTGCCGCCGCACCCTCACCATAGGATCCACGAAGAGAAAGACCTAACTTAGAAACGGTTGTTATAAGCTTTGTAATCTGAGAAGAGGTTACAAGAGCAGGAAGATGAAGAACTACCGAGGCTTTCATACCCGTGCCCAAGGCAGTCGGGTCCTGAGTAAGATAACCGAGCCTTTCATCAAAAGCAAACTGAAGCTTTTCGCTTAACTGACTATCAATTCTATCGGCAGTTCTGTAAGCTTCATCAAGAGCAAAGCCTGCATACATAACCTGAAGTCTGATATGGTCCTCCTCGTTAAGCATAACACTGACCGCTTCATCCTCTGTAAGAAGAAGCGCTCTGCCATCGCGGGAAGAGGCAAATTCAGGACTTACTAAATGCCTTTCCGCAAGAGAAACCACCTCTGCCTGAGAAAGAGTTTTCATTTCATAATAATTAAAGGAATAATCCTTTATATCCTCTGTTGCATTTTTAATAACTGAATTAACCTTTAATTTATCCTGCATTGAAAGGCTCGCAGGAAAGGGAAACCGCTTTATATTACGGGCAAGGTGGATGCTTGTGCTGATAACAACATCATTCTGAGCACCTGTACCCAGATACCATTTTGCGCTCATTGGTTCTCCCCTCCTGCCATTAATATTGAATTAATTTCATCGCGGATTTTAACTGCGGATTCAAAATCCTGCTGACGAACTGCTTCTTCCAATTGCGCCTTCAGATTTTCCAATCTGTTGGAAGCGTTATTGGCTCCCGCAGGCTTTTTGCCCATATGAGTGCTTTTACCGTGAATACGCTGTATTGACGGAAGAAGCTTATCATAAAAAGCGGTATAACACTCTGCACAACCCATTTTTCCGTCCTTTGCAATTTCTTCAAAGCTTTTATTACAGAACGGACAACGAACAGTATTGGAAGAATGCTCACCCTTCAAGAGAAAATCACTGAGAAAATCAGAAAAGCCTAAGCCGAAGCCTGAAAAAGCCTCTCCATAGCCTAAGGAACGGGCACAATCTGAGCAAAGATGCACCTCTGCCGCCCTTCCGTTTATAATACGCTTCATATGCATATTTGCTTCATTTTTATTGCAATGCTGACAAAGCATAAAATCACCTCTTTATTTCAAGGTTAAATACTAATTCTTATTTAATTATACGACAAATTTCTTAACAATTCAATAACTGTCGTCATCAAAATCTTCGAAATCGTCAAATATATAATCAAAATCCTCTGCATATTCGTAATCATAGTCATCTGCCAACAAATCACGAAAATCTGCAGGATTATGCTTTTTATATTTATCGTAATCAAAGCTAAAGCCCATTTTCAATCCCTCCAATATATTATTTCGGTTTTATTCTTTTCATTAAACAAATATATATTCTCTTTGTAACAAAAAAATCTGAATATCATATTATGCATTGAAAGGGGGTTAAGAGAATGGGTTGCCTTTTCAATAATGGTAATAGCTGCACTTGGATTATCATCCTTATAATCCTCGTTTTGTTCTGCGGTAACGGTAACGGTTGCGGTAATGGTTGCGGTAATGATTGCGGTTGCAATAACAACTGCGGTTGCTGCTGATTAAATTAAAAAGCGAGACTCTGTCACCTTAAACGACAGAGTCTTGTTTTTTAGAATATCACACTGAATATCACTGATACCACACCAAGAAGCATCAGCCCTGCCATAACAAAGCAGATAACCTTTTTAGCCTTATCTGAAAACATTATTCAATACCAAGAAGAGCCTTAACGCTTTCGGAAATAACTGAAAGCTTATTCTCTGCTTCCTCTCTTGAAGATGCTTTTGCAGTAATGTAAATTTTGATTTTGGGCTCTGTGCCTGAGGGTCTTACAATTACTGTATCGCCACTTTCCATTCTGTAGGAAAGCACATTTGATTTAGGAAGACCGGTTGCACCATCTGTTGTGATGCCTGTTTTATAGTCGCCAACCCAAACAACCTTACTGCCGTTGATTTCCTTGGGAGGCTCGTTACGAAGTGCTTCCATCATATCTGCCATTTTCTGCATACCTGCGGCACCCTCGAAGGCATAGTTATCAAGCTGATTGAAGAAATAACCGTATTTCTCGTAAACAGTGTTCATAAACTGCCAGAGAGTAATACCCTGAGCTTTATAAAATGCTGCCATTTCGCAGATAATCATTGCGGCATTAACGCCATCCTTATCACGAGCGTGGGCACCTGTAAGGTAGCCGTAGCTCTCTTCAAGACCGAGAACATATCTGTCTGCCTCACCCTTTTCATCAAGCTCTGTTACAAGCTCGCCGATATACTTGAAGCCTGTGAGAAGGTCCGCCATTTCAGCACCATATTCCTTACAAATAGCAGAAATAAGAGGTGTTGTAACAATAGTTTTAACAACAACGGGCTTCTCGGGAAGCTTACCCTTCTCTTTAAGCTGAGAAAGAAGGTATTCGCAAAGCATTGCGCCAACCTCGTTACCTGTCATAAGCTTATATTCGCCGTTATCACGGACTGCAATACCAACACGGTCACAGTCAGGGTCAGTTGCAAGCATAAGGTCTGCAGGGAATTCCTCTGTCATTTTAAGACCTTCCTCAAACACCTGACGGATTTCAGGGTTGGGATAAGGACAAGTTGGGAAATTGCCATCGGGCTTTTCCTGAGCCTTAACAACTCTCAAATCCTCAACGCCTAATTTTTTGAGAACACGGCGAACAGGCTTGTTACCTGTACCGTTAAGAGGTGTATAAAGAACCTTAAGACCTGATTTTTTAACAACATCGGGGTTGATTGAGCAATTGAGAACAGCTTCAATAAATTCATCCTTAAGCCAATCCTCAATATAATCAACCATATCGTCTGCAAGAGCATCCTCAAAGCTCATACGCTTAACACCATCAAACATATCAACCTTTTTCATATATTCATAGGTTTTTGCTGCGCCCTCATCAGTAATCTGGAAGCCTCTGGGATCATAGCATTTGAAGCCATTGTATTTTGAAGGATTGTGGCTTGCAGTAAGCACAATACCGGAAGAGCAACCAAGTCTTCTGACTGCGAATGAAAGCATAGGTGTGGGCATAAGCTCGGGATAAATATAAACCTTAATACCGTTTGCCGCAAGAACGCATGCAGCACATTCTGCAAAAACATCGGATTTGATACGGGAGTCATAAGCAATTGCAACGCTGGGCTCGTCGAATTCTTCGTTAAGATAATCTGCAAGACCCTGAGTTGCCTGAGCAACTGTATAAACATTCATTCTGTTTGTGCCTGCACCGATAACACCACGAAGACCGCCTGTACCGAACTCGAGATTTTTATAAAATCTGTCAAGTATTGCTTCCTCATCGCCCTCAATGGATTTAAGCTCATCCTGCAAATCGCTGTCAAGAACTGCTTTTTTCTTCCAAAGGTCGTAAAGAGCTTTTATATCATTCATCGGAATCTCTCCTTAATTAAATTTCTTTTACTTTTTAAGTATATCACTAAAGTCCGTTAAAATCAATTATCTGATAAAATTGGTACGGATTTTCTTCTCCCCTGCGGGACGGTCAATTCCGTTGGCTTTTCCAAGCTCAATGCATTTAAGAAGCCACGCCATATTTTTACCGAGGGTTCTCATAATCTGAAGCCCCTCTTCATCCTTGAGAACATCCTCTGCCTTTGCACCGTGAACCATATTCCAATAGCCCGAAGAAACAATTGGCATATTGTTAATTGTAAAATACTTATTTAGGACATCAAAAGCGGCAGTTGAACCTGCACGGCGACAGCTTAAAATTGCTGCGGCAGGCTTATATTTGAATTTTCTGCCCCCTGCATAGAATGCTCTGTCAAGAACTGCACAAATTGTTCCTGAGGGTGCGGCATAATGAACGGGAGAACCAAAAATAATACCGTCTGCTTCTGCGGCTTTGTCAATAAGAGTATTGGCAACATCATCGGTAAATACGCAATAGCCACCATTGTTCACACAGCCCGCGCAACCGATACATCCCCTTACAGGCTTATTGCCAAGCCAGAAGATTTCTGCATCAACACCTTGTGCATTTAATTCCTTTTCTATTTCGCAAAGTGCGGTATAGGTGCAACCCTTTTCATGCGGTCCGCCATTAACAAGTAAAACCTTCATTTATATACCTCTTTCTATTATTCTCATTATATCACTTGGACTATCTACAATATATTCAGGGTTTAGACTTTCTAAAACCTTTTTATCGCGAAATCCCCAGGTTACTGCTATGCAAGGAAGATGTGCATTTTGGCTTGTTATAACATCAACCTCAGAGTCTCCTATGTAAACAGTGCTTTCCACATCTGCGCCCATTTCCTTAACAGCCTCAAAAACGCCATCGGGTGCAGGCTTTCTTGGTACTCCTGCCCTTTCGCCGTAGGCACAGTCATAAAGACCGTTAAAATAATCCTCCATAAGGGTCTTTACGGCAAAATCTGCTTTATTGGAAACCACTGCAACTTTAACACACTTATCTTTTAACGCCTTCATTAAATCAAGAATATGGTCATAGGGCTTTGTGAGAATTGCAGAATGGTCTTTATAGTATTCTTTAAAATCAGAAAAACACTTATCTGTTATTTCCAAGGGTGTATTTTCAGGAACAGAGCGTTCTATTAAAAGACGAATACCGTTACCTACAAATGAACGGATTTCCTCCGTTGTTCTTTTAGGAAGCCTGTTCTTTTCCAAGGCATAGTTCACACTATCCCGTAAATCCCCAAGAGTATCTAAAAGTGTACCGTCAAGGTCAAAAACAACAGAATTATATTTCATTCTCCGGGCACTCCAAATCAACAATTGTATAGCTTCTGTTAAGGGCAGGTAAAACCTTCTCCTTCAAATCTGCAGTTGAAAATTTAACTGTTGCAGTGTTAACACATGGATGACAAGCAAAAAACTCGTCCCTGAAAACATTTTTCTCAATAAGAAGCTCAACATTCTTCTCTTTATCAAACATCAGTGAAAGAACGGTCAACGAGCCCGGTGAAACATTGAGAAGCTCTTCCATTTTCTCCCCGCTACCGAATGAAAGGCGGGAAGAATTTATCTGAGCGGAAAGGTATTTTGTTTTAAATGGCATATCACCGGGAATAAGAAGCAAATAAAACTTTGTCTGCTGACGGTTGCAAAGAAGAAGATTTTTGCAGATTTTTGCATCGATAATCTTCTCAACACCCTCGCAAAGCTCAATTGTTGCAGCCTCATCGTGCTCGGCTCTTATGTATTCCACTCCGTTTTTTTCAAGAAAAAGATAGCTTTGCATCTCCTTTTCTGTTGCAGTTGCTTCGGGGTGGGTTGTAAATGTTTTTTCGTTGATATACATAATTTTCTCCGTGTTAATACTTACATTTGATTTTCTTAGTGTTACTGTTGTAGCTTGTAGATTTTCCGTAATAGGCTTTTACCCTGTACTGATAGGTTTTGCCTTTTTTGGTTTTTTTGTCAAGATATTGTATTTTTTGGTTACCCTTAACAGTTGCAATTTTTTTCCAATCACCTGATGATGCCTTACGGTAAACATAATAGCCTGATGCACCTGTCATCCTTTCCCATTTAACAAGAATTCCTGTTTTCTTGTTT
The DNA here is from genome assembly GCA_017436285.1 of Clostridia bacterium. Taxonomy (GTDB): domain Bacteria; phylum Bacillota; class Clostridia; order Oscillospirales; family Acutalibacteraceae; genus DTU089. The sequence continues at coordinate 17,679 of JAFSDL010000031.1, forward strand.
GATGCGGTAATTTCAGGTGCTTTAAGCCTTCTGATGCTTAAGCCCTTGGTATCATAGCTTGATTTTGTTGAACCGCTGTAAGCACAAACGGAATAATAGTAGCTTGTGCCACTCTTGGCTTTTTTATCAAGGTAATATAATTTACTTGTTTTGGCAATTTGCTTCCATTTTCCGCCCTTGGTTTTACGGTAAACAATGTAACCGCTTGCACCTGTCACTTTTTTCCACTTCACCTGAACACCGCTTGATGTGTTGGATGCCGATGAAAGCTTAGGCTCTGAAAGGCGTTTTATTGAAAGTGTGTTTGAATTATCCGTTGTAACAGCCGGATTTTTAGCTTTAACAGCATAGTAATATTTGGTACCGGATTTGGCAGTTTTATCTACAAAATATGTTTTACTTGTGGTATCAAGATGTTTCCAGGAGCCGCCCTTTACCTTACGATAAACTCTGTAAGAATCTGCACCACTAACCTTACCCCAAGTAATTTTCACACCACTTGATTCATTAGAGACCTTTGAAAGCTTGGGAGCTTCAATAAATGCATCTACAAATTTCAAATCATAGTCTTTTGCATATTTTTCCGCAGTAGAGCCTTTAGCACCCCAAATGGCAAAGCCATCCAATGGATATGACGATAATTCTAATTCAACCCAACCGAATGCCTCCATACCTATAGACTGAACACTTTGGGGAATTTCAACGTGCTTGAGCTTTGGGCAATTCAAAAATGCGCCACCTGCAACACTTTTCAAGCCACCTTTTAATTCAACCGAAGAAAGATTTTCACAATTATAGAATGCTCTGTAGCCTATGCTTGTTACAGACTTCGGGATTTTTATTGATTTAAGGCTTCTGCACTGGAAGAAGGTCCAATCGCGAATACGTGTTACTTTGCCGGGAATTTCGATATATGTAAGATTCTCACAACCACAGAAAGCACTTTCGCCAATACTCTCTACATCATCAGGAATAACTACAGATGTAAGATTCAAGCAATATAAGAAAGCGCTTTTACGAATGGATGTTACAGTATCAGGAATTTCATATTTTTTATTTGTTTTTCCTTCAGGATACTTAATCAAAGCAGTTTTATCTTTATTGAACAACACACCATTATCTGATGAATAATACTTGTTACTGCTATTAACCTTTATACCTGTCAGCTTTACACAACAGCCAAAAGCTTCCTCGCCTATACTTTTTACACCTACAGGAATTGTGATTGAAATAATACTGTCACAACCATAGAAAGCCATTTTGCCTATACTTGTAACACTTTCGGGAATTTTTATTGCTTCAAGACCTGCACAATAGGCAAATGTACACTCTTCTATACTTGTTATGCTATCAGGAATTTCTACTGATTTAAGGCTTGTGCAATCTGAGAAAGCCCAAGCGCCTATACTTGTTACGCTATCAGGAATTGTTATTGAAGCAAGGCTTCTGCAACAAGAGAAAGCATCTTCATCTATGCTTGTTACACTATCAGGAATAGTTATTGCAGCGAGACTTTCGCAATAAGAGAAAACCTCGTTACCTATTTTTGTTATACTATCAGGAAGCTCAACTGATGTAAGACCCGTGCATTTATAGAAAGCAGAATCACCTATATTTGTTACACTGCTCGGCATTTTAACTGATGTAAAGCTTATGCAATAAGAAAAAGCAGAAGCACCTATACTTGTTACACTATCGGGAATTTTAATAGCAGGAAGGGCTGTGCATTTATAAAACGCAGAATCACCGATGCATGTTACACTATCAGGAATTTCAACAGAGGTAAGACCTCTGCAATAAGAAAAAGCACCATTGCCTATGCTTGCTACGCTATCAGGAATTACTATTGATGTAAGGCTTCTGCAATAAGAGAAGGTGTCATCACCTATATTTGTTATGCTATCAGGGATTTTCACCGATGTAAGACCTGTACATTTATAGAAAATGCCATTACCTATGCTTGCTACACTATCGGGAATTTCAATTGATGTAAGACTTCTGCAATAGGAAAACGCTTCATTCCCCAAGCTCATTACGCTATCAGGAATTTCAACCGATGTGAGCCCTGTGCATTTGTAAAAAGTATAATCATTTATAGATTGCACACTATCAGGAATGTTAATCTCTGCAAGGCTTATGCATTTATAAAAGGCTGAATCTCCTATATTGGTTACACTATCAGGAATCTTAACCGATACAAGTCCTGTGCATTTATAGAATGCAGAAGAGCCGATGCTCGTTACACTGTCAGGAATAGTAATTGCAGTAAGACCTCTGCAACGAGAGAACACAGAAGCACCTATGCTTTTTATGCTATTCGGGAGTTCAATAGATGTAAGGCTTGTGCATGCATAGAAAGCAACATCACCTATACTTGTTACGCCATCGGGAATAGCAATTGAAGCAAGACCGCTACAACGAGAGAAAGCAGAATTGCCTATACTTTTTACACTATCAGGAATGGTAACCGATGTAAGATTTATGCATTTATAAAAAGCAACATCGCCAATACTTGTTACTCCATCTTCAATAACAATAGCTTTAATTTTTCTTCTTGATTTAGTCCAAGGGGCAGTTGAATCAATGTAGCTTGTCATATCGCCCGTACCACTAATGGTAAGCACGCCCTTCTTATTCAAAGACCATTCAAGCTTTTCACCACAAGCACCACTGCTTGCCGCACTTGCTTTAACAATAAAAAGCTCATTAAAATCAATTTCACTAAGCCCTGCATATACAGAGCCGAAAATAATTGTTATTGCAAGAAAAATTGATAAACAGCTTTTTAAAAGATTTTTCATAAAGTCCACTCCAACTTTCAATAAAGCTTCAACGTTTTCTCTGCCGCTTCTCTCAGGCAGAAGCCTGTAAGAACCGTACCGTCAGAATTATATTTTTCTGTCAGGTCCTTGAGAATATTATAGTTATCCTCTGAGGGCTTTTCCCATTGATTATAAATCGCATCAAGCAAATCACAGCACATTGAGAATTTGTTTACCCATTTTGCCATTTCCTTAAAAAGCTCAATGCTTGTATCCTCAAGCATTTCGAGGCATTTTCTCATATTGAGGTTATATTCTCTGAACTCTGCGAGAGCATCCTGTTGCCTTCCGTTTGAGAGCAGGAAATTTATATGAGAGAGCTTGTCACTCATAAATGCAGAGCTATATTTTGAAAGGCAGGAAACACCTAAATGGTCTGCAAAGTATCTGAACAATTCCGCTTTTTCTCCGAGAATTTCCTTGTGGGCATTCTTGAGAGAATTGTCAGGATTATAGCAAACAGGGTTCCAAAGATAATCGGCAATTGTCATAAGCGGAATCTTTGAGCATTCCGCATATTCCATAACATTTGAAATAAGACCTTCACAAGCTTTATAAAGCTCAACATCTCTGCCAATAATTGCGCCAAGATGCATCTCCTGATACATTTCGCAGTCATTAACAGGGAAATTATCCCAGAAAAGAGGCTTATGCTTCGTTGAACGGAAAAGCTCTTCTGCCTCTCTTACTGTTAATACCCTTGAACAGATTTCTGCACCTGTCCAGAACATTTTAACATCAGTGGGAATACCCTGACCGAATTTTGAAATATAGTAGCCCTTTTCATCACCGCTATATTGTGTGGGACAAACTGTAAGGTTAATACTGTTATCAATTTCTTTAAGTGCCTTATATGTTTTATTGATAAGATAAATATGCGCGTCAACTATACCGTCAAATTTTTCTTTATCTTCCTCATACTGAAAATCCCAAGGAATATCATCAAGAAGAAGTCCAAAGGTTCTAACACCGATATCATAAACACTTTTAATTTTCGCAACAAGGCAATTAAAATCCTCTTCGGATGTATATTTATAAGTAAGCCCCGGTCCTATATTCCATGCAAAATCAAGTTGCTGTTCTGTTGCAGAATCAAAAAGCTTTTTCAGGGCTTCAAGCTCATTTTCAGGATAAAGCTCACGCCATTTTTCACGATGATAAGCATCGTCCTTTGGTGCATAATAAAAGGTATTCATTCCGTATTTTGCCATAAGGCGCATTACTGAATGACGCTTTTCGTTACTCCAGGTTTTACCATAAAAGCCCTCAATATAGCCACGGGTTTCAAAAAGCGGATAATCCTCTAATTCACCTGTTTTCAATTCATCATTTTCAATAAGCTTGCAAAGAGTATTAACTGCTCTGAAAACACCTCTTTCAGAGGATGCCTCTATAAGCACTTTATCCTCTGAAGCTATAATAAAATATTTTTCTTTCGAAAGTCTTGAAAGAGAATCAATATATGTAGTTTTTTTGCTGTCGCTCACTTTGATTTCAACAAGAAAACCACTATTTGTTTTTATGTTATATGATGAAAAAATCTTTTCTGCCATTTCTTTAAAATTGCCATTTAAAACAACAGAGGTAACATTGATTTTTTTACCATTCAAATTATTTTTCTGAGGTACGGGGTAAATCATAAATGCTTTATCTCCTCTTTATATTTCTCAACAAATTTGTTGTTAATTTCATCTCCGCCATCAACATTGGAGCTTGCGAAATGCTCGGGCACGAAGCCTTTTTTGGCACAGATATCAACTGCCTCTGCCACAACTGCATTAAGTATCAATGCACCGCTTACTGTGGATGTGGGGCAGATTTTGCCCTCAACTCCATCAACCTCAACACAAGCATCGCCAACGCAACCAAAATTATCTAAAACAACATCTGCAATTTCACAAAGTCTTTTTCCGCTTTTGTGACGGGATTCTCCTGAATATGTATGCTCTAAATTTGTAAGAGCAACTGTTTTTACCCCCTTTTCTTTGCAAAGGAGAGCCATATCAACAATTACACCATTTCTGCCTGAATTGGAAATAATAACAATAACATCATTTTCTTTTATCCCGTATTCTTCAAAAAGGCTTTCGGCAATTCCCTCAACACGCTCTGCAATTGTGCTTTCCGATGCAGAAATATGAAGCATCAAGGGTGGGTCCAAAATCGGTTGAATTTTAACAAGTCCCCCTGCTCTGTAAAAAAGCTCTTCAGCAAGCATATGGGAATGACCCGTGCCGAACAAAAATATTTTTCTGTTATTTATGAGAGCATCGCTGAAAAGCTCTGCTGTTTTCTCAATACTTTCTGCACCCTCTGTTGCAATTTTATCAATTATCTGTTGATTAATCTTTATATATTCAAGATATTTTCTCATTGCATTTTCCTCGCAATTTTCAAAGCCCCTTCTTCAGGCGGTAATGTAAGTAATCCTATTTTTAAGCCGGGATGAAATTCCCTTATATCATCCGTAAAGGTGCTTTTGAAAAGCTCGTTATTCTGAAAAACTCCACCATAAAGAGAAAGCAGGGTACAATTTTTCAGTTCATTCAATAAAGCAAGCACAGTTTTGGAGAAAAAATGAGCCTCGTTAAGAATAATTGTTTTTGCAACAAAATCCTCCTCGGAAGCCTCAGCCACCTTTTGAGAAAATTGTGCAAGCACATCCTTTGTTGTTTCAGGTGAATATATCTTATCTATTGCCTGTCGGAAATCCTCAACACCGAAAAACTCTTCTGCTTTTTTCACTAATGGTGTTATTTTTCTCTCATCATAAAGCATAGCGCAGGCTTTAAGGGCATTAACCGCAATTGAATATGCAGAGCCCTCGTCACCGAAAATGTGACCCCAACCGCCTTTTGTTTTAACATTACCGCTTTCATCAACACCTATTACCATTGAGCCTGTGCCACATACCGCAACAACCCGACAAGCATCTTCACCTGATGAAGCAAGAGCAACAAACAAATCACTGTTCATACCGATTTTTTTTGCTTTAATTATTCCGTTACAAAGTGCATCTATAGTTTCATCTGAAGCCTCATTATCTAAGGCAGAGCAACCTATAAAAGCACTCTCAAATTCAATTTCACCAATATTCTTATAAAGCTCATTTAATGCTTCGGAAAGGTTTTCCCGTGCTTTTTCCATGCCAACTGAATAGAAATTTATGCTTTTACCAACGGCTTTAAAAAGAATATTGCCATTTTCATCAGATACTGCTGCAGTAGTTCTTGTTCCGCCACCGTCAACACCAAGATAATATTTCACAAGAAAACCTCCTTTTCGTTAATGTTTAGTATTTAGTCTCTAATCTTTAATTCCTTTGCCATTTCAACAAAGCCCTGCATAACAGATGAGCCTGTTTTACAACCGAGAGAAATAAGCTCGTGATAATGATTCATAGGGTCACCCATTGTATAGTCATTATCAGGAACAATGTAGCCGATTGCATCGTTTGCAAGTCCGAAAACGATTGTTTCCTCACCGAATATTTCGCGAAGTGAAGGAATACCGAAATCTGTGTGAGTAACAGAGCCATCGGCATAAAGTGAAGCGCCACCTGTTAATAAATCGCAACAGAATTCACCGGGAACCATACAAATTTTAAGCTCGTCACCAAGCTCCATATAACCGATTTCGGAATAAACCGCATACTGCTTTTTATCTTCAACAAGAACCTTATAGTTTGCAAGCTTTAATTTACCTGCCGCCGCCATAAGATTATTTTTTATAGGAATTTTAACCTCTTTGATTCGGATATTGAGAACGGGCTTGATTTTCTTCTCCTCAACAGGCTCCCACTCCTTGCACCAAAGGGTATATTCTCCACCATTCTGAGCAGAATTTGCAGATTCCTCAGCAATTTCTTTTTCATCATATAGGAGCTTGTCTCCCTTGATTTCATCAAGAGTTTTTGTAAGGGCAAGGGTAATTCTTCCGATTTCTCTGCCAAAGCGCACGGACATTTCATATCTGTGGTTGAGCTTGACTCCGTCATTTGTAACGCCACAAGCCATATAAATCGCACAAATTGCACCGTTAAAAAACATAAAGTTATAGCCTGCTTTGTTTATTATCTCACCCATATAGTAAACATATTCACCACAAAGGCGTCTGCCTGAGCCCTCTTCCCCCTTTACTGCAAGACCTGCAACATCAGGGTGAGCAGGAAGATTCACGATAATTGTTGGGGTTTTGGCTTTATCATCAGGAGTAAAGGTAAGCCTTGTAATATCAGTTACGATGCTTGGTGCTGAGGGTCTGTTTTTGTTTTTAAAATAGTCCTCTTTAATATCCTTCTGAGCAATGGTAAGCTCACCTGTTGCCATATCCTTAACTGCATTTATAAGAGCATCGCTGACACCATTATATAAAAATCTCATATACTGCTCGTCTGCACCGCGCTCAAGAGCACCCTTGCCTGTATATTTTCTTTTAAGATTTCTAAAAAGCTTTGAGGGAAACTCTGTCCACAAGCCCTGAGTATCAATACAGCTATGAGCGTGAGTTGAAAAAATATTTACTGAAGCAATTTTCTTTTCAGGGAAAAGCGCCTCAAATTTTTCTTTGAACTTTTTTCTTATAATGCGAATATCACCATTGGTTATACCGATACAGTCAATAGTGCAAAAAACAGAAACACCTCTGCCTGAGCCATCATCAAGAGCGATTGCTCTGCCCTGCATATCATCAACAACTTCTTCAACAAGGTTTTTGAATTTATTGTCAGGCACCATATAGCCACCCATATAATAGGCTTTTTTGGCATAATCAAGTGGTGTTAAAACCACATTTGAATAACCCAGGCTCCATTTTGCTTTTCTTGATTTTTTCTCAAGAAACTCCTGAGTACCCTCATAAAAATTTTCGGGCTTATAGGCATTAACAGGTGTAAAATCACTGCCATCCTTAATTGAATCAGCAAAGGCTTTTAGAACACCGTTTATTGTTTTGTGAAGCAATTCAACTTGTTTTTCTTTTTCCATAAAAATCACCGAAAAGGGAGATATAAAAATCCCCCTTTTCCTTTCGTATTAAATTATTTTACTCTCTTCATAATATCAGCAACATTTTCTGCCATTGTTTCGTTTGTTAAATAGCCGAGAGAGTTTGTTTCGTGATAATGTCTTCTGTCAAATACATCCTTACCCTGCTCAATATAAGCCTGAGTAGGATGAAGAATAAAGTCATTGGGTGTAACGCAATAGCCTGTCATATCGTTGGTAACGCAGAAAACAAGAAGCTCCTTATCGCCAACAATATCAATAAGAGGTGTTGGGTTAATATCTGTACCCTTACCTGTTGCAGATGTTTCTGCGGGAGCCGCACCGCCATAAACAACCTCGGGGAAGGGCTCACCGGGGAGCATAAGAATCTGCTGAGTACCAAGCTTTATGTAAACCATTTCTGTTAAAAGAGCAAGTCCGAGGTCACCCTTTTCACAGGGATAACGCTGAGATGAGCAAGCCTTGATTGATGCCATAAGAGCAAGAAGACCATTGTCAACAGGTGAATAATACTTCTGCTGAAGAACTGTAATTTCAACGGGCATTTCCTTATCGTTATCAATACTGAGAGCGGCTTTACCGAGAGTTTCACCCTCAATACGAGTTCTTTCAGGCTTATCCTCGCAGAAATCACCGGGGTCAACTGCACCAATTGCTCCAACGCCATAAAGCACATCAATATCTTTTTCATCTGTGATTGTTTTTCTGAGCCAATAGGGATAGTCTGCACTGCACTCTCTGTTGTCACCGCCAAGAGTGTTAGGATGAGCGGCATAGTTAAGGAACCACATTTCCTTACTGTTATCTGCAGGAACAAAACGGATTCTTGTGAGAACATCGTGCATTGCATTGGGCTCGCGCTTGCAGAACTGTGCTTCAGGCACCTTAACAGTACCGATATAAAGCTTACCTGCCTTGCGATTCTTATAAGCCTCTCTTGCAACCTCTTCAAGAGATTTCAAAAGCAAGTCCATATATTCAGGGTCTTTACCGCTCTGAAGCTTATAAAGCTGACCCCAATAACCAACAGTATCAAAGCCTGCATGTGTATGAGTGCAGGAAACAAACACGCCTGCGCATTTGCTTTCCTCCATTAAATCCTTAAGATTTGCACGAACAAGGTTAAGCTCGAAATTTGTAAGTCCGATAATATCTGCACTGATGTGAATATAACCACCGTTATCATCTGCACCAATCCACATTGCACTTACAGTAATATCATCGTGAACCTTTTCTATTACGTGACCCATACCGTGACCTGCAACCCAATATTTCTTAGCGTGAATATCTTTTGGCATAACTATTCTTTTTGCATAACCGCAAACATAGCTATCACCCTTGATAACAGTTGGCATAGGGCGAGGAAGCGCCTCTGCCTTAACGCCTTTTCTTATAAGCTTTTTTGAGCCTCTTTTACCAATAACTCTGACTGCCTTAGCAGCAAATTCGTTAACACCCATTTCTTTTCTCCTTTGAAAGTACTTTAAATATAAATATACATCTATATTGTAACAAATAACACATTATAAAGTCAACAAAATTACTTACTAAATAGAGAGCAAATAAATTGTGAAAAAACACAAAAAAAGACTGTAAAATCAAGCCTTTGCTCAATTTTACAGTCTTAACGGTGAATTTAAAATCAATAATTCTCTTTTCTTACCTCGAAATAGCTCTGAGGATGAGCGCAAACAGGACAAATCTCGGGAGCCTTTTTGCCCATTACGAGATGGCCACAGTTACGGCATTCCCACATTGTTTCCTCTGCCTTTTCAAATACCTGCTGCATTTCAACATTTGAAAGGAGCTTTCTGTATCTTTCCTCGTGGGATTTTTCAATTTTAGCTACTGCACGGAATTTTGCCGCAAGCTCAACAAAGCCCTCTTCCTCTGCTTCGTCTGCAAAGGTTGCATACATATCTGTCCATTCATAGTTTTCACCTTCAGCGGCAGCAAGAAGATTTTCTGCAGTGTTACCGAGAGCCTTAAGCTCTTTGAACCACATTTTAGCATGCTCTTTTTCGTTGTTTGCGGTTTCTTCAAAAATTGCAGCTATCTGCTGATAGCCTTCTTTTTTAGCAACAGATGCAAAATATGTGTATTTGTTTCTTGCTTCGCTTTCACCTGAGAATGCGGCACGAAGATTCATTTCAGTTTTTGAACCCTTAAGCTCCATTACAATCATCCTTTCGAATATGTTATTAGTAATATTTCCCATTGGGAATTAATTATACTATATGGCAAAGATAAATCTTTGTCAATAAACAAATTGTTAAAAATTCGCCAATATATTTTTGTTCTTTTGAACAAATAAAAGCTTAATTTGTTGACTTATTATTTTAAATATGATACTATTTTTTCAAACTCAATTTAAAGGAGATAAAATGTTATGGCAAAATTAAAAGACATTGACAAGGCTGCTGAATCCAAGGGTTCATTACTCGTAACCGTTTGGCAGTTTGTTAAATTCATCGTTGTAAGCCTTCTTGCAATGATTGTTCAGTTCGTTCTTCTCAACACACTTCAGCTCATCCCTGCAATCAAAGACCTTTATACAGAGCCCTTCAGCTGGTGGGTTTTTGTTTACCCGGTTGCAGTTGGTGGTTTAGGTTACTTTATCGTTAGCAATGTTGCGAACATTATGGCTCAGATTGTTGCTTTCTTTGTAAACAAGGAAAAGACCTTCAATTCAGGCGCAAATGTTGCAGTTGCTCTTCCCATTTACATAGCTTTCACAATCGGACTTATCCTTTTCTCTGCTTGGCTCAACCCCACTCTTAAGGATGTTTTCCTTAACTTTGAATGGTGCAACGAAACAGCAGCAAAGAACATTGCAACTATGATTTGTTCAGCAGTTCAGTTCTTCCTCTATTTCCCTGTTGACAAAATCCTTTTCCACAAGAAAAAAGAAGAGAAAGCTGAATAATTTAAAAGTTAAAACACCCTTGATTTTCGCAAAGAAAATCAAGGGTGTTTTTTCGTTTCAAACTATAAATTGTGTTATTTGCGCATATTTCGTTTTTTACGAACCCGAAGCGTACAAAGGTACGTGAGTTTGGTGAGAAAAAAGCGAAAGATGCGTGAAGAACGCAATTTAGAAATTCTGACCATTCCAACCCCAGTCATTATAACCGGTGTATTTAACATAAATTCTATCGGGTGAAATACCAAGCTCATTTTCAAGAATATCGCAAACTACCTTGGTCATTTTCTCACTTGCAGAGGAATTAACCTGACCGAGCAAATCCACATCAACTATTGCGCTGTCCTTTGAATTATCACCTTTAAACCAAAGCTTTATGCCGTCTTCAATTCCAACCATAAGCCAAGCCTCTGTTTTACCGGGAAAGCTTTCAATTGCTTTACCGAAGGCTGTTTTAAGTGCTTCGCATTTTTCGGGTGCTACTGTTTTTGTTGTTTTAAGATTAATATAAGGCATAGATATTCCTCCTGTTATATGTATTCTAAGGTGCAGGCGAGCCTGCGCCTTACGTTTTTCTGTGGTACAGGCAAGCCTGTACCTTACGGTTATTTTACCATTATTTTCAATGATTTTCAAGCCAAGAAAATGCACTGTGCGCCAGAACTGCACTACCAATGGGCAGTACACTTTCATCAAACCTTACCTTAGGATGATGTTGAGGATAGAGATACCCTTCTTCAGAATTTCCTGCAGCTAAAGCCAGCATCACCGAGGGTATTTCCTGACTGATATATGAAAAATCCTCACTGCCACCGCTTTTATTGGTTCTTCCGCCCATTTTTTCTGTGTTCAGAACCAAATCTTCACCGAAAGCCTCAGTTAAATATCTCTCAATTTCTCCTGAAAGCTCTCTATCGTTTTCAAGTGGAGGACAGCCGTTGCCAAAATCGGCAGTGCCTTTTCCGCGAAAAGTACTCGCAATCCCCTGCGTGATTTCACAAACGCGTTTTTTAATGTGACTGCGTACTTCTTCATCATAGGCGCGTAATGTACCCTCCAGAACAGCTTTATCTGCAATAACATTCCCTGTTGTTCCTCCGTTCAATTTTCCGATTGTGAGGGTTGCTTCATCAGATACCCCCAATTCTCTTGCATTTATTTCTTGCAAGGCTATAAGAATGTGGGCACCGATTGTAAGAGCATCCACCCCCTGCTGAGGTGTTGAGCCGTGGCAACCCTTTCCCTGAATATTAATTGTGAAATAATCTGCCGCAGGTGCACTCACACCATTTGCTACAATAATTGTTCCTGTTTTTAAGGGTAAGCCTGCCATTACGTGAAGCATTAATGCCACATCAGGCTCCGGATTTTCAAGAACACCGTTTTCAATCATATTTTTAGCACCTGAAAGAATTTCTTCTGCAGGCTGAAGCATTAATTTTACTGTTCCTTTTATTTCATTTTCGTGGTTTTTCAGAAGCCTTGCCGCACCTAAAAGCATAGCGGTATGAAAATCGTGACCGCAGGCGTGCATATTTCCGTTTTTACAGGCAAACTCAACCTCTGCTTCCTCCTCGATTGGCAAAGCATCCATATCTGCTCTTAAAAGAAAGGTTTTGCCTTCACCTTTTCCTATAAGAGCAACAAGTCCGTTTTTACCGCAAGATTCAACCTCACAACCTATTTTCTCCAATTTGTTTTTCACAAATTTTGTTGTTTCTGAAAGCTCAAAGCCAACCTCTGCATTCTGATGTAAATACCTTTGATTTTTAACAATTTCATTTTCAATTTCTTTGGCTTCTTTTAAAAAATCAATGCCCCTCATTTATATCTCCTATTTTGCTTTTGGTTTTGTAATACAGGACATAATAAGACCCGCAATAACTGCTGCCATAATACCGCCTGCCCCCGAGGTCAAGGGACCTGTCAGAATACCAATCCACCCGTCCTTATCAATAATTTCCTTTGTGCCCTTAACAAGATTTGCACCAAAGCCCAAAAGCGGTACGGTTGCACCTGCCCCTGCAAATTTTTCCAGGGGCTCAAACCAACCTAAAGCACCAATCACAACACCTGCAACCACAAAGCCCACAAGAATTCTGCCTGCTGTCAATTTGGTTTTATCAATAAGAATCTGACCCACAACACATATGAGACCGCCAACTACAAAGGCTTTTAAAAACATCATAAAAACGCACCTCAAAAGATAAATTGCTATTTTATATTTTGTAGTTTAGCGGATAATATACAAAAAGTGGACTGATTTGTTCAACTTGAAGGTTGAATAAATCAGTCCACAAAAAAGCAGTGCATTTCTGCACTGCTGAAGGTTTTTATTCTGCAACTGTTTCGCTAACGAAATCTTCGTCAAGGCAAGAGCAGGAAACATAGTTATCTTCATCATAGCCCTGAGGAGCGTTTTTAGCTTTGATTTTTTCAATGATAACATAAACTGCTGCTGCAGCTGCTGCGATTGCGGCGATAATGCCTACGATTTTTAAAACCTTTTTCATATTAAAAATCCTCCAATTACTTTTTTAAATAAGTTAATTTAATTATACCACAGTAAACAGGTTTGTCAAGTAAAACAAATACTACAATTATTAAAATTTGGTAAACAAAGCAGTGATTACCAAACACTTTTCAGGCAATACTCTTTTTGTGGGAGAAATCCGCAGGAATTACATAAAAAAAGAAGGAGTGCCTGTATGTATTTTAAGAAAGTGGAAATATGCGGAATTGATACCTCTACCCTGAAGGTGATGCCTGAAAAGGAGAAAAATATATTATTAGAAAAAGCAAAAAAAGGTGATAAATTCGCCCGCGAACAGCTTGTAACAGGCAATTTGCGTCTTGTTCTCAGTGTTATTCAACGATTTGCAAACAGAGGAGAAAATCTTGATGACCTTTTCCAAGTGGGTTGCATAGGGCTTATGAAAGCTATTGATAATTTTGATACAAGCCACGATGTCCGCTTCTCAACCTATGCAGTTCCGATGATTATAGGCGAGGTCAGAAGATATTTGCGTGATAACAACCCTGTAAGAGTAAGTCGGTCTATGCGTGACACCGCCTACCACGCTATGCAGGCAAGAGAAAAGCTGAGCAATGAACTTAACCGTGAACCCACAGTTGAGGAAATTGCAAAAGCGTTAGGCAAAGAAAAAAGCGAGGTGGTAATTGCCCTTGAGGCAATAGTTGACCCCGTTTCATTTTACGAGCCTGTTTTTTCCAATGGTGGCGACACAATTTTTATTATGGACCAATTAGGCTCAGATGAAAGTGACGGTGACTGGATTGACGAAATTTCAATGAAAGAGGCAATCAAAAATCTGCCTCAAAGAGAGAAAAAAATTCTTTCAATGCGATTTATGAGAGGAATGACACAAACCGAGGTGGCAGAGGAAATCGGTATATCTCAGGCACAGGTTTCAAGGCTTGAAAAAAGCGCAATTAACACTATAAAAGGGACAAGCTGAGACTTGTTCCTTTATTTTTGTTGATAAAATCTGTTAATATGGTATAATTATTTAAAAGACTAATTGTATTGCGAGGTATTGCTTATGCTTAAAAGTAAAATTGCATTTGTTAACAATAAGCCTTTTATTGAAATAAATGGTAATTTATACGCCCCCCTTGCATACACCACATATTTTGACGAGTGTGGCGAATGGTCTGATTTTATCAAGAATGGCTATAAAATATTTTTTGTAAACATTTCATTCACCGATTTGCCAATTAATAATATCACCGGCTTTTCACCTTTTATAAAAGGCGTTTTTGAAACTGAGGTGCCTGATTTTTCTGATTTCGATGATATAGTAAAGGTCATTATATCAGAATGTCCTGATGCTTTGATTTTTCCGAGAATTAATATCTCAATGCCTCGAAAATGGGTGAATGAAAACCCATATGAAACAGTAGAAACATTAAATGGTGGCCCCCGAGAATCCCTCTTTTCTAAGAAATTCAGGCATGATGGTGCAGAGCTGTTAAAGAAATTGCTCGTTCATATCCGGTCTGCTGATTATAATAAAAGAATTGCAGGCTATCAGCTTTGCGGCGGAACAACACAGGAATGGATTCACCACGACCTTTGGGGCTCATATTCAGAAACGGGTATGAAAATGTTTTCGGAGTGGTGCTTTGAAAAGCACGGGATTAATAATATAAAAGCTCCCGAAAAAGAGGATTTCAACAAAGGCGTTCTCACAGAAGAAACGCAGAAATATTACGAATTTTGCAATGAAGAAATAACAAGGACTATCAATCATTTCGCAAGGGTCACTAAAGAAGTTATAAACAACGAACAGATAGTGGGTGTGTTTTACGGCTACAATGCTTTTGTTTGCGATTGTCTCTGGGGGTTACACGGATTAGCTCATATCATTGACTCACCATACATAGATTTCTTTTCATCCCCCTGCTGTTATGACTGCAACAGAGCCTTAGGCTTTGACTGGGGTGATATGATTCCTGCAGATTCTCTGAGGCTTCACAACAAGCTTTATTTCGTTGAATGTGACATCCGAACCAATCTTACCGGAAGAATGCAGGATTCCCGACCCGGAAAATATCCCGAAGACATCTATCAACTATACGATGAAAAAGGCAACAAAACGGCATGGTGCGGACCTGACACTCTTGAGCTGTCAATTTCTGCTATCAGAAAAGCTTTTGCACATCAGGTCACAAAAGGCTCAGGTATATGGTGGTTTGATATGTGGGGCGGTTGGTATCACAACACAGAAATTATGAAAGAGCTTCAAAGCCTTCAAAAAATTTACAACGCCACCCTATCAGACAAAACTGAAAATGCACTATCAGCCGAAGTGGCGCTATTCATTGATGAAAACGCATACAGAAACTTACCGCGCGGTAACAGCTTACTTAATATGGTAAACCATTACAGAGTAAAAATGGGAACATCAGGCATCCCCTTCGATATTTATATGGTTGAGGATGCCCAAAGGGTTATCAGTAAATACAAGGCTGTGATTTTCACTGCCCCAAAGCCATCTGAAGCAGGCAAAAAAGCAATTGACATTTGCAAAAAGCTTAACATCCCATTTATTTCTGCAGAAGATGACAACTCATTTCCCACCACCGAAGAAATCAAAAACGAGCTTATATCCTTCGGTATCCATTGCTATAACAACGACGGTTGTGTTGTTTATTCAGGAAACGGTCTTCTTGGAGTTCATACAGTAACAACCGGTGAAACAAAAATAGCATTACCACAAAAAATAAAAATCAAAGCATTATGCGGTATGGAGCTTGATAATGCTGAGGCAAACAGCCTGACCCTAAAGCTTCCTATACACAGTACAGTAATATTTAAAATTAATTAAATCAGGAGATGATTTTATGTTAAAAAGCAAGAAAAAAATCGTTATTTCGGTTATTTCTGCTGTTATTGTTGTGGCAATAATTACAACCTCTCTCGCATTATATTTCGCAAGATACGCCCTTGACAGAAACGATACCGAAGCTTTCTTCAGAGAAAATGTAAAAGCGGTTGGCTTTGATAACACAATCGAAACCGCTATTCCTCAAACAGAGCTTTATGATTTAATTCAAAACCACTTCAACTCTGAATTACCCGAAGGCAAAACAGAAAAGAAGGCAGTTATAATTGGTTATGATGGTTGCCGAGCAGATATACTCAGAGAAAAAAATGATAATGGTGCTATAAACGCCTTACTCAATGACGGCGCTTCCATCAGCCTTGCTTATTGCGGTGGTGTAAATTATCCCGAAAAGAACACACAAGATACCTCTACAGCTCCCGGTTGGTGCTCAATTCTCACAGGCGAATGGGCTGATGTTCACGGCGTAACAGGTAACGACATCACTAAAAGTCTTGACACCAAAACACTTTTGACAAGCCTTGTTGAGAACGGAAGCATTGACAACTCAGTTTTCCTGACAAAATGGAAGGGTCATTTTTCAAGAGCTGATGCAACATATTTAGACGAAAAGCAATATTGTGAAGACAATGGTATAAAAACAGAATACACTCTTTGCAAAAATGATGAAGCTACCCACGAAGCTGCTGTTGCTGAATTTTCAGAAAAGGATTGCGCTGATTTTACGTTTATCATTTATGAGCACACTGATTCAACAGGTCACAACAAAGGCTTCACCTTCAACAACCCTGAATACAAGCAGGCCTTTCTTGATGAGGATGCCTGCGGTCTTGAAGTAATAAATACCATAAAGGCTCGCGAAAGCTATGAAAATGAGGATTGGCTCATTGTTGTTACAAGCGACCACGGTGGCATCGGCACAGATCACGGTGATGAAAGCATCCAGGAGAGGATGACCTTTATTGTAGCAAATAAAGAATTCTGAAAAAGCCCAAAGGAGAAGCTGTATGAAAAAACTATTGAACAGTAATATAACGGATATAAGCCTTTCCACCATATTTATGGGGCTTATGATTTATTCTGCATATTCATTATGGTACATATTCAACGGAACCCAAAGCGGTGCAGATATCCACCTTTACACCGTGCTTTCAGGTATGGCAATCGGTTGGTTCCTTGTTATGTTTATCAATTCTGCATTAAAAAAAACAAATTGGATTCCCAAGCTTATTGCATTCATTGTGGGCAACGGTTTCTTTCAAGGCTTGATTTGGGGAATAAATGCGAAAATCAATAAAGAGTACCTTTTGAATGACCAGGTAGTCATTAAGACCTTCACTGTTGCATTCTCTTTATCTGCGATACTTCTTTTAGTTGCTTTTATTTTAAGAGCTAAAAAGAAACAGAAAATTCTAAGCCTTATTCTTGCAATTGTTTATTTTATAATTTCCTGTGGTGGTGTAATTGTTTTGAACGAAGAAAACATCAAGGCTTTGGAATATAAGCAGGATATAAAATTTGATACTATGGAGTCCCACGAGATAGAAAAAGAAGAGATAGCCCTTGCTTCACAATGGTATGAGGACAGCTTCTTCGGTATTCATAAAAAAATGCCCTTCACATTTAAAATTGATGGTGAAGCCTTTAACCCTACTCAGTGGGAACAGCACCTTACAGAAGAGCCCGAAATCGGCTCAGTATATGAAGGCGGAAAAACCTCTTATTTAGTTTACAAAAACAAAAGCACTGACCTTGAGGTAACTGTTGAGGCGACCTTCTTTGAAAAGAATGCCACTTGCCAATGGACAGTTTATCTTAAAAACACAGGCAAAAACAATTCAGGTGTTATAAGTGATTTTTATGCTCTTGATTTCAGCTTTCCGACAGGCAAGGCAGACCTTTACTATTCAATGGGTAGCGATACTGCCGCAAGTGATTTCTCACTTATAAAAAAGAATCTGAATTTTATTGAAAGAAAATTCAGTGGTGTTGACGGTAAGCCAACCGAAAGCCACCTCCCCTATTTCAACATTCTTGGTGAAAGCTATGGTTTAGTTCTCGGCATCGGTTGGACAGGTCAGTGGGCATCGGGCATTTCTGCTAAAAGCGGTGAAACCAGCATAACAGTTAAACAAGAGAATTTTGAAGCCTATCTTCTCCCCGGTGAAGAAATCCGTTCACCCCTTATTTCCCTTAGCTTTTATGATGACACAAATGCACTTAAGGGCTTCAACCTTTTCAGAAATTGGGTTATGGACTCTGTTTATCCGGAAAATATAAAGAAGAATTATTACACCGTAATGGAGCTTGCAGGACCTGTTTCCTCAAGAACCTCTGATGAAATTCTCAATATTCTTGACAATGAAATTGCAGACAGCGTATATGAAGAAATAGACGCCTTCTGGATGGATGCAGGCTGGTACAGCTATAACGAGGGCTGGTACGATGGCGTAGGTAACTGGACTGTTGACGAAAGCAGATATGACAACGGTATATCAGAGCTTTCAGATTATGCCACTAAAAAAGGGCTTAAGCATACCCTTTGGTATGAGCCTGAAAGAGTTTACCCCGGCACACAATTCCACACCGTAGGCTCTGAAAACGAAGAATGGTTAATCTCTGCTGATGGCGAGGATAACCTTATGTGGAACCTTGCAAACGAGGATGCCTTCGAATATTATTGCGATTATCTTCTTAACTCAATGAAGGAAAACGGAGTTACAATTTACCGCCAGGATTTTAACTTTGCGCCTCTCAAATATTGGCAGAAGGCAGATGCCGAGTATTATGGCGGAAGAACAGGTATATGCGAAAACCACTATGTAACAAACCTTTACAGGTATCTTGATTATCTCACAGAAAACATTGACGGTCTTATTATTGATAACTGTGCATCAGGCGGCAAACGTCTTGACCTTGAAATCACTTACCGCAGTATTGCATTCTGGAGAAGTGACTACAACTGCAGCTATCACCCCGACCTTTTTGATGCAACTCAATCTATGACATACGGCATTTCCTTCTGGCTTCCCATTACGGGTGCAAACCTTTATATGTCAGATGAGTACGCAGGGAGAAGTGCTATTATGCCCTTGGTGCTTATGGATTTCTTCTCTCATCAGCATCCCGAATACAGCTTGTATTTAGAACAAAGAGCATTAATGGGTGGTAACTACTATCCCCTTGAATTCGGAAGCTTTGATAACGATAGAATGCACGCGATGGAGTTCATTTCAAGAGATGCAACAGAAGGTACTGTATTGATTTACAAGAGAGCAAATGTTAAAGATACAGAATACACCATTAATTTTAACGGTCTGAAAACAGCAACCGATTACAAAATATATGACATTGATAATCCCGAAAAGGTTTACACAATGAGTGGCATTGACCTTATGCAAGAAGGACTCACAATTCCCCTCCCCGAAGAAGGTCAGAAGGCAATAATTCTGATGTTTGAGGCAAAATAAAACAAAGAAATAAAGCTATACGGAGCAAACCGACTATGACAAGTTAGTTTGCTCCGTATTTATTTATTTTTCCTGTTTCTTTTCAGCAGAGTCGTAAATTACATTTCCGTCATAATCCCATCTTATAACGCGGTTGTTATAATCATAGTTGATTTGTAAATAATCATCATTGTTACTCCAAGAGATGCTGTCACTATCTCCGAATTCATCATTATTTCCGTTTTCAAAATCCATCCAGCCTTCTACATACCCCGGCAATTCTTTATTACCGTTTTTCTCTTTTGACCAGATTTCTTTTCCGTTTAAAATAATCACATCAACATCGGGATATCTGTCGGCACCATTCTTAGAAAGATCTACAAGCTCAATCCCTGATACACAAAGATTTTTCTCTCTTGAAGAGCGAGAAATAACAGTTGTAACTATACTTATATCATATATTACTTTACCGTTTTTTTCATAAACATTTCTTTTCATCTCTCCATCTGATATTCTTGCTGTTTTATATACAATGAAAAGCTTATCCACTTTTTTGTTTGAATAAGTTACATCATCAGTGTATTTGTGAGCACATTTAACTTCAATATCAGTATCAGGCTTTATATATGCTTTAAAAAGAAGATTGTAACTGCCTGAAAGAACAAGTCCGCAAAGCATTGATGCAATTATAATGGTAAGTATTTGCTTTTTTCTTTTTTTCTTCATCAGGCAAACGAATTCTTCTGATGTTGATTGGTCATCACAAGTAAAAATCACGCCCGAATATTTTTCGTAATCCTTTTTACATTTTTCGCAATCTTTCAGATGCTCTTCAACAGCAGTTTTCGTTGTATCATTCACTGCACCATCGTAATATAAAGGCAACAGGTCTTCAACAATTTTGCAATCCAAAGTATTTTTATGTTTATTACTCATAGTATCCATCCTCTCTCATTTTTTCGTTTATCATTTTTCTTGCTCGGTGGTAGGTAACCCTTGCCCATTCCTCGCTTTTTGAAAACAGCCTTGCAATATCGGAAAAGCTCAATTCTCCGAAAACTCTTAAGGTAAACACCTCTTTATAAGGTTCCTTTATTTCGTGGAGAATTTTATGAATGTTAAATACCGCTTCTTTTTTTGATACACTTTCTTCAACATTTTCATTTGAATAAAGTTTTTCAAAATAGCCATCATCTGAAATTTCCCTACCCTGCTTTTTGCATTTATTAAGGAATATTCTTTTGGCAATTGCACAAAGCCAGGTATAAAGGCTGCTTTCACCTGCAAATCCGCTTTTGGTACTCATTGCTTTAAGAAAGGCTTCCTGAGTGATGTCCGATGCCATATTTTCATCGTGGCAAAGAGAAAGCACATAGCGATAAACCGCGTTATATTCACCGCACAAAATCTCGTCAGTTATTCTTTCTGCTTTTCTTTTCACTCTTTCACCATCCTTTTTCTTATCTTCACCGGTGCGTTGGTTAGACAACCGAAACTAAAAAACGTTACAAGCTTTTTCAAAAAATTTTAAAACATTATACCACACAAGCAAAAAACTGTAAGCAGCTTTTAAAGCAAACTTACAGTTTTAAAAACAATCAAATAAAAATTATAACTGTTATTTTATATCTTCTTTTTCATAAGTCCGTGTTTATTACAATAAATATAAACAAATCCTCTGCCGCGAAGCTGAAATCGAGTTTCTGCATTTCCTTCAGGATAAAATTTAACGAACTGAACTCTGTCTGATGTAAGATAAGCCATAAAGGAAATAAAATGAGTTTTTGTCATTTCGTGATTTACTGTTATAAAATGCTCATCCTCAACCTTTTCAATTGTAACCTCGTGCGCCTCATCAATTTCTTCTGCCTCAAGAGGTGGCAAAGCAATTCCGCAACAGCTTATAACCGCATCCCCAGTTGTGTGAATAATATTCCCACAAACAGGACAAGCATAAAATTTTGAACGGAGTATGTTAGCAGATGTATTTTGATTTATAACAGTATCACCGCTCATCAGCTCCATAACAGAAACTCCGAGAGCTTTAGCAAGAGGTTCAACAAGTGTAATATCAGGCAAGCCTTTTGCTGTTTCCCATTTTGAAACCGCCTTACTGCTTATTCCTATTTCATCTGCAAGCTTCAGCTGCGTTATACCTTTAGCTTCTCTCAGTTTTTTTATTGTTGTACCTGTTATATAGCTATTCATTTAATACCTCCTTAGTTTTAAAGTCAAATCGGGCAAAAGTACCGAAACACCACCGTTTAAGGCTGGTTAGGAGATACTTTATCCACTCTTGACTTTATATCAAAATTATAGCTCCCGGCAACATATATGACAACCTACTCTTCGTAGAATAAGATAATTCCGGAAAATTATTTACAATTTGGATTTTTAGAGTTAATAATTGCATTGCGTTTCTATCGGTGATATAATACTCTCATAACAACAACTCAACTTCATAATTAACAAGGAATAAAAAATGATTATTTTAATTACAGGAGCATCCCATACAGGCAAAACCGCACTGGCTCAAAGGCTTCTTGAAAAATATAAGTACCCATATCTTTCAATAGACCATTTAAAAATGGGATTAATCCGTAGTGACAATACTGATTTAACACCCTTAAGCAATGATAATGAACTTACGGAATATCTATGGCCCATCGTCAGAGAAATGATTAAAACCGCTATTGAAAACAAGCAGAATTTAATCGTTGAGGGCTGTTATATTCCTTTTGATTGGGAAAAGGATTTCCACAAAGAATATCTGCCAAGCATCAAATTTTATTGCCTTGTAATGAGCGAAAATTATATTAGAAGCAAATTTGATAATATAAAGTTATTTGCAAATGTTATAGAAAATCGTTTGAATGATTCGGATTTTACAATGGAAAAAGCAATAACTGAAAATAAAAAAATTTCAGAGCTCGCAAAAAAGTACCAAGTCAACTGTATTATTATTGACGATAACTATGAAATAAATATATAGAAAAAAGCAGTTCAGAAGAACTGCTTTTTTCTATATCAAAACATATTCTGCATCTGTCTGAGTTTCAAAGGTAACTGTAGTCCCTTTTCTATCAAGAGGAACTTCTTTATTATCCGCTTTGTTGATTACAGCTTTTATGCCCTCACATTCAACAGTGCATTTTCTGCCTTTAAGGCTCTTGATTTTAAGAGAAGAAACCTTTTCATTTTTAAGCTCTGCAGAAACGAGAAATGCACCGTCTGCACGAAGATTTTCAAAGCTTGCATCGTCAGTTTTTTTCCAGCAAGGGAACAATCTGATTATTCCCTCATAGCTTTGCATAAGCATTTCATTGATAGTTGCAGGAACCATCGTAAGATGCTCAATACCGCCACCGTGATGACGGAAAAGTCTGTTGGGAAGCGCAAATTCTTTAATATTCTGATGAATACCCTCAATAAGAAAATCAGGGTCAACACCAAGTCTTGCGCCTGCAGGAAGATAAGAGTTTGAACCATTATCGTCAAGCCTTCTGTCATCCATAAAATATGAATTCTTAGCGATTTTCAGAAGCTTTTCTCCTGAATTAAAGCCTATCTGAGAGCAGGGATAAATATGCTGAAGACCAACTGTGTTATCATCTCTCCAGCGAATACCGAACTTTGAATACCTGAAGCATTTTTTACCCTTTTTGATAAAGGTC
Organism: Clostridia bacterium; assembly: GCA_017436285.1. GTDB lineage: Bacteria > Bacillota > Clostridia > Oscillospirales > Acutalibacteraceae > DTU089. The sequence goes on from JAFSDL010000031.1 coordinate 40,922, forward strand.
GGGAAATCGCTGAAGTTTTCAATAATATCCTCCCACATGGAATATTTTTCAGAGTTAAGTCCAAGCTCCTTAGCCATATCGTAAACGCCCTTAAACAACAGCTTTACAAGTCCCATTGAATTTATAGCATTTATAGTATTAATCTGCCCTATATGAGTAAGAGCATTGAATTTCTCACCGCGATAATAGGGAATTTCATGGGCGGCATCACCCTTGATTACATATCTTCCCCTTTCTTTAATAAGATAATCCTCCCAAAATGCCGCAGTATTTAAAACAAAATCATAATAGTTTTCAAGAGCATATTCCTTATCATAGGTTGAAAACCAATGCATAATCGGAATAACACAAGCATAAGCGGCGTGGCTTTTCTGACCGAGGAAAAGTATTCCGTGCTCCTTGCAATCTGCCTGGCTGTAAACATCAAGAGCCTTAGGACCGAAGCTGACAGGGAACGCATAGCCCTTACAACCAAAGAATTCAGCAAATTTCTTTGCTTCCTTCTTCATATCGTTAACAGGTGACATATATCCGTCAAAAAGCTCGGGATGGTTAGCGGAAAAAATGCAATAATAAGGGGCTTCATAGTTATAATTCATATGGTAATCCCCTGCCCAAGGGAAAAAGTCATCGGTTATAAAGTTACCGAAAAGTCCGGGAGGGAATTCAGTATTACCCATACAGCCTGCAAGGTGATAAAGGCTTGAATTATAAAAGCTCTCAATTTCTTTATCCTGAAGTGTTACCTTGGATACAGAGAAGAATTTTCCCCATTTTTTCTCTGTTTCAGCCTTATCAGCGTCATAATCACCCGCACAAGCTGATTCAAGAGCTCTGGTTATGTAATCCTCTGCATCAAAATTTGTAGCAACTGATACACAATAACGGGTTATTTTAAATCCGTTTGATATATATGTGCTGATTTCCCTCAAGGAAACTGAAACACCTGTTTCTCTTATAACATCTTCACCGCAGAATTTTCGGGAATAGCATTTTACACCATTTTCTTCCCACTGAGAATTTACTGAACCGCAGGTATCGGGAAGCTTGATATCAACATTTTTACCTGCTTCTGTTTCAGGTGATTTTATTTCAAAATAAATGCGGTTTTCAGGGGCAACAAAAAACTCAATTTCTGTACTTCCGAATTTACATTCCAGCATACCTTTATTAAAATATTGCTTTATATTGTAATTCTCCGAATCGATATTCTTTATTATTAAATCCCCTACTGCTTTTATACCGCCCTCTTTATGAGCACCGGGAGTAAATTTCCAGAAATCGCATTTTGAAATGTGAATAACAAGGTCTTTTTCGTCATTATCAAAAACAACACCCAAATCACCGTTACCGCACATTGCACCTGCAGGGATTTTATAAACCACTCTACCGTCAACGGTATTTACAGGCTTTGAAGTTATTTCATTAAAATATGTGTTCATTTTTATCACCAACCACCCCATATTATAAGGATTTTATTATATTAAATCAAGTTAATTTTTCTATGTAAATATTGAAAATTCCCACCTACATTTCAGTAAGTGGGAATAACACATTTTAGCTATGTTTAATTTTCAACATAATCCGATGGCTCAATTCCGTAATGATAATAAACCTCGTACCTTATATTCTCTTCAAGACTTATCATAGTTTCTTCGTCGTCATACTCAACATCCTCTAAAATATAGTCTTCAATATTTTCTTCTTTAGGAAGAACACGATAACTTTTCATCGTGTATTTCAATTCATCCTTTGTACTGAACACTATTTCTACGGGTGCTACCCCTGAACCAACTGACACTACCTTACCGTTTTCAAGGTTATATTCTTCATATAAAGTAACTGCATAAACAGTAAGTGTATCTTTCTCATCATCTTTTATTCTGTGCAAAATCTCGTGAGATTCAAAGGCTTTAGCAGAGGGGTTCTTAGCTTTATTTATGGTGTTTATAAAATAATTTCCGTTATTTTCTCTTAAAACAACTTCACCAACAGCCTCTTCTAAAGCATACACTTTTCTCAGGAACTCCGTTGGCTCTACTCCTTGCACGCCCCAATACGGAATATTCTCATCACCATCCTTGAGAACTATATTGCCGTTTTCGATTTCAATATCAAGGAACTTTTTCTTAAGCTCACCAGACACCCCATTTTCATAATCATAGTAAGTACACTTTATCTTTACTTCACCATTTTTAGTCTTGTAAAATTCAGCAGACTGACCGGGATAATTAAAGGTATTTATATATTCAGGTTCTTCCTCGCCAACCTCTACTGCTGTAAAAACAATTGTGAAAAGGCCTGATGTCGGACCGTAAGTAAGAGCACAATTTTCATCTTTTCCATCATTATCAATATCAAATGTTGAAGAATCCATTATCAATCTGAATTCTGTTGGCTCTGATAACGGAAGTGTGGACCAAAACAAATTCTTTACGAACTCACAATAAGTATCGTCAATTTCATAAAAGTAGCTTGAAAGAGGATTTATTATTGGTTGAACAGTTACATTTTCTTTATTAATATCATGTGTTGAGAGAATTGCTCTCATTTCCGAAATAGTTGCACCACCGACGTAAGCAAAGCTGTTATCAGAAACAGCCTCCTGAGCAGTATTCACCAAATAGCATTTATAATCATCCTCAGCCATTTGCCATATATAAATAGTTAAACCACCATCTGTTGATACATCAAAGAATTGGGGATATATATTTTCCAGCTTTTCCATTGAACCATAATCAGCTTCAGAATCAAAATATTCTTTTGCAGCGTTTTCACAAAACTCAAGCTGTTCTCCGATATATCTTTGAGAATCAAGAGCTTGCTCCTGCAGATGCAACGGAAATTTTCCTTTTATATCATCAACATAAAGTGAACCATCATGGGGTTCCCAATATTCAAGTAATCTATAATGCCCGTGCGACCCTGTTCTTTCAGCAGTAATTACTGTAGGAATATACGTTCCTGTTTCTAATTTTATATCACCATTTTCGCAACTATATTCGTGATATAAAACCCACATATAAACAGTAGTTTTATTGACAGATTTTTCAACACCCAATACCTTATGGTGTACTGCGATAAAGTTATTATCGGTATAGCCTTCGCTATAATGATGGTCTGCTATCTGGGTATCAAGGAACACAGACAACTCATCGTCTAACGAGGTTTGGAAATTTGTTAAGAAACAAACTGCAACCACTATACTTATAATTATCGCAACAATAATAAGCCAAAACGCCGGTTTCTTATAATTCAATACAGATTTAACCCTGTTCTTCACGCCAACCTCACCAAACGCAACAGGACAAGCAGCAATCATTCGTCTGTTCACACTGCAAGTTAAAAGAGCTTGAGAATAATCTGCTTTTTGTTCATTATTAAATTCCTTTACAACCTTTTCATCACAGGCAAGCTCAATATCACGACAGAGAAGAATATAACCAAGCCAAACCATAGGATTAAACCAATGGATTGTAAGAATTAAGAACCCGAGAGGCTTCCATAAATGGTCTTTTCTGCGAAGATGTGCTTTTTCGTGAGCAATAACATGCTCCATATCCTGCTCGTTCATATTAAACGGTAAATAAATTTTGGGCTTAATTATACCGAGAACAAAAGGTGATAGCACGGCTTCACTCTGATAAATGTTATCACAAAGCAGAACTGCCGTTCCGATTTTCCTCTTCAATCTTATAAAGCTTATAGCTGTATAAATTAAAAGAGCTACAATTCCTACAACCCATATAACAGCCAATATTGTTGTTATATCCACAAAATTTCCTGCAGGTCTTGTAACGCCCTCAAAGTAGTTGCCTTTGAGATAATTGTTAACCCGATTGTCTATTATCGTAACACCTGATTCAATCTGAGGTCTTGGAGAATCAACAGGCTTACTTATAGTTTCGGCACTCGGTATAAGGCTGAAAACACTTTCAAAAGAAAAAGGCATAATAAGGCGTAATCCTGCAATTCCCCAAAGAACGCAATTCACCCATTTAGGTGCTTTTTTCAATATAATTCTTAACAGCACAATAGCAAGAACAATCCAACAAGCAGAAATGCTCATATTGACTATTTTTAAGAATATATCAGCCATCATTATTCTCCTTGCCTGAATCTGTCAATCATCCTTTGAACTTCATCAATTTCCTTTTCTGAGATTTTTTGATGCTTGGTAAATGCAGCAATGAATGCAGGAAGAGAGCCTTCAAAGGTTTTTTCAACCATTTCATTGATTTCCGAAGCCTGAACCTCATCCTTTGAAACTAAAGAAGAAACAATTGTGTTTTCATTTTTCAAAACACCTCTTTCAGACAAGCGCTTGATAACGGTGTATGTAGTGGTAGGCTTCCAGCCCAACTGCTCTTTACAAATATTAACAAGTTCGCTGCTTTTGATAGGTTCGTGCTCCCACAAAATCAAACAAAAACGATATTCACTTTCAAAAACTTTTGGTATTTCCAGTATAACCACTCCTTAACTCTAACATATTAGAGTTTATCTTCAACCCAACTCTAACACATTAGAGTTGGATTGTCAATATATTTTCAAAACAAAAATAAGCAATGCGCATTTTTAACACATTGCTCTGTTTTATTTATATTCAATTTTTAACTCAAACAAATATCACTTATATATTTATCTGCTTCTTCTCTTGATCTGAAAATTATAATTTCCTTCTCTTCCTTATATTTCTCAATCAACTCATATATTTTCGAGAGAGTTGTTTGAGGAAATTCTTTTATGAAGAGTTCAAACTCAGGGTCTAATTCTGTTTCAAGCCAGGGCAAATCATAGCGTCCCTTACCTATCCGCTCCGTTGCACCCTGTATGCAGATTTCAGTGGGCAAATCAAAAAGAAAAACAGAGTCACACTCTCTAATACGCATTTCAATTGTTCTACTGTAATTCCCGTCAATTATCCATTCAGTTGTTTCAAATATTTCCTTTATTCTCTCATCAAATTCATCTCTGGGAATATGAGTTTTATCGGGCTTATGCCAGATAGCATCGAGATAATATAAAGGAAGCCCCGTGCATTTTTGCAGTTTCTCTGCAAAGGTTGTTTTACCGCTACCGGGACAACCTATAACAATAATCTTTTTCATTTTTTATCAATCTTTTCTTTCAATTCACAGACCAAGAATATAAATACCGTTATAAGCTTTTGCTTTAATAAGCCATTCCAAAACAATCGTATAATCTTCAGGCTTTTTCTCTTCCAGAGCTATTATCATTTCCTCAACCTGCTCAGGCGAATAATAATTAATACCGCACCAATCAATTTCTCCGCATTTTAAATTGTTATATGTACCATTCCTGAATACATCCTTATACTCTTTATAGAAAATCTCCCAATCAGAGCCATGCATATATAATGAGCTGTTTCTCCAGTTATCAATTCTATCTATGGAAACAATGCTCCTGATATCTGTCCCTCTTTTAAGCTGGCAGAATTGCAATTCTAAAAAATCAGAACCGCCAAAAGCTCTGCGTTCATCCTGATTATTGAAAATATGAAACAGCATCATATCACACCCTTTAAAATACGCTAACATAATTTTACCATTGATGCAGAAGAATTGCAACTCATCTTTCACACATTTTCACCTGTGTCCATATAATGTACCAAGCGCAAATATGCGCTATTCACCTAAAAAGGAGAATTATAATGGACAAATACAACAACATTTATATGGTTGAAACGGCAATGCGAAAGCAAAATGCGGATTGCCCCTGCAACTGTGTAACAACAGTTCTTCCCAATGATACTGTTGTTGCTATGGCATATGTACCGTTTCAGCTTGACAAAACAACCTATTCTGCGGAGATGGCGCTGTGCGAAGGCACACTCTTCCCCGTGCTTAACAAACCATTTTGCGGAAGAAGTGTTATGAATGGCTGAAAGAAATAAGCTTCTCCGCAAGCTTCAGGCTGCAAAGTTCGCTGCCTGGGAATTGCATTTATATCTTGACACGCACCCTTGTGACAAGGCTGCAAACGAAATGTTCAGAAAATACACAAACGAAGCCAAAATGCTCAAAAAAGAATTTGAAGACAGGTTCGGACCTCTTACCGTGACAAGCTCAAATGAAGCCGACTGGCTCTGTGACCCATGGCCATGGGAAAATCAAGGGAGTTGTGACTGATTATGTTTATGTATGAAAAGAAATTACAGTATCCTGTAAACATTAAAAACCCGAACCCCAAACTCGCACAAATCATAATTACTCAGTATGGCGGTCTATATGGTGAATAGATATAATATCGAATAATTGAACAAAAAGGAAACTCCCCGCCGATTTTATTCGGTGGAGAGTGGTTTTTCAGCAAGATACCAGCAAATGAGATAACAATCATTTTTTGCGATTTATGAGCGTTAGAGCTGTAAAAACCGCTGTTTTCTGCGTTTTATAAACATAAATGTTGATAAGCAGCAAGTTACCAGCAAGTTAAAATAAAAAATCCCCATCAGGAAAAATAATTCTTGATGGGGTTTTGTGTTACTTTTTAATTGTTTTAGCTTTTGCGAGGCAGCCTTTGCCGAAGGTGTTGAGTCTTGCGAGTTTGGTTTTTGTGAGTTTGGTTTTCTTCCTGAAATCTGCAACTGCTTTAGCAGTTAACGGACCGTAGTCGCCGTCAACGTCAAGGTTATAATTGCCGAACCAATTAAGGAATTCCTGAAGGAGCTTAACCTGGGTTCCGGTATCACCCTGCTTCAGATAGTAGCGAGTCTTTTTGACTTTCTTGCCCTTCTTATTGGTTTTATAATATGTCACCTTAACAGATGGGAAGGTCCCCTGATATTTTTTCTTTTCAGGGAGAGCCACACCGTAATAGTCACAGATACCTTTCGCAATTGCTTCCCCAATTGCTTTAGTGTTCTTTCTAATAAAATCAGAACCCTCTTTTGTATCGTGGAATTCCGCCTCAACATAAACCGTTAAGCCGTCCGCAGAATTGATTTCATAGAAATCGGGCTTTTCAACAAGTCTTTCTGCGCTCTTGCCGGGAGTGATAGGTGCAAGGCGGTTGAATACTGCCTCGCCCACTTTCTTATGTTCACCGGTTAATTTATAGAGAAGAATCTGAGTTCCGCCGGTAACATTGTGCTTCGCAGTTGCGTTTGTGTGAATTGCTACATGCAAATCTGCGCCGAAAGCGTTACTCTCTCTTACTCTTGCATACATATCATCGTTATAGGTGCATTCGGTATCGAAACCTGCCTTAACGAGATATGCAGCACAGTATTTTGCTATCTTATGGCAGACCGCTTTTTCGTTGGTGCCGCCTGTTGCATAAGCATTATGAACCTGGTTGCTCGGAGAAAGATATATTCTCTTGGCCATTATTCGTCACTCCTTTCTGAATCATCTGTTACATTATCATTTTCGGAGACAGGGTGAGCTTCAATGGGGTAGTTTTCTTTTTCTATAGTGTGGGAGTCAATTTTTGAGGTTGTTGATTCCTGGGGAATACGAACATCGTAGCTTGTCCCGTAAGTAAGAGCACGTTCACTGTCGCTCATACCTGCAGTTGTAGGGTCAACAAGCACGCCGAAGAATGCAAGAATGTTGATACCCATTGCCACAATTTCAAGTACTTCATTCTCTGTGATGGGCGGTACCACACCGAACATTCCTAAAAGCTGATAGACAAAAGAAATAATCAATGCAAATGCAGCTAACAGGAACACCTTGTTTTTAAGTCTTTCTTTAATGTTGATTTTCATTTTTAAAATCCTCCTTTGGTAAAAAATTTAATAATTCTTCCACTTTATGCTTCACTTCACCATTTCCGCCGTATTTTATGTATTTTTCACCTGCAGCAATACGCTCGGAAAGTGGCATTTCGTGAGACATAATAGTAAGCCTTTTGATAGATAGGTAATTGTCAAGAGCGTGTTCGCTCTGCTCCTCAACCCACTTTTCCCACTTACGAATAAACTTGTACACCCTCATAGCAGTTGTGACTATTACACCGAGAGCCGTAAGAACCGATGCAATCAAGAGTATATCGTTAGCCATCGGATTCACCTTCTTTCAACCCCTGCTTAATACTCTCAACAAAATCAAAATACTCTTTGAATTCTTCAGGCTTTGTATCTCTCTGCCTTAAGATAGCAAGCTCATCATCAACAGAATATTTGGTTCGTATCGCCTGAATGATTTTGTCTTTATAGGTAGGTTCTTTTGCTTTTTCAAGAAGTGCCTTTGTTTTCGGCATAAATTTAAGTAAATTTTCCATATTATTCACCACCTAAATAATGAGCATCAACATTTTCAATTTCGGGTTTGTTTTGGTAATACAATACAACATCTTTGACATAACCATTTTCCACAACTGCGTTATATTCTTCAAAGAAAGCACTTGCAAGTTCTTCGCTTTCGGTGTATAAGCACAGCTCACATATAAAGTGGCTCTCTCTTGTTTCGCCTTGATAAGCACCGCTTTTAGTTTCAAAATTGCCCTTGGAAAAACTACCGTTGTCCACCACAGTTTTAGCGGTATTGGTAAAACTCATAGTTGAACCGTCAGCAAGAACACAAACCGCATCCACTATGGATTTAGGGTCTGTTAATCCCGCCAAATTGTTGCTACTGTCAAATGCCGGTTTGAATGGTGAGGTAGCCAAACACCTAACGGGATTATCGCCTGCTTGTTCAAACGCACACAAATCAACAATGCAACTGACCCAATAGTAACCACCTGTAATAGTACCCCTTGACATTTTAAGGTCAACTATTTTTGCATTGTCACTTGTTGTTTTACCCTCAAACTCTGCAAGGTTGTAAGTGTATGATTTTATATAGTCGATTTCTTTTTCTTTGAACTCTGCAAGAGCTTCTTCGGTTACATATTCCTGTTTTTTGTACTCTGACTCAACAACAGGTGATGTGGCACAGGAATATTTACCCCAAGATTCTGTCAAGGTGCTATCTGTGTTTATATCAGATACAATTGCTGCACGAATGTCAACAATTCTGCTTGTATCAAGGGCTAAATCAGGATAGCAATTGCCCTTTGCGATAACCATTGCACCCTCACTATCATCGTTGCCGAAGCTGCCGCCATAGCCTTTTACACTCACATAAGCATACTCAACATCATGTGCAATACTGCCATCAGAATTTTTGAATACCGCTTTACCCTCGCTATCAAAGGTAAGCTGAACAGTATCGTGATTGTAGAAGCGGAAAAATTCAGACACATTGCCATCGCTTATTTCGTATGTGCCATCTTCGGTTACAAATTCAGAAATATCGGCATAGTTATCATTTTTAAAGCATTCGGGGTATTCTGATTTCTCAATAACCTCAACTATGCCTGAGGGCTTTCTGAGGGTAAAGCCTGTTACTCCATTGTGAAGAGTAACGCCAATTCCGGAGCCCCTGAATTCTTTGCTTTCCCCGACAACGTCCCAAGAGCCGTACACCGCCTTATTGCCTCGCCAAGCCCTTACATTACCATTGGGAATAGTAATATTTTCAAGGTTAAGAAGTGGTGCGAGTTTTTCATAACCGCTTGTATCTTTATTTACCACCGAATACACATAATTATCAAGATAGCTTGTTCGCACCTTTGAGGACGCGTATGTGGTCTTGTCTTCAGGGCAAGTATGAGTAGTTTTTGCAACACAGGGGTCAACAGCTTCATAAAGTGAATAGCCATCACCATAGATTTCATCAACGAATACACAATGGCTCAAGCCCTTATTAACAAGAAGCTCACCACTATTCATATCAACAGTTTCCTCTAATGTGAAGTTACTGTCGAAGGTATAACCCCTATTACTCTGCGGATACGGATTACCACAAATAAGATTTGCAAAGGCACTGCACACAAGACCATAGCCTGTGCCGCCCGTTGCAGAAATTTCAGTATGACCGCTAACGACATCTGCCCTTTTACCCTCTGCAACAAAGCCACCATCATAGGCAACTGAATAAGGGTCATTCAAGGCATTAAGAGCAGTTTCAGCAGATACCTCGAAGCCCACATAATGAGAGTTTACCCACCTGCTTGAATAGGGTACACCGTAAAATCTTCTGCCCGATTCCATAAGACGAGTAGAATCATTCCAGCAGATTTCTTTTCGGGCTTTAAATAAGAAATCCTTGAT
>JAFSDL010000032.1 GCA_017436285.1 Clostridia bacterium
GTCACTTTTATTTTGTTTGCATAGACCAAGAAGAGATTTGAACTCCCTCGGCGAAGCCGAACATAATCGGGTAAACGAGCGTAGCGAGTTTGAAGGGCAAAGCCCTTCAAATCTCTTCATCTGCGCCAATAAAGTGACTTAACTTAACAAGGTTGAGTCACTTTTATTTTTTGAATTAATTACAATTAGGTTACAGAGTTTGTGTTTTGTTGACTTTTATTATATATAGTGGTATATTTATTATGTTTAATTACGCGCTCTTGAGGTGGTAGTATGCACGAAAATTCAGTAATCATATTTTCGGAAAACAAACAAGAATTAAAACCACTTATTAACCTTATTAAACAGAATAATGATGTTTTTATCTGCTCTTATTCATCAGCAGATTCGTGGTCATCTGTTGATTTGCACTCAGGTAAAAACATACTCTTTATTCTTGATAAATTTCCTGATGAAAAAGAGGTTGTCTGGATTATATCAAAGCTTGTTGAGGATAGTGTGTTTACTACTGTTCCGGTTTTGTTTACTTGCTTTGATGCTATGTATGAATTTGAGAATATGGGTTATTCTGCTTTTGCTTATGATGTGTTGCCCAATCCTTTTGATTATGATATTGCGCAAAAGCGAATAGAAAATATTCTCGAGATTCGTCAGCTCAAAGCTCAGATTATTAACCTTACTCAAATGCATACTAAACGAATTCTCAGTCAGGCTAATAAGCTTAAAGAGCAAAATGTTAAAATGCAGACTATGAACTTTGACCTTGTTGAGCTTTTGGTTGCCGCTATTGAAAGTCGTGACCTTGAATCAGGTCAGCATATCAAAAGAATCCGTTATTTTACAAAAGCTTTAACAGAAGCTGTTATGGAGCTCTGTCCCGAATATGGCATTACTCGCGAGCAGGCAGACCATATCTATTATGCATCTTCTGTTCACGATATCGGTAAAATTGCTATACCTGATGCAATTATGCTTAAGCCTGGCAGGCTTACTGCTGACGAGTTTGAGGTAATGAAAACTCACACAACCCGTGGTGCAGAGCTTTTGGGAATGCTTGATGATATAAGCGATAATAATTTGTATTTTAAATATTGTCAGGATATTTGCTACAGTCACCACGAAAGATGGGACGGTGGCGGATACCCGAGAGGTCTCAAGGGTGATGAAATTCCCATTTCGGCACAGATTGTTTCAATTGCCGACTGTTATGATGCTTTAACAAGTCACAGGCCCTATAAAACTGCTTTGTCCCATGAGGAAGCGGTTGAATTGATTGTTACAGGCGCTTGTGGTGCATTTTCACCTCAGCTTTTAAGATGCTTTGAGCGTGTATTGGCTGAGTTTGAAAAAATCGAACGTGAATTTAAAAGTAATCCCATAGCTGAGCAAGTTAAGAAAATCGACAATATTGATATAAAGCTTTATAATGTTCAGCTGAAAGAAAATCAAACCTTGAATGATTCTGAAAATGATATTCTTGAAGCCTATGACATAATTTTTGAGGCTGATTTAAAAAATAATTTATTTTCAATCGTCCGAGGTAATTGGTTGGAGTTTTTTTCGTATGTTCCTAAAAATTATGTTGAGTTCGTCAGCCAGTGCAGTAAAATCTGTCATCCTGCCGATGTGACACGATTTAATTCAAAGGTTAATCTTGAAACCTTCCGCGAGCTTGCAAAAGCCGGTCGCAAGAAAACAAGAATTGAGTTTCGTGCGGTTAAAGACAGAGTTGAATATCTTACAGTTGGATTCATTGTTTTCAAGGTTGATGACGAGAACAATCTTATTGGCTTGAATGGTGCGTTCAGTATTTATCAGGATGATGAGATTTTAGGTGATATAAAGCGTGGCTTTGGTGTTACTGATGGTCTTACAGGGCTTTCTCTGCCGAAGCAATTTGAGCATGATGTTGATTCATTTATAAACGAGTCTCCCGGTGCCAAAAATCTTATGATTTTTATTGATATTGATAATATGAGTATGTGTAACAACATATTTGGTTATGAATATGGTAATGCGCTTATTAAGGAATTTGCAGGAAAACTTCGAGGTATTAATGATAAGGATAAATTGATATGCAAAGCCACTTCCGATAAATTCTGCTTGTTTATAAAGAATATAGAGAAACAATCTGAGGTTGTTGTTTTAGTAGAAAAAATTCACACATTGCTTCGTAAGCCTTATCATACTGCCACAGAAAATGGTGTATTCACTGCCACAATGGGTATTGCCCGTTATCCTAATGATGGTGAAAATTACAAGGAGCTTGTGGTTGCAGCTGAATATGCTTGTAAGGCTGCTAAAACAAACAGTAAAAATGCTTATGCCTTCTATAACAACGGAATGAAGCATTTAGCAGCTTATTCTGTTGACGATGATTATAGATATAACGAGGCTAAGGATAGCTATGAACCCAAATATGTTCCTGTTGTCAATGTTGTAACAGGGGATTTGGTGTGCTATGATTTTGTTCCGTTCTCTTCATTTGACGATGGGATTTCCGTAACATCTGAGGTTTATTATGAGCTTAACAAAAATTCTTCTACCCGTAAAAATCTCAGTATGTTATCTATTAAAACTCTTCTTATAAATGCTCTTGATATGAAAGAAAAGGGTGAAAAGGTTCCTCCTTTGTCGGTTTATACAATGTTGTTACCGGACGATATGCCCAGTCTTATAGAAGAGCTTGGAAACTTTGTTCAGGATAATGATTGCAGCGGTCTCGATGTTTGTATTGTTTTCCCACAGGATTTTTTAAACGATATAAATCTGAGAAGGCTTAAAACCTATTCTGATTTTATAAAAGATATCGGTTTTTCAATGGGCTTATACCTCATTGGCACAAATTACATCCACAATAGCTGTTATAATGCAGGTGTTTTTGACAGATATGTTTTGACTTCTGAATATATTGAAAGAACATTGGCAACAGGTTCAACTGAAAAGCATATTGAGTATGCCGCTCTGACACTTAATAACCTTAAGAGCTTTTGCAATGATATTACCATACCCACAAAGGTTGAGGATTTTGAAATTGAAATGATGCTTAAATGCGGTTCTATGCCTTTTTCAAGCACACACAAGCCCCTTCGCGGTAATGATGCAATGCTTCAGGATTTCAAATCCCGAAATCAAAAAGCCAAAAAAGGTAAGCTTCCTGAAAAACCCAAGTTGGCTGAGGTTGACCGCGATATGCTGTATTATGACCTTGCCAAAAGCGTTTGTGCTATTCTTACCTTCGATATAAAGAAGAACAAGCTTATGGTTTCACCAAATGCAAACGACGTTTTCGGATTTGATATGGTAAATTATTTCAACACTCAGGAGAAGGTTGAGGTATTAACATTTATTCATCCTGAGGACGGGCAAAAGGTCTTTAATGCTTTGGTAAATGCCCGTATGAATTTATCTTTGGCTCATACGGATGTCAGAATTGCTACAGGTCTTGATAAAAAGAAATACAGAACATTCAGTGTTAATTTCCTTGCTGTTGTTGATGAGGGGGGCACACCTGTTCGTTATCAATGCTTTATTCATAGAGAGAAAAATTCAGAATAAGGCCTTCAAATCCTCTAAAATTCTTTTTTCAATGCGAGATACATAAGAACGGGATATTTTGAGTTCCTTTGCTATTTCCTTTTGTGTTAATGGTTGGGTGCCATCAAGCCCATATCTTTTAACTATTATCTGCTTATCCCGTTCGTTTTCCATATCATTGATGATTTTTGCAAGCTTTAATAGTTTTTCTTTTGTGTCAATGTCATCAATTATTGTATCGTCAATTGATATTATATCCATCAGCGTCAGAGGGTTCCCTTCGCTATCAGTATCAATAGGCTCGCTGAATGAAATTTCCTGAGATAGCTTTTTGTTGTTTCTGAAATACATTAATATTTCATTTTCAATACAACGTGCACAATATGTTGCAAGCTTTGTACCTTTTTCGTGCTTAAAGCTGTTTATTCCTTTAATCAGACCGATTGTGCCGATTGATATTAAATCATCCTGGTCGCTATAATTTGCGTAGTATTTTTTAACGATGTGAGCAACAAGCCTCAGGTTGTGTTCAATTAGCTTTTTCCTTGCTGCTTCATCGCCTTGTGACAGCTTTTCCAATAATGCGTTTTCTTCTTTTTTTGACAGCGGCTTCGGAAAAGAGTCTGTATCAGTAATATGCAGTATAAGGCAAAGCATATTGCTGATTAAGTATAAAAAATTCATTTAATCACCCCGTAAACTATATTCCTTTCGGTGTGACTGTATTCAAATTTATAAAGAAGAGGTTTTATGAAAAAGATAGAACAATACAAAACAACAGTCAGATTTACTGCAATAACCATACTTGATTTATTTTTAACCGCAATTTATTATTTTGTGTGGAGTGTTGCATATAATCCTGATTTCGAGCATCCGTATCAGGGCAAGGGACAGTTATTTCTTGTTTTTATTTATTTTGCAATTCTCCTTGTTACAAGTGTTATTTTAGGTGCTTCCAGAATAGATGAATTAAGAAAAAGTGAAATTCTGTTTTACGAGATTTTTGCAATGCTTTTTGCAAATGGTATTGCATATACCCAGATTTGTCTTGTTACAGCAACTCTTGCAAATATAATTCCTATACTTTATATACTTTTTGCGCAGATACTTGTTTTAATTCTATGGACGGAAATTTCCTTCTATTTTGTTCATCGACTTAACCCGCCCGAGAAGCTTTTGATAATTTACGGCAGTCATCTTGCAACGGAAATTGTTTATAAAATGAGTCGCCTTGAGGACAGATTTGTTATTACGGAATCTGCAAATGTTGACGTGGGCTTTGATGAACTTTCAAATACTATAGATAAATTCGAAAGTGTTATTATCTGTGATGTTCCTGCCCGTATGCGTAATGATTTACTTAAATATTGCTATCAGAACAACAAAAGTATTTATGTAATACCGAAAATTTCTGATATTGTAATCAGAAGTGCTGCAGATATCACTTACTTTGATTCTCCCATTATCAGATGTGGTTCAGTTGGCTTAAGTGTTGAACAACGGGCGATTAAAAGATTTGTGGATGTTTTATTCTCTTCACTTGCGTTGATAATTTTTTCACCTATGTTCATAATTATTTCTTTAGCGATTAAGTTGTATGATGGTGGACCTGTTTTCTATAAACAAAGACGTTGCACGAGAGATATGAAGCCATTTGATATACTGAAATTCAGAAGTATGATTGTTGATGCAGAAAAAAATGGTCCTCAGCCTGCAGTTGATAATGATTCAAGAATAACTCCCGTTGGTAAAATAATCCGCGCTCTGCGTGTTGATGAATTACCACAGATTATTAATATTCTTAAAGGCGATATGTCAATTGTAGGACCGCGACCCGAAAGAATTGAGCACGTTGAAAAATATTCTGAACAGATTCCTGAATTTGTATGCAGATATAAGGTTAAGGGTGGGCTTACAGGCTATGCTCAGGTTTATGGTAAATATAATACCTCTGCATACAATAAATTAAAAATGGATTTGATTTATATTCAGAATTATTCAATTGCAATGGACTTTAAATTGATGTTAATGACATTGAAAATTCTTTTCAAGAAGGATAGTACTGAAGGATTTAATAAAAAAGGAAGTTAAATAAGTGAATTTATATTTTATGATACTTGCCGGCGGTATCGGCTCGAGAATGCAGTCACCTGAATTACCCAAGCAGTATTTAAAAATCGATAACGAGCCTATAATAGTTAAAACAATAAGAAATTTCATTGATTTCGGTTCATTCAGAGCAGGGGTAATATGTTGCCCTGTTGATTGGATTGAATACACAAAAGCATTGCTTCTTGAGTACAATATCCCTGACGATATAGTGTATGTGGTTCCGGGTGGTAAAAACAGAAATTCATCTGTTCAGAATGGATGTTGCTTTTTAACCAAGACTTTTAATGTGGATAACGATGATGTTATTTTAACTCACGATGCAGTAAGACCGTTTATTGATTCGAGAATTATTAAGGATAATATTTCAGCGGTTAATGAATATGGTGCTGCCAATACTGTGATGCCTGTGTATGATTCTGTTATCAGAACCTCAACGGGAGATTTTCTTTCAGAGCATTTGCCCCGTAAGGAGCTTTTCAGAGTTCAGACACCTCAAAGCTTCAGGTTAATGGAGCTTGATAATGTAATTAATTCTCTTTCCGAGGATGAGCTTGAAGAGTATACAGATGTTGCCTCAATTTTTGCTGACAGAGGCTTCAGAGTAAGGCTTGTTGAAGGTAAGGATAGTAACATCAAAATAACAACGCCATTTGATATGGCTGTTGCAGAATCTATTATCAATAATTCACCTTGATGAAAATCTGATTTTGGAAATATAATTACAGAAAGTAATTTTATATAAATATGTCTTTTATAAAGGAGGCTTCCTTAATGGTAAATAAACGCCCTCAGCGTACAGGTAAACAAAAAAGGAGCAAAAAGCAACACCCAAGGCTTAAAAAGCTTATGTCAGTCGTTTTGGTTTTAGGTGCAATCTGCATTATTTGCGGCACGGTTGCTTGCACTTATGTTTACAAATTCGCAAATGAGTATGTTACCGAAGATAAGAAAATTGACCTTGAGGAATACAAGGCAAATCAGGAGCAGACAAGTATCATTTACGGTTATGATTCCAATAAAAAGCTTGTAGAGCTTTTGCGACTTCACGGTGCACAGAATCGTGTCTGGATAGACTATAAGGATATACCAAAGTCTATGGTTAATGCGTTCCGTGACCTTGAGGATAAACGCTTTAATGAGCATAACGGTGTTGACTGGTACGGAACAATTTTTGGTGTTGTTTCATCAGGCTTTGAGCGTGGTGCTTCAACTATCACCCAGCAGTTAATTAAAAACCTTACAAAAGAAGACGGAAGAACGGTTTCCCGTAAATTCTATGAAATTCTTAATGCTCTGAATGTTGAACGCCATTATTCTAAGAAAACCATAATGGAGTTCTACCTTAACACAGTTTATCTCGGCAATGGTTGTTACGGTATCAGAACTGCTGCGGAAAAATATTTCGGTAAGGATGTTGAAGATCTGAATGCCGCAGAGTGTGCGGTTATTGCTTCAATTACAAAAGCACCTGCTAATTATGACCCGTTGACTGAGGAAGGGTATGCTGCCTTGCTCGAAAAGGATGAAGACGGTAATATGGGCAGGCAGAGATATTGCCTTTCCTGTATGTATGAAGAGGGTAGTCTTACCGAGAAGCAGTATAAAAAGGCGTTGAAATATGAATTAGTATTTACCAATAGTGAGGATTACAAGGGTAGCCAGGTTACCAAGAATGAAGATGATGGTGACAAGGATTACACAGAAGATGATGTTAAATTTACTGATAAAACTGATTCAGATAAATCTTCATATTATGTTGAGTATGTAATTGATTCTGTTATTGCTGATTTACAGAAGGAATATGAATTAACATATAATGAAGCTTGGAAAAAGGTTTTCTTTGGCGGTCTTCGTATATATACTGCTATTGACCTTGAAGTTCAGGAAGCGGCAGAAAATGTTTATGTAAACAGAATTACCTTCCCTGAGGAAAAAGATACAAAAGAGAATCCCGCAGTTCAGTCCGCTATTACTATTATGGATTATAGCGGTAGGGTAGTGGCGATGGTTGGTGGTGCAGGCGAAAAGGATACCTTCCGTGGTCTTAACAGAGCTACAGATTCACCCCGTCAGCCCGGCTCTTCAATAAAACCTATTTCAATTTATACACCTGCAATTGAAAATAACGTTGCAACCTGGTCAACGAAGGTTCAGAACTATGGTATTAAATTAGGCTCTTCCAGATGGCCCATAAACTATGGTGGCTCTTATGGCAGTGCAAGTAATTTTGTGACAGTTCAGTCTGCGTTGGCACAGTCTCTGAACACAGTTCCTGCTCAGTTAATGAGAAGAATCGGTATAGAAACAAGCTTTGATTTCCTTGTTGATGACCTTAAAATATCAACCTTTGTAACTGATGAGGATGACCCGAACTACGATGGCAATTTCTCAACACTTTGTGTTGGTGGTGCAAGCAACGGTGTTACAACCCTTGATATGACAGCAGCATTTGCTATTTTTGGTAATAATGGTTATTATTTTGAGCCCTACTGCTATTATAAGGTTACCAATAATGATGGCACAGAAACTCTCCTTAAATCAGGTAACAGTGAGGGTGAGCAGGTTGTTTCCGAAAGCACAGCAGGTGTTATGCGCCAGCTTCTCAGAACAGTTGTTAATGGCGGTACAGGTGGCGGCTATGGCGTAACGGGCTTTGATACCTTTGCAAAAACAGGTACAACCTCTGATGATAAGGACCGTTGGTTTGTTGGCGGAACGCCTTATTATGTTGCTGCAGTCTGGTATGGCTATGATGAGCCAAAGGCTATCACTAATACGTCGGGTAACCCTGCAGGTAAGATATTCAGAGAAATTATGAATGAGGCACATAAGGATTTGGAGTCTATGTCATACCCAACTGCAAGTGGCGTTGTTGCAAGGACTTATTGTAAAATATCAGGCGATATTGCAACTGCAGGCTGTGCTCAGACAGCTACAGGTTATTATAAGTCTTCTTACATTCCCTCAAAATGTAAAAATTGCGCTATGCTTCATGCAATCGGCTCAGAAATTCCCGATGAACTGACTGCACCATCGGCAACTGAGGAAACCACAAAGAAAAAGAAGAAGAAAAAGACTACTAAGTCTGAAACCACCGAAAAGACCACTAAAGCACCCACAACAACCAAGCCTTCAACAACTACTACCACAAAGGCTACCACAGAGGTGCCTACCACAACTGAGGTTGTTGCAACAGTGCCGGAAACCACCGAAAAGGTAGTTGAAGCATTAGATTAATAAATTTGGCTGATAGAAACTCTATCAGCCATTTTTGAGGTAAATATATGGTAATTTTATCGGTAGATTATGGTGACAAAAGAACAGGTATAGCAGCTTGTGATAAATTGGAAATGCTTGCTTCACCTGTTTGTGTTATAACCGAATGGAATCAAAGTGTGTTAGCACAGAAGATTGTTGATATTGCAAAAGATAAGAAAGCAGAGCAAATTGTAGTTGGTCTTCCTAAAAATATGGATGGGTCGAAGGGCTTCAGAGCAGATGCCTGCGAGGAATTGGGCTCGGCTTTAAAAGCTTTAACCGATATTCCTATCGTATTCTGGGATGAAAGGTTAACAACAGTTTCTGCTCACAGAATTCTCAGCGATAACAATGTTCGTGGTAAAAAACGAAAAAATGTTGTTGATGCCGTTGCGGCAGATATTATTTTACAGGACTATATTGATTCGAGAAAAAATAGAGGTCTCCCCAATGTTTAAGAAGAAAATTAAAGCTCAAAGTGATGAAAATACATTGATTAATACATCTGTTTATACCGCCGATTATATATTGGGCAAGGCTCTCGATATTGGTGAAAACATTCTTCGCTGTGGTGGGGAATCTCACAGAATAGAAGATACAATTGAAAGAATTTGCACAGCCTATGGTGCAGTGCATACAGATGTTTTTGCTCTGCCCTCATTGGTGGTTGCAGGAATCAGAATGGCAGATGGCACAACTGCATCTCAGGTAAGGCGTGTTTATAAAACATCCAATAATATGTATAAGCTTGATGAAATGAACAGTATTTCCCGTGAGGTTTGCAGTGGTGCTATTTCTCTTGAGGATGTTGAAGATAAAATTTATACTGCACTGCATACAAAGCCTTTCCCGAAATATTTGTCCATTGTTGGCGGTATTATAGCTGCAGGTGGCTTTGCAGTTTTCTTTGGCGGTAATTTGTGGGATGCTTTAGCTGCCGCAATTGCAGGCTTTTTTGTTTCTGTTATGAACAGGCATAAAATCAAATTAATGAATAAAATGCTTTATACTGTTGCACAGTCCTTTGTTGGTGCAATTTGCGGTCTTTTGCTTGTTCATTTCGGAATAGGTCAGAATATTGATATGGTTATGATAGGCACAATAATGCTTCTCATACCGGGTCTTGCCTTTGGTAATGCAGTCCGCGATTTGCTTTTCGGTGACACAGTTTCGGGAATTATTCAGCTTGTTCAGGCAGTTCTCACTGCGGTTATGGTTGCATTCGGCTATATTGTAGCTATTATGTTCTTTGGGGTGGTGTTTTAAATGGAAGAGATTATAATTAAAATTATTGCCGGCACAATTGCCACACTTGGCTTCGCCATTCTTTTTCGTTTAAAGCCGTCTCATTGGGCTTTTGCGGTGTTGGATGGGTTACTTGCCTGCGTTTGTTATTTTGCCTTTACAGAGCTTTTTGGAGGCAATTTCCTGCCCAATCTTTTAGCGGCTTTTGTGGCTTCTGTGTTTGCAGATTTTTTTGCAAGAATATGCAAGGCACCATCAACTGTTTTTATTCTGCCCGGTTGTATTGCACTTGTTCCCGGTGGCACTCTTTACTATGCTATGAGCAATCTTCTTTCAGAAAACAGAGATATAGCGGTTGAATATTTCTTAACAACATTAACCGTTGGTATCGGTATAGGTGGCGGTATTATTGCCGCATCGCTTCTCAGAGTTACAATTCAGGCTATATCAAAAAAAATAAAGCATAAAAAGTCATAAAATATGAATTGACCTGCTACAAAAAATGTGGCAGGTTATTTTTAATTATGGAAATTTTGGTTAAACTATCATAGAAAGGGTGATTTTATGATAGAACAAGATACAATTAAGCTTCTGCGCGAGTGTGATGCAGGCGTTAAAATGGGTATTTCATCAATTGATGATGTACTTGATGATGTAAAATCCGTTAAATTAAAGGAATATTTAGTGAATTGCAAGAATGAACACGTTGAGCTTGACAGAGAGATTAACAAGCTTTTAGATAAATATCAGGATGATGGCAAGGAGCCTAATCCCATTGCCAAGGGTATGTCCTGGGTTAAAACCAATATGAAGCTTGCTATGAAGGAAAGCGATGAAACCATTGCGGATTTAATGACTGACGGTTGCAATATGGGGGTTAAGTCCCTTAATAAATATCTTAATGAATATTGTGCCGCAGACGAGGTAACAAAGGATATCTGCAAAAGGCTTATTAACCTTGAAGAAAAGCTTACTGTTGATATACGAAATTTTTTATAAGAAAAAATTTCGAGTTTTATTCGCCTGACGGCGAGTGATATTGCTTCGCAGTGTTATTATGCTGCGCATAGTGTTATTTGCTTCGCAAGTTATTTGGCGAATAAAATACCACTGAAACCGTAGGTTTCAATACCACTATTGCCAAGTGCAATAATATCACTCTGCCAACAGGCAGAATAACACTCAAATTAATAGATAGAAAAAGGGCGTTGTGTTCGTAATGACACAACGCCGGTTTTATTCGCCTGACGGCGAGTGTTATTGCTAAAGCAGTGTTGTTATGCTACGCATAATGTTATTTGCTTCGCAAGTTTTTATGCTTATTTCTGTAATTTTTTTATAAGTGCCTTGCAATCCTCTAAATCCATAATCTTAGGAACGGGGTAGAGGGGGTTACCTTCCATAAGTGCACGCTCTGCAATAAGCTGAATATCCTCATCCTTAATCTGCTCGAATTTATCGGGAATGCCCATTTTTTCGTTAAGAGCTCTGATAGCGGCAATAAAGTTCTTTGCTTTATCGCGGTCACCCTGAGCGGCACCTGAAACACCTGCAACATCTGCAAGCTCGGCAAGTCTCTTGTAAGCAGATTCGCCGAAGTAATCAAGAACATAGGGAAGAATAACTGCATTTGCAAGACCGTGAGGAATGTTATACATACCGCCAAGGTTATGAGCAATAGCGTGAACATAACCAACATAAGCTCTTGTGAAGGCAAGGCCTGCGTGGAATGAAGCAACAAGCATATTTTCTCTTGCTTCAATATTTTTACCATCACTATAAGCAGTTTCAATATTCTCAAACACAAGCTTTGTTGCGATAAGTGCATCCTTTTCAGTCTGCTTTGTGTTACTGTTGCCTATGTATGCCTCAACTGCGTGTGTAAGTGCATCCATACCTGTTGTGGATGTGATGTGAGGGGGAAGGCCAACTGTAAGCTCAGGGTCAAGAATTGCATATTTAGGACGAAGAACAGGGTCCATAATAGAATTCTTTTCGTGTGTGTCAGGGTTAGAAATAACCGCAGCAATAGTGCATTCAGAGCCTGTACCTGCAGTTGTGGGAACTGCAAAGAAGGGTGGGAGCTTTTTGAGGATTTTAAGAACGCCTCTCATATCAGAAGGTGTCTGTTTGGGCTTAACAACTCTTGCAGCAGTAACCTTAGCACAGTCCATAGGAGAACCGCCACCGAAAGCAATAAAGCCCTCGCAACCGTTTTCCTTATACATTCTGAGTGCATCCTCAACATTATAAATTGTGGGGTTGGGCTGAACACTGTCAAATACCGAATACTTAATGCCCTCTGCTTCAAGTGCTTCAAACAAGGGGTTAAGAAGACCTAAGCCCATAAGTCCTTTATCTGTTACAACAAGAACATTGTTCACGCCTTCACTTTTAACAAGCTTGGGTAATTCCTTAACTGAACCTGCACCATTGATAAGCTTAGGTGGTGTCCAATCGAGGAAATTAACCGCAAATTTCATTGTTTTCTGGTAGCCTCTGTAATAAGCGTGCTTTAAACTCATAATAAACCCTCCGTTATTTTAAATAGTTTGTAATTTTTTCTTTTAAATCCAGGAGTAAATCTTCAATCAGCTTATCCTGCTTTGCCATTCCGTCCTTCAGGAAGGGGAAGGCTTTAAATAATCTTTTCTTTGATTTACCCTTCAAATTCTTAAAATCCTCTTTAAAGCTTTCGTATCTTGTGTTAAGGTCATTGAATTTATCATTCAACTCTTTTTTTAATGCCTCTGTTTCATTTTCGGATTTACCGCCGACAGTTGTGTAAACCTGAATGGCAAATTCGCTTATTTCCTCGGAAAGCTTCATAAATGTTTTTGAAAAACTACGGATTCCGAGAGCGTGAATAACGGTGTCAAGCAAATCGAAGGCGAAAACAGTAAGAAAAATATAGGTAAGAATATTTCGTGAGCTTTCGCTGACCTGACCGACAAGATAAAGATTCATAACCGGCTCTAAAATGAATACGAAAAGGCAGGAGCAAGTACCCCAATAAAGAGTGTGAGTAAGACAAATTCTGCCCTGAATATTAAATTTTTTGTTTGAGTAATCCCACCATCGTGCATTGAAAAGCTTTTCCATAATGTAGCTTGTCATAAACTCAACAACATCACAAAGAATTGCACCTGCCACAAAAATTACAAGCTCATTAATATACAGATTTTCCGTTAAATCTCTTAATGGAACCAGTGCAATTAGCATTACAAGACCACCGGTGCCGTATATGGGGCAGATAGGACCTCTCATAAAGCCTCGGTTAATCCATTTTTTAGGACGGAGTGAACAATAGCAGGATTCAAAAAACCAACCGATAAAACTGAAAAAGAAGAAATAAAAGATATAATCTAAAATTGAATATTCTAACATATTATTCTTCACCTATTCCGGTAAGAGTGTGGAACTTTTTGCGGTATTTCTCTGAAGAAGAATAAATCATTTCAATGGTGGCGCAGTATTTGTCCATTGATGTAACAACAAAGCTTTCCAAATACTTTGGTGGAACAACCGTTAAGGGCCACATATGCTTTTTTATGATGTCCTCTTCTTTTTTGTTCAAGGTTCCGCAAAGGTAGTATGCATTTTTCAATGCCGTACCGGGATGCCTGTAGCCGTGTAGCTTGTGGCTCAAATCATCCTCGCGCCAATCGTAATAGAACAAGTCGTGCATTGTTGCGGCACGGGCAGTGCTTTTGTAATCAAGCCCTAATTTACGGGAAATAAGGAAGCTTAAATAAGCAACGCTTCTGATGTGCTGAAGTCGGTTAATTTTAAAGTGCTGTTCAAAGCCCTCAAGCTTCTGCAATTGTGGTGAATTATAAATA
>JAFSDL010000033.1 GCA_017436285.1 Clostridia bacterium
ATTCGAACCAAATATGCCTTAAATGTCCGATTTCACGCACCTTTTATATTTTTTTGTCTCGATATACGACAGTATAACTTCGCCAAAGAAAATCTAAAATGCACGCAAACTCGAACATTTAAGGTTCTGCGAAGTTTAATACTTGGCAATTTTTTCTGTAACAAGGCAAAACTCGCAGGAAGGCTTTCTCCTTTCAAGAGTTTTAACGATGTTACAGGGAAAAGTGGCTGTATTAAACCATATATGGTTCGAATACACTCACTCTAAATCTTCTTTAATTTTTTCTCTGCGAAGCTGACCGCAGGAGGCATTTATATCAGAACCGAGAGTTCGGCGGATTGTTACCGTATGACCTGATTTTTCAAGTATTTCTTTAAATTTAACTATATCGTTATCACTGCTTCTCTCGTGACCCTTTTCAGGCACCTCATTGGCAGGAATAAGATTTATATGGCATAAAACTCCTTTTAGCTTTCGACCTAATTCCCGTGCACACTCAGGTGTATCGTTAACACCCTTCATCATAGCATATTCAAATGAAATGCGCCTTGATGTTTTATCACCGTAAATTTTGCAGGCTTTAAGAAGCTCATCCACATTCCAGGATTTATTAACGGGCATTATTTTTGAACGGATTTCGTCATTGGGTGCATGAAGAGAAACTGATAGAGTAAGCTGTAAATTTCTTTCAAGCAAATCGTAAATTCTCGGCACAATTCCGCTTGTGGAAAGTGAAATATGCCTCATACCGATATTAAGCCCCTTTTCATCGCTTACAAGCTCTAAAAAGCGCATTACATTATCGAAGTTATCAAGCGGCTCGCCCATTCCCATTAAAACAATCCGGGAAATTCTCAAGCCTAAGTCCCTTTGAGCAGTATAAATCTGACTAAGGATTTCCGATGGTGCTAACTGACGCTTGAAGCCACCGATACCCGAGGCACAAAAGGCACAACCCATTTTGCACCCGACCTGAGTAGAAACGCATATTGTGTGGCCATATTTATAATCCATAACCACACATTCAAGATATTCTCCATCAGGCAAAGAATACAGGTATTTTACCGTATTATCATACCTCGAAACAAGCTTTTTTTCAATAGTACAAGAAAAAATGACAAAATTGTCATTTAATTTTGCGATTAAATCCTTTGATATATTGGTCATTTCCTCAAATGAAGCAACACATTTTTTATGTAACCAATCATAAACCTGTGTGGCTCTGAATTTGGGTAGCCCCATTTCCTTGAATTCTGCAGAAAGCTCTTCAAAATTCATTGAAGCGATGTCTTTTTTCACTATAAAATCTTACCTTCTTTGAAAAACAGCTATAAAAAAACCGTCACAATTATTTTTATGCGGAAAGAGGGTTAAATAGTCGCCCTCATCAACTGCCCTTTCAATACGGGGCAAAGCCTTAACAGAATAAAACTCAGGATTATCTTTTAAAAATGCATCACAGATTTTTCTGTTTTCGTTAGGATTAACGGAGCAGGTTGAATAAA
Source organism: Clostridia bacterium (assembly GCA_017436285.1). Lineage (GTDB taxonomy): Bacteria > Bacillota > Clostridia > Oscillospirales > Acutalibacteraceae > DTU089. The sequence goes on from JAFSDL010000033.1 coordinate 1,506, forward strand.
CAAGCCTGCCACCGCTTTTAACATATTCTGAAGAGATTTGAAGTATTTTTTTCTGAATTGGTAACAGAGGCTTTGTATCATCAAGCTTTTTATATTTGATTTCAGGCTTTTTGCCGATTATACCAAGCCCCGAACAAGGTACATCACAAAGAACTCTGTCCATCGTGGGTAATTCTTCATTAAAAACAGTTGCATCGTTTACAAAGGGCTTAACACAGCTCAGACCCAGACGCTCTGCACCCTCTTTAATTAAATCTGTTCTTTGAGAATAAATATCGCAGGAATAAAGAACACCCTTATTTTCCATAAATTCTGCGGCGGTAAAGGTTTTTCCGCCCGGTGCGGCGCAAGCATCAATAGCGGTTGCTTCGGGGAAAAGCTCAAGTGCTTCAACACAAAGCTGAGAAGAGATATCCTCAACGTGAAAAAGACCAGCCTTAAAAGCATTTAATTCATAAACCGCGCCATTGAATTCTATTTTCAAGGCATTCTTTAAATATGTATTGAACACCTTAACATTCTCTTTAATTAATAATTCTTTTAATTTTTCGGTTGTGGTTTTTACTGTGTTTACTCTGATAAATATTTCTTTAGGCTCAAGGCTTGCTTTTAAAAACGCTTCTGTATTCTCTCTACCATAATGGTATATAAGAAATTTAACAGTATCCTCAGGCATTGAATAACTGACAGAAAGCTTCTCTGTTTCTGATAAATCATCATTTAATACAAGTCCGTTTTTACTGATTTTTCTTAAAACTGCATTTACAAGCCCTGATGCATAATCACATTTGTTTGCTTTAGTAAGCTTAACGCTTTCGTTTACTGCGGCACTTTCGGGAATTTTATCCATAAAAAGAAGCTGATATGCCCCCAGCCTTAATATAGTTAAAACCTCAGGCTTGGTTTTATTAATGGGTTTAGAAAGATGTTGAGAAATAACATAATCAAGAGTTAATTTTCTTTCTGTTACACCATAAACAAGGCGGGAGATAAAAGCACAATCAGTGCTGTCGGGATTATACATCTTAACAGCACTGTCTATTGCAAGGTTGGAATACGCTTCACTGACCTCAATTTTTAAAAGTATTTCGTAGGCAATCTGCCTTGCCGATTTACTCATTATCTTCTTCTCCTGCCTCCGCCAAATAAGAGGATTAATCTTAACAACTGAGCAACACTTGTTGCTAAAGCGGCAACATAGGTCATAGCTGCCATTTTCAAAACCTTTGCGGCACCATTTTTCTCTTCAAAGGATAGAAGTCCGTTAGACTCAATAACATTGAGAGCTCTTCTGCTTGCATTAAATTCAACAGGTAAAGTTATTAACTGAAAAACTGCAACAAAGGAGAAAAAGCCTATGCCAATCCAAACTAAAGGCTCATAGCTGAAAATCACACCTGCAAGAAGCAGGGGCATTGAAAGAGTTGAACCTATATTGCAAACGGGTAGAATAAGATTCCTCACCTTAATTGGTGCATAAGCCTCTGCGTGCTGAGCAGCATGGCCCGCCTCGTGACAAGCAACGCCTACTGCAGCAATTGATGAGCCATTGAAAACACCATCGGAAAGGCGGATAACCTTAGCTTTTGGGTCATAATGGTCGGAAAGCTTACCGCTTACGTGCTCAATTGCTACATCGCAGATGCCATAGTAACCAAGCACCAGCTGAGCCGCCTGAGCACCTGTTATATTACGGGCATTACCGATTTTTGAATATTTTGAATAAGTTGATTTTAATTTAGCCTGAATAATAAGCGAAGCAATAATTACAGGCAAAACGAGAATAATATAATAATAATCAAAATAAAAATACGGCATTATCTCAACCTCCGATTGTAAAAATTTCTTCACTGTAATTTTAGAACAACATTTTAAATCCGTTATTTAAAATTATTTAATAAAATGTTAATTATTGTAAAATTGTGCCATCGGGAATGGGATGACCTCTTAAAAAGTCGGCGACATTCATTCGCTTTTTTCCCTCAAACTGCACCTGAGAAATAACAACTGCTTTTCCGTCACCACAGAAAATTGCAAGTCCGTTTTTAAGGGTTCGGGTTTCCCCTGCCTTACCGCCACTCAACTCCTTTGAAATTGAAGAGCCGAAAAGCTTTAAGGTTTTACCCTCGAGGTAGGTTAATGCAACAGGCCAGGGGTCAAGACCACGAATATGATTATGAACCTGTTGTGCAGATTTGGAAAAATCAACGGGTGACATCGTTTTATCAAGCGTTGAAGCGTAGGTGCTTTCTGCATCATTCTGCTTTTCAGGCTTCAGCTCACCCTTTTCAAGAGCAACAAGGGTTTTTATAAGAAGCTCTGCGCCCATAGGTGCAAGTCTGTCAAAAAGCTCACCTGCAGTTTCATTTTCACCTATTTTAGTTTTCTCAACAAGAAGCATATCACCTGTATCAAGACCAACATCCATCTGCATTGAGGTTACACCTGCATACTCCTCACCATCAAGAACACAGCGTTGAATTGGTGCGGCACCTCTGTATTTAGGAAGAATTGAACCGTGAATATTTATGCAACCGTATTTTGTATATTCAAGAAAATCCTTTGGTAGAATTTTGCCGTAAGCAACAACAATAACAACATCGGGATTAAGCTCACGAAGAATTTCCATACCCTCTCCGTTTTTTAGTGTTTGCGGTTGATAGACTTTTATACCAAGCTCCTGAGCCTGAGCCTTTACGGGAGGTGGTGTCAGAATCGCTTTTCTTCCAACGGGTTTATCGGGTTGGGTAACCACACCGCAAACATCATAGCCATTATTTACAAGTGCTTTCAGGGGTTCAACTGCAAAATCAGGTGTACCCATATAAAGAACCTTCATATTATTCACCATCGTTTCTCTGAAGAAATTCACCCTCATCAAGCTTATCCTTATAAAGAATACCGTCAAGGTGGTCAATTTCGTGACAGAAGCATCTTGCCTTAAGCTCTTCACCCTTATAAAGACACCATTTACCATCACGATTCTGAGCTTTCACCTTAACAACATTAGGTCTTGTAACAACGCCATAAAGCCCGGGAAGAGAAAGGCAACCCTCGTTACCTGTCTGAGAACCATTCTCAAAGGTAATTACAGGGTTAATAAGCTCAATAAACTCATTTCTGTCCTCGCTGACATCCATAACAACAACTCTTTTGAGAACGCCGACCTGAGGCCCTGCAAGACCTACGCCACCTGAGTGGTACATTGTTTCCTTCATATCATCAAGAAGCTCAAAAAGTCTGTCGTTAAACTCTGTAACCTCTCTTGATTTTTTTCTTAAAATCGGGTCATCATCAACCCTGATATTTCTTATAGCCATTTTTTCTTTCCTTCTGTTTATACTTATGATAACGGGTTTATATCTATTGTAACATTTGCCGTGGAAAGCTTTGAGTTTTTCATATACTCTTTTAAAAGCTTTGCCATCATTTCACGGAAACGTTTATTATTTTTACATTTTATAGTTATTACATTTCTGTATTTATTATTAATTTTTGATACCCTCGGTTGTATTGGACCGAGAATATTGAGTCTGACATCACTATATTCTGTTGTTACTGCTTCCTTAACCATTTCGAAAAACTTTTTGGCACCTGCAACAGATTGATTAAACTGAGCACTTGTAAAGGTCAGCGAACATATATCACAAAACGGTGGATAAACCATACTTTTTCTAATGATTTCCTCTGTTTTATAAAATGATTCATAGTCCTGCTCTGCAGAAAGCTCAATAATATCATTATCGGGAAGCACTGTCTGAATAAAGGCTCTTCCCTTGAAATCACCTCTGCCCGACCTGCCCACAACCTGAGTGAGCAAATCGAAAGCTTTTTCACTGCTTCTGAAATCATCGTTATAAAGCTGATGGTCAATGGAAATTACACCAACAAGGGTAACTCTCGGGAAATCAAGTCCCTTTGCCACCATCTGAGTGCCTAAAAGAATATCATATTCACCCTTTGCGAAGGCAGTCAGCTTATCCTGATAGGAGTACCTTGCCATTGTGGTGTCGGCATCCATACGAAGAATTTTAGCACTTGGAAAAACATTCTGTAATTCTTCCTCAATCCGCTGAGTACCAAAGCCTGCATATCTTACTGCTTTTTCGTTACATTCAGGGCAGGTATCCGTAAACACCTCTGAATGACCGCAATAGTGGCACATAAGGCGATTATTGGCATTGTGATAGGTAAGCGATATACTGCAATTAGGACAGGTTAAAACAGTCTTACAAGCGCCACAAGAGGCAAAGGTATTAAAGCCTCTTCTGTTCATAAGAAGAATTGCCTGCTTATTATCCTCAAGGCATTCCTCAAGGGCGCAGTAAAGCTCGTTGCTTATGGGTCCTTTAGTGTCACTTATATCAACAGTTACAACATCGGGCAAAACTGCCTTACCATATCTTTCGGTAAGCTTTATAAATGTATATTTACCGTCAACTGCGTTTTTATAAGATTCAATTGAAGGAGTTGCAGAGGATAAAAGCAAAAGTGCGTTATTATGTGCACATCTGAAGCGAGCCACATCACGAGCGTGATACCTTGGATTCATTTCAGATTTATATGTATGCTCCTGCTCCTCATCAATTACAATAAGACCAAGATTACTGAAGGGTGCAAAAACTGCTGAACGAGTGCCGATTGCTATTTTTGCTTCTCCGTTTTTAACTCTTTTCCACTCATCAATTCTCTCACCTGCGGAAAGAGCGCTGTGGAACACAGCCACCTTATCGCCGAAATGAGAATAGAAGATGCTCAGGGTCTGAGGTGTGAGAGCAATTTCGGGAACCATAACAATTACATCCTTGCCCTCATTTACAACCTCTTCAATCAATTTAAGAAAAACCTGAGTTTTTCCTGAGCCTGTTACACCGAAAAGCAGTGCAGCCGAGCCTTTACCGCTTTTATACTGACTTAAAAGCTCATTAAAGGCTTTGTTCTGAGAAGCGGTTAATTCGGGAGATTTTGCTTTCTCTTCAGATTTTTCATACTTAGGCTTACGATAAATTTCACTGTCATAAAGCTCGGCATACCCCTTTTTAACAATTGCATTAACAACTGCAGGAGTTACGCCCGTAAAATAGCAAACCTCTTTAACAGAAGCACCGCCAATATCTATAAGTAGGCGAAAAACACTTTTTTGCTTTGCTGTAAGCTTGGGTAAAAGCTCTTCCGCCTCTGCCTCACTTACTGCAAGGCGAACATTTTTAACGGTTAGGTCTCCTGTTTTTCGTTTTGCATCAACATTGGTAATCAGAACGCCTTTTTTAACAAGGCCTTCAAGAATTTTGCTTTCTGAATCCAACCCTAAATCTGCAAGAATTTTCTCTTTTTTTACATATTTACAATTATCCTTAAGGTAATTGTAAACTGAAGCCTCATCCTCTTTTAATTTACCAAAAGAGTCTTCATCAATATTGTTTGCCATAAATGACACAACATAATTAAGACCTATACCTGCCGGTAGCATTGCTTTTGCCGCCTCAAAAAGAGTGCAAAAGGTTGTTTCCTTAAGCCGGAAAACAAGTGAAAGCATTTCATCATCAAAAAGAGGCTTGCTATCAAGCACACCTGATATTGATTTAAGCTTTCCTTGATTTTCTACTTCAGAAAACGGCTCCACGGACAGTATAAGTCCTTGTTTTTTTCGGTTACTATTGCCAAAGGGCACCATAACTCTGCAACCTGCTGACGCCTTACCCTCTAATTCTGTCGGAATTTTATAAGAATAAGGCGCATCAAAATGATACACAAGTCCTTCAACGGCTACCTTGGCTACAAGTGTACCGATACCCATTGTTAAATATGAGCAATTTCATCAGGCTCAACAATTTTATATGAGCCATCAAGAAGCTTATCGAGAGCATCACTAACGGGTTTTTCGGTAGTGATAACCTTGTCTTCAAGGTTTTTGTCAGAAATCTCGCGAGCAAGCTTTGCAGTTGCAGTTACGAGAGAATAACGACTGATGTGTCCTGTGAGTACTTTACTAAGGTCTTGATTAAGCATAATTTATTTTCCTTTCGGTTTATTGATTTTTTAATATATCTGAAACAATATTTTCCATTCGGCAATAGCGCAATTGTTCAGATTCAAGAATCTTAACAATTTGCTCTGCACAAAAGTTAACATCGTCATTAATAACTATGTAATCGTATTCGTTTGCTCTTGAAAGCTCTTCTTTTGCAGCTTCCAGGCGTTTACGGAAGCTTTCTTCCGTTTCGGTACCCCTGCCCCTCAGACGCCTTTCAAGCTCCTCCATTGATGGTGGAATTATAAAGATAGAAAGTGCTTCAGGCATTGCTTTTCGCACATTACCTGCACCCTCAACCTCAATTTTCAAGAGTATGCATCCGCCCTTATCAATGTGCCTTTCAACCTCGGATTTTGGTGTTCCGTAGTAATTGTCATTATAAATTGTATATTCAAGGAATTCCTGATTATTAATTCTTTCCTTGAAGGCATTTTCATCAATAAAGTAGTAATCTACTCCGTCCTTTTCGCCATCACGCATAGCTCTTGTTGTGGCGGAAATTGTTTTATCAAAGGAAAAATCTGTTTCCTTTAATTTTTCTAAAACTGTGTCCTTACCTGAGCCTGAGGGACCAGAAAGAACAACAAGCATACCTTTACCCTTCAAAGCCAAATTCACGCCCTCCCTTTTGGTCATTGAATCTTGTAAGCAATTGCTCTGCAGACAAAAATGATAAAACAACATTGTCGCTATCTGTAATAATTACGCCCTTGGTTTTTCTGCCGTGAGTGGCATCAATAAGCTGAGCTCTTTCCTTACATTCCTGAATCATACGCTTTGCAGGTGCAGAATCAGGACTTATTACCGCAATTACTCTATCTGCATTTATAAGGTTTCCAAAACCGATATTTACAAGCTTCATACTAACCTCTTATTCAATATTCTGAATCTGTTCTCTGATTTTTTCAACTTCTGCTTTAATATCAATAACTCTGCGGGCAATATCAACATCCTGTGCCTTAGAGCCGATTGTGTTAGCCTCGCGGTTAATTTCCTGAACAAGAAAATCAAGCTTTCTGCCTACTGCTTCATTTGAATCGAGCATTGAATGAAGCTGGTCAATATGACTTCTGAGCCTTACTGTTTCTTCTGCAACTGCAACCTTGTCCGCATAAATTGCAGCCTCAGTTAAAATTCTTGCCTCATCAACCTGAGTATCGCCTAAAACGGTTTTCATTCTTTCAAGAAGCTTTTCAGAATATGCTTTCACGGTTTCAGGTGAGCGCTCTTCAATGTAAGAAACATTGTTGATTATGATATCTGCTCTTGAAAGCACGTCCGCCTTAAGCTTTTCGCCTTCAATTTCGCGCATTTTAATAAATTCTGCAAGTGCATCCTTAACCGCACCCTGAACCTTATTCCACAAATCCTCCTCATCAACGGGAGCCTTGGTAATTGAAAGAATATCAGAAAAACGAGCAAGAGAAAGTGCTGTTAAATCATTTTTAACCTCAAATTTTTCTGCAAGCTCCTCAATTGCCTTAACATAACCAACTGCAAGAGGCTCATTAACACTTACAATAACGCTTTCATCTGCAGTTGTTTCAATCTGCAATGAGCATTCTACCTTACCGCGAGAAATTTCTGTTGAAAGCAATGCCTTCACCTTTTCCTCAAGGAAGGAAAATGCACGGGGCATTTTAGCATAAAAATCAAAATATCTGTTATTTACACTTCTTATTTCTACTGTAATATTATAACCCTCAACAGAAACCTGTGCTCTGCCGAAGCCTGTCATACTTCTAATCATATTTACGCCTCAATTAACTAAATTTTATTATTGACTTTGTAAGCGATGAACCTCATCCTCTGTAAGCTCACGCCATTTACCAACCTTAAGCATACCTAACTTCACTGAGCCGATAGCATTTCTTTTAAGGCGAATAACATCAAGACTTACAGCCTCGCACATTTTTCTAATCTGCCTGTTTCTGCCCTCATAAATGGTAATTTCAAAAACACTTCTTGCGGCAGATTTTTCTATAATTCTTACCTGCGCGGGCAAGGTATCTCTTCCGTTTTCATCAATATCAATTCCGTTTTCAAGCTTTTCAACCTGAGCATCATTGATATTTGAGCGAACGGTTACTCTATATGTTTTGGGAACGTGCTTTCTCGGATGCATAACCGCATTTGCAAATTCACCGTCATTTGTGAGAAGCAAAAGACCTTCGGAATCTCTGTCAAGTCTTCCCACCGGGTAAACTGTTGCACCAACATCCTCAACAAGCTCTGCAACACATTTTCTGCCAAGCTCATCGCTCATAGTTGTAACATAGCCTCTGGGCTTATTTAACATAACATAATACTTCTGCTTAACGGCAACAACCTTTTTACCGCTGACAGTAACAGTATCCTTTTTAGGGTCGATTTTATCGCCCACAACGGCAATTTTACCGTTTACTTTAACCTTACCGGCATTGATCAGTTCTTCCGATTTTCTTCGGGAAGCAACTGAACATTCCGATAAATATTTCTGTAATCTAACAAGAGCCATAATTATTCCTATCTGTTTAGTTTAAAAAGAGTTCTTTGATTTTATTGAACAATGTTTTTTCTTTTTCTCTTTCCGTAAAATTCATTGGTGCATTTTCAGTTGAAATCAAATCACTTTCACAAAGGATTTTACCGTCAGCCGAAAACACCTTAACACAGCCTACCCTATCACCTTTTTTAAATCCCGCATAAAGAAATTTATCACACATAACAACTGCTTCTGCATTATTTTCTTCATCAAGGGCGGTATAGGTAAGCCGATTTTTTAGTTTAACACCAATTCTTTTATTATCAGAACCCACAACATTTAATTTTATTGCATCTGAATTGAATTCTATTTCATAGCTTTTTACCCTTTCAAAACCATATTCAAACAGCTTCTTATGGTCGTTCCAGTCATCAGGTGCAGAGAGCGTTACTGCAACAAGAGTTACTCCGTTTCTTTCACAAGCACTGACAAGGCAACGCCCCGAAGCTTTGGTAAAGCCTGTTTTGATACCGAAAGCACCCTCAACAGAATTCAATAATTTATTATGATTTTTAAAGGTTCTCTGATATTCAGGGTTACCGTAAGAAGCTCTTACAGAGGTTAGCGAACAAATATCGCGAAAGGTTTTGTTTTTTATAGCATAGCTTCCAAGAAGAGCCATATCAAAGGCAGTGGAAAAATGCCCCTCTTCAGTAAGTCCCGAAGGATTTTTAAAGCAGGTGCTTTCCATACCGATTTCTTTAGCTTTTTTATTCATCAAGGAAACAAATTCTTCCCTTGATTTTCCGATAACTCTGGCAGTTACATTTGCCGCATCGTTACCACTTTCAAGAAGCATACCCTGAACAAGAGCCTCAAGACTTATTTTGTCACCTGCTTTAAGTCCTATGGATGTACCCTCTATGCGAACATCCTCATCCCTTGCAACAACAGTTTTCTTAAAATCCCCTTTTTCAATTGCAAGAAGAGCGGTCATTATTTTAGTTGTGCTTGCCATTCCTCTTCTTTCATAGGCATTTTTTTCATAAATAATCTCATTAGTCTGAGCATTTATTAAAATTGCCGATTTTGCAGAAAGGGTAATTTCCGTTGCGTTTACCTTTATGCACAATGAAAAAATTATTGAAAAAGCTATAAATATTGTCGTAAATCTCTTTAACACCTAACCACCCACTTTAAAATAAATATATGCGAGTGGTTAGTGTTAAAACACAGAATTATTCAGCTACCTCTGTTGCTTCTTCTTTCTTTTTGCTTGTAAGCTTTGTTACCTTATCAAACATTTCAGGAACAAGGCTTACTGCTCTTTCAATAGCGTTATCGTTGGAAACGATATGCTTGATTGTAACATCGCCATCCTTGATAACAAGGAATGCAACGGGATTGATTGTGATACCTGCACCGCCTGCACCACCGAAAAGCTCAACATTATTCTTTGAGGGGAAATCTGAACCACCTGAAGCAAAGCCATATGTAACCTTTGAAACAGGGATAATTGTAAGACCATCGGGAAGATTGATGGGCTCGCCGATAATTGTGCTCACATCAACTAAATCTCTTACCTTTTCGATTGTAGTTTTAAGAATTCCGTTTGCTGATTTTTCCATAATGGAAACACCGTCCTTATCTATTAAAATTATTTATTTATTTTTTCACCCTGCTCTGCTGCTTGGGCTTCAGTATTTTCCTTTGCAACAGCGTTAGGGATTTTTTTGCTTTTATCACTTTTCTTTTTAGAGAAAAGAATTTTAAACAGAATTTTGAATACTAACTGCAAGGCTAAAACTACTGCCGCATTTGTGATTTTAATGGGTCTTATGTGAAACCTGACAAAAGCACTTGCGGTAGATTTAGGTGCAAGAAAATCAGGACTTATATCAAAGTCATATTTCTTCACCTTACAGGTTGAAACAAGCTTTCCTAAAACAGGATAGAGCCAGGCGCAGAGCTTACCGTGCTTAATAGCGGTATCTGCCGCATCACCACCTGCGGTAACCATTTTTATATAAAGCTCATCAATGGTAAAGGTTTTATAAAGCTTACCGAAAAAGCCACCCAGAGAGCTACCTAAATCGCGAAGCATTTTTTCAAGCCCCTCATAGCCGTGGTCAAGATACAATTGCTTTAAAAGACTGTTGCCCTGCTTTTGTGGTTTTTCTTTTTTTGTTTTTTCATCCTTGGGTTGTTCCGCAGCTTCTGTTGTTTCAGTTATTTCACCTTCAACAGTAACATCTGCCTCGCCCTTTTTGGACTTTTTATCTTCTTTTGGCTTTTTCTCTTTTTTAGGCTTCTTTTCCTTTTTCTCTTTTGATGTATCAACAATAGGTATTGTTATAAAAAGGTATTTCAGCTTAACAACTGTTTTTTCTGCATAATCAACTATAACAGTTACCTTTAAGGAAAATACAATCACAAAGAAAAGAATTATACCTAAAATTGTATATAAAACAGGCATTATATCGCCCCTTTTTCTGTAATATGTGTATTTTTATTCATTTTCCGAAGCAATTTCTGTGGCTTCTGCAGTCTCTTCCTTCTGCTCTTCCTGACCGTCACCATCAAAAAGTGAAAGCTGACCGTTATCAACATCGGACATTAAAACATCTCTGTCAGCAGATGGCAGCTCAGGAAGCTCATCCAAAGAGCTGAGAGAAAAGCATCTTAAGAAGTTTGCGGTTGTTCCGTAAAGAACGGGTCTTCCCGGAACATCAAGCCTGCCCTTTTCCTCTATCAGCTCCTTCTGGCAAAGGGTATTAACAACACCTGAGCAATCAACACCACGAATCTGCTCTATGTAGGGCTTTGTAATAGGCTGATTATATGCAATAATTGCAAGAACCTCAAAGGCAGCCTGAGAAAGAGGTGCATTTCTCTTAAGGTCAAGAACTGTTCTTATTTCTTCAACAAATTCTTTTTTACTGCAAAGCTGATACTTAGTATCAAGCTGTAAAAGACAGATTCCGCTATCCTCACCGTCAAGCTTCCTGCCTAATTCATCAAGAACTAAAAGCATTGTTTCGTCATCAAAGCCTAAAACATTAGCAAGTTTTGAGTATTCAATAGGTTCTGCCGCCGCAAAAAGCACTGCCTGTGCTGCGGCAATCTGTTTATTCTCTATCAAGAGTTTTCCATTCCTTCCAAAATCTCAATTTGAGCATCATCTCCGTCACCGGAAATGTATATAGTTTTATTTTTAGCAAGCTCCAATATAGCAAGGAAAGCCGCAACCAGATCAGAACGGGATTTTGCTTCCTTATAAATATCGAAAAGCTTACGCTTTTTGCGTTTTTTAAGAGAAGATACAATTGAATCAATCTTAGAGCCAACCGAAACTATCTTCTTTGTAACAATTGTTTTAAATGAATCAATTGGTGGCGGTAAGCGTCTTAATTTCTTACCTGCCGCAAGTGAATACGCGCTTAAAAGCTCACTTGGCTCATGGAGTCTTTTATAGGTATTATCAGGTGATATGCTCTCCTGAAAGCCTCTTGCAGTATAATTAAAGCCATCTGTCATCTGAGAAAGCTTACCTGCAAGAATTTTGCAATCACGATATTCAAGAAGCTCATCACGAAGCTCATTTTTCAAATCCTCTGCCTCATCATACACAGGCAAAAGAGAAACTGTTTTAATATAAACAAGTCGGGCTGCCATTTCAAGAAACTCGCTTGCAACCTCCATATTCTCTTCCTGCATTTCGCGGACATAAGAGGTATATTGCTCAACTAATTCAAGAATGGGAATATCGTAGATATCAAGTTTATGTTTTGTTATAAGGTGCAAAAGCAGGTCCATAGGACCCTCGAACACCTCAAGCTTATAGTTTAATTTTTCCATATTTTAACCTATCATTGTAAAGGGTATTTCTGTAACTGAATTCAAAAGAGAAATAACTAAATTTGAAAGAATTGATAATGGTGTTGAAAGAATGCCTGTGAAAAGGAGCACAAACAAGCCTATCATTATATATCTTTCATACTGCATAATTTTGTAATAATACTTTGCGGGTAACAATGCAGTTGCAAGCCTTGAGCCATCAAGCGGCGGAATGGGCAAAAGGTTAAACACTGCAAGGTTTGTGTTGATAATTGCCGCATAGTAGAAAAAGAAGGACATATAAACAAGCATTACATTACCAACATTAACTGAGGCGTATTTTAAAGCATTGTATATGAACATAAATACAAAAGCCTGTAAAACATTACACACAGGACCTGCCAGGGCAACAAGTGCCATATCTCTTTTAGGCTTTTTGAATTTTCTCATTCTTACTTCAACGGGCTTTGCATAACCGAAGCCAAAAAGGAAAATCATCAATGCGCCACGTTTATCAATATGCGCCATAGGGTTAATTGTCAGTCTGCCTCTCAGGCGAGGAGTATCATCACCCAATTTAACAGCAATCAAGGCGTGAGCAAATTCGTGCAGAGGTGTTGCACAAAACACAACAAATGCCATTGAGCTCACATAAATTATTAAGTCGATTACATCAAAATCGCCACTTAATATATCACTTAAATACCTTAGCATAACAAACTCCTATCTTTTAACTGCCACAACTCTGTCAAGATTTGAAGCATCCTTTATAATCCTTGCCTTTTCGGCTTTGTTTACAAACATCGAGAGAACATCCTTACCCTGCTCCTCACCGATTTCCATAGCAATATAACCACCCTTGTTTATGTAGGTAAACCAATTGTCAGACAATGCTCGGTAGAAAACAAGTCCGTCATCGCCACCATCAAGAGCCATAAAGGGCTCGAAGGCAATTTCAGGCTGAAGCTCTTTAATTCCCTCAGTTCTGATATAAGGCGGATTAGAAAGAATTATATCAGGTCTCGGAAGACCTAAGAAGCCAACAGAATCAAGAACATCTGCTTTTACAATACTTACATTATCGGCACATAAAAGCTCTTTATTCATTGTGGTATATTCAATTGCCTTGTCAGAAAGGTCAATGCAGAAAACCTTAACCGTCGGAAAAAGCTTTGCAACAGTAAGACCTATGCAACCGCTTCCGCAACAAAGGTCATAAACAACCTTAAAATCATTTTTCTGTATCTTTTCTGTGGCAAATTCCACTAAAAGCTCTGTTTCAGGTCGGGGAATAAGAACTCCCTCACCTACCTTGAAGCTGAAGCGATGAAAATCCCACATTCCGATAATATACTGCAAGGGCTCGTGATTACAACGCCTTTTAATGCAATCCTCAAAGAAGAGAAGCTTACCCTCTTCAACAGGTGCGCCCGAATTGAGAAGCAATTGGGTCTTGTTCATACCCAGACAATATGACACTAACTGCTGAGCATCAAATTCAGGACTGTCACACCCTGCATCTGTAAGAGCTTTTATTGCTTCACGATATACGGAATAAAGCTTCTTCAAACCTCTTCATCCTCCGCTTTTTTTTCATCCGTATCAAAAAGCACTGCCTTTATAGACTCAATGCCAACCTCGATAATGTCGTCAGTAGGCTCAACTGTTGTAAGCCTTTGCATCCACAAGCCCGGTGCGGAAAGAATTTTCACAAGCGCATTATCGTGCTTACCTGCATAACGGATAAATTCATAACCGATTCCAACAGTTAAGGGCACGATTAAAAGCTTAATTGCCATCCACACTGCACGAACCTCATCAATACCGGGGAAAGCTACAACAAGAACTGATGAAATAAGAATACTGATAATAAGAATTACAAAGATAAAGCTTGTTCCGCAACGAGGGTGGAAGCGCTTCTGCTTTCTTACATTTTCAACAGTAAGCTCAAGCCCCTGCTCATAGCAGAAAATTGATTTATGCTCTGCGCCGTGATACATAAACACTCTTTTAATATCGGGAATTTTTGAAGTAAGCCAGATATAAATAACAAATATTACCATTCTCATTAAGCCCTCAAAAAGAGGATGGATATTTTCTAAAGCGTTTTTAAACAAATGCTTATCAGCAGCATCAACAAGGAATGTTGGCAGATAGAAGAAAAGAACAAAAGCAAGTCCGCAACCCAGCACCATTGAAATACCGGTTACAACTGCCATCATTTTAGGTCCGAAATGGTCAGAAATCCATTTATCAAGCTTGGACATTTTCTCGGGATCCGTGTCATCATCAAGACCTGCTTTTTCTGCAGATTTTTCCATACATTTCATACCGAACATAAGGCTTTCAACCATATTGAAAACACCTCTGATAATTGGCCAGCCTGCAGGCTTGAATTTATCCCTTATATGCTTAACCTCTAATTTTTCTGTATCAATTGTTCCGTCAGGAAGCCTTACAGACATTGCAGCACCCTTGGGTCCCTGCATCATAATGCCTTCAATAAGAGCCTGTCCACCAACAGAAACCTTGGGACAGCATTTTTCTTTATCACTCATCATCTTCTACCTTCAATTCTTCTATAATTGGCGTTACTGTTTCAACAGCAACCTTTTCAACAGGAAATGCAACCGTTACGGTTGTGCCCACATTGAGTTCACTATTAATTTCAAAAACACCGTTATGGAGTTTTACAATCTCATCAACAACCGCAAGCCCGATTCCTGAGCCACGAACCTGCAAATTTGCTTTATAGAATTTCTTTTTTATATTAGGTAAATCCTCTTCTGCGATACCGCATCCGTTATCTGCAAAATGAATGGTCAATGTTCCGTCATCAACAATAGCAACAACATTAACTATGCCACCCTGCTCAGAATACTTGAATGCATTATCAAGTATATTAACAAAAACCTGCTTGATTCTGTTGGGGTCTGCCATCATAGGTGCAGGAATTTCGGGAACTGAATAGGTTAAATCGATACCATCCCTCTTGGAACGCTCTTTAAATACGAAAATTGCTTCGTCAAGCTCTGCGAGAACATCTATTTTTTCAAGTCTTAAGGTCATACTGCCACTTTGAATACGGGAGAAATCAAGAAGCTCCTCAACAAGCTTTGAAAGGCGCTCGGATTCGTTAATAATAACCTCTGTTCCTCTACGGGCAATTTCTCTGTCCTCACCATCGAGCTCCTTAAGCATCTCGCCCCAACCCTTAATAGCAGTAAGAGGTGTTCTCAATTCGTGAGAAACAGTTGAAATAAAGTCGTTTTTTAATTTATCGGTTGCGGCAACCTCGGCAATCATACCATTAATGGAATCTGCAAGCTCTGTGATTTCGTCATCATCTCTGTTTTCTGATTCAATGCGCACATCAAAATCGCCTCCAATAAACTGCCTTGCGGCATCATTAATTTTGCGAACAGGCGTAACAATTGTCTGAATGAAGAACACGCCCGAAAGCGCCACAAAAAAGAGGGCTATCAAATAAACAAGAAGTATTATAACAACGAGACCGATTATCTGCCTATCAATTGCTCTTAAGGAGGTAATAAATCGAACTGCGCCTGAAAAATTCCCGTCCACCTTTGGCAAAATCATTGAAACTGCCATAATATGCTCGCCATTGTTATTAAAGCCCGACCATTTACTGACGCCACTTGAGGACTCAAGCGCTTCCTTTATATCCTCCATTTCATCAATAGTTTCGCTTACATAAAAGCCTGAGGAGGAATAAGAAACGGTACCCTTTCCGTTAACCACCTGAACCTCAACTCTGCTTTTATCTGCAAAGCTATCAACAAATTCCTTTGCTTTCTGGTTAAAAATTTCTTCATTACCGCCAACATAGGGTGAAAAGAAGGTGGTTACACTTTCGTTAGCATAGCCGGAAAGATAATCCGTAACATAATTTCTGTAATAGCTGATAACAAAAACTGCACAAACAGAAAGAAGAACAAACAGAATAAGAGCAGTAATAAGCAAGGTATTAGTTGCCCATCTTTTTGAAATTCCTTTAATTTTCACTGCTCTCACCTCTTCTTTCTAAAGCCTAATGCTCAATTTATATCAAAGCCACTTATAACCCATACCCCAAACAGTTACTAAATGCTTGGGTATAGAGGGCTCTTCCTCAACCTTCATTCTCAGACGACGGATGTTAACATCAACAACCTTTTCGTCGCCAAAATAGGATTCGCCCCAAACCTGCTTTAAAATATCTGTTCTGCTGAGGGCTTTTCCTGCATTGGTAAAGAAAAATTCAATAATCTGAAATTCAACCTGAGTCAGTTCAATCTGAACGCCATTTTTATAGAGCATTCTGTTTCTGAGGTTAAGCTCAAATGGGTCTAAGATAATTTTATCTGCTCTTGCAGGCTGAACCTTATTCTGATTATTTAAAGCAACACGGCGGTAAACACTATCAACACGCGCCATAAGCTCTGATGGAGAGAAGGGTTTTGTTATGTAATCATCTGCACCCATCAAAAGACCTGAAACCTTGTCCATCTCCTGAGTTTTTGCAGTAAGCATAATAATACCGACTGTACCACTTACACCTCTTAACCTTTTGCAAACCTCAAGTCCGTCAACATTGGGCATCATTATATCAAGCAAAACAACATCGAACTCGCCGTTTTTCTCTGCATACAAATCAAGCGCCTGCTGACCGTCACAAGCCTCGGTAACCTCATAGCCCGCTCTGCGCAAGGTTATTCCTATGATTTCTCTGATAGCAGATTCATCTTCAGCAATAAGTACTTTTTTCATAATTTTTCACACTTTCAAACTATAATAAACGAAGATTTCACACCCTCGTCTGTAATACCGAAATCCTCACCGTATGAACTTATTTCATAATAAAATGTTCCGGTTTCATTTTTATGGAGTCTTTTCCCTTTAACCTTTGTATCGTCTTTTTCTTCTCTGAAATAAATTGAAAGCAATTCATCCTTTACCAAATTTTCGTCTTTATCCCACAGACAGATTTTCATCGCTTGATTCAGAGTGTCATAATAAACGGTGATATCATTCACACGGGTTACTCTGTATAAATACACATTAATCGGATTGAATAATGTTTTTATACTACCCTCGCTTTTATCACCATAGCAATTTAACCACTCAAGCATTGTAAAGGTGTATTGAACATCAACCCTCTTAACAGTTAATAAATTTTCGTCACCTAACAAGGTTGTATTTGAAGGGATTTCTAAAAGTCCGTCGCCATCAATATCACGGCAATATATTTTTGAACTGCGCAAGGTTGAAGAGGATGGTTTTTTTTCTTTTCTGACCGGCTTCAAGTCCTCTGCATCCCAATAAATCATTTCCGTAAACATAGAAAGCTCATTCTTTACACAGTCTATGAAAATCCTCTTGCATTCATTACCTTTGACAATAACACTATCAAACTGAATTTTTGAAACGAAGCTTATGTTACTGTCTAA
Source organism: Clostridia bacterium (assembly GCA_017436285.1). Classification (GTDB taxonomy): domain Bacteria; phylum Bacillota; class Clostridia; order Oscillospirales; family Acutalibacteraceae; genus DTU089. The sequence continues at coordinate 19,291 of JAFSDL010000033.1, forward strand.
ATTCACGTCACCGTATTTCACAAATTCGCCACTACCCGACAGGGTAAAGCAACGGAAATATGATTTTTGAACCTCACCTGAATCATCCAGATAAACAAGAGCAATATCTTCGTTATCATCGTCGTTGAAATCCATTAATGATTTATAGTTATAAAATTCATTTCCTAAAGTATTCAAGGCGAACACGCCTTTGTTACCTTCAGTAATTTCGTAAACACTTAAAATTTTAGAGGCTTTTGTATCAAAAAGTGACCAACCAACTAAAATCTCAAAAAAACCATTATTATCTAAATCGGAGAAAGCAACATCATAAACACCGCTACCTGCGCCCTTGATATCTGCAGAAATCATCCATGTATCGTTTATGCACTCGAGGAAAGCCATTCTCACAGATGCATCAATAGAGGAATCCGTGTAGAAAACAATTGCCTCTTCGGAACCATCTGAATTAATATCAAACAAAACGAATGCAGTCTGATGCTCGCCACTTGCAGGGCTTCTCAGCTGAACTGTTTTCTCTGACATAAGCTTTTTGAATGCAGCTTCAACCTCACCGTTTCGCCCTGACTGAGCCGGTGGACTCATTAAGCTTTCAACCGAAAAGAAATTAAGAGAGCAACCGGAACAAAAAAGCATCATAACCACAGCTACGACTAATGCTATTATTTTTTTCACCTTCATTCGGTTACCCTCCTATCCTTAAAAATTTAAAAGCTTACTTCAACGGAATAGCTTCCGTAAATCCAACAACCTGCGTTATCAACAGTTACCACTGCAGGAACGGTTATTGTCTGTCCTTTATTGATATCAATATCCGATAAATCAATTTCGACCTTAATATCCTCTTCGGTAACCGACTCTAAATCTTTAACCGCCCCCACAACAACAACCGATTTATTAAGAGCGGAAATTCTATAATCCTCTTTTTCAGGGTTATTTATAGCAAAATTTTTCGTTGGAAGTGTGAAATACTCCTGACTTATACCTGACATATCCACAGTAACAACAAATTCTTCTGTTTTACTCTCCTCAGAAAGCTTTAAATCTGCCGAAGAGAAGGTG
>JAFSDL010000034.1 GCA_017436285.1 Clostridia bacterium
AGTACCAAGCGACCAGCCCATAAATAACCCTGCAAAAAGCAAAAGGTATATCATAATAAAATCAAGCCTTTCTTGTTACTAACATAATCTGAATTTTATCTGCAAGATTTTCAATAATATCTGAAAGCTCTGCAATTTTATCTGCGAAATCACTCATCTGCATTTTTTCAGCAAGAGTAATTTCCATTTTAAATATTCTTTCGTAAAGTTTTTCTTCAATTTCGTCAACGCGTGACTCGTGTTTTCTTATTTCGTCAAGGATAGAATGGTCTTTTAAAAGTGAACCGAAATCAGAGAATAAAAGACTGATACTTTTTCTCAAAACTTCAAATTGTTCACGGCTTATTGAAATGATTTGAAGCAAATCTTCACTATATTCATCTGGGAAAGTAAATTGTTGAAATACCGACATTTTAGCATAATTCTCGCATTTGTTTGCAATAGCATCACAACTCGTCGCAATCGAAATTAAGTCTTCTCTTGTGGCGGTTAAGTATGAACTACCAACAAGAGAGTCAATCATTTTTCTTAATGAAATATCGGCAACCGCTTCAGCTTCGCTTATACCTTTTGCTAAAGAGTTAAGTGAGTCAAAAGATACATTAGGAGCAGAAGAAGCTCGAATGAAACTTTCAAACTGAATGAGACAGTTTTCAACATCATTAATCTGTTCCATAATAAGCATATGAACAGGGTTGTTTTTGATTTTGTGGTTAAACATAAAATCACTCCAAAAAATAAATATATTTTTATTATAAATTATTAAATAAATAATATCAAGAAAATTATGATTCTTTTACCATTTTACCGCAAATATGAAGCGGGTTCAATTCTAATAAAAGTGTTGCATTCAGGTAATTTTTTATTTCATTATTTATATATTCTTCATCATCGGTGAATTTATATGATAATTTTTTTGTAATATTTTTAATTATTTCTTTGTCTTCAATTATTTTTATTTCACCAAAAACAATTACACTTTCAACACTTAATGCCCAGTCGTTTTCTTCTTTAGAACCTTTAGTGTAAACACAAAAAGAAACTTTGTTATCATTCTTTAAACAGTCAAGTCTGTGTCCGGTTTTGCCACAGTGAAAATAAATTTTATTTGTTTTTTCACAGTAATAATGATTCATTGGCATTCCGTAGGGGTAGCCGTTTTCGGTATTTACAGAAAGAACACCGCGTGTTTCTGCCCTTAAAATTTCTATGCATTTTTCATTTGAGAGTTGCTTGTTTTTTCTTGTTAATTCTCTGAACATAATATCACCATAAGCATTATATCATAATTGGATAATAATAACAATTAAAAGATGCCCGTGGTGAGCATCTTTTAATTGACTTTAAATATTACTTCAAAATTAGAACTTTCACCTGCGACAACAAGAAAAATTTCACCCTCGAGATTATCAAGTGAAAAACTCTGACCAGATTCGTTTGGTGTGAAGTCGTGAATTATTTTATTATCTGCTAAAACTAAAAGTCGTGCGTTGCCTTTGGTAACTGAAAATTTTTGAATTTCAATTGTGTTGTTAGTGGTTAAAGACTCCAGCGTATTGAGAGCAGTGGAACCGTTAAAGTATTTTCCGACATAATAATATTTGCCGTTTTTTTCATTTTCTTCGGACGAAATCCCGGTTAATCCCGAGTGGTCTATACCCTTAATAATATCTTCATCAGTAATTTTACAAAGGGAATAGTTTTCTTCTCCGTTTGTATCTTTATATTCTTTTGAGTTGCCTAAATTAGGAAAAAACATAATAAGTGCAACCACAAAGATAGCAAAAATTATAATACCTGTTTTTCTGTTTTTAAACATAAAAATCATCTCCTTTTGTGATTATATTAGCACTAAAACAAAATTTTGTCATCTTAAGAAATTGTAAGAAAGAAATTTTAAATTAGTACTTGACAAGTAAAAATATTGGTAGTATAATATCAAGCGTTCTAGCGGGATAGTGTAACGGTAGCACGACAGACTCTGACTCTGTTTGTTGGGGTTCGAATCCCTATCCCGCTGCCAAAAATCCTCGTACAACAGTACGGGGATTTTACTTTTTCACTATTAACTCTTCACTCTTCACTTTTATTTATTGCTTGGATTTTTGGCAAGTAGTAAGTAATAGTGAGTAGTGAAGAGGTTTCTCTTCGCCACAACGAAGTTGTTTTGCGGTAAATGAAGTGAAGATGCAATGAAGTGACTTTGTCAACGAAGTTGCCTTTACGGGCAAACTGATTGAAAAGGTTAGTTTGCTGTGATATAATTAGATTAACAAATTTGAATTTGTTGAAAGGGTACATAATATGTGGACAAAACGATATATATTTAAACCAACAAAAGAAGAATATTTCAAAACTAAGCATCCCATTGCGATAGCGTCCATGCTGGTTCCGATGATATTGTACTATCTTACTATTACTTTTGCTGGTGCTGATAGATATAACTGGTGGATAATGGTTGGCTTCGTTGGGTGCCTTGTCTTTGGAATAGGCTTGGTGTATGCGTTTGCTGTCAAAATAAAGATATACCAAAAGGTACTGCTGCCCACTTTATGCTTGCTGTTTGGTGCGGTGCTCATTGTGGTTACTTTACTGTTTTTGTTCTAAATAATTCGATAAATTCCAATTTGTTTAATTTTTAATATTTGTATTTAAAAAGTCACCTTTTATGGTGGCTTTTTTGCATAATTTTCCCTTTTATTCACAAACTATTTACAATAAATTTTGCAAAAGATATTGACAAATGCTATTCGCGGGAGTATATTATTAACAGAGTTAGCACTCGCTTGGTGAGAGTGCTAACGGTGATAAAACCGAAAGAGGTGAGGTCGTGGCAGAGCTTTCAGGGCGTAAGCAACAAATTCTTGCAATTATAATTGAACGCTTTATTGCTACGGGCGAGCCCGTTGGTTCAAAAGCAATCTGTTCCGAAATGGGTAATGCGGTTTCCTCTGCAACCATTCGTAACGATATGGCGGATTTGGTTGAGCTTGGCCTTTTGGAGCAACCTCATACCTCTGCAGGTCGTGTGCCGTCTCAGTTGGGTTACAGATATTATGTTGATAACCTGATGGCAACATACGAATTGGGAATAGATGAGCAGGAGCGAATCAAAATATGGTTGCAGTCCTTTTCAGGTGAGCCTGACAGGCTCCTTGAAAAAGCAGGCAGTATTCTTGCAGAGCTGACGGACTGCGTTGCGGTTTCCTCCTCACCTGCAGATGCAGATGCGAAAATCAAAAGAATTGAGCTTGTTCCCTTGAGTGAGCATACTGCAATGATTGTTCTCCTTGCAACCTCGGGTATTTTGAAAAGCTCGGTTGTAAGAAGTGAAACGCAAATCAATGTCGATATTGCCGAGGTTTTCTATAACATCTGCCAGAATTACTTTATAGGCAAATCTGTTTCAGATATTAATGTAATGGTTATTCAGACTCTTGTTGCTTCCCTTGGAGACAGGGTTTTCATAATGTCACCATTCCTGTGTGCCATAGCGGACCTTTGTGAAGCAGTTAAAACAACGGAGCTTCATTTAAAGGGACAGTCCAACATACTTAATCACGAGGAGCTTTCCGAGGATGCTTTTTCCCTGATGGATTTTCTTCACAGGGGAACACCTCTTGAAAATATGCTTGGTTCACATAAGAAGCAGTTGAACGTTGCAATCGGTACAGAAAACCTTTACAGAGAATTGAAAAATTCTTCAACAATATTTTCAAAGTATTCAGTAGGGGATAAGGATAGCGGTTCAATTGGTATAATCGGTCCCACAAGGCTTGATTATGCAAGGCTTATTCCCAGCATAAAATATTTAGCATCGGTTATCGGAAATCTGCTTTCCGAAACGCTTGATGAGGAGTGAGGTAAAAATGGTTAATGAAGAAAATAAAGCAGTTGAAGCAGAAGAAGCTGCGGAAGTAAAAAAAGAAACAAAAAAAGAAAAGAAATCAAAGAAAAATGCTGAGGTTGAAGCACTTAAGGCAGAAATTGAAAAGCTTTCAAGCGAAATGGCTGCTCTTAAGGATTCTCATCTTCGCACTCTTGCAGAATACGATAATTACAGAAAACGTTCTCAGAGAGAAAAGGAAGCAACCTATGGTGATGCAAAGGGCAACACAATAAAGGCTCTTCTTCCCGTAATTGATAATTTCGACAGAGCTCTTGAAAACCAGACAGATGATGTTGAGGTTTACAGAAAAGGCGTTGAAATGACCGTTACTCAGCTTAAGGAAATTCTTAAGAATATGGAGGTTGAGGCTTACGGTGAGGTTGGCGAGGAATTCGACCCCAACATTCACAGTGCGGTAATGACTGTTGAAAACGATGAGCTTCCCGAAAATTCCATCGCGGCAGTTTTTGAAAAGGGTTATAAAATGGGTGACAGAATATTGCGTTTCGCAACTGTTCAGGTTACCAATTAACAACATATATCAAACATTTATAAATAAATTCGGAGGTAATTAAAATGGCAAAAACAATTGGTATTGACTTAGGTACAACTAACTCTTGCGTAGCAGTTATCGAAGGCGGCGAGCCCGTAGTTATTGCTAACGTTGAAGGTAACAGAACAACCCCCTCTGTTGTGGGCTTCTCTAAATCCGGCGAAAGACTTGTTGGTCAGGTTGCAAAGCGTCAGGCAGTTCAGAACCCCGACAGAACAATTGCATCTATCAAAAGACAGATGGGTACAGATTATAAGGTTACTATTGACGACAAATCATACACACCCCAGCAGATTTCTGCAATGATTCTTTCAAAGCTTAAAGCAGATGCAGAAAGCTACCTTGGTGATAAGGTAACAGAAGCAGTTATCACTGTTCCTGCTTATTTCACAGACTCACAGCGTCAGGCAACTAAGGATGCAGGTAAAATTGCAGGCCTTGAGGTTAAGAGAATTATCAACGAGCCCACAGCAGCAGCTCTTGCTTACGGTATCGATAAGGAAAATGACCAGAAGGTTATGGTTTATGACCTCGGCGGCGGTACATTCGACGTTTCTATCATTGAAATGGGCGAGGGTGTTCAGGAGGTTCTTGCAACTGCAGGTAACAACCGCCTTGGTGGTGACGACTTTGACCAGAGAATTATCGACTGGCTTGTAACTGAATTCAAGAAAGAAACAGGCGCAGACCTTTCAGGCGATAAAATGGCTATGCAGAGACTCAAAGAGGCTGCAGAAAAAGCTAAAATCGAGCTTTCAGGTGTTACATCATCTGCAATTAACCTTCCCTTCATCACAATGACTGAAGCAGGTCCTCTTCACCTTGACACAACTCTTACAAGAGCAAAATTCAACGAGCTTACAGTTGACCTTGTTGAAGCAACAATGGCTCCCGTTCGTCAGGCAATTTCCGACTCAGGTCTTAAGGTTTCTGAGATTGACAAGGTTCTTATGGTTGGTGGTTCTTCAAGAATTCCTGCTGTTCAGGATGCAGTTAAAAACTACACAGGCAAAGAGCCCTACAAGGGCATCAACCCCGACGAATGTGTTGCTATGGGTGCAGCTCTTCAGGCAGGTGTTCTTGGTGGCGATGTAGAAGGTCTTCTTCTTCTCGACGTTACACCTCTTTCACTCGGTATTGAAACTCTCGGTGGTGTTTGCACAAAGATTATCGAAAGAAACACAACTATCCCCACAAAGAAGAGCCAGATTTTCTCAACTGCAGCAGATAATCAGACCTCAGTTGAAATCCACGTTCTTCAGGGCGAAAGAGAATTTGCAAGAGATAACAAAACTCTCGGTATGTTCCACCTTGACGGTATTCTTCCTGCTCGTCGCGGTACTCCTCAGATTGAGGTTACATTCGACATTGACGCAAACGGTATTGTTCACGTTTCTGCAAAGGACCTTGGTACAGGTAAGGAGCAGTCAATCTCTATCACAGCTTCCTCAAATATGAGCAAGGATGATATTGATAAGGCTGTAAGAGAAGCAGAGCAGTTTGCAGAAGAAGACAAGAAGCGCAAGGAAGCAGTTGATATCCGCAACGGTGCAGACCAGATGGTATTTGAATGCGAAAAGCTTGTTTCTGAAAACGGTGACAAGTTTGATGAAGCAGATAAGAACGATATCAATGCTAAGGTAGAAGAGCTTAAGGAAGCTCTTAAGGGCGAGGATATTGAAGCTATCAAGGCTAAGCAGGAAGCTCTTCAGGCTAAGTTCTACGAGATTTCTGAAAAGCTTTATAAGGCTGCAGGTGGCGCACAGGGCTTCGACCCCAACAATATGGGTGCAGGCTTTGACCCCAATGCCGCAGGTGCACAGGGTGGCGACAACTACACAGAAGCACCCTTCACAGATGTTGACTAATTAACCTATAAAAAGACGGCTCTTTTTTGAGCCGTCTTTGATAGGGTATATTCCTAAAGAAAGGAATTACTTATGGCAGATAAAAGAGATTATTATGAGGTGCTCGGTGTTTCAAAGAGCGCCACACCTGATGAAATAAAAAAAGCATATCGCCAGCTTGCGAAGAAATATCATCCCGACCTTAACCCCGATAACAAAGAAGCAGAGGCAAAGTTCAAAGAAGCAAACGAGGCTTATGAAATTCTTTCTGATTCCGATAAGAAAGAAAAATATGACCGCTTCGGCTTTGCAGGCGTTGACCCCAGCTATGGTGCAGGTCAGGGCGGTGGCGGATTCGGTGGCTTCGGCGGATTTGACGGTGGAATGGATTTTGATTTGGGAGACCTTTTCGGTTCATTCTTCGGCGGATTCGGTGGTGGCGGCGGTCGCTCCAACCCCAATGCACCAAGACGAGGCAGCGATATTCAGACTAACATATACATTACCTTTGAGGAAGCTGCAAAGGGCTGTAAAAAAACTGTTGAATTTCAGAAAATTGAGGTCTGCAATGAATGCTCGGGCTCAGGTGCTGCAAAGGGCTCTTCGCCTCAGACCTGTCCCGACTGTAACAGCAGAGGTCAGATAAATGTTCAGCAGAGAACACCCTTCGGCACTATCAGTACATCAAAGCCCTGTCAGCGTTGTGGCGGTAAGGGTACCTTCAATCCCAATCCTTGCACAAGATGTAAGGGCGCAGGCAGAATCAGAAGAACCGTTAAGCAGGAAATCAACATCCCTGCAGGTATCGATGACGGACAGATTTTTACAGTTCGTAATCAAGGTAACGCAGGTGCAAACGGTGGCCCTGCAGGTGATTTGAGAGTTGGCGTTATTGTTAAGCCTCACCCCTTCTTTGAGCGTGATGGCTATAATGTATGGTATGATGTTACAGTAAGCTTCGTTCAGGCAGCTTTAGGTGATAAGCTCCGAGTTCCAACTATTGATGGTCAGGTTGAATATATTCTTCCTGCAGGCACTCAGCCCGGTGATATTTTCAAATTAAAGGGCAGAGGTATTCAGGTGCTTAACTCCACAAGACGCGGTGACCAGCTTATCAGAGTTAATATTGAGGTTCCCAGAAATCTTAATGAGAAGCAAAAAGAGGCTCTTATGAATTTCAATACCACAATGGGTGCAAAACCCGTTGACCCTGAAGAAAAACGCGGTTTCTTTGGTGGTAAAAAGAAGAAATAAAAGTTTTAACCCCCTTGAATTTTGTTTTGCAAAATTCAAGGGGGTTAATTGTTTCTGTTTATGCTATTTCGTAAAGGGCAGATGTGTCAATTGTTGTGTTTTCAACATACCAAGTGGATTTTATTTTTACAACATTTACTGTCTGTGTTGCGATTGTTTTGCCGTTGGCTTTAACTTCAACTACAACATAAAACAACTCGCTCATATCATCAATGCTTGTTTTATAGGTTTCTAACATATCAGCATTGTCGTTGATTTTGCCCCAAGGAGCGTTTGATGTTGATAAAATTACTGTATCTGTTACCTCATAAGTAAATTTATAATCCTCACCGAATGCCTTCTGATATGCACCGACAGTTTTAACACTTGTCTGAATGCCTGTGTTGGCATCGAACTCGTCCTCAGTACCTGTAAGGCTTTCACCGTAGGTTCGAACATTACTTTCGAGAGCAGTGAACATTATTTCATCGGTCATATATTTATCACCGAAAACCTCTTCACGAACTTTGCAAAGCTCTTTGAAATAGTCGGTGAAAACACCGTCATAGTTGTCCCAACCCTTGTACTTTTTCATAAGCTTTGCATAGTAATCATACATTGTGTCGATTACCTGACCTGAAAGTGTGCCATCGTCATTGAGGGTTTTTTCGCCCTTGAAGGAATCATCATTGTAGCCCTTGAGACCGTCTCTGTCGTCACCGATTTCATAGTCGCACTCTGCATAAATTACGGGGTACATATAGTATTCTCTTATGAAATCACCGTATTTATAGTTTTTGCTGACAATTGTGTTTTTGTAGGCGTTGTAGCCGTCACCTGTTTCAACAATGCTCTGCACGAATGCCACTGCAGTTTTTTCGGGACTGAAGCCGTTGTATCTGCTTGTGTAGGTTGTAACTGTGATAGTTGCCAAAAGTCCTGCAATTACAAAGAAGGTAACTGCGGCATATATTTTTAAATTAAAGCCTTTTTTCATATATGCCACCTCCTTAATTTTCTGCAGACACATTGTCTGCAAGACCTTTTTCTTCGCGGCGTTTTATAAGCTCTTTTGTAATCATTTCCTTTTTATCGCCAACCATATCGTAGAAGAAAATGGGCACTGCCTGAAGCACAACGAAAATTGCGGGAATGATTGTATAAATCATAAGGATTTTATTGAGGGTTGCATCTGTCTGCTCTGCATAAGCCACATTAGCATTTGTTGATGCAAGGTAGCCTGACCAAGTGTAAAGGAGCCAGGGGCCGAGAGCCTTTGTGAAGGCAGATGCAATTTTAGAGAAAAGTCCGTAGCCTGCGTATGCAAGGCCTTCCTGACGCTTGCCTGTTTTGTATTCAATTTCATCAACGCAGTCTGCAATCATAATATTGGGGGTAACGTTGGTGTTACCGTGCTGAAGACCACAGAAGAAATTGAGAATAAGGAAAGGAATAATAAGTCCGTTATTGAAGCCGATACCCTTTGAAACAAGGAAGAGTATTGCAAGAGAGGATGCACCATAGAAGCAGAAAAGGATAAATGTTTTCTTGGTAGAGAATTTCTTGAGAACAATGTTTACAAGAAGAGTACCAACTGCAGTACCGATACCCATAGGAAGCAAAAGACCTAATTTTAAATCCTTTGAGCCTAAAAGGTAAATTGCTATGTAAAGAGAAACAGTACCGTAAACACCGCGACCAAAGCCACAAAGCTTTGTAAGAGAAACCATAAGAAGATTTTTATGGGTGAAAACAACCTTAACTGCATCCTTAAGGGAAACCTTTTCCTGTGTGAAGGGAACACGCTCCTTGTTGTTGGTGAAGAAAATCATAACAAAGAGAATAAGACCCAATGCGCAGACTGCGGTTGAAATTATAAGGTCAAGACCCTGTGCCTCGGCATTCTTGAACTGCTGCTGACCCATAATTGCTTTCATTACAAGACCAACTACAAGAATAACAACCATACCGCCACTCTGACCAACGGAACGAAGGAAGGATGCAATTGAAATTGCGCTTGAACGCTCGCTTGGGTTAGGGGAGCAGAGAGAGCCGAAGCAGTTTGCAGGGCTTTCAACTGCACAGCAAAATGCGGTGTAAAGTGAATAAATAATAAACATCCAGGCAATAGCAACTGTTTGGTTATTTGTATTGGGTGCAACGAAAACAAGCATTGAAATAAGGGCAAGGGGAATAACACCGAAGCCAATCCAGGGCTTTACCTTGCCTAATTTTGTTCGGGTATTGTCAACAAGGTATCCGATAACAAGCTCGCAAACCGCACCGACAATACCTGCCACAAGGAAAACAACGGAAAGAGCATTTGCCATTACATCGGGGTCAAAGCCCTTTCCCTTGAAGGCGAAATCTGCAAAGAAGGTTGCAGTATAGTCGGGCATCCATCCGGTGAGAAGAGCAACACCGAAAAGACCTATACCAAAGGTGGCAATTTCCGACTTTTTCATATATTTTTTCATTGATTTGTCAGACATTTTTCTACTCCTTTTTTAAAATATGATAAAATTATATCATTTTTATTATTTATTTACAACTAATTTTATGATATAATCCATTTATTAAGTGTTAGGAGATATTTTTTATGAAAATTATGATTGCATCGGATATTCACGGTTCACTTAAATATTGCCGTGAATTAGTTGAGAAATATAAAGAAGAACAATGCGAAAAATTAGTGCTTTTAGGTGATGTTCTCTATCACGGGCCCCGTAACGATTTACCTGAGGAATATAACCCCAAGGGCGTTATTGCGCTTCTTAATGATATGGCTGATGAAATTTTTTGCGTAAGAGGTAACTGCGAGGCAGAGGTGGATGAGATGGTGCTTTCTTTCCCTGTTTTAGCTGAATATGCTTTCTTTTATCACAAGGGAAGAATGTTTTTCCTTACTCACGGACACAAAATGAACCCTCAGAATTTACCCAAAATCAAAAAGGGCGACATTCTTTTCAACGGTCACACCCATGTTAGCAAAATCGAGGAATTAGAGGGCGGGTATATTTATGCTAACCCCGGCTCAGTTTCAATTCCTAAAGAGAACACACCAAGAGGGTATATGCTAGTTGACGATAGTGCGATTGTTCATAAGACGCTTCAGGGTGAAAAGGTGCAGGAATATATTTTGTAATTCGAAATTCGAAATTTGAAATTCGAAATGGGTTTTGCGAAAGGTGAAGATAGAGCGATTCTTATCATCCCTGTTTGCTTTGGCAAATAGGGAGGGGGACCGTTCTTCTTTGTATAAATCTGAATGATGTGAAAATTTCGGGTGGTATGTTTTGGTGTTAATGATGTACGGGCGGAATGGTGGTGGGTTGCCACGTTCCCTCTTTACATAGTTGATGAGGAAAGTTATCAATTTCCTTAATTTATTTATACATTATTGCTCTCAACAACAAAGGGTAATCTTTACGGGGCAACCCGCCACCATCCCGATTTAATTTGTTTGTAAAATGTACAATAGGTACGAAATAAACATATTGATAAATAAAGCTGTTCAAGGATGGTCCCCCTCCCTATGCTAAAGCACAGGGATGATAGGCTTCGCGAAAAACAAGAATAATCCCCATTGATAGTTTTTGCTATCAGTGGGGATTTGTTGTTTTGTTATTTACAATTCAATCTTCTCACATTCATAACCAAGCAACTTGTTACTAACCTTATCGGGCTGGTGGCCGCCGATGTGAAGAGTGATTTTGCCGTCGGGTGTTACTCTTTCGCCGTCTTCAAGAACTGCTTTGAGCCAATATGTATCAATATCAATTGTTACATTTTTGGTTTCGCCTGCTTCAAGGTTTACGGATTTAATTCCGCAAAGCTGGAAGTGGGGTGTGTAGGTTCTTGAATCGGTGTACTGAGCATAAATCTGTGTTTTTTCAATACCTGCTCTGTCGCCGAAATTCTTAACATCAACACTTACCTTGATATTGTCATCAGTCTTTTCAAGGATTTTTGCATCGGTGTATTCAAACCTTGTATATGAAAGACCATATCCGAAGGGGTAAAGAGCATCGCCCTCAATGAAACGATAGGTTTTGCCCTTCATATTGTAATCAATGAAATCGGGGAGGGGATGCTCACCGTCATAGATTGTAACGGGTAATTTACCGCAGGGGTTGTTGTCACCTGAAATTGTTTTTGCAATTGCAAGGCCACCCTGTGAGCCCGGGTACCAACCGTGAATAATTGCTTTGGCGTGGCTTCTTACCTTTTTGCCAAGGTCAACGGAGCTACCGCACATAATAACAACAATAACATTGTCACACACATCGCAAACAAGCTCTGCCAATTTTTGCTGAGTCTTGGGAAGATATACACTCTTTTTGTCACCGCAAGCAGTATAGTCGTTATCATAGCCTGTGTCCTCACCCTCAATTGAGCAGTCAAGACCAAGTGCGAGAATTGCGATATCTGCTTCTGCAGCCGCCGCAACACCATCGCTTATAAGGTTACCGAAGCCACCCCAATCATTTTCCTTTTCAAGGCAGTAGTTTGTGCCCTTTTCAACAGAAATATCTGCATTTGTGAAAACTCTTCTCATACCGTCTGCCACTGTGATATATTCGGAAGCATAACCATTGTAATTACCCTCAAGGGCGGTAATTGACATAGCGTTAGGACCAACAATTGCAATTCGCTTATCTGTGTTTTTGCAGAGGGGTAAATAACTATCATTCTTGAGAAGGGTTATGCAGTTTTCAGATGCTCTTAAATTAAGCTCTCTGTGTTCTTTACAGTCAAGCTTTGAATAAGGAATATCAGAGAATGGTCTTACTTCTTCAAATTCGCCTAAAAGGAAACGAATCATATAAAGTCTTTCAGCAGCTTCTGTAATCTGCTCTTCTGTAATAAGGTCTTCCTCGTAAGCATCAACGAGAGCATCATAAGTCTGACCGCAGTTAAGGTCGCAGGAGTTTTTGAGAGCGACTGCTGCTGCCTCTGCTCTTGTTTCAACAAATTTGTGGAATTCGTAAATATCCTGCAAAGCACCACAGTCAGAAACAAAATAGCCATCAAAGCCCCAGTTTTTACGAAGCACCTCGCCCATAAGATAGGAATGAGCACAGCAGGGCTCACCATTGGTGCGGTTATATGCACCCATAACACCTGCAACACCGGCTTTTACTGTCTTTTCAAAAGCGGGAAGGTAGGTTTCATACATATCGTGAAGGGAAGCAATTGCATCAAAGCCGTGACGGTCTTTTTCAGGACCTGAATGAACCGCAAAATGCTTTGAGCAGGCAGTACCTTTATAAAATTCACCATCACCCTGAATACCTTTAATGAATGAAGTACCGAGAGTTGCGGTAAGATAAGGGTCTTCACCGAAGGTTTCCTGACCGCGTCCCCAACGTGGGTCACGGAAAATGTTGATATTGGGCGCCCAATAGGTGATACCCTTAAAAATATCGTGGTCGCCGTATTCAACATGCTTGTTATATTTAATTCTGCCTTCGGTTGAAATTACATCTGCAATTTCTTCAATAAGCTCGCTGTCAAAGGTTGCCGCCATAGCAATTGTATGGGGGAAAACAGTTGCAGTTCCGCTTCTTGCAACACCGTGAGCACCTTCGTTCCACCAGTTATAAGCGCTGATGCCAAGCCTTTCGATAGCAGGAGAGGTATAAAGAAGCTGTGTCATTTTTTCTTCAACTGTCATTTTTGACACAAGCTCTTTTGCTTTGATTTTTGCTTCATTCTTTGTCATCCAGATTTCTCCTTTTCGGGAAAATGTATAATACGTTTACTATAAACTAAATATACTTAATAGTCAATGAATGAAAGATACAAAAAAGAAGCCTGAAAGTATAGCAAAGTGACAAAAGAAAAAGCAACAAGCCACCGCTTTGGGTGGCTTGTTGCTTTTGGCTTTTATGAAACTAATCTTTTATATATCAACCCTGAAGTCCGGTCCGGCGATAAATATGGGCGAACAGGATGTTCAAGGGGTATATCAAATGAAGAAGAACAGGGTTATCAGATAACCTGGATGTTCTTGTAGAGACCATTAAGCTTAATGATTCTCTTGAGCTTTCTGAAGGAGAAGCCCTTTTCTTCTTCAATCTGTCTGAGAAGCTTTTTCTCAATTGCACGATAGCTTGACATATCGGGAACTCCTTTCGTTTAGTTACAAGATTATTATACGGATTTTTTTGAAAAAGTCAAGTGATAATGCACAAGGGAGCGTTGGTGTATTTGTTGAAATTGCACAAATATACTTAGACAGAAAATATCTTTGGGTTACACAAAAGTATTGAAAAAGAAATAAAAGTTATGTGTATATTGCACAAGGGCGTAAGCGTTTTTTAACACAATATGACGAAAAAGTTGAATAAGTATTAAGAGGCATAAAAAAAGTTTGTGAAACTTTTTTCACAAACTTTTTGGCAATTTAAAGCAATTCTCTGTTGTAAAGTCCGTTGGTTTTCTTTCCTTCGGGTGCTTTACCGTTCAGATATGCCTGATATATTTTTTCACATTCTTTTTTATCTTCAATTGTGAAATAAAATGTTACAAAATCAAGATTTAAAAGGCTTTTATCTCCGATATAAAGAGGTACGCTATTGTGCAAAACGGAATACTTTTTATTGTGGCATAAAAGGGGAAACTCAATTCCTTTTCTGTCCGTAAGAGTTGATTTTCCGTTACATTTGCCACAACCGGTTTCGCTTTTCTGAGGGCAATTTCTCAGTAACATAATAGGAAGATAACCATAAATATATGTGCCCTTGACACAGTCTGTGCAAAGGCTTTTTATTCCCCTTTCAGATAATTCAAAGGATAAGGTAATATCTTCGAGTCCCATATCCTTGTAGGCTTTCGCGGATACAGAATTTGTTATATTTAGCCCATGAGAGCCATGTATTTTAAACCCTGCTTTTTTAAGAATGGCAATACCGCCGATGTTGCCTGTTACACCTCTTACAATACCTGTTCTTTTAATTGCAGTAAGCTTTCTGAGAATTTCTTTTTCGTCATTGGGGTATATGAGCTGAGGCAATTCTACTGCAATTTTCACAGGCAAAAGCTCAATTTCTTCAAGGTTTTTGAATGTTTCTTCAAGAGGCAGAATAACCAAATCTGCCTTTTCGAAAGCCTCACTGTATTGAGAAAAGCTTTCAAGACGAATTCTTGTTTTCGGCTTTGAAGAATCGGGCTTGGTGTATGGAATTTCGGGTGTTATATCATTTGTTTTATATTCTTTTTTTGCAAGCTTTTCTTCTAAAAGCTCTGCACCGTCACGCCTTAAAGCATTTATAGCGGATGCAGGGAGGGTGAGCTCATCTTTATTTTCAAAGCCTATTGAATCAAGATAAAATGATGTGTCGCCCAATTTTGAAAGATTTCTTAAAGCGATTTCTTCTGAAAGGGGCGCAGTTCGTGGGATTTGGGGAATTTCACCCTTAACCTCAACAGAAGCACCCCTTGAAGAAAAGAGAAGAGTTGCCGGCACATCCTTTTTGAGAATGAGCCTTGCACTTGCCTTATTGGGTCTGATTTCATTTTTATAGGAGGACTCAAGCTCCTTTAAAACATTGGTTGCAGAGGTTACATCCTCTTTAACACGATAGCCGAACATATCAACGGTTCTTTTGCCTTGTAAGTAACCATCTGTAAAGCCACTGCGGGAGAAAACGGAGCGAAGAGTGTTTTTATCATAAAACTCATTGTTTATAGCCTTTTTCAGACTGCCTACTGCGGCGGCAACATACTCGGGACGCTTCATTCTGCCTTCAATTTTAAAGGAATCAATACCGATTTCCATAAGGTCTTTTATACTGTCAAGGTATGACATATCCTTAAGGGAAAGGGCGTATTCTCTGTTGTGAGTATTGGTCCAGTTAAGGCGACAGCCCTGAGCACAAAGTCCTCTGTTACCGCTTCTTTCACCAAGCATTGCAGAAAGGTAGCAGTTGCCCGAGGTGCTCATACAATGAGCTCCGTGAACAAAAACCTCAAGCTCTGCTTTTACTTCGCTTCTTATGGCTTTCATTTCTTCAAGAGAAAGCTCGCGGGCTAAAACAATTCTTGAAAAGCCCGTTTCTTCAAGGAGCCTTGCACCTGCAACATTGTGGACTGCCATCTGAGTTGAGGCGTGAAGAGGCATTTCGGGGCAGATTTCCTTTACTGCCTTTACTGTTGCAAAATCCTGAATAATTACTGCATCTGCGCCACTTTTGGCGATTGCCTTAACAGTTTTATAAAGCTCGTCAATTTCCTTATCGAAAATCAGGGTGTTAAGAGTTACGAATACCTTAACATCACGAAGGCGACAGTATTTAACTGCGTCCTTTAAATTTTCTGTTGTGAAATTGTCAGCATTGCGCCGGGCGTTGAAATTATCAACACCTAAATAAACTGCATTTGCACCGCTTCTTACTGCGGCCTTTAATTGTTCTTGTGCTCCCACAGGAGCGAGGATTTCAAAAGAAGTCATAGTGTGAAATACCTTGCATTGTTTAGTTAGGAATTAGGAGTTAGGAGTTAGGAAT
>JAFSDL010000035.1 GCA_017436285.1 Clostridia bacterium
GCACCTTTTTCTTCGCTTTCCTGACCGTTCCAGGGGTTGCCCTTCCATTCAACTGCATTTGCGGGAGGATTCTTGTCGAGACCTTCCCACCAAACAGTATTATCGTCAAGGTTATGAGCAACGTTTGTGAAGATTGTACCCTTCTTTGTTGAAGCAAGAGCATTGGGATTTGATTTTACGTTAGTACCGGGAGCAACGCCAAAGAAACCGTTTTCGGGGTTGATAGCATAAAGTCTTCCGTCGGGACCCTTACGAATCCAGGAAATATCGTCGCCAACGCACCATACCTTGTAGCCTTTTTCCTTGTAAAGCTCCGGAGGAATAAGCATAGCAAGGTTTGTTTTACCGCAAGCAGATGGGAATGCTGCACAGATGTATTTAACCTCACCCTGAGGATTTTCAATACCGAGAATGAGCATGTGCTCTGCCTGCCAGCCTTCCTTCCAGCCCTGGTAGGATGCGATACGAAGAGCAAAGCATTTTTTACCGAGAAGAACGTTTCCGCCGTAGCCTGAGTTAACAGAGATAATTGTATTGTCCTGTGGGAACTGACAGATATATCTCTTTTCTTCATCAATATCGCAACGACAGTGAAGACCGCGAACCCAATCATCGCTGTCACCGAGAACCTCGAGAACGTCTTTACCAACTCTTGTCATAATAACCATATTGAGAACAACATAGATAGAGTCAGTAAGCTCAATACCAACCTTAGCAAAGGGTGAACCAACAGGACCCATTGAATAGGGGATAACATACATTGTTCTGCCCTTGTAGCTGTCACGGGCGATATCGTAAAGCATTTCGTAAGCTTGGGCAGGATCCATCCAGTTATTTGTGGGGCCTGCTTCTTCCTTTGAATTAGCGCAGATGAAGGTTCTGCCCTCAACACGAGCAACGTCGTTAACTGCAGTTCTGTGAAGATAGCAGTCGGGGAGAAGTTCCTGATTAAGTTTGATGAGTTCGCCTGTTGAGCAAGCAGTTGCTCTGAGCTCCTCAATCTGTTCTTTAGAGCCGTCAATCCAAACAATTTTGTCGGGCTTTACAAGATCAACCTTTTCGTCAATCCAAGCAAGGACGCTCTTGTTATTTGTTAATGCTGACATAATACGACCTCCTGAAAATTAGTCTAAATTTAGTCCAAAATTACCTATTTTGTAATCGTAGCGATTATACTACATTTTGCGCACAATTTCAACATAAAATACTAAATATTCACTTAAAATCAAATTTTTTACATTTTAAACAAGAATACTTGTAATTATTATATGCTTTTTTATGAAAAAAACTCCCCGAAAAAACGAGGAGTAAAAAAATTGATTATTTTACATATTTTTCAACAAAATTGAAAACGGCATCCCAATATAATTCGGGGTGAACAAGGTGTGCCTCTGCGTGCTCTGCATCGGGAATTGAAACCTTTTCCTTTTCGCAAGCGGCCGCATTATAGTTAAGGTCAAGCATTCTGTAAGGAACAAATAAATCCTTTTCACCGTGCAGGAATATTGTTGGCGTTTTGCTCTTCTTTAACTGCTCAACGCAGGATGCCTTTTTGAAATCAAAGCCTGAAAGAACATTAGTAACAAGGTTTGCCGCATAAAGAACGGGGAAGGCGGGTGTGTGATAGCTTTCCTTCATTTCGTTTTTGAATTCATCCCAAACGGAAGAATAACCGCAGTCTGCAACGGCACATTTAACATTGAAGGGTAAATCCTCACCGGTTGTCATCATTGTTGTTGCCGCACCCATTGATACGCCGTGAAGAACAATCTGAGGGTTGTTATAGGTTTTTGACAGGTATTGAATCCAATCGATTATATCAAGTCTGTCAAGCCAACCCATTGTTATATATTTATGCTCGCTTATATCGTGACCGCGAAGACAGGGAAGAAGAACATTGTAGCCTCTCTTATGATAATGAAGAGCATAAGAGCCCATTCCCTTTGGGGAGCTTGTATAGCCGTGAATGCAGATGAGCCATTTATCGCTTTCCTCTTCTGCTTTTACAACAAGAGAGTGTATTGGCTCATTTTTGCGGTTTTTAATAACAACGTGGTCATAGTCCTTAGAATCAACCCAGGCATCACCCTCGGCTCTTAAAATTTCTTTAGGCGCGGTTTTATCGGTAGGATTATTTTTTTCTTCAATACTTTTCTTTAATTCACTAACCTTTTTTGAAGTCCTTGTAAGAACAAAGGTGTTCATTACAAGACCTGTACCAAAGAAAAGTGCGCCTGTACCTAATAGAGCTTTTGCAGATTTTTTCATTATTTCACAACCTTTCGGCATTTTTTTACATTATACTACAATCCTTTAAAAAAATAAATATAAATTTTATTGTTTTTGTTGTTTTATGTTTATTGTTTTGATATAATCAACCTGTAAATACATATTTTTTGGAGAAATTATTATGTCAAAAGATTTAATGTTCAGAACATCTGCTTTTGGTGGGTTTAAAAAAGACGAGGTTATGGACTTTATTGAAAAGGTTCTTACCGAAAAAAGTGCTCTTGAAAGACAGCTTGCAAGCAATAATGCAAAAATAACTCAGCTTAATAACGAAATAGGAGTCCTGCAGAGTGAGGTTGCCGATATCGGAAAGCTTCGTTCAGATGTTGCAGAGCTTTCTGCAAAAATCAACGATTATGATAATACTATTGACGATAAAGATACTCTTATTAACGAGCTTACAATCAAGCTTTCCGAGGCACAGTCAAAAGCAGTTGATGAAAGCGAAATAAATGCTCTTAAATTAGAAAACGAAAGGCTTCAGACAGAGCTTAATAAAAAAGCTGCTTTGGAACGTCAGGTTGGTGCAGCTATGCTTGATGCAAGGGTTCATTCTGAAGAGCTTGTTGAACAGGCAAAGGAAAGAGCAAATGCAGTTACAAAGGCAGTTTATTCTGCAATTGGCGACACTGCTGTTAAGATTGATGACCTTTCACAGGGGATTGGTGAAATTGCCCGTAATTTCACAAAATCCGTTGAAGAGGTTGAGCTTCGCATTAAGGCGTTAACAGGTGATATGAGCAAAACCGCTCAGGCGCTTATTTCTGAAAGTGTTTTAACTGAAGAAATTAAAACAGAAACTGTTAATTTAGCAAAAGAATATGATTTTTCTGCTCCTTTTGTTGATGAGGAAGTTAACTTTGACAGTAAAATCGGTGATGAGGATTATTAATGAGTGAATATTATCTGAACACTGAGAATATTAATGAATGGGTGGAAAATCTCGTGGCAGGTGACAGGGTGCTTTTGTCCGGAACTGTATACACCGCCCGGGATGCTGCCCACAAAAGAATAAAGGAATTGCTTTCCTCGGGCGATGCTTTACCCTTTGAATTGAAAAATTCCGTTGTTTACTTTGCAGGCCCCACACCTGAAAAGGATGGTCTTGCCATTGGCAGTATCGGTCCCACAACCTCATCAAGAATGGATTGCTTTTCACCCTTGATGATTTCCCTCGGTCAAAAGGCTATGATTGGCAAGGGTAACAGAAGTGAGGCAGTTGTTGATGCAATGAAGGAGTACGGTGCAGTTTATTTTGCGGCAATAGGTGGCGCAGGCGCACTCTATTCAAAATGCGTTGAGGAATGTAAGGTTATCGGCTTTGAGGATTTAGGCTGTGAATCTGTTAAAAAATTGAAAATTAAAGACTTCCCTTTATTAGTAGCAATAGATAGTAAAGGTAACAGCTTGTATAAGTAAAGGGATTATTATCATCCCTGTTTCATCTTTGATGAAATAGGGAGGGTGGGCGTTTGTGACCGCGTCCTGTGGACGATGAAGGGAACAATAAGCCCTGGGCGCAATAAGGAGTATCGCGAAGTGAATAGCGAGCGAGACGACTATATTGCAACCGGTTGACCGCGTCAGCGGTGGTGGGTTGCCCCGTAAAGATTATACTTTGTTGTTGAGAGTAAGAGGAGCGTATTTGAAAAAATCCTACGATTATTTCAAGACGTTGAAATTATTATCGGAAACCGTTTCCGTAATTTACGAAAAAACACTTTTAAATCAGGATTTTTCCTCTGAACGAATACACTATTCTGCTGAAAAATCCCAGCTTATAAACAATCTTCAGAATGAATTTATTACCCCGCTTGAACGGGGTGATATTTTCTTGTTACAGGAAAATATTTCAGAAGAATTAAATTCAATTCTTGTTCTGCAGGAGTATCTGTGTTTAATCAATACCAATGATTTTGAGGAATTTATAAATATCGGTAAATTCTTGAAAGCTCAAAGTGTTCTCTTTTTTGATTTGAAAAATTATGAAAGCAATTTAAGGCTTTTTGAACAATGCTCAGAATTAATCAAGCATCTCAATTCAGAAAAAAGGAGCATGGAAAAGCAAATTATTGATGTGTTGAAATGTAAAAAAGAACAGCCCTTGATTAAATATGCGGTTTATTCTGCTTTGCTCAATTTCAACGGAGCGATTTATAAAACAGTTTTACAAATTGAAAGAATTTTAATAGATAACAGTTAGGTAGTTAAATTATTATGGATTTTTATACTTTAAGAAAAAGTTTAATTGAAAAAGAATTTTCAAGAATGAATGATATGCAGAAAAGTGCTGTTTTCAATGTGAACGGTGCGGTTCTCATTTTAGCAGGTGCAGGTAGCGGTAAAACTACCGTTCTTGTAAACCGTATTGCATATCTTATTAAATACGGTAACGCATATCATTCGGATTTTTCATACAGAGCACCCACTGAAGAGGATTCCGCCATTCTTGAAAATTACATAGAAAATGGTGGTGAGCTTCCCGACAGGGTGCAAGCCCTTTTAAGTGTGGATGCACCTCAGCCCTGGCAGATTCTTGCAATTACCTTTACGAATAAAGCTGCAAACGAGCTCAAAAGTCGTCTTGAAGCTATGTTAAGTGAAAAGGGTAATGATGTCTGGGCAAGCACATTCCACTCCTGTTGTGTGCGTATATTGCGCCGTGACAGTGAAAGAATAGGCTTTTCAAAGCATTTCACAATTTACGATACCGATGACTCAAAACGAGTTATGAAAGAGGTTCTTCGTGTTCTTGATATAGATGAAAAACGCCTGCCTGTTAAATATGTGCTTAATGAAATCGGCAGAGCAAAGGACTCTTTAATGACTCCTGCAGATTATACCGCAAGTGCAGGGTACGATACCAATAAAAAGCTTATAGGACAAGCCTTTGAAAAATATGAGGAAATGCTCAAAAAGGCTGATGCTATGGACTTTGATGACATTATTGTCAACACAGTTAAGCTTCTGAAAGAAAACCCCGATGTACTTGAATATTATCAACGTCGTTTCAGATATGTTATGGTGGATGAGTATCAGGACACAAACCACGCGCAGTATGTTCTTACATCACTTCTTGCCAACGGCTACAGAAATATCTGTGTTGTTGGTGATGATGACCAGAGTATTTATAAATTCCGTGGTGCAACAATTGAAAATATACTTTCCTTTGAAAATCAGTATGAAGAAACCGCAGTAATCCGCCTTGAACAGAATTACCGTTCAACCTCTGTTATCCTTGATGCCGCAAACGCGGTTATTAAAAATAACAAAGGAAGAAAAGGCAAAACCCTCTGGACAGAAAAAGAGGGTGGCGATAAAATTAAGGTTAAAATTCTTACGGATGAGCGCGATGAAGGTCGCTTTGTTGCAGATGAAATACTCAATGCAGTAGCAATGGGCAGAAAGTTTTCGGATTTTGCGGTTCTTTACAGAACCAATGCTCAGTCAAGCAGTATTGAGCGAGCTCTCGTATATAATGCAGTGCCATATAAGGTTATCGGTGGTCACCGATTCTATGACCGTAAGGAAGTTAAAGATATTCTTGCATATCTTTCTGTTATTGCAAATCCCTCTGATACTGTAAGATTGAGAAGAATCATAAATGAGCCTAAAAGAGGAATTGGTGACACAACAATCAACAACGCTGCATCAATTGCAGATGGCTTGGGTACAACTTTTTATAATGTTATTGCAAACGCAAATGATTATCCGATGCTTTCAAGAGCTGCAGGAAAGCTGATTGATTTTACAAATCTTCTGAATTCTCTTGCTCTTTCTCTTGAAGAAAAATCAATTCAGGATTTCTTTGATGATGTTATAACAAAAACAGGTTATTATGCTTCTCTTGACCTTGATAAAGAAACCGCAGAGGAAAGAAAAGCAAACGTAATGGAGGTTCTTGCAAACCTTGTTCGTTATATGGAGGATAATGAGGGCGGAACTTTAACCGGCTTTCTTGAAGAGGTTGCTTTGATGACCGACCTTGATAACTATAACACCGAAGCAGAATCAACCGTTATGATGACTCTTCACTCTGCAAAGGGGCTTGAATTTCCCGTTGTTTTCATTGTGGGAATGGAAGAAGGTCTTTTCCCGGGAAATCAGGTTATGTATGACCCAACAGAGCTTGAAGAGGAGCGCAGACTTTGTTATGTTGGTATTACCCGTGCAAAAGAAAAGCTTTATATAACAAATGCAAGGTCGAGAATGTTATTCGGTAATACGAGCTTCACAAGGCCCTCACGCTTTCTTAATGAAATACCCGAGGAGCTTACAGATTTTGAGCGCAACGCCCCACAGCAAACCTTCTACGGCGGTTATTCAGGCGCTTCCTATGGTGGCGGAAGCGGTTCATCATATAGTGGCGGAACAAAGATGTTTTCCCGGGAAAACTCTTATTCAAATCCCTCATCTGCACCGAAAAACAAAGCAAGTGGCTTTGTAAACGGTGGTTTCAGCTCTGCTCCGAAAAAGACTGCAACTGATAATGTTACCCTTGATTTTAAGGTTGGCGACACAGTTGAGCACAAAACCTTTGGTAAGGGTATGATAGTCAGTGCAAAAGCAATGGGTGGCGATATGCTTCTTGAAATTGCATTCGACAATTGCGGAACAAAAAAGGTTATGGCAAAAATGGCGAAGCTTACAAAATGCTGAATTAATTCAGCATTTTAGCTACCGGTCGCCAGTTGCCAGTCGCCAGCTTTTATAACAGAAACTTTGTTGTTCTAAATATTTTGTTTATAATCTTAAATTTTATTATTTTCATAAAAAATAAAAAGGCGGTCCATACTCTTCAAAAAGAGATAAGGGCACGCCTTTATTTTTGGCTAAAAAAGTATTATTTTTTAAATATAAATAAAAGTCAATTTAGAATAATAAAAAAAATGTTATAATACTGACAGCTGGTGACCGGCGACTGGCAGCTTTAATACTCCGAAAACGGTGATGCAATTCTTGACAATCTGAAATTAACCGTTTCTCTTGAACGGTTGTATCTGTAAATACTGAACACAAGCCCGACACCAACATAAAGGCAAACTGTACTTGTGCCACCTGCACTGAAGAAGGGGAGAGTAATACCGATAACGGGCAATACCATAAGCACCATACCTGCATTGATAACTACCTGTGCGGCAATCATTGAGGCAATACCGTAGCAAGCAAGCTGAGCAGAAAAGTCACGTGCCTCTTTACCTGTTTTAATCATTTTAAAGCATATAAAAAACAGTAGTGCAAGAGCTACAAGACAACCGAAAAAGCCTGTTTCTTCACCGATTGCGGTGAGAATAAAGTCATTTTCTCTTTCGGGAACAAGACCTGCCTGTGTATATGTGCCCTTGAGATATCCCTGACCGAAGAAACCGCCTGAACCAAGAGCATTAAGACCTAATCTTTGCTGATAGCTTTCATCTGCAAAATCTTCAGGGCGGAAAAGTGCCAAAAATCTGTTGCGCTGATAATCGTCAAAAATATACATCCATATAAGAGGGGAGGCGGCAACTGCTAAAATGCCACCTGCACCGAAAAAGCCTATATGAAGCCCTGCAAAATAGAGCATAGCAATTGTCATAAACACAAAAACAAGAGCAGAGCCCATATCACCTGTGAGCACAACAAGTCCGATGGGAACAAGGGCGTGAATTCCTAACAAAACAATTGATTTAAAGGAGTTTATATTATCCTTGCACAATTCAAGATGCATTGAAAAGGTAATAACATAACCGATTTTTACAAGCTCAGAGGATTGGAAATAAATTGAACCGAATTGAAGCCAGGATTTAGCATCGGGTCGTGATTCGGGAGCAACACCGAATATAAGCGTTATTACCATCAGACCAACGCAGAAAAGTCCGATAATAGGCCATATTTTCATAATCAATTCATAGTCAAGGGCAGATATTATCAGGGTAATTGTAATACCTAAAACTGCCGCAATAATCATAACAACAGCGTCTCGCTCAATGAACTCGCCCTCGCCCAGACGCCACCTTGTTGCGCTATGTACCATCATAACTCCGAAAACCGAAGCCGCGGCAATAAGTAAAAGAAGAATTTTATCTGTTTCAGCAATAAATCTTCTTGTTAAGGAAAAATATTTTTTCAAGTCCTGCACCTCTTGATTTTATCTAACAATATTGTTATTATTATACATATATTAATTCTCATTTTCAAGTGTTTATAAATTGGTATTTATATTTCGAGGTATTTATGGTTGAAGTGTTTTCTTGTTCGCCTGATGAAACCGAGCTTTTCGGTGAAAAATTAGGCGCAGTGTTAAATGGTGGCGAGGTAGTTGCCTATTTCGGTGGTCTTGGTATGGGTAAAACCCGTTTTACCGCAGGTCTTGCAAGGGGAATGGGTATAAATGCAGATGTTTCAAGCCCTACCTTTGCCCTTGTTCACGAATATGGTGGCGCAATTCCCCTTTGTCACTTTGATATGTACAGAATCAATACCTTTGAGGATTTGTGCACAACGGGATTTTTCGATTACCTTGATAATGGTTGTGTTCTTGCAGTTGAATGGAGCGAGAATATCGAAAACGCTTTACCCGAGGAAAAGCTCATTAAGATTGAATTTTCTCGCGGTGAAAATGATGATGACAGAGTTTTAAAAATGAGTGGTGAGAGTGTTTATGAAAATTCTTGGGGTTGACAGTACCGCAACTGCTGCTTCTGCTGCAGTTTATGCAGATGGCAAGCTTTTGGCAGTTGATTTTTCTAATACAGGTCTTACCCATAGTCAGACTCTTTTACCGATGATTGACAATGTTCTCAAAACCGCTCGACTTTCCGTTAATGATATTGATTATTTTGCGGTTTCCAACGGTCCCGGTTCCTTTACAGGTGTTCGTATCGGTGTTTCTGCAGTTAAGGGTCTCTCGCAACCCCTTAATAAAAAATGCATAGGGCTTTCAACCCTTGAGGTTATTGCAAAGCCTCTTGAGAGCACAGGTGTTTATGCAGTTGCAGTTATGGATGCCCGTTGTAATCAGGTTTATACCGCTCAGTTTGATTGCAAAAATGGTATAGAGCGCAAAACACCTGATGATGCCATTTCTATTGCAGATTTGACCGAACAACTTAAATCTGTTGACGGAAGAATAATGTTAATCGGTGACGGTGCTCTTCTTTGCTATAACAAAATGAAAGATGAGTTACCCAATATTGAAATTGCACCCTTGAATATAAGATATCAGTGTGCTTCTTCCGTTTGTCTTATTGCATCGGAATTACTCGGAAATGATGAAAATTTGTCGGTTTCTCCCAATGAGCTTTTGCCTTGTTATTTAAGGCTTTCTCAGGCTGAAAGAGAATTAAAAAATAAAAATAATAATAATAAAAAATA
>JAFSDL010000036.1 GCA_017436285.1 Clostridia bacterium
ACGTAATTGCTCAAGCCGTTCACTACTTTAATTACGTTAAACCTTTGCGTAAACTAAATAGAAAAACGCCAGTCCAATACAGGATTGAACTGGCTGCTTAACTTATTCTTTTTTGTGTCTACAAAGTATTGACTATTTCAAAGCCTATCCCTCTTTTTTTACGAATGTAAAAAAGGAGGGGGGACCACCGAAGGTGGTGGGTGGTACAATCTTAGCGATTTATTTATTAAATAAAATGGTGGTGGGTAGCCCCGTAGAGATAACCTTTTGTAAAAGTATTGCAAAATTTATTTTTTAAAACATTTACTTCTTAAGCTTTTTATATACTTTTAATGATATAAGTACTCCAACAACCATAGGAATAAAGTATGCTATACTCAGTAATACAAGAATTGCACCATCAGTACCTGTGGGTATCAGTGACAATAATTGTTGATATACTGAAATCAACGGAACAGTAAAAATTAAACTGATATAGTTGGCGATATACGAAAAAATAGGTGTGGTTACTTGTGCTATAGAATTAAGGAGTAAACAGATAATCCAAGCGATAAAAGGCAGAATAAAGCAAATAATTGATGTTTTGTAATATTCAGGCATATTTTTATTTGCTGAATATTTTGCAATTAATATGCAAGCACCAAGGAAAATGAACGGGAAAATGATTGTTAAAGCTCCTGCACGGTATAAACTAATAGTATCGCCCGTAACAATCCTTCCTGATAGCAGAATTCCACTGCCCCAAAGCACAAGAGCGGTTAAAATACCTAAAATGATTTGTGTGATTTTTTTGTTTTGTGTTTTCATATTAACACCTTCCTTTCACCTAAAGTATATATCCTGCTTTTGAAAATTGTAAAGCAACACTTTGTTGCACTAATGAAAAAGTAAAATAAGTATCATAAGTAACAAAAAAAGTCTTGACAATAACGGTTGTTGATATTATAATTTAATAGCTGTGCCGGTGTGGCGGAATAGGCAGACGCAAGGGACTTAAAATCCCTCGGTGGCAACATCGTACCGGTTCAAGTCCGGTCACCGGCACCAAAAAACAGAGCCAAGTCAAAAGACTTGGCTCTGTTTTTTGTGTTTGTGTCCGTAAGGACACAACATCGTTTGCGAGTTTACTCGCAACATCATTTGACCTTTAGGTCAACATCCTTCCGCCTTGGCGGACACAAAACGAGGTTGCCTTACGGCAAATGAAGTGTCTTCGCCAATGAAGTGTGCCTACGCCACAACGAAGTACCCTTCGGGTAACAGAATTATTTCCCTGAATCCACCATTATCATCTCTCACTATTACATTTTCAGTTTTACTGCAAAGATGTTTGGTGGGATTTTTTATTTAAATATTGAAATTTAGCAAACTGTTATGATATACTATTTATGCCAAACAAATTAAATAAAGTAGAATTAGCGGTATCTTTTTTTCTTTTTTATAGGGATGATTATACCCTTTTTTAGTCACACTTATTGTGAGTTGGTAAAACCGCAGACTCCAATAAATAGTGTGGCTATGATGCCGTGATTCTATTTTTAATTTGTTTGGCGACAATCGGAGTTTGCGTTTTCGGTGCGTTAACTTCGGTTGGCGCACTTTTTTATTTTATGGGGGTAATATTTATGAAAAAAACATTTTGGATTTTGGTGTGTGTAATTATGATTATAACACTGTCTGCTTGTGGTTTAACAGCCGAGAAAGAGCAAGAAATTGCCAAAAATATTTCTTGGCAGTGTGACCATATTGCTTCATTATCCTTTGATGGAACAAACTCTGCAACAACGGAATCAACTTATAACACAGAAGAAAATACATATACACTTTACATCATTAACTCTAATGTAACTGAAGAAGATATGCAAAAACTTGAATGGCAGGAAAACGGCAAAGTTATACTTAATCTTGAAAATAGTATAAATGAATTGTGTTCATCAATGAAATCAGTTTTTGATGAAAGTGAATTAAAAACTGAAAATTATGATGTTATAATTCACTTTACTGACAAAAGCAAAAAAACTTATTTTACAAGTACAAATGGAATTACTACATATTCTGAATGGGGAAGGTAAGCTAATCCCTTATGAACACTCGTACCAAATAGAGAATTTGCACTTATGTGTGAATTCTCTATTTTTGTTTCTATGAGAGAATAGGACTTGAACCGATTAGATTATAAAAACGACCGAAGAGTCAACAATCAACATTTCTTCTTTTACATTTGCTATGATGGTACTGCAAATGAAAAGGAGGCTAATGTAAATGCAAGAAATAAAAGCAGTTGAGCTTGTCAAAAAATACAAAAACCTTACTGCTGTGAACAAGCTGAATTTAGAAATACATCAAGGGGAGCTGTTTTCTCTTTTAGGTGTTAACGGAGCGGGAAAAACTACAACGATAAAGATGTTAACTTGCATAACAAAACCAACGGATGGGGATGCATTTGTAGGAGGCTATAGTGTAACCAAACAACCCGAACAGGTAAAGCAGTTGATTGGTGTATCTCCACAAGAAACTGCAGTAGCACCTAACCTTTCTGTAAAGGAAAACCTTGAATTAATCTGTGGTATTTATGGGTTTACCAAAGAAAAAAGTAAAGCCAAAATCAAAGAACTTACCGAGCGATTTGCTTTAGATTCTGTATTGAAAAGAAAGGCGGGTAAGCTATCAGGTGGATGGCAACGCCGTGTAAGTATTGCTATGGCACTTATCAGTGAACCAAAAATTCTCTTTTTGGACGAGCCTACTCTTGGCTTGGATGTTATCGCACGTCACGAGCTTTGGGATATGATTAGCTCATTAAAGAGCAAAGTAACCGTTATTCTTACAACACATTATATGGAAGAGGCAGAAGCACTTTCTGACCGTATAGGTATTATGAAAGATGGGAATCTTCTTGCTGTAGGAACTGCAGAAGAATTGAAGACAATTACAGGAGCAAAAGACTTTGAATCAGCCTTCGTTTCTATAGTGAAGGAGGGTGCATTATGAGAATGTTTACATTTGCCAAAAGGTGCACAAAGGAGATTCTGCGCGACCCTATAAACCTTATTTTCGGTCTCGGTTTTCCTTTAGTTTTGCTATTACTTCTGAGCAGTCTGCAAAAAAACATCCCGACTGAACTGTTTTATATTGACACGCTTACACCCGGCATTACAGTGTTCGGTTTGTCATTTATGACACTTTTCTCGGCAACACTGATTGCAAAAGACCGTGAAAGTGCTCTTTTACAAAGATTATACGCAACACCACTTAAGGGGCTTGATTTTATTCTCGGATATATGCTTCCGCTTTTACCCCTTGCAATCAGTCAGACAATTATTTGTTATATGTTCGCTATTCCTTTAGGGTTGACAGTTAGCATAAACATTATTTATGCTATAATAGGCACAATACCTATGGCTGTTTTTAATATTGCATTGGGACTTTTGTGTGGTAGTATCTTTGGTGTTAAGCAGGTCGGTGGCATTTGCGGTGCGCTTCTTACTAATCTCTCTGCGTGGCTTTCCGGTGTATGGTTTGATTTGACGCTTGTAGGTGGATTTTTTGAAAGAATTGCGAATTTGCTACCTTTTGTTCACGCAACAGAATTAGAAAAAGCATTATTCAGCGGGAATTTTGAGCTTGCCTTAACTCATATTATACCCATTATTCTTTACAGTGTATTTATAACTGCGATAGCTGTATTCAGCTTCTTCAGACAAATGAAAAAACAATAAGGATTTGATGCGATGAAATACAAACTCATTATAGATAAAGATGCAGATGAAGAGATAATTGCAAGGGTTCATGCTCCATCTTCTTTGACCGAGCAGATAGAAAATCTCGTCTGTAGCTTTTCAGGTGCTGAAAGTATAATGGGATACAGTGATGATGAGATGAAAAAGCTCTTATTTTCTGAAATAGAGTGCATTACTGTAATTGATAAAAAGGTGATTGCCATTGATACAAACGGCAACCGTTTTTTACTTAAAGAAAGACTGCGTGATTTAGAGAATATTCTGCCCTCTTATTTTATACGCATTAACAAGTCTGCTCTTGCCAACGAACATCGCATTGAGCGATTCTTGACTGTATTCAATGGCGGTGTGGATGCAGTATTCAGATGCGGTTATCGTGAGTATGTTTCAAGGCGTTGTTTTTCACAAATTAAAAGGAGGTACGAGAGAATATGAAAAGATTTATTTTGGATTTTTTTCGACGTGGTATATTCGCTTGCGGTTTAGGTCCGATTGTTCTTGCTGTATTATATATGATTCTGCATAATAGAGGCTTGATAGATACATTAACTGTCAATCAGGTTTGTACAGGAATTTTTTCAATAACCGCACTTGCCTTTATTGCAGGTGGTATGAATGCTGTTTATCAGATAGAACGCCTGCCATTGATGTGGGCAATTTCGATCCACGGTATTATCTTATATTTCAGCTACTTAGGCGTTTATCTCATTAATGATTGGATTGATTGGGGATTGAATCCGATTTTGGTTTTTTCCGGTATTTTTGTTATAGGCTATTTAGCAATTTGGGCTGTTATTTATTGTGTAACTAAACGGAATACAAAAAAACTTAATGAAATGCTGAAAGAAAAGCAGCAAAAGATAATAGACGATAAGAAACAGTTAGATTAAATATTTTTACTGCTCTCATTTTTTGAGGGCAGTTTCTTTTTTGTCAGAATCGGCCCTAATAGTAATGGGAATAAACACCACCATTAAGTAATTCCCTTATGAACACTCGCACCAAATAGAGAATTTGCACTTTTGTGTAAATTCTCTATTTTTTTGTTTCCTGTTGAAATTGATTTGAAAATGAAATACAATATACCTAACCCTTAAATATGAGGAGTGATATAATGAAACAGAATGTATTTACCCCCGAAAAGCAATTAAAGCTTTCTCAGAAAAGAGAAAAGGAAATTGCAAAATGGGAAAAAGAAAAAAGTAAGCCTAAAGGAAAATTTTATCTTCCTTATCTGATTTTTATAATCAGCCTTATTTACCTTACAGATGAGGTTGCATCACAGATTGGTCCTTTAATGAAGACTGAAATTGCAAACGGACTTTTTTCAGGTGACAGCTCCGTTGGTATTCTTGAAATTCTTAATATGATTGCAATACCATTTCAGTGCCTTGCAATATTTTATAAACCTCTTTCCGATAAATTCGGTAGAAAGAAGTTTTTGTTTATAAATACCTTTGGTCTTGGTACTGCTATGCTTATAGTGTTCCTTTCCAATAACATTCCTCTTTATGTTATCGGTACTTGTATGATTCAGTTTTTCGTTCCCCACGATATGCAGGTGGTTTACATAATGGAATCTGTACCCAGTAAGCACAGAGCAAGAATTTATTTCACCATTAAGAGCTTTGCAACTCTCGGTATAATGCTTGTGCCTCTTCTTCGCAGGGTGCTTATGGATAATATGTATGAGTGGCGAAATGTTTTCCTTGTGCCTGCAATAATCGGGCTTGCATCCTCACTTGTTGCCTTTTTCTTTGCAAGAGAAACCGATGCTTTCATTGATTCTCGGCTTAAATACCTGAAAATGACAGATGAAGAAAGAGAAAAGGAAAAAAACAAAAAGGAGCTTGGCAATGCTCAGGGCGGTATTATAAACGCTCTAAAATTCGTTTGGTCACATAAGCAATTAAAATGGCTTTATGTAACTATGGCGCTTATGAATTTAGGTTATCTCATAACAATGTACTATCAAGTGGTCATTTCATACGGCTATGCAGGAAAATACGGCGAAATAACCGAAGCGGTTTTAAATCAGGTAAGCTTGAATGAGGTTACGTCTGCATTGTTTTTCTTCCCTATAGGCAGTGCGGTTGTTCAGTTGTTTGTAGGTTTCTTAAGTGACTCCTTCGGAAGAAAGAAAACTGCAATTGTGATGTCTGTTTTATGTGTTCTTTCCTTCCTTGGTTTTGCTCTGGGTTCATCCTGGGGATGGGAGACCTGGTTGGTAGGTCTTTGTTCAGGTGCTTGTATTGGTAGCTTCTGGGGTGCAGGTGATGTCACAAGCTTAATGATTAGCGAATCTTCGCCAACAAATCTCCGTTCATCAATTCTTTCAACTCAATTTATTGCAATGGGTGTGGGTATAGCCTTCTCTTATGTTGTAGGTATTCCCTTAATTACAGTTCTTGGTAACTCCATTATCGGTACTCTTTGCATTTGCTTTGCTGTTCCTGGCTTTATATCAGCTCTTGCAGTTCTTATGCTTAAAACAAAGGATACAACAGGAATTGATTTGAATAAGGTTACGGGTAATGAATTTGAATAAAAAAGGAGAACCTATGAGAGTGATGATTCTCATAGGTTCATTTTTGTTTGTTTAATATTTTTGTGAAAGGAAAAAGCATACCCACAATGCAATAACAAATGCACTTTCTGCAGGGATTGCAAGCTTTGTGTAGGGGCATTTCCAGCCCTTATCAACGCAAAGGAAAATTGTTCTTGTAACTAAAACTGTTGTTGCAAAAATACAACCGCCAACAAGAGAATAGGTTGCGGTATGTAAGGTAAGAGCAAGGTATAAAAGGAATGCACCTAAAGCGAACGAAATACCACCGTAATAAACACGTATTTCCGTTTTACCTGCGTTATCAACAGGCTTGATTGAAAAGCTTTCCGCATTTTTCAAGGGCTTGGAAATAAAAACAACTGCCATACCCCAGAAATAACCGATGAGGCAAATAACCGCAAAGGCTGCAGGTGGGTTAGCCAACCATATTTCTTTTAAAAGTTCCATAAATTTATCTCCTTATTCTTTTTTTATCAATATATCACATTACAGCATCAAAATCAATATTTGTATATTTTTATATATTTTGAGAAAAGTAATTGATGTAATTGGGAAAAAGGAGTGCTTTTATGAAAATTAGTTCCAATGTGAGACCCTTCGGAATAAAAGATAAATTAGGCTATTTATTCGGGGATTTCGGTAATGATTTCACATTTATATTATCTTCCTCATTTCTTATGAAATTCTATACGGACGTTATGGGCGTTTCACCTGCAGTTGTCGGAACAATAATGGCAATTGCAAGATTTGTTGATGCCTTTACTGATGTTACAATGGGGCGCATCTGCGACAGAAGCAAAACAACGAAAAACGGTAAATTCCGTCCCTGGCTTTTAAGAATGTGCGGTCCTGTTGCACTTTCTTCATTTTTAATGTATCAGTCCTCTTTGGCAGGCTTGCCATACGCTGCAAAGGTTATCTATCTTTTTATAACATATATTTTATGGGGTTCTGTTTTCTATACCTCTGTTAATATTCCTTATGGCTCAATGGCATCTGCAATATCAAATAACCCTGATGACAGACAGTCTCTTTCAACCTATCGCTCAATGGGAGCAATGCTTGCAGGTGCTTTTGTAACCGCAGTTATCCCTCTTGTTGTTTATGATAAGGTTAATGGTAAGGATATTATGAATGGTGGCAGATTTACCATTGTTGCAGGTGTGTGCTCAGTGCTTGCAATTGCTTGTTATATTCTTTGCTATAGCCTTGTAAGAGAAAGGGTAACCTTTAATTCCCAACCCCTGAAGCATACTGATAACAATGTTTTCAGAATGTTAGGTAATGCAGTAAAAAATCGTGCTTTGATATCAATAATTGTAGCATCGGTTGTTATGCTCCTTGCTCAATTAACCTTGCAACAAATGACAAACTATATTTACCCAAATTACTATGGCAATGCAAGTATGCAAAGCGTTTCAACCCTTGCAATGTCAGGCGGTATGATTGTTGCCGCCTTTGTGGCAAAGCCACTTGCACGAAAATTCGGTAAAGCAGAATTAAGTGCATTTTCAAATCTTTTAGCAGGTCTCGGTAGCTTTCTGATTTATTTCATAAGACCGCAGAATGTTTGGGTATATATTGCAATTCAAACAATCTGTTGGCTTGGCTTGGGTGTATTCTCAATGGTGAGCTGGGCGCTTATTACCGATGTTATAGACTATTCCGAAATTAAAAACGGAGTAAGGGAGGATGGCTCTGTTTATGCCCTTTATTCCTTTGCAAGAAAATTAGGTCAGGCGGCGGCATCCGGGGTAACAGGTGCGCTTTTAACTGCTATCGGCTATTCAGAGGCAACTGCCTTTGACAGAAATGTGCTTGAGGGCATATTTGATATTTCAACTCTTGTTCCTGCAGTTGGTTTTATATTACTTGCTTTGGTTTTGTGGTTCTGGTATCCGCTTCATAAAAAGCAGGTTAATGAAAATGTTGAATTTTTAAATAAAAAGCATTCAAAATGAAATGAACGGAATTGCAAAACAATTCCGTTCATTTCATATATTTTTCTCTATATTTCTTTGGTGTCATTTCGGCATACTTTTTGAATGTTTTGGTGAAATAGTTAACATCAAGCATACCGCAACGCTGAGCGATATTCTGTATCTGAATATTGGTTGAAACAAGCAATTCCTTTGCTCGTTCAATTCGCATTTTGTTTACATAGTCTGTTAAGGTGCTTCCCGTTTCCTTTTTAAAAAGGGAAGATAGGTAGCTTGAATTTACCTCAAATATTTTTGAAAGATTATTCAGGCTTAAATCTGATGCTATGTCGCTTTCAATCTGGGTTATAACCTTTTGAATTAAAAGTGAATAGTTTTTTTGAGAATGCTTGTTAACAAGTCTGCAGTATTTTTTTACCATATATTTTAAAAGCTCACCGCATTCCTCAACGCTTTGAGAAGCCTCAATTTTCAAAGCAAAGTCAGAAGAAACCATATCAATATGAAAAGGGTGCACCTTTCCTTGTTCTGCGCCCTTTCTCAGAAGAGTGTTGAGAATTATAAGATAATTTTTTGTGTTTCTTAAGGAGTCTGTATGCCGGCATTCCAAGGCATTTTCGGGTGTTATATTGGTGAAAATCATTTCTGCCTTGTGGGTCAGTCCTTTTGAAACTGCATCAATAAGCTCGTTTTCCTTTGCATAGCGTCTTTCAAGAAGCTGTACCGTCATCCAGGCTTCTGCCTCTTTGGGTTGATTGTTGTTAGAAAAAACAGGTATTTCAACCTCTCTTTCGGAGTGCTTGTGAATTATTGTAAAATTTTCAATACCCTTGAAAATAATTTCAGCAAAGCAGTTCACAAGGGCAAGAATTGAATCGTCATTAGGGAAATAGGGCACAGCACCATAAAACTTTTCAAGCTGAATATTGATGTAAGGAGGGAGTGAGCTCTCAACTGTTTTTTTGTTTATTGAGTTTTTTGTTATAAGCTCTTTTGTGTAGGGGCCCAAAACAAGTATTGAAGAGGGTTCGCTTTCAGGCAGAGGAATAAAAATATAGTTACACATAAACATATCTGAAACAATATTTATCCGGCTTTCACCAAAAGCAATATTTTCATTGAAAAATTTGTCATAGTCGTCTTTTAAATTCAAAAGACGGCGTATACCCATATCAATATCCTCGGGTATATTATTTTTTGTGATTAATGCACTGCGGATTTTCAGGTTTTCCATAGATTTTGTAAAGAAGTCCAATTCTTTTTTATAGAACAATCTGCTCACCCCTTAATATTACATTTATTATCGTACAATTTTTATAAAATTTCAATACTATACAAAAAATATTACTAAAAAAAGCAAAAAAAATACTCACAAAAAACTTGATTTTATAATAAAATTAACTTGTTGAAAGATTTTGTGTATTTTTGCCAAAAATTACTGACAAAATCGGAAAAATATAGAAAAAGGAGAGAATCTATTATGACTAAAAAAGAAGTTCAATTAGATTCAAAGGGTTTCCGCAAGTTCGGTATGCGCGATAAGGTTGCATATGCACTTGGCGACTTCGGTTGTAATATGAGCTTTGCTCTTAAGGGAACTGTTCAGACATTCTGGTTAGTTTTTATGACTATGGAAACAGGTCTTTTATCAGGCCTTTTGTTGCTTGTTCAGGCTTGGGATGCAATTAATGACCCGCTTATAGGTGGTCTTATCGATAACGATAAAAGAAACTATAAAATGGGTAAATTCAAAACATATATTTTCATCGGTGCTTGCGGTTTGCTTGTTGCAGGTGCAGCGGTATTCCTTCCTTTCCCCAATGCAAGTGTTGTTGTAAAGGCAATTTTGTTTGTTCTCGGTTATCTCGTATGGGATGCTTGTTACACAGTTGCTAACGTTCCTTATGGTTCAATGCTTTCTCTTATTACAGAAGATACAGGCGAACGTGCTCAGCTTTCAACTTGGCGTTCAATCGGTTCTATGTTCGGTAA
The DNA here is from genome assembly GCA_017436285.1 of Clostridia bacterium. Taxonomy (GTDB): domain Bacteria; phylum Bacillota; class Clostridia; order Oscillospirales; family Acutalibacteraceae; genus DTU089. The sequence continues at coordinate 10,242 of JAFSDL010000036.1, forward strand.
TATTGTTCCTATGGTAATTCTTCCAATGATTATCTGGCAGAAGGTTACTTATGACGGAACAACAGACTTCCTTAACCGTATTGAAATTCCTGAGGGCTTTGATAAGAGTCAGTTCCTTACAAATCCTGAAACCGGTCTTGCTTATAAGATAGGTGACGAAGTTCTTAGCCCTGCAACCGGAAAGCAGGTTGAAATTCTTCTTGGTGAAAGAGTTTTCTTTGCCGCTCTCATAATGGGTATTTTCGGCTTCATTGCCTTTATGATAATGATTAAAATTACAACAATCAGAGCAGATGAAAATACTGTTAAAACAAATGAAAAAGGCGAAAAGATTAACATCATATCTTCTTTCGGTAAATTTATGAAAAACCGTCCTGCAGTAGGCGCAACTGTTGCTGCTATGGGTATGTTCCTTGGTATGCAGTCTGCCTCAACAGCTAATACAATTATGTTTGCTACATACTTTAACAATGCTGGTATGTCAGGCGTTGTAACTGCAATCGGTTTTCTTCCTATGGTTATATTCATTCCCTTTATTAAGCCTCTTGTTAACAAATTCGGTAAAAAAGAAATTTCTGTTGTTGGTTCAATTGTAACTCTTGTTGGTGCGTGTATTATGATGATATTCCCAACAGTAGATAATACAGACACTGCACTACTTGTATATCTCGTTGGTCTTGTATTCTTTGGTATCGGTATGGGTGTTTATACCTGTGTTTCATGGGCTATGATGAGTGATGCTATTGAATACAATGAGTGGAAATTCGGCACTCGTGAGGAAGGTACAGTTTATTCACTCCACTCATTCTTCCGTAAGCTTGCTCAGGGAGTTGGTCCCTCTATCGTTCTTCTTATTATGGGTGCTCTCGGTTATGTCTCAGAGCTTGGTACTATCGGTCAGAGCTTCCAGACTGCAAAGAATATGTGCTGGCTTGTTGCAGGTCTTTATCTCTTCAGCGCGGTTTTACAGTTTATCGGCATTGCTCTGATTTATAACCTTAATAAGAAAACAGTTGACACAATGAATGCAGAACTCGGTGCAAAGAGAGCATCTGCAAAAGCAGAAATTGCAGAATAATAGTTTTGCAAATCGGCAGAAAATGAATAAATAAAAATGAAACTGCCGACAATTAATGTGTCGGCAGTTTTTAATAAAATAAATCCAACATTTTCCTAAAGGAGAAAATTATGAGAAAAATCTTAAACATTAACAGAAAATGGGCTTTTTCAAAGCAGGCTTCAACAGTACCCGCAGAAATGCCAACAAATTGGTGCTTTGTTAATCTTCCTCATTCCTGGAACGCTATTGACGGTCAGGATGGCGATAACGATTATTACAGAGGCACCTGCTATTATGTGAAAAGCTTTAAGAGCTTTGAACTTCCCGAAGCAGAAAAATATTACCTCGAAATCAAGGGTGCAAACTCTTCTGCAGATGTTTATCTTAACGGCAAGGTGCTTGCTCACCACGATGGCGGTTATTCAACCTGGAGAGTTGATATAACAAACGGTATCAAGGATGAAAATCTTCTTGCAATTGCAGTTGATAACTCTGCAAACGACAAGGTTTATCCTCAGATGGCAGACTTTACATTCTATGGCGGTCTTTACAGAGATGTTAATATTATCTGTGTAAGCGACTCTCACTTTGAGCTTATGCATCACGGTGGACCCGGTCTTAAAATCACACCCGAAATCAACGGTATCAATGCTGATGTTGAAATTGAAACTTGGGTTGTTAATTTAAAAGAAAATCAGAAGCTTCGCTATGTAATTAAAGATGCAGAGGGTAAAGCTGTTGCAGAAAAAGTAACAACAGATACAAAGGTTTCTCTTGAAATCAATAATGTTCATCTTTGGAACGGTAAAAAAGACCCTTATCTTTATACTGCAGAAATCGAGCTTGTTGATGGCGAAAATGTTGTTGATAACATTTCCTCCCGTTTCGGTTGCCGAACCTTTAAAATTGACCCCGAAAACGGCTTTATTCTCAATGGTGAAGAATACCCCTTGCGTGGTGTTTCTCGCCATCAGGACAGATGGGGCTTGGGTAACGCTCTTCTTCCCAAGCATCACGAAGAAGATATTGACCTTATCTGTGAGGTTGGTGCTACAACAATCCGCCTTGCTCACTATCAACACGACCAATATTTCTATGACCTTTGCGATGAAAAGGGTCTTGTAATCTGGGCAGAAATTCCCTATATTTCAAACCATATGCCCGGTGGCAGAGAAAACACAATTTCTCAGATGAAGGAGCTTATTGTTCAGAATTACAACCATCCTTCAATAGTTGTTTGGGGTCTTTCAAATGAAATTACAATGAAGGGCGATTCTGACCCCGATTTACTTGAAAACCACGAAATTCTTAATGACCTTGCTCACGAAATGGATAAAACAAGGCTTACTACTATTGCCGCAGTTTCAATGTGCGATATTGATAGCCCCTATATTCAGATTCCAGATGTTGTTTCCTATAACCACTATTTCGGTTGGTACGGTGGGGACACCACAATGAATGGACCTTGGTTCGATAATTTCCACGCTAAATACCCCAATATTCCAATCGGTTGTAGCGAATACGGTTGCGAAGCTCTTGATTGGCACACATCAGACCCCAAGCAGGGTGACTATACCGAAGAGTATCAGGCATATTACCACGAGGAGCTTATCAAACAGTTTTTCAGCAGAAAATATCTCTGGGCAACTCACGTATGGAATATGTTTGACTTTGGTGCAGACAGTCGTAACGAGGGTGGCGAAAACGGACAGAACCATAAGGGTCTTGTAACCTTTGACCGTAAATATAAAAAGGACTCCTTCTATGCTTATAAGGCTTGGCTTTCTGATGAAAAATTCGTTCACATCTGCGGTAAGAGATATGTTGACAGAGTTGAGGATATAACAAAGGTTACTGTGTATTCAAATCTTCCTGAGGTTGAGCTTTTCGCAAACGGAAAGAGCCTCGGCAAGCAGACAAGCGATGTTCATTTCTTCTATTTTGATGTTCCCAATGTTTCGGAAACAGAGCTTAAAGCTGTTGCAGGTGATTATAAGGATACCTCAAAAATCAGAAAGGTTGAAAAATTCAACGAGGCTTACAGACTCCGTGAAACAGGCGCAGTTCTTAACTGGTTTGATATTGAAGAACCGGAAGGCTATTTCTCACTTAACGATAAAATGAGCGATATTATGGCTTCTGAAGAGGGAAAACAGCTCTTTATGGGGCTTATGGCAAACGCTATGAAGAATCACGGTGATAAGTCAATGATGGGGGATATGGGCGCAGAAATGATGAGCGGACCTATGATGCAGATGATGGGTGGCTTCACTGTTCTTCGTCTTATGAATCTTATGGGCGCGGCAAACCTCCATTTCACAAAGGAAGAGCTTCTCCAGCTCAATGCAGCACTAAATAGAATTAAAAAGTAAAAAACAAAGCTCTTTGCGAAAGCAAGGAGCTTTGTTTTTTAGTTGCCAGTCACCAGTCGCCAGTCGCCAGATGCTAGCAGATAGCAGATAGCAAATAGCTGTTAGCATTGGATAAAATGTTGGTAGAAGAATGAAGTTGTTGTAGGTGGTGCCTGCCTTCGAAGGCGGGGGGACCACCTTTTGATTAGTTGTTTTTATGAATAGAGTTTCAAACGAGCCAATTAATAAAGTTTAAAAAGATGTTTGTCGGGTGGTGGGTGGTTCTCGACGCGAGTTACCGAGCGTCGTTGAAGCGGTCGCTTCAATTTACATATCTTTCTGTATTGTTTTATTTTGATGTTTTCTTTGCTTTTGCTCGTTTCATCTTCTTTTTAAAATCAAGCACAGCCTGAACGATAAAAATTATTGCAAAAATATACATTACAATACCAAAAGCAAAAAATCCAATAGAATTATTTTTTAATGCTTTCTGTGCATAGTCGAAATCAAGAAGAATTACATCTTCTGCAATTAACTCAACAACATAATCATTATTTGGATTTACTAATATTTTAAATTCAGTTCCAATAGGTGTCTTTTTAAGAGCTTCAAGTAATTCATCAGTAACGCAACAGCTACTTATATATTGTCGTTGCTCATCGTAAAAAAATAAAGATACTTCAGTATATCCACCTTTTAGTTTTCTATAACCTTCAGCTTCCTTGAAATCACCGATTATCTGTGTTGCTTCTTCTCGTGTGATTGGTTGATTTGGATATAGCATAGACGAAAATACCGTACCCATAAAAATTGAAATCAAAGCCATAACCAAAGCAACCCATTTGTTTAAGGGCTCTGATTTTTTGTATCGTTTTGCCATTTCCTCACCTACACAAATCTATAGTTGTACTCTGTGGTATGGGCAAGCCCATACCTTACGGTTTTTGCTCTGAAATAATGTGCTCAATTAAACCACTACACCCGTAAGGCACTGGCTTGCCTGTGCCACACGATAGCAAAACAGGATTTTTATTTATGAATATTTATAAACTCAATCAATCTCAACCAATCCTGACGGCTGAAATAGTGCAGACCATCTCTCATATGATAGCCGATGTCGCCCTCAAGGAATTTGTCGTCAATCTGTGGTGGTCTGTCCTCATATTTAAAACCATTATTGAAAGCATCGCTTGATGCTACGCAACAAAGCATTTCTGAAAGAGGGTCTGCCCATTTATCAAGTGCGGCACTGCCTATGAGCACCTTTCTCGGTGCAATTGATGCCACAAGATAATGCTGGTCAAAGGGCATATTATCTTCGTTGTTGCAGTATTTCTTATAGTTCTCGCAGAACCAGAAGGGGAAATTGCGACAGATATCTGCAACTCTTTCGCCACCCTCGGCAGTGCCTCTTGCAATTGCCGCGCCACTGCAGCCTGAGTCGTTTGAATATGAAAAGGTGAATCTTTCATCAGTTGCACCTGCTAAAAGTGCAGTTTTGCCAAGGCGAGAATGACCGCAAACTGTTGCACAGTCAAGGTCAAGCCTTTCGGGAATTGTATAAGCATAGTCTAAAACTCTCTGTGCACCCCAAGCCCACATAGCAATTTTGCCACAGTCGGTTGCACCTCTTTTTCCCTCTGGGTATAAAATACCTGCAAGACCATTTGTGAAATCACCATCATCGCTTGAAATATCGTTATAATACAAAGATAAAACCGCAAAGCCATTGTCAACAAGCTCTTCTGTCGGCATATATCTGTCGGGATTATCGGGTCTGAAATTCACGTGAATGAAAAAGGGATGCTTTTTATTATCTGTGGGGAGAGTTGCTAAAAAGGGGAATGAAAATTCCTTGCCGTTTATAATGCAATTAGCAGTAACTCTGTTGCAAACTGCTTTACCTGCGCAGAATTTAGGAATTATAGCTTCCTCAACCTCAAAAGTAATCTTATCGGGTTTTGGTGGCATATAGCCGAATAAATCGGTATGAATCAATTCGAGCATTTCTTCTCTGGTTTTAAGTTCGGGAACATTTCTTTCCTTAAGCATTTCTTTGAGCATATTCTCATCTCCTATAGGGTGAAATGAAACTCTGCAAGGCACGAGCCTTACAGAGTTTTTAACATATTTAAGCAATTGCTTTTTTATGTTTTTTTCTTGTTAAAAGCTGAATAACAAACATTACTCCAACAAGTCCGAGACCGATAGCATCTGTTACAATACCGGGGTATATAAGTAATAAACCGCCTACAATACTTATAATTCTTTCAAACAAATTCATCTTGTGTAAGAAATAGCCTTGTAATGCAGCCGCAACACCAAACATACCGATAAGTGAGGTAATGCAGATTAAGATAACCTCAGGTACAGTTGTGTCAATGAAAAGCATTGCAGGATTAAGTGCGAACACATAAGGAACAATAAATGCGCCGATAGCAAGCTTTGTTGAGGTAAGTGCCGTTTTCATCGGGTTTGCCTGAGCAATTGCAGCACCTGCATACGAGGCTAACGCAACGGGAGGAGTAAGGTCTGCAACAATACCGAAATAGAAAACGAAGAAATGAGCCGCCACCATAGGAACGCCCATCTGCACAAGAATAGGAGCACAGGTTGCTGCCATAATGCAGTAGTTTGCGGTTGTGGGAACACCCATACCAAGAACAATACAGCAAAGCATTGTTAAGAAGAGGGCAATAATAATCTTGTCGCCTGCTAAAGCAATAATGCCGTTAAAGAGCATAAAGGCAAGTCCGGTAACACCTATGATACCTGCAATAATACCTGCAACACCGCAAGCTGCGGCAACAGTAATCATACCCTGACCGCCTGCTGCAAGAGCTTCAAGAATTCTCTTGGGTGTAATACGATGGTCCTTGTTGAACAAGCTTACAACAATTGCAACAACAATTGCAATTGCAGCTGCATAAGCAATTGAACGGGTGCTTGTACCAACAAGATAAATAAGAAGTATCAATGGCAAAAGCAAATATGTCTGTTTAAGTAAGGGCTTTAGGCGAGGTAACTCTTCCTTGGTAAGACCGCGAAGACCTTCTTTTTTAGCCTCTAAGTGAACCGTGATGAAAACACCGGCAAAATATAACACAGCAGGTAAAATTGCTCTTACAACAATGTTTGAGTAGGGGACACCGACAGTTTCTGCCATAAGGAAGGCAGCCGCGCCCATAATAGGGGGCATAATCTGACCACCTGTTGAAGCGGATGCTTCAGCCGCAGCAGCAAACTCGGGCTTGTAGCCGGTTCTTTTCATAAGGGGAATTGTAACCGCACCTGAGCCGACTGTGTTAGCAACAGATGAGCCTGAAACCATACCCTCAAAAGCAGATGCAACAACCGCAACCTTTGCAGGACCACCTGAAAAACGGCCGACAAGTGCATTAGCGATTTTAATAAAGAAATCGGCAATGCCTGTTCTTTCAAGGAATGCACCAAAGATAATAAACATAACAATATATTTGGAGCAAACATTGATTGGTGTTGAAAGAATACCTTCCTTTGAATAGAAGAGAACTCTGACATACTCAGTTATACGGGCAAACATATCGGGATTTGTTGAGCCCCAGATGAGAGCATAAACCAACAATACGCCTGCCACACATAAAATCGGTAATCCGACACTACGGCGACAAAGCTCAATAAGGCAGATAATACCGATAATACCAACAGTAACCTCAACGGGTGTGATTTTAAAGCGGGATACGATTTCTGTTGCGTTTGCGCAGAAGTAAAGGAATGCGCCCGTACCTGCAAGCATAAGAATAATATCATACCAGGGTATATAGTTGGTTTTCTGCACACCTTTTTTAGCAGGGAACACCATATAACCTATAAAGATTATAAAAGCCATAAAGGATGTAAGGCGTACCTCATCAAGCCAGGTTGCAAATAAGGTTACATAAATACAAAAGATTGAAAAAGCCGCAAGAATGCAAGTAACAATTGTTTTGGGAACACCCTCCCAGACACGTGTGTTAGACTCGCGGTCAAACTTTTTCATAACGTCCTCAAGATTCATAGGCTCCTGAGTTTCAGGAGCTGTTTTTTTCTTTAAAAACGCCATAAGAAGCCTCCTTTTTCCGTGAGTGATAAAATAATTTTGGCTGCAGCATTTAACTGCAGCCAAGCAAAACAAACAGTTCAGAAAAGATTATTCTGTTTCTACAGTAACACCTTTTTCGCTGAAATACTTAGCAGCACCTGCGTGGAAGGGAACAGTCATACCGCTTGTAGCATTTTCGATTGAAAGCTCTGCACCCTTTGCGTGAGCATCTGTGATACCATCAATATTATCAAAGATAGCCTTTGTGATGTTATAAACATCATCCTCTGTTGCAGATGCGTTTACGATTAAGGTAGCCTTAACTGTAACAGTTGTTACATCCTCTTCCTGACCCTCGTAAGTGTTTGCGGGAATTTCATAAGTTGTGTAGAAGGGGTTTGCCTTCATAAGCTTGTCAGCAATATCACCATCAATGGGGATGAGATATGCGCTTGCAGTTGCGCAAAGCTCCTGAATAGCGGGAGTGGGAGCACCTGCAACAACAAATGCTGCATCAATTTTACCGTCCTTAAGAGCATCTGCGGAATCAGCAAATGACTGATACTGAGGAACGATATCTGATTCCTCTAAGCCTGCAGCGTTAAGAACATCAATTGCGTTAAAATAAACACCTGAGCCTGCAGCACCGATGGAAACCTTTTTGCCCTTGAGGTCCTGAACAGTTTTGATGTTTTTGTCCATTGTTACAAGCTGAACTGCCTCTGCATACAAACCACCAATAACTCGGAATGAGTCAATTTTGCCTTCCTCCTGGAATGCGCGGGAGCCTTCCCAAGCATAAGACATAACGTCAGACTGAACAGTACCAAGCTGATAGTTGCCTGTATCGATACCGAGAATGTTTGCCTTTGAACCATCAGTAGCAACAACATTAACTGTGACACCGGTTGAAGTTTTAATCTGGTTACCAAGAATTCCGCCGTAGCCATAGTAAGTACCTGCTGTACCACCTGTACCCATTGTCATAGCGGTTGCACCCTTGTTAGTATCAGCCTCACCATTGCCGCCACATGCTGCTAATGAAAATACCATTGCCAATACCATTAAGATTGCGATTAAGCGTTTCATAAATTTTCCTCCTTTAAAAGACATAAACAATTTCAACAAAACCATTTATGTTTGCAATAAAAATATTATACAATAGTTAAAAATATTTTGCAAGAGGAAATTGTATATAGAAAACGAGACAAAATATTTTTGTTGTTTTGTCTTGAAAATAAGCGATAATATGTTTATAATAACTAATTGTATTTCCGTCCATGGCGCAGTTGGATAACGCAGCAGATTCCGATTCTGAAGAACGGGGGTTCGAATCCCTTTGGGCGGGCCAAAAAATCCGACAAGTTTCGACTTGTCGATTTTTCATTTATGTCCGCAGGACATAACTTCGTTACGAGCGAAGCGAGTACTTCATTTGACAGATAACGTAAACACAAAAATAAAGGGGCTGTAAAAAAACGACAAGTTTTTTTACATCCTCTTTTGTTCAACTCTAACAAGAAACCGATAAAGTATTCTACATCCTAAACGGTTTTTCTTCATTGTTATTTGAACTTATTTATGATAAAATTATTTTATTATATGGAAAAGGAGGAATGTTTATGGGTAAAGGTAGCATCAACTCTGCAGTTGATAAGGTCAAATGGTTTGCCGGTGAAATTAAAGACCATTGGAACACTCCTGCAGAGGGTAAATATGTTCCTTATAAGGAATATAAAGATGTTGTTATTGGTGTTGGTGCAAACTATACAGGTTCAAAAACACTTGAATATATCGGTTTCTGGTCAAGCTGTTTCCTTATTATGCACCATTATAAATTACCTTATCTTACATTCTCGGTTATCGGTCTTCTGAATATGCCTTTGGGTTATATTTCAGCTCTTATCTGGTGGTATGTTTGCGATAACTTAGGTTTCTTACCTAAAAAAACCGAAAGAAAGGTTTATTTAGTTTACGGTCTTATGATGGCGTTTGGTATTTCAACGCTGTTGTTTGACTATTCGATGCTGTTTAACCAATCGGGCTCGTTTATTACTATGCTCAACAGCTTTGAGGGAATGAATGCCACGGCGTGCTTCAAGACCTTCGGTACTCATTTCCTGTATACAGGTTGGGTTGGTGCCCGTAATATTTTCTGGCGTAAAAAGCTTATTCCAAAATACGGCAGATATAAATACAGCCTTTACTGCGATGTTATTCCAAAAGCTATAATGGTTATTCTTATCGGTTGGCTTCCTGTTTATAATATCGGTGATGTTGCAACAAGAGTCTGGGTTGCAAACCTTTTATTTGCTACATATAATGTGTTCGGATTTGGTAATGTACTTGAGGAATGCTCAAAGAGAATCAGTCCCAATCTTCAGGAAAGAATTCTTGTCCGTAGCTATCCCGTTAAAATTTCACATATCTTTAACTCCATTCTTGCTATTATTCTTCCTGCCATAGTCGGTATGCTTCGTCACGAATGGGCAGATATCAATTTCTACAGATGGGTTATTCCGATTACATTTATTATTTCTGCTGCGTTCACAATGGGGCTTTCAGGCAGAATTAAGGAAAGAATTCCTCAGCCGCCCATTGAAAAGAAGGTTCAGATTAAATTCTGGGATGGTATGCTGGGTGTTCTGAAGAATAAATATCTTCTTATCAATACCATTGTTGGTCTTATTGACTCTCTCGGTAACGGTATGCTTCCCTTTGCAACAATTCTTTATTTCTACACCTTCCGTCTGAGCGGTCTTCCTTATTCATTGTTGGTTGCCCTCATTTCCTTTGCGGGTACACCACCTGATTTGTTATCACCGTATTTCCTCAAGAGATTTTCATATAAGCAGATTATGATTTTCTATCAGCTGAGTCGTGCAATAGGTAATGTTATTATTGCAGTTTCAATGTGGACCTTGGGTGATAACCTTGCCCTTTGCGGAACAATCTGTGTTGTTGTTCTCTTCTTTATGGAAATGACAAAAACAGTTCCCACAACCGCAGGTCACGATATGGGCGTGCGTATCGGCGACTATCAGATGTATTTGTCAGGTGAGCGTCTCGAAAGCTTTGCAGGTATTTTCGGTTGGTTTACAGGGCCTATCACATCCTTTGTCGGTCTTATTATTCCCATATTCCTGCTTAAATACGGCTTCAACAGTAACTGGGAAATCCTCTTCTTTGATGGTTCAAGAAGAAACATTGTTGTTGTGCCCATAATTGTTGATGCAATCGGCTTCTTCCTTATGACAATCCCGTATCTCTTCTGGGATTATGATAACAAGAAACAGAATCTTGTTATGGAGGTTCTTAAGCGACGCGCCGAGGTAACGGAAAAGAAGGCTGTTGAAGAAGGCACTTCCGTTTCCGGTGGCTATAAGGGTTAAGGGGGGTGAGTTGAATGAGTAAAAAAGAAAAGAAAAAGGTTAACGATTGGGGAACTGATGTTCATCTTGATATTCCCGAGGATGAAATATGGACATATCAGGTTCCGGGTCTTGCAGCACCTCATATCAACAAGCCCTATAAATACTATACTTTAAAAAAGATAGTATTTGTTCTTGTTATTATTGTTGCAGTTTCACTTTCAATTTATTTCAGTGTCCTTGCCTTGCAGAACGATACATTTGAATATACCGATACTGCAAATGGTATTGAGTTTTCAAAATTCAGTAACACAGGCTATCTGTATGAGCTTGATATCGACTATGTAAGCGATATTGAATATATTCCCGGTAATAATGACCCTAACACCAATTTCAAGGTTGTTAAGGACACAACAAAGCCTATTACATCTGTAAGAGAGTTCACTTTGAATTGTGATGATAAAATCACAACCATCAGAATCGGTGCAAATGTAACCGATATTGATGCAAAGGCGTTTTATTCCTGCTGGGCTTTGCAGAATATTGAGGTTGATGAAAATAACCCCAATTACTGCGATGTTGACGGTGTTCTTTATAATAAGGATAAAACCGAGGTGCTTTGCTACCCCTGTGACCACGATGAATATCTCCGTCAGAAATACGGTTATGAAAAAGAGCTTTATAAGGATGAGGTAACTCCTGAATATGAAAGAGATATTCAGACCTATGTTGTTCCCTCAACAGTTGAAAAAATTGCTGAAATGTGCTTCAACTATGCAAATCTTCGTGTGATTTATTTACCCGAGGGCTTGAAGACGGTTGAAACCCTTGCAGTTTTCAAGCTTCACGAAAAGGTTGACCAATGGGGCACAACTCCGTCACTTACAAATATTTATACCTATAAATCAGATAAGGTGACAAGCACTCATTTCACAAGTGAAAAGAAATTAGGAGAGGTTTATAATTCCTTGCCCGAGGGTCTTGAATTTATCGGCTCAGATGCCTTCAGCTATAATCAGGCTCTTTCTTATGTATATATTCCCGAAAGCGTTAGCTATATCGGTCATCACGCATTCTGGGATACTGTTTATAAGGAAGATGGCGAGCTTAAGGGCGTAACAGAAATGTATGTTGCTGTTTCCGAAGAGGAGTTTGAAAGCCTCGAGGTTGGCGACGACTGGAAGCCTAAATATGACTATATGCTCTTCAAAAAAGCAGTAGAAACAGTTTTTGAGGCTAAAAGAAAGTAATATAAAAAATAAACAGGTGTATCAGAAAAATCCATTTTCTGATACACCTGTAATTTTACTCACTGATCATAAGTTTTTGTTAATCAACTTCAGCGAAAGGTTTATTATACGCATTGACAGAAATCCCCACGGACGATAGAGATGAGTATAAACATAGTCAAAAATTTTGCCGAAAAAATCTGTGCGGTTATGTTGGTATGATTTTGTAACTGTGCATTCCTTGGGTGTTTTATAAGGAAATAAACCACAACTTTTTAAATCCTTCAGATAAGGTTTAGAAAACTTCAAAGGCATTTGTGTTAATGAATATAATCCGCCACAAAGATAAATTATAAGTCTGTTGGCGGTTTCTGTAGGATAAATGCCATCATTTCTTTCGTAGTATTGCTGAACGATTTTTGCTTCAGTTATTGTAGATTGTGTTCTTTTTTGAGAAAAAGAATACGAATTATTGTTTGAAGCAGAGCCTGCAACGATTCTGTGGTAGTATACTAACAAATCAGCTTCGTAAATTTTGGGGTTACAACGAAAGCATTCAAAAAGATATAGTGCATCCTCGCCAAATACTAAACCGGGGTAATAACGCAGATTGTTGCTATTTAAAAATTCCTTTTTAAAAATATTGCGCCATACTACACTGTCTTTCCAGGATTCTTTGGCTGCTTCTTTCGTGAATAACTCATCAATGCTTTCAAAGGTTTTGCTATTGATGATAATTCGCTCGTATTCATTAGTTTCGGCGATTTCTTTTATGTCGCTCAAGCAATTTTCTTTTATTAAGTCATCAGAGTCAATACACCATATGTAATTTCCCTTAGCATGCTCTATGCCAACATTTCTTGCTACAGAAACTCCACTGTTTTGTTGGTCAATAACACGTACATTTGAGTGAGCAAGAGCATACTTGTTAAGAATATCAAGACTTGAATCTTTAGAGCCATCGTTAACACAAATAATTTCATATTCGTCCGATGGAATGTTTTGTTTTAATAAGGAATCAAGACATTCAGAAATATATTTCTCAGTATTATAAACCGGTACAATAAATGATAAAAACATATTGCTTCACCTGAATTTGTTTATTTTTTCTTTTATGCTTTCCAGAATTTTCTGTCTAAGCTTCTGTATTGTATTGCCTCAAGAATATGCTTGTTTTCAACTGCTTCGCTTCGGTCAAGGTCGGCAATTGTTCTTGCAACCTTCAAAACCTTGTCATAGGCTCTTGCAGAAAGACCAAGCTTTTCAAAGGAAGCCTGAAGTGTTTTTTCTGCAGCAGGGGAAAGCTGGCAGTATTTTCTTGTAAGGGATGATGTCATTTTGGCATTACAGGTGATTCCCGTACCCTTGAAGCGCTCAATCTGAATTTGTCGTGCTTTGTTTACTCTTTCTCTTATTGAAGCAGAGCTTTCGCCCTCTTCCTTGTCGGAAAGCTGATTATAGTCAACGGGTGGCACCTCAATATGTATATCGAGTCTGTCTAAAAGGGGGCCCGATACCTTTGAAAGATACCTTGCAGGCGCACCCTTGGGGCAACTGCACATTCTTGTTGGGTGCCCGTAATAACCGCAGGGGCAAGGGTTCATAGCGCATATAAGCATAACAGAGCAGGGGTAGGTTAAAGCGCAAGCCGCACGGGAAATTGTAATTGTTCCGTTTTCAATGGGTTGCCTTAAAACCTCCATTGTACTTCTGTTGAATTCGGGAAGCTCATCAAGGAAAAGAACACCATTATGTGCAAGTGAAAGCTCACCCGGTTTCGGAATTGTTCCGCCACCTGAAAGCCCTGCAGGAGATACTGAATGGTGGGGTGCTCTGAAGGGGCGATAATTGATTATCGCCTCATCCTTGGAAAGATTACCCGAAAGAGAGTAAATCTTTGTGGTTTCAAGTGCCTCATCAACCGTAATATCGGGCAGGATTGTTGGAATACGCTTGGCAAGCATACTCTTACCCGAACCGGGAGGGCCAATCATCATAACATTATGACCACCTGCGGCAGCAACCTCTAAGGCTCTTTTAACCTCAAGCTGACCCTTAACATCCTTAAAATCAGGTAGATGCTCAGGCATTTCATAGTGCCTGAAGGGTATAAGCTCAACAGGCTTGATTCTCTGAATATCATTTATATGGTCAACAAGCTGTTTCAGGCTTTCAACACCATAAACATTAATTCCCTCAACAATTGCCGCTTCCTGACAGTTATCAAAGGGCACATAAATATCCTTAACACCATTTTCCTTTGCGGCAATTACCATCGGTAAAACACCCTTTACGGATTTAACTGCACCTGAAAGGGAAAGCTCACCGATAAAAACTGCTTCTTTATAGTTTCCAATAATCTGCTTTGTTGCGGAAAGCACTGCAATTGCCATAGGCAAATCGTAAAGAGAGCCCTCTTTTCGCACATCTGCAGGTGCAAGGTTAAAGGTAAAGTGTGAGGATAAGTGCATAATTAAGCCTGAATTATTAATTGCCGCAATAATTCTGTCACGGGCTTCGTTAACTGCAGTGTCGGGCAGACCTACAATATCGAGCATAAATCTGCCACCTGTGATATTCAGCTCAATATCAATCATATATGACTCAAGTCCTAAAAGACCCACACTTTTAATTTTAGTAAACATAGTTATTCAGCATCGCTTTCTTCTGTTACATCTTCTGTAACACCGACATCAACTAATAATTTGTCAATTTCTTCTATGAGGTTTTCCTTTTCCTCTTCGTTCTTATCCTCTAAAACAGGCTCTAATTCATCGGGCTCTTCAACATAAAGAGGAGGATTGAAGTCAAACAAGCCTGATTTGAGAATATAAATCAGTAAGAGGAAAATAACAACTGTAAATGCAGAGATAGCACAACCTAACCAAAGACCCTGAGGAGTATATTTAAAGCTTATTGTGTGCTCACCCTTTGTGATATAAACACCTAAAAGAGCCTGGTCACCGATATCAACTATCTGCTCTCCTGAAGCCTTTTGTCCGTCAATATAAATACTCCAACCGGTGTCGTAGTTTATTGATGTGTAAAGAATACCATCCTCGGAAACATTGATGTTACCCTCAATTTCTGTTTCATCAAACTTTGTAACATTAAGGGAATCTGCCTTTAATTGCTCATAACCCTTTTCAAAGGATTTGCTATCAAGTGTTACGGCATAGAGGTACACATACCCCTCAATGCCCTCACTGATAGGAGCATAGAGCTTAATAGTGCTGCCTGCCTTCTGATAGCCTAAATCCATAATATAGGGCTTGGTGTCAACACCCTGAGCAATAACATTTCCATCATCGAGGGTGTAGGTTATATTATCAATACTGTTACCGCTTGTTTTTAAATAAACATAGGCATTACCGCTTTTTTTGATTTCAAGTGTAAAGGTTAATGAAGCACCTGCGGTGTTTTCTACTGTGTAGGGATAGCAACCTGAATCGCTTAAGCTCATATCTGTGCAGGAAGCACCCGTGCCTGAAATATCGGTAATCTCAATATCGTTATAAACTGTGTGTATACCCGTAGCAGAGCCGAAAAGGTCACTTTGCACCTCAAAGGGATTAGTGTTGTCGTGAGACCACATTCTTATTTCTTCATTAGCTCTGAAGGCTATGGGAAGCTGATAAAGGTTTTCATAAGCGGTGTATTTATCAACCGTGAAAAGCTCCTTATAAAGCTGTGAATTCATTGGTGCCTTTGCACCTGTGAAGTTGTCAACTATATAATCAAGAGCGAAGAAGGCGTTGTAAACAGGTGTTTGTCTGTTGTAGGTATAGCTGTTTATATAGTTTGAGAACATACCTAAGTTTGATTGCATATTTGCAACACTTTCATAAGCCATAGAGGTAAAGGTTGAAACACCGTTGTAGTAATACCAGCAGGGGTCCATACGGGCTCTTAAAGAGGTTAACTCCATTCGGTAGCTTTCGTTACCCTCGTATTCGTCAATTTTATCTTTAATTTCCTGGAAATTGTCATAGTCACCAACAAAGTTTGTTTTTGTCTGGTCCATACTGTAATTGTTGGTGTTTGCAACTGTGTATTCCGCACAAACAGAGCAGAGAATAAGTGCTGCCGCCGCAATAGCAGGGTATTTATCATTTTTAAGAATACCAAGTGCAAGGCAGTAAATACCGATAAATGCAACGCAAATCCACACGCCTGTTTCACTGAAGTTCTTTGAGCCGATTTCCTGAACAATGATTATAAAGAAGGTTGTTGCAACCCCAACGCCTATAATCTGGCGGTTAGTGAATTCCTTGATGTTTCTGATTGCCTTATATGCAAATACAAGCAAAAGGAAGGAATACATATAAGAGAAGCGGTAAGGCAGGTCATTGGGAAAATGGAAACCGTGCCATACATAATTAAGGTAATTTGTGTAGCAGCTTGCAAACATAATGCCTAAAATACCAACACTCATAATTTTCTCTTTAAGAGAAATTTTGTTAGAGAAAATAAACAAGGGCACAAGCATAACAGTAAGAATACCGCAATAAACGTTGGGTAAAACATCTGTGCCACTGCTTCTGATTGTGGGGTCAAGGTATGCAAGGTGATTTGCAAGGAAATCAAAAATTGAAAAATAGGTTTTAAATTCAGTTGGGAAGGTGCCCGAGGTTGCCGAGCAATTCAAAAGAATAAAGTAAACGGGTAAAAGCATAAATGCAGAAAGCAGGCCTGCACCAACCGAGCAGAAGGCGAATTTAACACCGTTGTCGAAAAATCTTGAGTTTCTTAAATTGTTGTAGCCCCAGGAGAAAAAGCCCTTAATACCTTTTTCTCTTTTAGCAAGTCTTCCGAAATATGTGTCTGTAAAATTATAGCTACTGAAGAAATAATAAATGAAATAAAGAACAGAGAAAATGCAAGCCATATAGCCCATATAGTAGTTTGTAATAAGAGTGAGCGCCAGAGTTATTGTGTAAAGCTTAAGCTTGCGCTCACTTATTAATTTCTCAATTCCAAGCATAACAAGCGGGAAAAGGTAAAAGGAATCAATCCACATAATGTTCCAATAATAAGCGATAAAATAACCGCTACAGGCATAAAGAACACCAAATGCAGATGTGAGAGGGGAAGCCTCTTTATTCTTTTTTGATATGAAATATGAGAATGTGAAGGATGCAAGGGCAGCCTTGAGAAGAACCATAACAGCAATTGCTTCGGGCATATTTTTATGACCTAAAATAAGCATTACTATAAGGAAGGGTGATGAAAGGTAGTTATAGAAATTACCTAAAAATGCGCTACCGCCACCTGAGGTCCAGGAGTAAAGCAGGCTGTCAAGGTTTGTCACTCTTTCATAAAGCTCTGCAAACAACGGTCCGTATTGGTGATAAAGGTCCATACGCAGTATTGTTGTGTCACCAAAGGGTATCATATCGTAGCAGAAATATACCACCAGCATAATTCCCGCAGTGCAGGCTGCCGCAAGCAAGGAGAACCTTGTGTTGTAAAAGGGCTTGCCTAAGCGGGAGTTTTTCATATTTTCTGTTAAGCTCTTAATCATTTCTGTTTCTTCCTTTTAGAACAAAATTATTCATATTAAATAATACCATAAATGGTAATGTCTTTCAATGCTTTTTTATTAACAAATGGTAAAAATTAGTTCTAAATTCGGACAAGTGATAATACTATGTTTTGAAAGGATTGATAAATTTGAAGGATTATTTGAATGCTATATCTCTTCTGCCCGAGGAGTTTAAAAGGGTTTTAGGAGAAATACCCGAAAAAATAGCTGTAACTGTTAAAGAAATCAGGTTCAGAAACGGTGAGCCCGTTACATTGAACACAAGAGAAACAATTTATTACATACGAAAAAACGGTGCTTTAACGGTTTCCTTTTCCTCGGATTTGCTTTGCACAAGCGAAAGGGATTTGCAGGAAATTGTGTTTTGCCTTTCCCGTCGCTCTCTTCATACATATCAGGATATGATTGCAAAGGGCTTCATACCCTTGCGGGGCGGATGTAAAGCAGGGGTGGTAGGAAGAGCGGTTATGAAAAATGGCTCTGTCTATTCTGTTTCATCCTTTAACTCCGTTAATATTCGTGTTGCAAGAGAATTTTACGGTTGCTCTGAGGATTTAATCAGAAAAATAGGTGACGATTGCACCTCTTTTCTCATAATCGGCTCACCACTTTCGGGAAAAACAACTCTTCTGAGAGATTTGTGCAGATATTATTCGGGACAAAGCCGATTAAATCCGTTGAAAACAGCAGTTGTTGATGAGCGTGATGAAATTGCGTCCCGTTCATTCGGTGAGGGTGTAGATGTGGGGCTTCACACAGATGTTTTGACCCTTTACCCCAAAGCTATAGGCACGGAAATTGCAGTGAGAACGCTTTCACCGGATATTGTTATTCTTGATGAAATCGGCTCGGATGCAGAGGCGAGAGCAATGCTTTCGGCAGTTAATACAGGTGTCAGCTTCATTGCAACTGCTCACGGCTCAAGCTTTGAAGAGGTGTTGAGAAGACCTAATATCAAAAGGCTTGTGAATGCAGGTGCTTTTAAAAAGGCGGTTATTCTCAAGGGTAAGGAAGAGCCCTGCATTGTTAAGGAGATGGTAACATTTTGAAAACCATTTTTGTTTTATTGATAGCTTTTTCCTTCCTTGCATTTGGCTTTTTCAATGTTATCAGACAAATTAAAATCACAAAAGCATTAGATGAAATTGTTCGTTTTGTAAGCCTTGTTAAAACTGAAATGAATTACAGAAAATCAGAGTTTTTACATATATATTCCATAGGTGAAAAGCAGGGTTATAAATATATTTCCTTTTCTGATGGTCAGATATTCGCAGATGAAGCAGTTGGCGTGGGAATAATTGCGGAATTCAATTCCTTTATAAAAAATATCGGCACAACTGACCAGGATGGGCAAATAAGCCTTTGTGATGAATATAAAAGCCGTTTTGAAGAGGCTTTGATAAACAGAAAATCAAAGGATAAGGAAAAGCTTCAGGTTAATACCGCCCTGAGTGTTTTCGGTGCATTAACAGTTCTTATTTTCTTTTTGTAGGTGAGCTATGGACTTTACTATCATTATAAAAATAGCGGGTATTGCCCTTGTAATAGCCTTTTTAAACCAGTTATTGCAAAAGGCAGGTAAGGAGGAATACATCTTGCTTCTAACTCTTGCAGGGCTTCTGATAGCATTTATGGCGATTATACCCGAGTTAAACGAATTAAAGGATGCATTGTCATCTGTCATAGAGATATGATGTTTATAAAAATTCTGATTTTTGTTTTAGCTGGTGTTGTGTTGCTTTTTCTTCTTAAGCACAATGCACCGTCCTTTGCAATTTTGGGGGAACTAACGCTTGTTGCAATAATAGTGTTGGCAATAGTGCCTGAAATAAAAAACCTAACTTCTCTTTTCAGTAGCCTTCAGGAGCTTTCAGTTGTCAGTGAAGCCTCCCTGAAAATTATGCTGAAAGCCTTTGGTATGCTATCGGTTGGTGCGGTGGTGGCAGATATATGCCGTGATAACGGAGAGGGTGCAGTGGCAGGTGTTGTGGAATTAAGTGTGAAAATACTTGCGGTTTCCTGTGCCTTGCCTGTGTTTACAGCTGTAACGGAAATTGCCTTAACTTTTTTTAACAGGTGAAAAAATGAAAAGGATTTTAAAAAAATGCCTCTCTTTAGTTGTGTTTATTGTATTGTTCTTTTCTTTGTCGATGAATACTTATGCATTGGAAGAAAATATCGATAGCTACAAGGAAGAGTTTGATTTTCAAAGCATAGCAGATGCAATAGATGATGAAACTGCAGAAATTTTAGCGGAAATCGGTATTGATGAAATAAGCTTTGAGAAGCTGTTTTCCGTAAGTCTTTCAAAAATTTTCAATGTGCTTTTTGATTTAACCAAACGCTCGTTAACCCAACCCTTGAAATTCCTTGTATCTGCAATTGGTGTATTGATTCTTACCGCTCTTTTTTCCTCCTTTTTCAATTCCTCGCAGACTGTTTCCGTTATCGGTAATTCAATATTGGCTCTTACCTTGGCAGTTCCTGTGGTGAATGCTGTAACAACTGCTTTTTCTGTTTTAGAAGGTCTTAATGCCTTCACAACTGCCTTTGCAGGTGTGTTCAGTATGATAGTTTCTTCCTCGGGAAAGGTGGCTCTGGGAACATCCTACGCATCCCTTGCAGTTCTCTCTGATACCTTGTTTTCCTCTCTCTTATCGGGCATCAGTCAGCCTGCGGTTAATGCAATGTGTTCATTGGGGTTTCTCTCTTGCTTTGATATATATAAATTCAGTGAAAAAATCTCTTCAATAGTTAAAAAATTATATATATCATTTTTAGGCTTTATCGGCACATTTTTTTCGGGAATTGTCACCTTAAAGGGAGTTATGGGCGCAGGGGTGGATTCCCTTACCTCAAGAGGAATCCGCTTTGTTGTGGGCAGAACGGTTCCCGTTGTAGGTGGCGCGGTCAGTGATACATATTCCGCTTTGATATCAAGCCTTTCTCTGATAAAAAGCACAGTAGGAATTTTTGGTATTGTAACAGTTGTGTTAACAGTTTTGCCCTCGCTTTTGGAAATTATCGGTTGGGTATTTGCATTGTATATTGTAATTTCCGTTTCAGAGTTTTTAGGCTCAACCGAGGGTGTGGGTATGCTGAGCATTTTCAAGGATGCACTGACTCTTTTAGGTGCAACAACGGTGTTCTCTTCAGTAATTTTCATTGTGTCCGTTGGGGTTGTTATATTTGTAAAGGGTGTCTGAAATGACAGAAGCTATTAAAACAGTTCTTTTGAATTATGCAGTGTGCGCCCTTGTGGGTGGGGTGCTTGAATATCTGGCACCTGAAAAAACAAGAAAAACTCTTCGTGTTGCAGTGGTTTCTGTGCTTCTTTTAGCAATATTATCTCCGATTTTTAAAGGTGAAATCAATATTGAAAGCCTGCTCCCCGAGGTTGAAGTAGCGGAAAATGTAAATTATAAAGCACTTGTTCACACCGCAAGCCTTACAGAAAAAAAGCTTCGGGATGAAATGAAAGAAATACTCATAAATGAAGGTGTGAATGAATATGAAGTATATGTAACCACAACCATTGATGAAGAGGAGAACACAGTATATCTTGAGGAAATAAAAATAGAGGTGGGGAAAGCCTTTGAGCATAAAATTCCAAGCATAAAAAAGAAGGTTTCTCAGGATTATCAGGAGGTCTTAAAGGTCAGTGTGAAAAATGAATGATTTATTGAAAAATATAAAAAAACTGAAAATCGGTAAGAAGAATATGATTCTTTTAGGTCTTGCAGGCTTTATAATGCTCGTTCTTCTTGTCGGTGAGGCTTTCGGTTCGGATTCGTCCGAAACAGTATCTAAAGAGGATACTGTGAATTTTTCAGTTGAATACATTGAAAAAACCGAAAAGAGCCTTGAAGCTCTTCTTGAAAAAATAAACGGAGCAGGGAAGGTCAGGGTTATGATAACCCTTGAAAACTGCTATGAAAATGTTTATGCAAGGGGCTATAACGAAAAAAGTGATAACAGAGAAGGCTCAACGGAATATGAATCCGAGGAGGAATATATAATTGTAAAAAACGGCTCAAATAACGAGGAATGCCTTGTGGTTAAGGTATATGAGCCAACCATCAAGGGTGTTGCCGTAGTAGCCGAAGGCGCAGGCAACACACAGGTGAAAAATGCAATAACCCAGACTGTTTGCGCTCTGTTTGATATAAGCACCGCAAGGGTTTCGGTAGAGACAATGGCAAATAGTAATTAGCAATTAGCAATTAGTAATTAGTAATTGGTTATAAGCAAAATGTAATTTAGGAAAATAAGGTTTTGGTTTGTTGTACCTCTCTTCGAAGAGAGGGGGACCGTCTTGAATATCTGAAACTAATTTATATCATTTCTAAGCGAGCCAAATGTAAATTAACCTATTAAAATGGGGCGGAACGGTGGAGAGTTCTTGACGCGAGCCCCTGAGCGTCATTTCACCAAAGGTGAAACTGTAATACACTCGATGTTTTCAAAATGTTTATTCTGATTTAAATTTGGAGGGATTTTCTATGAATTTATTAATTAAAAGACGACAGCTTATTCTTGCAACACTTGTTGTGGCTTTAGGTGCGGCAGTGTTTGTGAATTGGTACTACACAGGCAATAATTCAACAATTCAGTCACCTGAGCAAACAACCGAAAGCGATTATGTGCAAAATCTTGGTGAAGCAAAATATGTTAATGCCTCAGGTGAGGAGGCAGATTATTTCAGTGAGGTTAAGCTTAATCGTCAGAAATCAAGGGACGAGGCGTTAGATAAGCTTAATAAATCCCTTGAAAAAGCAAAAAGCGGAAGCGATGAAGCCAAAGAAATAACAAAATCAATTGATGAGCTTACCGCTCAGATAAAGCTCGAAAGTGATGTGGAAGCTCTCATTTCCGCAAAGCTTGCAAGTGAATGTGTTGCAGTTATCAATGAAAAATCCGCACAGATTGTAGTTTCAAAGGATTCCTTAAGCGATGACGCCACTCTGCAGATAATTGATGTTATAACAACAAATACCGAGCTGACAGCAGATAAAATTAAAATAACCGAATCCAAATAATGTTCAATAAATGTCAGTAAAAAGCAGGAAAATGTAGAGAGAATGTTCATAACTTGCGAAAAAATGTTCAAAACTCATCAAAAATTTTTTCACAAAAACTATATTGATATTGATTTTTTCTACTACTTCTATCTATTTTTATATTTATATTGGCTAAATTCGGTAGCGTTCGGTAGCGTTCGGTAGCGTTTGGTAGCAGACGAAAAATAGTGACGGTTACGAATTCGTAGCCGTCTTTTTCTAAAATAAAAAAACTCTACGAAAAAATCCGTAGAGTAAGTTTAATGTTTAACATGATTCTTGAATATTTCTTTAAGGTAATCTGTAATACCATTTGCAGAATGTATTGTTGCAACCATAAGCTCATCGGTATCTATTTCAGAAAAGTTTATGTCATAACCATTAAAGCGTATAAGCTGTGCAATAAAAATTCTTTGTGTTCTGCCATTGCCTTCTCTGAAAGGGTGAAGCATATTAGTTGAACAGTAAAAATCAACTATGTTGTCAATAAAATCATCAAAATCAAGATTTTTAAAATAGTTATTATCCTTTAATCTTTTAAAGCAAGCGTTGGCAATTGTTTCAATATTTTCTGCTTGTGTAAAGCTTGTTCCTTTTTTAGAAATATCAACAGTTCTGATTTTTCCTGCCCATTCATATAAATCTTCAAATAAGTATTTGTGTATTTGCTTATAATGTTCAAAATCAAAAGAGTTGCTTGTAGGGTTTCTTTCTAATTCAGCAGTTTTCGCTAATGTGATACCGGCTTCAAGTTTTGCAAGTTGTTCTTCGTTTTGTATATTGAACTTGTTAACAAGACAACTTGTACCTTCATAATAATCGTCAGTTAAGGCTGTAATAGTATAACTCATTATGCGACACCAACCGATTGCTTTATAAGTGAAATATACTGTTCCATTGATATTTCTTTGTTGAGTAGCTTTCTGCATAAATCTTTGCTTTGTTCATCAATTGAAAAACCTTCCATTTCAACAGATGCAGCAGCATTTTCTATTGCTTTATCAATAGACATATATTTCACCTCGCTTTTTATCTAATATACCACAATCCATAGTTATTATCAAGTGTTTATTGTTTGTTGTTTTCTATCTGCCTACCCGTATGGTCAATTTCATAATTATCCCAATAAATAAGCTCACTGACGGTTACGAATTCGTAGCCGTCTTTTTGTAATTTAGTAAGGATTTTATCAAGTGCCTCGGGTGTATTTTCAACTCCGTTATGAAACAGTATAATTGAACCGTTCTGCACTGTATTAACCACGCGATTATACATTTTGTAAACAGAAAGCAGCTTCCAATCCAAAGAGTCAACACTTAATAAAATGGTACATTGTTGTATATATGTAGAGCATAATAAAATCAAAAAACGATTGGTCAGGATTTCTCATGATCAACCTTTTTATATTAGTCTGCTTTATCGGTTCTGTCTAATAGATAATCAATAGTAACATTGTAATAATCTGCTAATTTTATTAATATTTCAGCAGTTAAAGATATTACACCTGTTTCATATTGAGAGTATGTGTTTTGTGAAACATTTAAATACTTCGCAATATCTTTTTGTTTAATATCTCTGTCTTCTCTGATATTTTTCAAATTTTTAAAAACCATTTTCTTCACCGCTATTTATTATGCGGTATCTGTAATAAAGATATTGACTTTTATCTGTAATACAGATATAATATTGTTAAAACTTGGAGGTGTTATTAGTGAATAAAGTTATGTGCATTTTGTTGATTATTGGTGTTTTATTTTCGTTTGTTTCTTGTGATATATCGAAAAACGAAATTGTTAATCAAAATTATCAAACACAAAGCGATAAGTTAAATAGTGTTGAGGAAAATAGTGTTGTCATAACAACGGGAACAGTTCCTATTGAGGATTTTGAGTTTAGATATGGGTGTTGGGGGGATGATATGGCTGAAATAAAAAAACGCGAAGAGTGCGAGTTTTTGGGTGAAACAGAGGATAATTTAGTATTTGAAGGATCGTTATTAGGTTATGATTGTAGTATAGTTTATCAATTCGATAGTAATAAATTGTTTGGTGGGGGATATATATTTGACGGTATTTTTACAAATGCAGGTCAATATATTGTAGCTTACAATGCAATGAAAGAAGAACTTAATGAAAAATACGGAGAACCAGTTACTGATGAGGTTGTTAAAATGCAAAATGATAACTTGATAGAAGCGGCTGGTGCTGCTAATGCACTTGAGTATGGCTATGTTGCCTATAAAACTTGCTGGGAAACCGAAAATACTGAGATAACAATGGGTATGATGTCTGAAAACTATTCGGTTAGGATTGTGCTGAATTATACTGACATAGACTATGAAGTAAATGATGATGTTGTAGGCTTTTGATTTTGTGAATAGGTTAATCTAATTTATAATATAATCTTACGGAATTAAACTCACTGACGGTTACGAATTCGTAGCCGTCTTTTTGCGATTTTTCGGTTGATATATTCTTTCGTTTATGATATAATATAGTCAGAAATGAGGTGGCATTTTATGAGTGAAATTGAACGTATTATCAATGAGGTTGATAGCTCAATGTCTATGGAGGGCTTACCACTTACAAATGCAGATAAAGAACGAATTTCAGTTTGTCTTAACAATCCTAAAATGCTTGATAGTATGATTAATGAATTGTTGAACAAACATAAGGTTAATGCATAAGCTATGAAGAGTTACAGTTATGACTATGAGTGGGATATTGAATATTGCTATCCTGATTCCAATGTTTTGAAAAATAAACTTAATATTACTAATTCGGAAGATTTAGCAATCGCTGAACGAGAAATAACCTCAATCAAATTAGCTTACGCAAAGCAAAATATTATTGAGGGTGATTTTGATTTTTCACATTTGAAGAAGATACACCGGTTTCTTTTTGAAGATATTTATGACTGGGCAGGAGAATATCGTCATGTTAATATTTCAAAAGGAAATCAGTTTTGCTTGTGGCAGAATTTAGAATCTTATGCTGATACTGTTTTTTCATCTTTGAAGAAAGAAAATTATTTGAAGAATTGCGATAATATTGCAGAAAGATTAGCTTATTATCTCAGCGAAATAAATGTTTTGCACCCTTTCAGAGAAGGGAATGGCAGAACCCAAAGATTGTTTATTGAATATCTTGCTTTGAATGCAGGATATAGGGTTGATTTTTCGTCTGTTACTCCTGAAGAAATGATTGTTGCAAGTGCAGAGTCCTTTACTTGCGAATACGATAAAATCAACGAAATGTTTAAGAGAATAACAACTAAGCTTTAATCTGCCTACCCGTATGGTCAATTTCATAATTATCCCAATAAATAAGCTCACTGACGGTTACGAATTCGTAGCCGTCTTTTTGTAATTTAGTAAGGATTTTATCAAGTGCTTCGGGTGTGTTTTCAACTCCGTTGTGGAATAAAACAATTGACCCGTTTTGCACCTTGTTAACCACACGATTATACATTTCATCAACGGAAAGCAATTTCCAGTCCAAACTGTCGCAATCCCATTGAATTGTTTTCATACCAAGGCTATCTGCCACCTCTATGCTCTTGTTGTCATAGTCGCCGCTTGGGGCTCTCACAAGCCTTGGTGCAACACCTGTTATTGCTTCAATTTTCTTGTTGCAGTTAAGTATTTCCTGCTTTATTTCCTCACGACTTATCTTGCTGAATGCTGCGTGAGTGTCGGAATGATTTGCCATTTCGTGACCATTTTTATGAAATTTCTTTACTGCATCAGGGTTTTTCTCAACCCAGTCGCCAACTGCAAATATAGTGGCTTTTGCATTGTGCTTTTTCAGTATTTCAATAAGCTCATCGGTGTCCTCGGCACTCCACGCCGCATCAAAGGTAATTGCAATTTTTTTCTCGTCGGTTTCTACGGAGTAAATCGGTAATTTTCTTGTTGTATTACTGACCTTAACGCCAATATGTGAAATGGTAACAGTTGAAATAATTGTGAGCGCGAGAAGAGAAAAAACAATAAAAAGTGAGCTTATTCTAATAACCTTAAATTTCAAAAAACCACCTCGGGAAATAATATTCCTGAGGTGGTTTGTCTTATGAAATATAAAAGCTTAATATTCGCCACTTAAAACTGCTTCTGCACAACGGATACCATCAACGCCTGCAGAAACAATTCCGCCTGCATAGCCTGCGCCCTCGCCACAGGGGTAAAGACCCCGAAGCCTTGTTGCCTGATAGAATTCATCCCGAATAATTCTTATAGGTGATGAACTTCTCGATTCGGGAGCGGTAAGCACTGCATCATATAAATTAAATCCGTGAAGCTTGTTGTCAAAATCCTGAATTGCCCCTGCAATAGTGTCGGTAACTTTTTTTGGAAGCACTTTTCTGATGTCGGTCATTGTAACACCTGTGGGGCAGGAGGGGTTAACTGCACCAAGCCTGGTTGATGGTGTATCCTTCAAAAAGTCACCTAAAAGCTGAGCAGGTGCGGTATAATCACCACCGCCAAGCTTAAATGCCTTTTGCTCAATTTCTCTTTGAAGATACATACCTGCAAGGGGATGGTCGCTTTCAAAGGGTGGCTCAATGCCAACAAGTAAAGCACAGTTTGCATTTTCTTTATCTCGGGCGTATTCGCTCATTCCGTTAACAACCATTCCGCCTTCTTCGGATGATGCCGCAACAACAGTACCGCCGGGGCACATACAGAAGGTGTAAAGACCTCTGCCGTGCTTGGGGTGGCAGGCGAGCTTATAATCTGCCGCAGGAAGCAGGGGAGAAT
This sequence comes from Clostridia bacterium, assembly GCA_017436285.1. GTDB lineage: Bacteria > Bacillota > Clostridia > Oscillospirales > Acutalibacteraceae > DTU089. The sequence goes on from JAFSDL010000036.1 coordinate 37,677, forward strand.
TCCACAGAGAGCCATATTGAGCCTTGTTGATATGCTCCTGAGGATGCTCGATTCTTGTACCAACAGAGAATGGCTTCTGTATAATTTCAAGACCCTTTCTGTAAACAAGCTCAAAGGTATCTCTTGCAGAATGACCGATTGCAAGAATAAGTGCATCGGTTTCAATATCGGTTGTTGTTCCGTCAGGGTTTTTGTAGGTGATTCCCTGAACAAATCCGTTGGCAGTAATAATATCAACCAATTGAGTGTTGAACTTGATTTCACCACCAAGGCGTATAACCTCGTTTCGAAGATTTTTAACTACCGTTTTAAGCTTATCTGTGCCGATATGAGGAGTTGCAGAGTAAAGAATTTCTTCAGGTGCGCCAAATTCTGCAAAGCGCAGAAAAACCTCTCTGCATCTGCCATCCTTAATGCCCGTTGTAAGCTTACCGTCTGAAAATGTGCCTGCACCACCCTCACCGAACTGCACATTGGAGTTGGTGTTGAGAACACGCTCGGTCCAGAAGCGGTTAACCTCATTTGTTCTTTCCTCAACTGCAGAGCCACGCTCTAAAACAATGGGGTTCAAGCCTGCTTTTGCAAGGGTTAATGCGGCAAACATACCTGCAGGTCCAAAGCCAACAACAACCGGTCTTAAAGGGAAATTCCTTTTTGCTTCAGGCAAAATATATTCGTATTTCTGAGTAACAAAAGCCTTGTTGGGTGGGAAGGGTGAAACAATTTTTTCTTCATCAAGTTCTGTTTCAATTTCAACAGAATAAACAAGTATTATGTTGTCCTTCCTGCGTGAGTCAATAGACCGCCTTGCAAGAGAGAATGATTTTATATCATTTTCTTTAATTTTTAATGCCTTTGCGGTTGCTGATTTAACTTCCTCATCCGTTGCACCCAAGGGCATTTTTATTTCATTAATCCGTATCATTTTTAATCCTTATTTTAAAAATTTTCCTGCACTGTAGCCTGCAATTCTGCCCGTTGTAAAGGCAAGATGCAGGTTATAACCGCCACAGTCACCGTGTATATCAAGAATTTCACCACAGAGGAATAAGCCCTCTGCTTTTTTTGACATCATTGTGAGAGGTGAAACCTCATTAGTTTTAATTCCGCCCTTTGTTACCTGAGCACTTTCAAAGCCCTTGGGGGATTTTATGTTGATTTCAAAGCATTTTAACAGCTTAACCACTTCATTGAGCTGAGCACTCTTTAAAGCCTTGCATTTGCTTTGTGGCTTAATACCGCTTCTGTTCATAACCGCAAATCCAAGCTTTAAATTAACAATACCGTTAAGAATTGCTTCAAATTCAGCGTCAGGGAAGCTGTTAATGCCTTGCTTCAGGTGATTGAATAAGGCCTTTTCTGTAATTTCAGGGCATAAATCAAGGTTGATTTTTAAGCTCCTTTTGCTTTCACACAGGTGAGAAAGATTCATAACGGGAATACCCGAAATTGCTTTATCTGTGAATTGAATTTCTCCCGCCTCGCTGCCTGAAAGCATATTATCTGAATATAATCTCACAAGAGCTTCTGCACGAACACCCTTAAGCAAATTCAAATCCTTATCGCTTATAACAAGACCGCAAAGAGCAGGGTAGAGGCTTGTAAGACTGTGACCCAATTCCTCTGCCAATTTATAGCAGGAACCGTCCGAACCGTGAACCGAGGAGGCTTTACCGCCACCACATAAAATAACACCATCAAAAAATTCGCCATTAACAGTAAATCCGTTTTTTGATTTTTTTATGTCAGAAATACGGAACTCTGTTTTTATTGTTGTTTTTTCGTTCTGAGCACCCTTTAAAAGTGCCTCCTTAATGGTTGATGCCTGTTGTGAGCGGGGGTAAATTCTTCCGTCCTCTTCGTAGGAAAGCACACCGAGATTTTTGAAAAAGGCTTTAATATCAGAAAACTCACTTGATAAAATGCTTTTTAAAAACTCATTCTCACCATAAAAATGCTTCAAGGAGAGGTCGTTGTTAGTGAAATTGCATCTTCCGTTGCCTGTGGCAAGAATTTTTTTACCGCATTTTTGCATTCGGTCAAAAATGGTTATTTTTAAATCAGGGTTCGCCTTTTGTGCTTCAATTGCCGCACAAAGACCAGAAGCTCCCGCACCGATAATAGCAAGCTTTTTCAAAAAATCCCTCCTTGTTATTTTTTTACAACAAAATATTATATTACATTTCGCCAAAAGTTACAATAGTTATTATAAAATACAACAAATATTTTGTAACGGAAAAAGGTTTACAAAATTAAAGTATTTTGATATAATGCTATGCAGTTTAATTAGATTGGAGAAAATTATGTCTAAATCATATCTTTCAATGACAAAAGAAGAATTGTTGAATGAGTATAATTCCGTAAAGGCAGAATATGAAAATCTTAAGGCACAGGGCCTTTCAATTGATATGTCCCGAGGCAAACCGGGTGCAGACCAGCTTGATATTTCCGATGGTATGCTTGATGCACTTTCTGATGGTAATTTTAAATGTGAAAACGGTCTTGATGTAAGAAACTACGGTGTTCTTGACGGTATCCCCGAGTGCAAAAGGCTTTTTGCAGATTTGCTCGAGGTTAAGCCTGAAAATATAATTGTTGGCGGTAACTCAAGCCTTTCACTTATGTTCGATTATGTTGCTCAGTGCTTGTATATGGGTGCAGGCTTCACCCCTTGGTCTCAGCAGGGTGAGGTTAAATTTCTTTGTCCCTGTCCCGGCTATGACAGGCATTTTGCAATCTGCGAATATCTCGGAATTGAAATGATTAACATTCCTATGACAGAGCAGGGTCCCGATATGGATGTTATTGAAGAGGCAGTTAAGGATAGCTCTGTTAAGGGTATGTTCTGCGTTCCCAAATATTCAAATCCTCAGGGAATTACATTCTCTGCAGAAACTGTTAAAAGAATTGCAAATCTTGATGTTGCAGATGATTTCAGAATTATCTGGGACAATGCTTACTGTGTTCATGACCTTACTGATACAACAGATGAGCTTCTCAATATCTTTGATGTTCTTCCCGAAAAGAACAAGAATATGGTTGTTGAGGTTGCTTCAACATCAAAAATTTCTTACCCCGGTGCAGGTGTTGCTTGCATTGCAACATCCGTTGAAAATATTGTAGATGCAGATACTTATGAAGCAGCTCTTCTTGGTGGTACTTTCACAGAAGAAAATGCAAAATACGGACAGGCGTTGAAACTTGCAGGTGGAGATGCAAATGGTCTTTCTATTCCAAACATTATAAATACAGGAACCAACAGTTATTCCATTTCTATGTGGTATAAACAGGATTCGGCAAATAAAATGATTCTGGCTCAGCAGGATGGAGTGCGTCGTACACTGTTGATTGTATA
>JAFSDL010000037.1 GCA_017436285.1 Clostridia bacterium
AATTTATAGGTTCTTTTCATAACCTTGCTGTATAGTGGATGCATTACGCTGTCTTCAATTGCAACTACAATGGTTTTATCCATTTTGTCGCTGACAACTCTGCCTATTCTGGTTTTTCTGTAATTTCTTTCAGCCACGTTGTTTCCTCCTTCACTTAATTTTAGTGAATATTATTATCTGTTTGCGATTTCTGCCTCTTTAATCAGAGTGCTTACCCTTGCGATTGTCTTTTTAACTTCAACTATACGCATTGGGTTTTCAAGTTGGTTAGTTGCTTGTTGAAATCTCAAATTGAATAATTCTGCTTTTGAGTCTTTTAACTTTTGTGTTAATTCGTCTATTGTCAAATCTCTTAATTTTTTGATATTGTTTTTAGCCGGCATTAGCACTCACCCTCCGTTTCCTTGCAGATGAATTTGCATTTTACGGGCAACTTGTTAGCAGCAAGACGAAGAGCTTCTCTTGCCACCTCTTCTGATACCCCGCCGATTTCGAACATTACGCGACCGGGTTTAACTACTGCCACCCAATATTCCGGTGAGCCCTTACCGCTACCCATACGGGTTTCAGCAGGTTTCTCTGTGATTGGTTTATCCGGGAATATTTTAATCCAAACTTTTCCGCCTCTTTTTATATAACGTGTCATAGCGATACGGGCTGCTTCAATCTGGTTTGCTGTAATCCAGCATGGTTCTAATGACTGCAAGCCGAAATCGCCGTGTGATACTTTGTTACCTCTTAACGCTTTACCTGTTAGTCTTCCGCGCATTACTCTACGGTACTTAACTCTTTTTGGAGATAGCATTTGCTTTTCCTCCTTCCGCCTTTTGTTCCTTGTTTACGGGCTTTTTGGAAGAAGCAAGAACTTCACCTTTGTAAATCCATGCTTTAACACCGATTTTACCGTAAGTTGTGTTTGCTTCTGCAAAACCGTAATCAATGTCAGCTCTTAATGTCTGCAAAGGAATAGTTCCTTCGTGATAGTGTTCTGCACGGGCAATTTCTGCACCGCCCAATCTGCCTGAGCAAGTTGTTTTAATACCTCTTGCACCTGATTTCATGGTTCTGCCCATTGTGCCTTTCATTGCTTTTCTGAAAGAAATACGTCTTTCTAACTGTGCAGCAATGTTTTCAGCAACAAGTTGTGCGTTCTGGTCAGGATTTTTAACCTCAACGATGTTGATTGTTACATCCTTACCCAACATTTTTACTAAATCTGCTTTTAGTTTTTCAATGCCTGCGCCTGAACGTCCGATAACGATACCGGGTTTTGCAGCGTGAACACTGATGATAACTTTTTCTGATTTCTTTTCGATTTCTATTTTAGCAATTCCGCCCTGGTACAATTCTTTTTTCAGGAATTTTCTGATTTTGTAGTCTTCAACGATGCTGTCGCCGAAATCTTTATCAGCTGCGTACCAACGAGAATCCCAGTCTTTGATTACCCCGACTCTTAAGCCGTGGGGATTAATTTTCTGTCCCATGTTCTACCTCCTTCTTTCTTACTCTTCAGCAGTTTCTTCTGCTTTTTCTACAGGAGCTTCTGCTTTAGGCTCTGCAGTTTTCTTCGCTCTTGGCTTTCTCGGTTTCTTTTCCGGTTCTGCCTCTTTTACTGCAACAACCTCTTCTTTTTCTTTAAGAACAATTGTAATATGACTTGTGCGTTTGAAAATTCTGAACGCTCTTCCTTGTGCTCTTGGTTGAATTCTCTTTAAGATAGGACCTGCACTTGCAAAGATTTCTGCCACATATAATTTTTCAACATCCATACCGTGGTTTGCCTCAGCATTTGCCATAGCAGATAGTAATAATTTTTCAACTACTTCACTTGCCGCTTTTGGTGTATGCTTTAATATTGCTAATGCCTCACCAACAGTTTTGTTACGGATTAAATCTATAACGATTTTTACTTTTCTTGGTGAAATTCTTACATAACTTGCTTTTGCTTTTGCAATGTTCTGC
>JAFSDL010000038.1 GCA_017436285.1 Clostridia bacterium
ACACCTTGTATTTAAGATATTGTACTTTTGTATCAAATTTTCTTATATTACTCATAATTAAAAATAACTCACTTTAATTCTTTTACCCATTTGCTTCAAGCACTTTGAAAGTTCTTCCACAAGGTTCATTTTTATATTGAAGTTTATGGGAAGGTCCGGGTTCTGATGAGCAGGGTTGATTGCTCTACCCACATAAAAGTTTATATCTGTTGCTTCTTCAAAAAGCAAACGGCTTATAAGTGAAGCACCGTCTTTTTTGAAATTCCAATGCTCATAGTGTTTGTTTTCACCGAGATAATCTTGTGCGTACTCTACAACTTTATTGACTGTGATAACACCTTCGGTAACAAGGTCAACGCCTTCAATTTCAGCAATAGGCGGAACATCACTGCTTTCAAAATTAAGAGACGGCTTTAAAGGTTTTCTCAAGAATTTAGATGCAATAGATGATGTTGTACCACCACAGATAATGTGCTTTCCTTCTTTTGAGAAGAAAAGGCTCATCATTCGGTCTGCATCATCTCTGTTTGAGGGCGGTCCGAAAAGCATATTCATAGGAACTCTCTTACGGATTTTAACAACACAAGCGGTTGCATCGTCACCGGGCTTATGGTCATAAAGTTTATCACACTCATCAATGAGCATTGTTGATAAATTCTTTGCAGTATAACCAACAGGAGCAAGAGTTTCAAGAAAGCTTGCGATATCTTCACGCTTCCAACCGAAGTTATATGCAGTACCAATACCTGCATGAGGGCAACCATCGCTCATAGCAATAAAAATATCGTTTTCCTGAAGCTGAATAACAGATTTGAAAATTTTCTTTCCGCCAATATTCATTTCGGTTTTCGGATAATCCCAGTTTTTTTCATTTCTTATTATTATGGTGTGTGGGTTATCGTACTGAATAAGCTCTGCAGTTTCATTATTCTTAAGATGAATAATGGTGAATGTGGAATAAGCAACGCCACGCACCGAACAAACAGGAAGAGTCGCGGCAATAGTTGAAACACATTCTTCAAGGGAAAGACCTTCTGCAAGCATTGTTGAAATAATTTTAGATGTAAGTGTTGAAAGAATACTTGCTTTAACACCGCTACCGAGACCATCGGAAAGAACAACCACAGTTGAATCCTCATCGGGCTCAACTATATCAATATGATCTCCGCAAAGCTGTTCACCGTAATGGTTTATACTTTTGTAACCGATATCTGCACATAAATCATTCATCAGAAATCGACTCCTTTAATTTTGCAAGGGCGATTTTTGTTTCTGCGGCAGTTTCACCCAAAAGTGAAGCAATCTCCTGAACAATTCGCATTTGCTTATCAACAACCTTATCGGCAACCTCAATTGTCTGACGGCTGATATTTTCTTTTCTTTCTCTTTGTTCCTCTTCGGCAGTAACATCTCTCATAATACCGATAAGAAGATGTGAATCTCTGTCATAAACAACAGTTTGTTCAACATATCTTTTGTATTCTGCAAGGTAAACTCTCTGGTTACTTACACCTCTGCCGGTTTTAAGAACAGTTTCAAAAACCGTAGGGTCAAGAATACGGATAACATAATCGCCAAGAACATCAGAAGCATAACGTATGTTCATAATTTCTCTTGCGGCTTTATTAATTTGCTGAACCTCTAAATTCTCATTAAGAACAATAAGTCCGTTGGGAGAACTATTAACAATAGTATCTGAGAAGCTTTCAGCCTTTTCCTTAAGGAAAGGAAGACACATTGAAATCTCAGCTTTACCCTGACAAATTGCAGCAGCTTTTTCACGACAAGTATTGTAACCGCAAGAACCGCAATTTAGCTCATGAGCAGGTTTGAATTTACCCATCTGACGAAGAACAGCATTAATCTCCATTTCTGATGGTTGAGGATATCTGTGTTCAATATATTCAAATTGCTTCCTCAACTCTCCGGATTTAGGCTGAGAAACCTCAAAATCCTTTTTACCTGCATAATTTGCTATAGTAAGGTAATCGGTAATGGTTTCTGTATGGTGATATTTTTCCATAACCGGACCACCCATACAACTACCGACACAAGCAGACATTTCAATAAAGCATTTATGAACCTTTCCGCTTTCAATATCCTTGAGTGCTGCTATACAGTTTTCAACACCATCGAGTGCGATATATGTATAGTCAGGTGTATCCTGAGCCATTGTTTTAAGCACACCGCCTGTTGTAGGAAAGAAACGCGCACGACTGAAATCATCATTATCTTTTTCAACTTCAAGCTCTATATTTTCACTTTTGAGCCAATTTGTAAGTTCTTCAAATGTAAGGACTGCATCAACAATACCTTCGTAATGCTCAGCTTCGTCTTTTTTTGAAACGCAAGGTCCGATGAAAACGGTCTTTGCATCAGGATAGCGTTTCTTTATATCCATACAGTGAGCCTGCATAGGTGAAACAACATCTGCAAGATACTCCAATTCTGCAGGAAAATGTTTCTGAATAAGTAAGTTTATAGAATGGCAACAAGAAGTTATAATAATGTCTCTATCATCCTCTTTGAGCATTCTCTCATATTCGTTTTTAACAATTGTTGCGCCGATAGCGGTTTCTTCAACATCATAAAAGCCCAACTTTTTTAGAGCTTTTCTCATTGAATTTATTCCAACGCCATCGTAGTTCGCAATAAACGAGGGAGCAAGGCTCACTATAACCTTTTCCCTTGCCTGCAAAAATACCTTTACCTTTTCGGTTTCATCAACAATCTCTTTTGCATTCTGAGGACAAACAACAAAACATTGACCGCAGAGAATACACTCGTTTCCGATAATATGAGCTTGGTTTCCCGAAAAGCGAATCGCCTTAACGGGACAATGGCGAATACATTTGTAACAGTTTTTACAGTTGGATTTTTTTAATGTTAAACAATTAGGCATTTCCCGTTACACCCTTTCAATTTTTGTTAAAACGTTTTCCTTGAAAAATTCTTTAAAATTTTCTCTTGTAATACCGGTGTGAATATCATCATCTACCTGAATTGTTACGCCCACACGATTACACTTGCCGATACAAAAGCTACCGGCAAGTGTTATTTCGTTTTCTAAATGATTTTCTTCAACGGCTTTCTGAAAAAGCTCAACAATCTCTGCAGAACCTTTCAAGTGACATGAACTGCCAACACAAACCTGAATTATCATTTTATACTTTTCCTTTTACATTATCGTTGAAAAATTCTTCAACTGTTTCGGGTGTTACTGAGAAAAAAGCGTCGTCAACAGTTACACAAACTCCCTGCTGGCATTTGCCCATACAAAATGTGCCGCCTAATTCCACTTTATCTCCTAAATTATTTTCTTTAATAAGGTACTGAAGCTGTTCAACAACCTGACGAGAACCTTTAATATGGCAGGAACTACCGATACAAACTGTAATTTTCATTGTTTTAACACTCCTTATTCGTAATCAACAACATTTACCCAAGAAAGAAGGAATTCTCTTTCTTTCTCATTGCCCTTAACTGACTGAGAAGCGGCAACGATAGGCATCCATTTCTGAACATACTGTTTAGCTGTATTGCTCTTTTGACAGAACAAATCAAGATATTTCTTAGCACCTTCAATATCACCGTTAAGCCAGAAAAGAAGGTATGTTCTTGCGGCATCTGCAGAAGCATTACCCTGAGTAGCATGTGACCAGTCAAGAATATATGCTGTGCCATCTTCTGCGATGATAATGTTTGAGGGGTTAAAGTCACCATGACAAACCTTGTTGTGCTTGGGCATACCTTCAAGTCTTGTGTGAAGGTCATAACGTGTTGTTGCATCAAGCTCAGAAGCACTGATTTTGCGATTCATTTTATCTTTGAGTTTGTTAAGGAGAGGGCAAACCTTTGAATGAACCTGGAGCTGAAGGTCAACAAGTAATTCGATATATTCATCTTTCTTCTCAGCATCCTCATCCATAAGCTGCTGAAGTGTTTTGCCTTTTATGAATTCAGAAACAATAGCCCATTTGCCCTCAACCATTGTTACTTCTATGATTTTGGGAATATTAAGACCTGTTTCTTCAATTCTTGCCTGATTTAATGCTTCGTTAAGAACATCTGCTTTTGAATAATCAGTATCAAAAACCTTAACGCATTTGTCACCGTCACGGTAAATAGTTTTATTATTTCTTACTGCAATAACTCTATCAAGTTTCATTTTAGTATCTCCTCTCTCTTACGCTTTTTTACCTTTTGTATAGGGTGTTTTAACTGCATTTGCAGTCATACCTGTTGCAACATCAGCTGCAGTAGGCATTGCTTTTTCTGTGAAATGCTTGCCATAGTAAGCATTGAGATACATTTCTTTGATTTCGCTCATAAGAGGATAACGGGGGTTAGCACCTGTGCACTGGTCATCAAATGCCTGTTCAACCATTTCATCAAGGTTGTCAAGGAATACTTTTTCATCAACGCCATAATCTTTGATTGTGTTTTTGATGCCGACTGTTGCTTTAAGGTCGTTTATAGCTTTAATAAGATTTTCAAGCTTTTCTGAGTCAGTTGTACCACCAAGACCGAGATAATCTGCGATTTCAGCGTATCGAGCAAGAGTGTGAGGGTGGTCATACTGTGAGAATGTACCCATTTTTGCAGGTGCTTCGCTTGCATTGAAGCGGAGAACCTCTTCAATCATAAGTGCGTTTGCAACACCGTGAGGAAGGTGGTGGAATGCACCGAGCTTATGTGCCATTGAGTGACAAACACCAAGGAATGCATTTGCGAATGCCATACCTGCCATTGTTGCGGCATTTGCCATTTTTTCTCTTGCTTCAATATCTGTCTGACCGTTTTCATAAGCACGGGGAAGATATTTGAAAATGTTTTTGAGAGCCTGAAGTGCAAGACCATCTGTATAGTCTGTTGCAAGCATTGCAGCGTAAGCTTCAACTGCGTGAGTTACAGCATCGATACCTGATGCAGCTGTAAGACCCTTGGGAGCTGACATATGGAAATCAGTATCAATGATTGCCATGTTAGGAAGAAGCTCATAGTCTGCAAGAGGATATTTAACGCCTGTCTGTTCATCAGTAATAACTGCAAAAGGTGTTACCTCAGAGCCTGTACCTGCAGAGGTGGGAACTGCAATGAAGTATGCTTTTTCACCCATTTTGGGGAATGTATAAACTCTCTTACGGATATCAATGAAACGCATTGCCATATCCATAAAGTCTGCTTCGGGATGCTCATAAAGAACCCACATAATCTTTGCGGCATCCATTGCAGAACCACCACCGAGAGCAATGATTGTATCGGGCTTGAATGCTGCCATCTGTGCTGCACCACTCTTTGCATTTTTAAGAGTAGGGTCGGGCTGAACATCAAAGAATGTTGTGTGAGCTATACCCATTTCGTCAAGCTTGTCTGTAATGGGTTTTGTATAACCATTTTCATAAAGGAAGGTATCTGTTACGATGAATGCTTTCTTTGCACCACGAACTGTGCGAAGCTCGTCAAGAGCAACAGGAAGACAACCTTTCTTGATATAAACCTTTTCGGGTGCACGGAACCAAAGCATATTTTCCCTTCTTTCTGCAACTGTTTTAATATTTAAAAGGTGTTTAACACCAACATTTTCGGAAACTGAGTTACCGCCCCAGGAACCGCAACCGAGAGTAAGTGAGGGAGCGAGTTTGAAATTGTAAAGGTCACCGATACCGCCGTGTGATGAAGGTGTGTTAACAAGAATACGGCAGGTTTTCATTCTTGCAGCAAATTCGTTGAGCTTTTCTGTTTCTGTTACTTCGTTAAGATATACAGAAGATGTATGACCGTAACCGCCGTCTGCAACAAGCTGTTCTGCTTTATCAAGTGCATCTGCAAAAGATGTTGCTTTATACATTGCAAGAACGGGAGAAAGCTTTTCGTGAGCAAATTCTTCGCTGATGTCAACGCTTTCAACTTCACCGATAAGGATTTTTGTTCCTTCGGGAACCGTTACACCTGAAAGCTCTGCAATTTTTGCAGCAGGCTGACCAACGATTTTTGCATTAAGAGCACCGTTAATGATGATTGTTTTTCTTACCTTTTCTGTTTCTGTGTCATTAAGGAAGTAACAACCACGACTTGCAAACTCTGTCTTAACTGCGTCATAGATATTTTCAAGAACGATAACTGACTGCTCTGAAGCACAAATCATACCGTTGTCAAATGTTTTTGAGTGAATAATTGAATTAACAGCAAGAAGAATATCTGCAGATTCGTCAATAATTGCAGGTGTGTTACCTGCACCAACACCGAGAGCAGGCTTACCACTTGAATATGCAGCCTTAACCATACCGGGACCACCTGTTGCAAGAATGATATCTGCTTCTTTCATTACTGTGTTTGTCATTTCAAGAGAAGGAACATCAATCCAATCGATAATACCTTCTGGAGCACCTGCCTGGACTGCAGCTTCAAGAACAAGCTTCGCAGCAGCGATTGTGCAGTTCTTTGCTCTGGGGTGAGGAGAGATTATAATTGCATTTCTTGTTTTAAGAGCAAGAAGACATTTAAAAATCGCAGTTGATGTGGGATTGGTTGTAGGAATAACTGCAGCAACAACACCGATAGGCTCTGCAATCTTCTTTGTACCAAACGCTTTATCTTCTTCAATAATACCGCAGGTCTTTGCATCTTTATATGCATTGTAGATGTATTCGGAAGCATAGTTGTTTTTAATAACCTTATCTTCTACAATACCCATACCTGTTTCTTCAACAGCCATTTTAGCAAGAGGAATTCTTGCTTTATTTGCAGCGGATGCGGCGGCAAGGAAAATTTTATCTACCTGCTCCTGAGTGTAGGTAGCAAATTTCTTCTGTGCCTCTCTTGTGCGCTCAATAGCTTCCTGAAGCTTTTCAACACAATCAACAATTTCGTAGTTCATGTCCATTATATCCTCCTAATAATAATTACATTGTTGGGGTGGGCTTAGTTCGCACTTCGCCCTCGCTAACTTTGTTATTATTTTAACAACCTTTGTAGGATTATGGAATTCTTAAAACATATAAGCGGTGTTATCAAAAATGATAACACTCAAAGGAATAAAAAAACCGACTTGAGTACAATATACTCAAATCGGTAAAAAACATTGATACAGAATTTTATTTTTTCAGATGTTTTCTCTTGGATTCACACAAAGAAGTAATAAATTGGCGATCAAGCTTTGTAAGCTTATATCCGTTTTTATAAATTAAAACATCCTTATATACCTTTTTATTATCTCCGCATTTTTTCTGAACCAAGTTATACCTTTTAAGAAGTGTTTCAGGAGCAGAAGAAACCCACATAAATGTTTCGGGGTTCATTGATAACAAATCGAACTGACTTGCTCTTTCAAAAATAAAAATTCTTCGGTTGATATTATCAGGCAATTCTTCTTTAACAACCTTCGAAAGTGGCATTGAGGGAACATAAGGGTCTGCGTGGGCAATTTCTATGTAATCCTTTAAGTCGTCATAGGAAATATTTTCTTTTTTTGCCAACGGATTATCTGCACTCATAATAAGAGAATATGTAAATTCCGTTACTAACTCATACTGAAATCCTTTTTCTTCAAGCATTGATTTAAAATATTTATCATAGTTTTCAGCATAACGTATTATACCTAATTTATAATCATGCTCAAGCATATTGCGGATTGTTCGCTGGGAGTTGGTTTCTTTATAAAATATTTCCGCCGCATCACCGGTCAGTGATTTTGAGAATTCTGCAAAGGCCTCAGAGATATAACAAGCTCTGGGAACAGAAATAGAAAACTCCTGTTTTTTAGCTGTGCCTTTTTTATAGAAATCCTCAACCTGCTCAATCTGACCGAGAATTCTTTTGGCAAAGTTTATGAACTGCTCTCCGTCAGGAGTAAGCTCCATACCTTTGGTGGTTCGTTCAAAAATAGATATACCAAGGTCTGCTTCAAGCTCTTTAATTGAACGGCTTATGTTTGGCGTTGCAATAAGCAAAGTTTCAGATGCTTTACCCAAAGAACCGAGCCTTGCAACCTCAACGGCATATTTCATATGTAATAAATTCAAAACATATCACCACCTGCTATTTATAAAAGTATAACACTATGATTTTCAAAAATCAATAATTGTAAATCAAGATGTTAATTGATATAATAATATTCATAATAAAAAACTGATGTTGGTGATAATATGACGAATATAATTAACGAAATTTCCGCACTTGTTACGGATTGCGGTAAGATAATTCTTAATGCAGACAGAGGAAAAATGGCTATTGATATAAAATCAGGTGTTGCGGATTTAGTTACTGAATATGATAAAAAAATTCAGGCTCAGCTTGAAATCGGCTTGAAAGGGATTTTACCTGAAGCAAGGTTTATAGGTGAAGAGGGCTCTCACGATGAATTATCTGACGATGGCTATGCCTTTATTGTTGACCCTATTGACGGAACAACAAACTTTGTGAAGGATTATCATCACAGCGCAATTTCAGTTGCATTGTTAAAAGGTAAAGAGGCTGTCGCAGGCATTGTTTATAACCCTTATCTTGATGAAATGTTTTCTGCTATCAAGGGGCAGGGCGCATTTCTGAATGGTAAGAAAATCAGCGTTTCCGCTCAGCCCTTGGATAAGGCACTTGTTCTTTTCGGTTCTGCACCCTACAATAAAGAGCTTTTCCCAAAGGCTATTGAGATACTTACAGATTATTTCTACAAAGCCCTCGATATAAGAAGAAGCGGTTCTGCCGCATTGGATTTATGCTCGGTTGCTTGCGGAAGAGCAGACCTTTATTTTGAATTGATTGTTTCTCCTTGGGATTTTGCCGCAGGCAAGCTCATTGTTGAAGAAGCAGGTGGCGTTGTTACCACTATTGACGGCGAGCCCCTTTCTTTTGAGGGCAAAACCTCAATTTCAGCAAAAAATAATGTTATATAAAAAAATGAACACCCGGAAACGCTTGTTTCACGAGGTGTTCATTTTTACTTGTTGTCAAAAACATTGAAGGTTATTTAATTTTTAAAATCTATATGCAGTATGCACTTTATACTTTTCTTACCACAAAATGTTTTATAATTATCTAATAAAACCATATTCTTTGTTGAAATACATCGTTTTAATATGGTATAATACTTTATTGATAAAAAAACTATTCTCGGGTTGTGAAAATATGTCAACAAAGCTTTGGTATGATGAATTTGTAAATGATTGGATGTGGGCGTTGCCTTTAGGTAATGGTAGAGTGGGTGCTATGCAATACGGTAACCCTGACTGCGAGCAGATTGAAATAAACGAGGAATCCCTCTGGAGTGGCAGGCAGATTGAGGAAAGCTACCACGCTTCCCCTGAAGCACTTGCAGAAATCCGCAAATTGCTTCACCAGGAAAAGCTAAAGGAAGCGGCTCAGCTTGCAAGAGAAACATTTTTATCTGACCCGCCCGTTGTTCGCTCCTACGAGGCATTTGGTGAAATTTTTGTTGATTTCCTTGATAAATCCCCTTATACCAATTACCGCAAGGAATTGGAATTAAGCGAGGCTATCTGCAGAATTTTCTGGACTAAAAGCAAGGCAAATTACAAAAGCGAATGCTTTATAAGTGAGGATTTTGATAGCTTTGTTTATAAGGTTGAGGCAGAGGGCAAGCCCTTCTCCTGCAATGTTTCAATCAAAAGAAAGCGAGATGCATACAGCGCTTGTATTGAAGATGATACAATTATTATGAACGGAAGAATCACCTACGCAACTCATCACTACTATGGTGAGGGTGGCGAGGGTATGAGCTTCGGCGCAAGGCTCAAAATTAAAACCGACGGTGAGCTTTCCCACGACCATAGCACAATAACTGTTGCAGATGCTACATATCTTATTATTTATTCCGCCTTTGAAACCAACTACGAGGCAGATAAATTTGATATTGACGAGGCTATTGATTTTAAAGCTAAATTAAACGAAACTATTGAAAAGCTTTACAATGCAGATTATGAAGAAATTAAAGAAAAGCATATTTCTTCTCACAAGGAATGGTTCTCGAATGTTGAATTCACTCTCCCTGAAAGTGAAATCAGCGCCCTTCCCACAAATCAAAGACTCAAGGAGCTTAAATGGGATGAATATGACCCTGATTTATTCTCCCTTTACTATAATTTCGGCAGATACCTTTTAATTGAAAGCTCGGGCAAAAACGCTCGTTTGCCTGCAAATCTTCAGGGTATCTGGTGCCACGATTTCAATCCCCCCTGGGGAAGCGATTTCCACACTAATATAAATCTTCAGATGAACTATTGGCCTGCAGGAAGCGGAAACCTTTCAAAAGCAACTGCACCCTTTATTCATTTTATGAAAATGATAAGCATTTTCGGCTCTGAAACCGCCAAGGAGCTTTTCGGTGCAAGGGGTTGGGTTATTAACCATACCACCGATGCCTTCGGCAGAACGGGTGTTCACGACAGTGTTGACTGTGGTTTTTTCCCAATGGCAGGCCCTTGGCTTTGCCTTAACCTCTGGGAGCATTATGAATACACAAATTCCAGAGAATATCTTGAAGAAATTTACCCCATTTTAAAGGGCTCCTGTGAATTTGTTCAGGATTATCTGACAGAAAATGAAAAGGGTCAGCTTATTACATCACCCTCAAATTCACCTGAAAATGAATTCTATTTCATTGATTCCGACGGTGAAAAGCAGGAAAGTATGTTTACAGAGGGCGCAACAATAGATTATCAGATTATTTATGCCCTTTTTACCCGCACTGCTCACGCCTGCAAGCTTTTGGGTATTGACGAGGATTTTGCAAAAACACTTTCCGATGTTTTAAATAAGCTTCCGCCTATGGAAATAAGTGAGCGTTACGGAACAATCCGTGAATGGATTAAGGATTATGAGGAAACCGAGCCCGGCCACCGTCATATTTCTCACCTTTTCGGTCTTTTCCCCGGGGACCAGATCAACGAAAGCGACCCCGAAATTTACGAGGCTGCAAAAAGAACAATTGCAAGAAGAATCGAAAACGGTGGTGGCTCAACAGGTTGGTCAAGAGCCTGGACAATCTGCTTCTATACTCGTCTTAAGGACGGTAATAATGCCTACAATCACCTTAGATACCTTCTTAAAAAATGCACTGCAAACAACCTCTTTGACATTCACCCGCCCTTCCAGATTGACGGAAACTTTGGTGGTGTTGCAGGTATTACTGAAATGCTTTTACAGAGTCACGAGGGCTCATTGGAGGAAAGAATTTCAGAGCTTTTACCAGCCTTACCCGATGAATGGGCAACCGGCTCAATCAAGGGCATCAAGGCAAGGGGCAACCTTACATTTGATATTGAATGGTGCGATGGTGTTCTCAAAAATGCAAGCGTTACCGCTTCAGACAATACCAAATTGAGAATAAAGCTCAATGATAAAACAAAAAATCTTAAAGCAGACAAAGCCTTCACAATTGAGGGCAACTGCCTTGTAGCAGAAGCTTCTGCAGGAGAAAAAATCACATTAACAAACTGACATTCGGAGGCTTTTTATGTCGGAGTTAAAAGACTTAATACATAAAATTTTCGAAAATGAAATAAAAAAGGCTGTCCTCAGCAAGCCATCCTCTAAAGAAAATGAATTCAAAAAAACCACTATAAGCAGAATGCCTAAATTCTTTCAGATTGCAAAGCATACCGAAAAGCAGGTATTCCACGAAAATGTTCAGTTTAACGAAGTGGCTGACCGTGCTTTTGAGCTTATGGAAAATAATTTCTTGCAATTAAATGCCTGGGATAATGGCAAGGAATATTATATAACCTCAAAAAACGGGAAATATTCCTTTAAAGCGAGAAGCACCGGCCCAGAAACACCTGTTACCCCCATAGAGCATAACCGAAAAAAGCAATATCTTCTCCCCGAGGGTCAGGTTATTGAGCCCCTCGTTGATATGGGCATCTTCACAAAGGATGGCAAGGTTATAAATTCAATGTATGATAAATACAAGCAGATTAACCGCCTTATTGAAATAATTGATGACGGTGTCCGTCAGCAGAATTTTAAAAAACTTAACATTATTGATTTTGGTTGCGGTAAATCATATTTAACCTTTATCGTTTACTACTATTTAACCGAAATCAAGAAAATCGAAACCAATATAATCGGTCTCGACCTAAAAAAAGATGTTATTGAAAAATGCAACAGGGCAGCCGAAAAATACGGTTACAAAAATCTTCGATTTGAGCTTGGTGATATTAACGGATATAAATGCCCGTTTGATGTTGATATGGTAATCACGCTTCACGCCTGCGACACCGCAACGGATTTTGCTCTTTACAATGCAATTAACTGGGGCGCAAAAATGATATTCTCTGTTCCCTGCTGTCAGCACGAATTAAACAGTCAGATTAAAACAGATAACCTTTCGGTTTTAACTCGTTACGGAATTATTCAGGAGCGATTTTCTGCTCTTCTTACAGACAGTATCAGAGGAAATCTTCTTGAATACTGCGGTTACAAAACACAGCTTTTAGAGTTTATTGATTTTGACCATACACCCAAAAACATTCTTATCCGTGCAGTGCTTAAGGGCTCAAACCCAAAAGCCACAAAGGAAAAGGCATTGAATGAGGTTAAAAACGCTATGGCAGAATTCAATGTTGAACCTACCTTATATAAATTACTCTTAGAGTGAGTGTATTCGAACCAGATATGGTTTAATACAGCCACTTTTCCCCGTAACATCGTTAAAACTCTTGAAATACGGCAGTATTCCTGCGAGTTTTGCCTTGTTACAGAAAAAATTGCCAAATATTAAACTTCGCAGAACCTTAAATGTTCGAGTTTGCGTGCATTTTAGATTTTCTTTGGCGAAGTTATACTGTCGTATATCGAGACAAAAAAATATAAAAGGTGCGTGAAATCGGACATTTAAGGCATATTTGGTTCGAAT
>JAFSDL010000039.1 GCA_017436285.1 Clostridia bacterium
CAACCTATGTTGTCAATAAATGGGAATTCACAAGCTATAGAACAGCTAACCTCAATACTTTTAGATAACGCATTGAAATATTCACCTAACAACTCCGTCGTAAAGGTTGAATTAGTAAAACAAAATAAAAACATTGTTTTTTCAGTTACAAATGAAGCCGTAAACGGAATTGACAGTGATAGCATTTCAAAAATTTTTGACAGATTTTACAGAACAGACGTGTCAAGGAACTCCGAAACAGGAGGACACGGAATCGGTCTTTCAGTTGCGAAAGCAATTGTCAAAGCACACAACGGCAAAATCTTTGCCCGAGTATTTAAAAACAGTTGTTTTTGCATCACAACAACTTTTCCAATTTAAAATCCCCAATTTTTTGGGGATTTTTTAAAAAAATGATAAAAAACCGGTTGACATTTTGATTTCCATATGATAATATATCAAGGCTATCAAATGCAGAGATACCGAAGTGGTTATAACGGAACGGTCTTGAAAACCGTCGTACGGCAACGTACCGTGGGTTCGAATCCCACTCTCTGCGCCACCTCTATTGAGGACAATTAAATAACTGATTTCAGTTACCAATGCAGAAGTACTCAAGTTGGTGACGAGGCGCCCCTGCTAAGGGCGTAGGTCGGGAAACCGGCGCGAGAGTTCGAGTCTCTCCTTCTGCGCCAAATAAAAAGGATATCCGAAAGGGTATCTTTTTTATTTTTGTTCCAAAATTTCGCGAAGCTTATCATCCCTGTGCGTAAGCATAGGGAGGGGGACCATCCTTGAATACATTTAATTCTTTAATCAATTTATTTCGTGCCTATTGTCTTTTTTACAAACCGACTTAATCGGGATGGTGGTGGGTCGCCCCGTAAAGATTACCCTTTGTTATTGAGAGCAATAATAAAACAAATGAAACTAATAATTCCACTCATCAACAAAGTAAATAGGGAGCGTGGCAACCCACCACCATTCCGCCCGAACAAAATCAACAAAAAAAGAAAACCACCCGAAATATACACACTCCTTAATTTTACACAACGAAGAACGGTCCCCCTCCCTATTTTGTTTCCAACAAAACAGGGATGATAGGCTTCGCAATATCTTTACTTTATTCTTGAACCCTCCCCTTTTATTTGCTATAATACCTATATAAACCATCGAGGAGGATGTAAAATGAAAAAGGCGAAATCTATAGTAGCTTTATTATTGGTATGCACTTTATTTTTCTCGGTAGCTTCCTGCGGTAAAGATGTTACTGATGAAACAACAACCACAACAACCGGACAATACATAGCACCAAACGAAACAGTTAACGAAGATACTACTTATTCAGACACAGCAACAGACACCTCTGTTGTAACAAACACTACTCCTGATACTACAAGTGGTGGTACTACTCCCACTCAGGCACCTGCAACTCAGAGTGGTAATGACACACCCGCTCAGCAGGAACCGCAAACATACGCGCCCCAGACAACTGCGCCTCAGACTCAATCCGCAACACAAGCTACCCAAACCCCAACAGGAACTTCGACTGAAGAAATTCACGAGGCAGACGGCAGAACCTATTATATTTATTACCCCGAAAACGTAAAATCCTCAAAAAAGACCTACCCTGTTCTTTCCTGGGCAAACGGAACCGCCTGCCAGCCCTCTATGTACACAGGTATGTTCACAGAGCTTGCCAAGGGTGGCTACATTGTTATTGCAAGCAGTGAAACAATGGCGGCAGACGGTACTGCACAGATTGCCGCTCTTGATTTTGTTATCTCCTTGAACAACGATTCCTCAAGTGCCGCCTATAAAAAAGTAAACACAAAGGCTCTTGGTGTTATCGGTCACTCTCAGGGTGGCAGAAGCTCTGTCAATGCAGCAGTAAAGGATTCAAGAATCAAATGCGCAGTTTCTCTTGCAGGCAGTAACTATCTTGAAGAGGCAGAGCCCAACTCAACCCCCACATTTTTCATTGCAGGCGGAAGCGATATGATTGTTTCCCCATCCCAATGGATTCAACCGGCTTTCGATGTTGCAAAGGGTCCTGCGGTTTACGCTTCTCTCAACAAGGCCATCCACACCACCTGTTGCACCACGCCCGAAAAATATTCCTCATATATTCTCGATTGGTGCAACGCGTGGCTCAAAAATGACAAAGGCGCACTCAACACCTTCAAGGCTAACGGTTCTCTTGCTTCCGACAGTAGCTGGAGTGATTTTCAATGCAAAGGATTCTGATTATGAAAAAAATTCATTTATTATGTAACGCCCATCTTGACCCTATCTGGCTCTGGGCGAAAAACGAAGGTATTGCAGAGGCTATTTCAACATTCCGCGTTGCTGCAGATTTCTGCGAAAAATACGATAATTTTATTTTCAACCACAACGAATCCGTTCTTTATGAATGGGTTGAAGAAAACGAGCCTGAGCTTTTCAAGAGAATACAACACCTTGTAAAAGCAGGCAAATGGCGTATTATGGGCGGATGGTATCTTCAGCCCGACTGCACTATGCCATCTGCAGAAGGCTTTCTTCGTCAGATTGAAACAGGCAATGCCTATTTCAAAGAAAAATTCGGTGTAAGACCCACCACCGCCATTAACTTTGACCCCTTCGGTCATACTCGCGGACTTGTTCAGATTTTAAAGAAAACCGGCTACCATTCATATTTGTTTATGCGCCCTCACAATGTTGTTGGCGATGATACCGATTTTATATGGAAGGGCTATGACGGTAGCGAAATAATCGGTCATTCTATGTGGGGTGGCTATAACTGTGCAAGAGGCGAGGTTACACAAAAAATTGACAGAATCCTCAAGGATGCCCACGAGGGTGCAAACCTTATGCTTTGGGGCGTTGGCAATCACGGTGGCGGCCCCTCTGAAATTGACATTGAAAGTATCGAAGAATATATAAAAGCTCACCCTGAAATAATTGTTGAGCACTCCTATTGCGAAAGCTATTTTTCAGAGGTTGATGTTAAGTCCTTGAACACATATTCAAAATCACTTATTCATTGTATGGTGGGCTGTTATACCACAATGGCTCAAATCAAAAAGAACTACAGAGCCCTTGAAAACGAGCTTGTAACCTGTGAAAAAATGCTTGCCTTAAGCGGTATGGATTATGACGAAAAGGAGCTGAAATCCGCAGAAAAAGCGCTCCTTTTCAGTCAGTTCCACGATATTTTACCCGGCACTATGATTAAGGATGGCGAAACCGAGGTGCTTCGTCTTTTGGGCTACGGAAGAGAAATTGTTTCCCGCCTTACCGCAAAAGCATTTTTCAAGCTTTGTGAGGGTCAGAAAAAAGCTATTGACGGTGAAATTCCCGTGCTTGTTTTCAATCCCCACCCCTACCCCATAACAAGAGAAATTCAGGTGGAATTTCAGCTTGCAGACCAGAACTGGAACGAGGGCGAAACAACCCTTATAAAAATCAGGGATGAAAAAGACAATTATCTCCCCTGCCAGAATGAAAAGGAAGCAAGCAGTCTCACTATGGACTGGAGAAAGCGAATCTGCTTCAGAGCAGAATTAAAGCCGATGAGCATAAACCGTTTCGACTGCGAATTAACTGTTCACAAAATCGACAAAAGACCTATCAATCCCTTAAAAGAAACCGGCACGCATTTTGTTTTTGAAAACGAAAAAATCCGTGTTCTTATTAACAAAGCAACAGGTCTTATTGACAAATGCGAAGCGAATGGTGTTAATCTTCTCAAAGAAAGCAGTGGTAAAATCCTCGTTTACAAGGACAACGAAGACCCTTGGGGTATGACAAATGACGGTTTCTATGAAAAAATCGGCGAATTTGCCCCACTTTCAAAGGAAGATGCAAATTCCTTTGCAGGTTACCCTGAGGCAGAATGCGAAAATGTTCATATAATTGAAAACGGCGATGCGAGAACAAAAATCCAAGCCACCTTTAAAAACCGCAACTCCTTCGCAATTGTAACCTATTCACTTGCAAAAGCAGATTCTTATATTGATATTCATATAAAAATCCTTGCAAACGATGTAAACACTCTTTACAAGCTCTCCTTTGACACGGACTTTAATAATCCTCAATTCATCGGTCAGACCGCCTATGGCAGAGAAGAGCTTTTAAAGGATGAAAAAGAGGTTACATACCAGAAATGGTGCGCTTTCAAAGAGGGCAACAGGGCTTTTTCAGTTATAAACAGCAGTACCTACGGTGGTAGTGCAAAGGAAAATACTCTCAACATAACACTTATGAGAACACCTGTTTATTCCGCTCACCCCATTAACCAAAGGCCCATTACCGATGATGACCGCTTCCACAACCACATTGATATGGGCGAAAGGGATTTTTCCTACAGATTAACCCCCGATTTTGATAATATTGATGTTGAAGCAGAAATCTTCAATCAACCGCCCTTTGCACTTTCATTCTTCCCCTCGGGAAATGGCAAAAGAAAAGAAACTGAGCTCGAAATAAGCAACAAGAAAATTCTTCTCTCTTGTTACAAAAAAGCAAACGAAAATGATTGTCTTCTTCGTATTTTCAACACATCTGAAGAAAAAGAAAGCACAAGCATTACCATCAATGGCAAGAATTTCAATATAGAATTCACTCCCTTTGAAGCAAAAGGCTTCATCCTTGATAACAACAGTTTAACAGAGTGCAATCTATTGGGAAAATTAAACTTTTGAGAAAATTTATCTGAGGCACAGGCAAGCCAGTGCCTTACGGGTGCTATGTTTTTAGTAAAAATATCGATAGGGTCGTAACCGTAAGGGGCTGTAAAA
>JAFSDL010000040.1 GCA_017436285.1 Clostridia bacterium
ACCCATGTGGTGATGGAAGGTGAGTGTGATACCCATATCCTTTGCAACCTTACCAAGCTTGTTAAGACCTGTGCAAAGCTTATCCCATTCTTCGTCATTCATAACATATTTATCGTCAAAGATGGAAAGGTCTGTGCCCTGAATTGAGTGACCCTGCTCGGAAACACCAACAACCTTTGCACCCATTTCTTTAAGAAAAGTAATATGCTTAATGAATTCCTTTTCGGTTTCTTCATAGGGCTTTGTTGTAAGGAAGGTTGAAAACCATGCGTTACAAATCTGCATACCGCGAAGGTCAAGTGCTTTTTTGAGAACTGCAGTGTCCTTAGGATATTTGTTACCAACCTCGCAACCTGTGAAGCCTGCAAGTGCCATTTCGGAAATGCACTGTTCGAATGTGTTTTCTGCTCCAAGGTCCGGCATATCGTCGTTTGTCCACGCGATAGGAGCAATACCGAGTTTTACTTTGTTTTTATCAAGCATCAGAATTTCCTCGCTTTTCTAAGATTTTCGTCTTTATTTTTAAAAGCAGTGTTTACTGCTTCCTTTGATGAAGTGGATGCGATACCAACGTGCCACCAGGCACCGTAGCCATCGGTCATTGACTTGGGAAGAACCTTGATATCAATAAGAGTTGAAACATTCTGTTTCTTTGAATCTATAAGTGCTGCCTCAAGCTCTTCAAGAGTTTTTGCTGTATAGGTCTTTACACCATAACCTGCAGCACTCATAGCAAAATCAATGGGAATAAGCTCACCTAAAAGATTTCCGTTTTCATCACGCTTACGGAATTCTGTTGCAAGGTTGCCGATACCGTTTGACATCTGAAGATTGTTGATGCAACCAAAGCCTGAGTTATCAAAAAGAAGAACGTTGATTTTTTTGTTTTCCTGGATTGATGTAACAAGCTCACTGTGAAGCATAAGGTAGCTACCATCACCACAGAAAGCGTAAACCTCTTTATCGGGCTCTGCCATTTTTGAGCCGAGAGCACCTGCAATTTCATAGCCCATACAGGAGTAACCGTATTCCATATTGTAGGAGTTGGGGGCATCAGTAGTCCACATTCTCTGCATACAACCGGGGAGAGAGCCTGCCGCCGCAACTGCAATAGCATCATCGTCAATAATCTTTCTTATAAGTGCAAGTGCAGATGTCTGTGTGATAGTACCACCGATTTTTTCAACAAATTCGGGGATTGTTTCCTCATATCTTGCCTTGATAATAGGCTCAAAATCCTCTGAATATTTATATTCGGAAAGCTTTGCCATTTCCTCAAACCAAGCATTTTTAGCATCAGCAATTTCAGTTGTGTATTCGGTTTTATAATCGCCGATTGCATTATCAAGAGCTTCAATACCAAGCTTAGCATCGCAAACCGCCTTAACAGAAGAAAGCTTGTAAGCATCAAATCTGTCTGTGTTAATTGTTATAAATTTTGCATCTGCCTTGAAAAGTGATTTTGAAGCAGTTGTGAAATCAGAGAAGCGAGTACCGATGCCGAGAATAACATCAGCTTCCTTAGCGATAACATTTGCGGAAAGGTTACCTGTTACACCAACACCGCCAAGGTTAAGCTTATGTGATGAAAGAACTGCAGATTTACCGTTCTGGGTTTCTGCAAAGGGAATGTTATGCTTTTCGCAGAAGGCTTCAACCGTTCTGCCTGCTTCTGAATATCTTACACCGCCACCTGCAATAACAAGAGGCTTTTTAGAAGCTTTGAGAATTTCTGCAATATCGGAAATTTCATCATCCGCAGGTGCAATTCTTGTAATTTTATGTACTCTTTTTGTAAAGAAATAATCGGGATAGTCGTAGCTTTCACCCTCAACATCCTGGCAAAGAGCAATGCATACTGCACCTGTGTTTGCGGTATCTGTAAGCACACGCATAGCATTAGTCATAGCACTCATTAACTGCTCAGGACGAACAATTCTGTCCCAATATCTGCAAACAGGCTTGTAAGCATCATTTGTTGTAATTGAAAGGGAATGGGGTTGCTCAAACTGTTGAAGAACAGGGTCAGGCTGGCGACAAGCGAATGTGTCGGCAGGGAAGAGAAGCAACGGAATGTTGTTTACTGTTGCAGTTGCCGCCGCAGTAATCATATTAGCAGCACCGGGACCGATAGAAGAAGAACAGGCAATGATTTTTCTTCTGTTGTTCTGCTTAGCAAAGCTTGTGGCAACGTGAGCCATACCTTGCTCGTTTTTACCCTGATAAACCTTGAGTTCACCCGGGTTTTCATCAAGAGCCTGACCAAGACCGCATACAATTCCGTGACCGAAAACAGTAAAAATACCGTCAACGAATTTGGTCTCCTTGCCGTCAAAGGAAACATACTGGTTATCAAGGAATTTTACAAGGGCTTGCCCCATTGTCATAATAGCCATTTATATATCACTCCTTAAGGAATAATTTCTGAATAAATTATTTTGTGAGCCATAAGTGTTCGTCTGAAACAAATCTTGTTGTTTTATACCAGGGGTCATCCGGAAGATGGCGAATCATCCAGATATAGCACATTTCGTAACCTGGTGCAACTGCTTGCTGATGGTCGTTACCGTCAGTAATATAAACTGCACTGCCCTGAACACTTTTATAAACATTGTCACCAACGAAAGAGGCACCAAAGCCCTGAGGCTTATCGAACTGATAATAATATACCTCGGGTTGAGGATGGTGGTGGGGCGGGTAGCTTGACCAACGCCCGGGTTGGTTATAAACCTCGCCCAAAACCATATTTGAATAGGGAGCATTGTCAGGGTCAAAAACAGTTGATACAATTCTGTAGCCTGTGCCATCCCATTGGTCTTTACCGAAGTGCTGATATAAAATCATATCGGGTGTGTAAAAAACAGGGGAGAAAACAATATCGTTATCAGTCTGTTGAATAAGAATTTCAGAAGTCTTATTTGCTTTAATTGTAACCTCTGTGCATTTGGGAACGTGTAAGCAATATGAAGCTTTAACAAAGGGATTTTCTCTCACCATATTTTTTGTTTCTCCATCCCAGGAGATATCGGCATCACCATAAAGAATTAAAAAAGCGGTTTCGCAGTCCTCATCATAAACTGTAAAGCTTTCGTTTTCAGTAAATTTCTTGACTTTAATATTCATAAGCATATCAGAATGCTTACCATTCATTTCACAAACTGTTTTAATTCCGTTTTCATTAAAGGATAATTGTTCAAACATAATTTTACCTCTTATTTATCGTCTGTTAAAACACCACTTGAGCTTATTGGAATTGCATCACCCAGATAGGTGGGCTCAGGCTTGAAAAAGCACCATACAAAATCCTTGCAACGTGCCATTGCTTCTCTTATATTGTTATAGCTCCTTACGGGGAGAGAATAGTTATACTGACCGTCTGCTTCAACACCGTAAGCCTCAAGACCTAATTTCCTTGCATCATAAACTGCTCTGTATAGATGATATTTCTGTGTGACGATAACAACTTTTTTCACCTGAAAAATTTCTTTTGCGCGGTACATTGATTCGTATGTCGAAAAGCCTGCGTGGTCCATAAAAACCTCTTCGGCAACTGCACCATTATCAATTGCAAAGTCCTTCATAACATTGACCTCGTCATAGTCAGTTCTGCCGTGGTCACCGCTCATAAGGATTCTGTTTGTACAGCCTGTGTTATAAACCTCAACGCCCTTATTTAATCTCTCTTCAAGCATATGAGAGGGGGAATCGCCCCATACACCTGCACCGAGAACAAGCACACAGTCAAAGCTATAGTCATTCAATTCTTCAATTGTTAAAAAGTACTTTGTAGAAAATTCATACATATACACATTAATCAGAACGGGAATCTGAACAAGTATGAATGCAAGAAGAAGCAGAACGCTTATTGCTCTTTTGAATTTTGTTATAAATTCCTTAACCACGAGCAATCATCTCACCATATTCTTCTTTTTCTTTTTTGATAAATTCCTTTACTGCTTCAACAGAGGGCATATCCTGAGAGCAAGCGTGGCTTGCAACAAGCATAGCAGCAGAAGCTGAGCCGAACTCAAGGGCATCAATAATTTCCCAACCCTCAAGCAGACCATAAAGGAAGGCAGAAGCATAACCATCGCCTCCACCGAAGGATTTGAGAAGCTTAACGGGGAAGGGCTTGATATTGAAGCTTTCGCCATCGTTTGTATATGCAGTTGAGCCTTCCTTACCGTGCTTGATAATAACGATTTTTGCACCCTGAGAATGCCAGTATGATGCACTTGTTTTATCTGTACCGTCAAGACCGATAAGCTTTTCAGTTAAATCAAATTCTTCTCTTGAGCCGAGAATAATATCAGCCTTTGAAGCAAGCGTTGAATAGTAAATTGCGATTTCATCACTGTTTTTCCAGTTGTAAGCACGATAGTCGATGTCAAATATAACGGGAATATTGTTTTTCTTTGCAAGAACAGTTGCTTTAAGCGCCGCTTCTCTTGAGGGGCTTTCGCAAAGTGCAGTACCCGAAATAAGAAGAGCCTTTGATTTCTTTATGTAGTCTTCGTCAATATCTTCAACGGAAAGCTTTAGGTCTGCCGCGTCATTACGATACATAAGAATTGAGCTTTCAGTTTCGGAAAGAATTTCAGTAAAGGTAAGACCGATTTTTTCACCATTTGTGCAACGGGTAATGTGAGAGCAGTCAATACCCTCGTTTTTGAAGAAATTTTCAACAAAAGTTCCTAATTCATCGTCAGAAACCTTTGCAAAGAAGCCACATTTTTTACCAAGCCTTGAAAGACCCACTGCAATATTGGCGGGGGAGCCACCAAGATATTTTTTAAAGGTTGTGCTCTGTGAAAGAGGACAGTAATAGTCTGTTGGGTTAAAGTCAACCGCAACGCGACCTAAGAGGATTAGGTCAAATTCCTTTGAATTGTCAAATTCAATGTATTTCATAAATAAGAGCTCCTTATTTTAAATTTTTTGTTTTCAAAATCACAAAAATACACAATAATTTTACAACAATTTTCCGCTTAAATCAATATTATATTGTAAAATAAATAATTTATTAATATATGGTTACAGTAGAAGACACCGACAGCCGCTCAACTTTGTGAACGGCTGTCGGTGTTTGCGTAAGTTATTGGCGTATTAACTTGCTTTTATATTACCACTACCAAGAGGAAAAATCAAGAAAAATTCTTTGGTTAAAATAAACAAAATTAAAATATGAAAATTATGCAAACCTTTTTAAGTTGGGTTAATTGAATTTTGCTTTATGTTGTGTTAATATCTTTTTATATAAATTTCAGAAACATAAGGTGGATTTGAAGTGGGTTATTTGTTTTTTGCAATAGGAATTGTGGCTACAATTATATTCTTAACAAAAAGAACTGCAAGCGTAACAATTGATGTGGTTGCCATTAAGTCGATTGCAAGCATGGGATTCATTCTTTCAGGCTTGTTTTTCTTTATTAATAATGAAGTATGTCCTGATTATTTAGGTGTTTTCACTGTTGGTGGTGCCTGCTTTGGTATGCTTGGTGACATTGTTCTTGATTTAAAATATTCCAAGCTGAATGATGCGGACAGATGCACCAACTTAGGCTTCTGGACATTTCTTATAGGTCATATTTTTTACAGTATAGCAATGGTTTCGGTTTACGGAATAGAAATTATAAATGTAATTTGTGTTGCGATTGGTATAGTTGCAGGTATTGTTATCGCAGTTGCTACCGAAAAGGTTATGAAGCTTGAATATGGTAAATTCAAGAAAATAACAATTCTTTATACTGCAGTTTTGTGTATGACTTTAGGCTTTGCAGGTGGTTATACTATAACTGAATGCTATACCTTACATAGTGTGCTTCTTAATATCGGATTTGCATTGTTTGTTCTTTCTGATGCTTTCCTTGCAGGGCTTTATTTCAGTATAAAGCCTGAGAATAGAACAAATAGGAAGGCTATTGTTTTAAATCATGCAACATATTTTGCTGCACAGTATATTATTGCTCTTTCATTAGCATTTTATAGAGGTTAATTTATGAAAACAGAAAGATTATATTATTCAGACAGTTATATAAAAGAATTTGAAGCAACCGTTGTTTCTTGTGAAAAGGCAGAAAAAGGCTATAAGGTTGTTCTTGATAAAACCGCTTTTTTCCCCGAGGGTGGCGGTCAGCTGGCAGATACAGGCTTTATCGGTGATGCAAAGGTAACTGATGTTCAGGAAAAAGAGAATGTAATTTATCATTATGTTGATAAAGAGCTGACAGTATCAGATAAAAATAACTGTAAGCTTGACTGGGAGCAGAGATTTTTAAGAATGCAAAGCCATAGTGGTGAGCACATTGTTTCAGGTGTTGTTCATTCATTATTCGGCTATGATAATGTTGGCTTTCATATGGAAGAGGATTATGTAACTGTTGATTTCAGTGGTGAATTAACCCGCCAACAGCTTGATGAGGTTGAAGAAAAAACCAACAGATATATTTATGATAATATTGAAATTGAATGCTTTTTCCCGGATGAAAATGATATAGAAAGCCTTGATTATCGCAGTAAGCTTGATTTAAAAGACGGTGTTCGCCTTGTAAGAATAGGCGAGGCAGACCTTTGCGCTTGCTGTGCACCCCACGTTAAAAGAACAGGTGAAATAGGTGTTGTTAAAATTCTTGATTTTATGCGTCACAGAGGTGGCGTGAGAATAGTTATGAAATCTGGTCTTAAAGCACTTTATGATTACAGAGAAAAATATACAAGCGTTTATGATGTTTCTGTTATGCTTTCTTCCAAGCAACACGAAATTGCTTCTTATGTTGATAAAAAAATCAAAGAGAATGAGACCTTGAACAGAAGCTTCAATGATTTTAAAATGCAGATAGCGGAAAATGATAAAGAAAACCTTACCTATATCGGCGATACAGCTCTTTTCATTACATCATTTTATGATTCGGATATGATGCGAGAGCTTGCAAACTATGGTATGACTCAAAAGGAAATCTGCGTCATTCTTTCAGGTAACGAGGAAAATGGCTTTTCTTATGTTGCAGGTAGCCTGAATTTTGATTTAATGAGGTTTGCAAAGCATTTTAATTCTGCGCTTAATGGCAGAGGTGGCGGACGAGGCACGATGATTCAGGGTAAGCTCACAGCCACAAAGGAAAATATTTCGGATTATTTTAATAATCTTGATTTGAATTCTCTTTAATTTCAATACGGAGCTTGGTTATGGATTTCAGTAAATATATAATTGATTTTAAAAGCAAGGCTGATGCATTTTTTAATTCTGTTGCACAATGCTATGATTCGGGTGAGGCTTCAAAGCTTTTGCTTTATAATGATGTTGAAAAAATTGCTTTTAATGAGCTTGTAGCGCGTTATGAAGGTAAAAAACTTTTTGATAACAAAATAGAGAATAACGAGTTTATCTTCTGTGTCGATGATGGTGTTTTGCTTTCCTTCGGCTACTATGGTTGCAATAATTCCGTCAGAATTTCTCTTGACGATAAAACTGCATTGCCTCAGTATGAAAATGAGAAATATTCAAATAATTCCGAAACAACTCTCTGGCAGTTTGAGGTTGACCATACCTTGATCGACTGTGGTATGTGCTATATTCTTCGTACCTGTGATGGTTCGTTTTTTGTAATTGACAGTGCTCATACTTACTCCATCAGAGATTGCGACAGAATTTATGATTTCCTTCGTGAGCGAACACCGAGCGGGCAGAAGGTACGAATCAAGGGTTGGTTTTTAAGTCACGGGCACGAGGACCATATCGCTCAGTTTATGAACTATGTCCGTTATTATATGCACGATTCAATCATTGAAAGAGTTTATCATAATTTCGTTCCCAATGACCATAGAGATGGTACATATTGGACACCATCAAACCTGAATTATGTAACCGCCTTCTACGAATTAATGGAAAAGCATCCCGAAATTCCTGTTTGCCGATTGCATACGGGTATGTATTTTTATGCAAATAATATTCGTTTTGATGTTCTTTGCTCCCACGAGGATGTTTTCCCGGGCGATAATGAGAATTATAACGATTCCTCTGTTGTTATTATGGCTCAGGCAGAAGGAACCAAAATATTGTTTCCGGGTGATGCAGGTCACGAGGAAAGCTATATTCTTGAGGCTCGCTACCCTGAATATTTGAAATCAGACATAGTTCAGCAGGCTCATCACGGGCATTTCGGCACAACCGATAAATTCTATGAGCTTGTTAATGCCGAGGTTGCCCTCTTTCCTGTTACTCAAATTAAATTTGATGAAGAATTACCTAACCAGTCTCCTAACAGAAAATCATTGGAAATTTCAAAATATTATTTCATTGCCTCAAACGGTACTGTTGAGATACCCTTGCCTTATAAGTCAGGGGAATTCAGGCTTTTAGCCGATGAAACCTTTGAAAGCTTTTCGGGTGTTTTCAACCTTTGGGCTTATGAATATACAAAGGAGAGAAAAGAGCAGTTATACAAGGAATATCTTCAGCGTGGCGGTAAGCCAATGGATGAATATAAGAATGGTTTTTGATTATGCTTTTTGATTACACATTAATTCGCTCAAAACGGAAAAGTGTTTCTATTCAGGTGGATGCAGATTGCAATATTATTGTGAGAGCACCCTTGAGGCTTTCCCAAAAGGAGCTTGATAAAATTCTTCTCGAAAAGAAGGTGTGGCTTGAAAAAGCCATTATTTCTCAAAGAGAAAAGAAAAAGGAAATTAAAGAATATTCTGAAGATGATATAAAGCTTTTGCGCAAAAAGGCAAAGGAAATAATACCGCAAAAAGTGGAATATTATGCAAAATTAATGCAAGTAAATCCAAATTCGGTGAAAATCAATTCTGCTAAAAAACGATATGGCTCTTGCTCGGGAGCCAATAATCTGAATTTTTCCTTGTATCTTATGGATAAGGATGAACGATTTATTGATTATGTTGTAGTTCACGAGCTTGCTCATATCAGGCACCATAATCACAGTAAGGATTTTTATAAGTTTATTGAACAATTTATGCCCGATTATAAAGAAAGAATGAAGCTTTGAGGTGAAATTTATGGAAAAATCGGTTTTACATTATTTACTTAACGGTATTGTTAAGGGTCACGGAAAACTTTCTTTGAAATCGAAGCAAGCTCAACCTCTTGAGCCTGTTGAGGTAGATTTTATTGACAAAGCTACTGCAGATAAATATACAGTTGGCTTTCATCGCGAAATAATGCTGCCTGACGATATTGAAAAGAAAAAATATTACATAGCAGGCTACGGTGAAAATAATCCCGCAAGAGGTGTTATAGACCCTCAATATGCACATGCGGTGTGGATTGATGATAACACCCAAAGAGGTGGTATATTATTAATCTCCCTCGATGTTGTTGGCCTTCTTAATAAGGATGTAAATAAGATTCGTGAGCTTCTGAAGGGCTTTTCAAAGCAGACCTGTTGCAGATATATCGGTGTTATGTCAACTCACAATCACGCAGGTATTGATACAATGGGTATATGGGGTAAATTACCCTTCAGCGGTAAAGACGAAAAGTTTATGAATATTCTTTTTGAGTCTGTTGTTAAATGTGCCTTTGAGGCTTATAACAATCGCAAAAACGGTGATTTGTATTTGGGCGAAATTGAGGTTCCTGATATGCAGGAGGATATCAGAACACCTGTTGTGTATTCAAAAACATTAACCCGTTTCCGCTTTGTTCCCGATGATAATTCAAAAGAAATATGGATGCTTAACTTCGCCTCTCATTCGGAATCTCTTCAGGGCTGTAACCACCTTGTAAGTGCCGATTTCCCTTGCTATTTAAGAGAAAAAATCAGAAATACTACAGGTGCAGAAGCCTTTTATACCGTTGGTGCTATTGGTGGTATGATAAGTATGGATATTCCTGATGAAAAGGTTCTTCGCAATGAGCATCGTCTTATTGAATCCACCCGTAACATTGGCTATAAGCTTGCAGATTACGCCATAGCCATTGATAACGACCAAAAGCTTGAGCCTGTTGTAAATTTTGCAAGAAAAGAGTTTTATGCAGATGTTGAAAACCCTGTACTGACCATTGCTTGTGATATCGGTATTTTAACTGCAGATAAATACACACACCAGGAAGCGCCAAATTATTGGTGCTTGAAATCCGAGGTAACATATTTTGAAATCGGTGGCAAAAAGCTTTTGCTTTTACCAGGTGAATTATTCCCGGAGCTTGTTTTCGGCGGTGCTTTAAGTGCTGAAGAATCCGCAACAGGTAAGGGCGCAGAGGTTAACCCGAAGCTTCTTTGTGATATTGTCGGTGATAAGAATATACTTGTTTTCGGTCTTGCGAATGATGAGTTGGGTTATATTCTGCCACCTAATGATTTCATTCTTCATGAAAAATCACCTTATATAAATAACGGCAGAGATAAACACGACCGCCGTCATTATGAGGAAACAAACTCAATGGGTCCCAGAACTGCACAGGTTATTGCAGATACTGTTGAAGATATAATTAAAGCGATTAATAAATAAAAAGATTGAATCCCTTACACCAAAAGAAATTTTGATGTAAGGGATTCATTATTTATAATTCTCGCATTCTTTTACCGCTAATCTGTCGCATCTTTCATTTTCGGGGTGTTCATTATGACCTTTAACCCATTTGAACGTAACATGATGCTTCTCTAATAATTCGAGTAATTGCCCCCATAAATCAGGGTTAAGAGCAGGTTTCCTATCTGCTTTTCTCCATCCGTTTTTCTTCCAGGAATAAACCCATCCCTGATTAACCGCATCACAAACATATTTTGAATCTGTTGTAACAATAGCGTTGCAAGGCTCCTTTAAAGCAGAAAGGGCAGAAATAACTGCAGTTAATTCCATTCTGTTGTTGGTGGTTTCCTTTTCACCACCGCTTAATTCCTTTTCAATTCCGTTATATCTTAAAATTGCGCCCCAGCCACCCGGACCGGGATTACCGCTACAGGCGCCATCCGTAAATATTTCTACTGTTTTCATACATTTTTCCTTATTTTATTTTTTTATATCATAACACAGTTTATTGGAATTTAAAAGTATTTTTATAATTTAATTTTTAGCTTTATGTGGGATATAATTTTAAAAGGGGGTTGTGGGATGTATTTAGTTTTTGTTAATTTTTCAAAAAGCAACAGCTTGTTAACCGAACAGTTGAATGTTCGGTCTTTTTATTATTTAAGTGTGTTAAACAAATCATTACCGGAGCTTCAGTTGATAAATTTTTCTGATTCAGATATTCAGGAGGTGTTTTTGCTTGATTCGGAAAAAGCAATAGACTTTCCTCTGTTCAGATTTGAAAATGTAATTCAGACAGATTTTTTGAAAAAATTATATGAATTTAATTCTTCTGATAAAATTTTATTGCTTCGTAACGATGTTTATTTTGAAAGTGATATTGCAGAATATGAACAGCATCACAAAGCAGATGATATGCTTGCCTTTGTTGATAACGATGGTTTATGCTATGGCGTTCTTACATCTGTTGCTACGCTCAGAAGATTGTTCAATAAAAACACCTCCTTTGCAGATTTGTTTACCCTCAGTCAGAAATTAGCAGATGTTCAGATTGTTACCCGGGGATATATAAAGCTTCTGAAAACCGTGAAGGATTACAAATATTTACTGTTTGATATTTTAAATGGCAAAACAAATTTTAAACCCCCGCATATTGCTGAGGGCATTTTTACGGAAGCTTCTGTTCCTGAAAGTGATTTTTCCATTATACCACCTGTATACATCGGTAATTCTGTTCAGATTGAAAGCGGTAGTGTTATAGGTCCTAATGCAGTTATTCAGAGTAATACTCTGATTTCTTCTGATACATCAATTAAAAACAGCGTACTTTTTGAGGATGTGTATGTTTCATCCCATTGTTATATTAATGGTGCAATTTGTTGTAAAAATTCTTCAATTAAAAGAAATTCTGCAGTGTTTGGCGGCTCTGTTATTGGTGAAAATTCTTTAGTCGGCGAGGATATGTTAGTTGAAAATGATTCTGTTATTAATAAAAATGTGAAATTCGACAGATTAACAAAATCACCCTTTACCCAAAAAATGAATAGTGTTTTTCATAGTGAATTTAATGCTCTTTCACCTGATAAAGCAGCCCTTTTGGGCTCGGCAATAGGAATGGTTTTAAAAAAACCAAGAGTTTTGATAGCAAGTGACGGTTTGCCCGATTCATTGGCAATTAAATTAGCTTTGTTGAGTGGTCTTATATTATCGGGAGCAGAGTGCTTTGATATTGGTGTTGCTTTTAAAGCTTTTGTGTTTTTTGGTTTGTCGTATTGCGAGTGTGCTTATTCAATTTTTATCAGTAGTCATAACGGAGCAACAGATATTGAAATATTCAACTCTGAAAATATCGCATTAAGTAAAACTGACTGTTGTAATATCTTTGAGTTTTGTAATAAAGGTCAGTTCGGTCCTGCGCAACCAAAAGCCTGTAAGCCTGTCAGACAAATTCACGGATTAAGAAGAATGTATATACGGGAAATTACCTCTGCTTTTACTGATAATATTGAAAATTTCCCCGTAATTGATTGCAAAAATGAAATGCTCTTAAAATTATTTGAGGAAATCAAAACAAAAATTGCAGGTGCGAATAACAAAAAGGAAAAATTATATATAAAAATTAATGATTCGGGCACTAAAGCAAGCATAACATTCAAAGGAAAAGCATATAGTGAAAAAACTTTGAATAAATTGGTGCATTTTTATTTTGAAAAAGCCAAAAATAATGGTAAAAATATCAATAATTATTATAAAAGGCTTTGGAAAAAAGATAGCTTTTTCCTTGTCTTTTCCGTTATTTATATTATTAAAAAAACAAAAAAAGATATTTCTGTCTTAGTTGAAGAGCTACCTGCCTTTTTTATAGAATCAAAAACAATTACCGCCAATCTCAGAGCAGGGGATTTTGCCCGTAAATTCAATGATTTCAACAATTTTTCTTTTAAAAATAATGCCTGTGATATTCCGTTGAAAAATGGATTAGTCCGTGTTTTAAAGTCTGATAATTTAAATAAATTAAAGATATGTTGTGCTTCCTCGGATTTATCAGTCTCAAAGGAAATCTGTGATTTCATAAGCTGCCTTTTAAATACTACGGATGCTTGACATTGCGCATAATTAATAGTATTATATATTATTGATATATTGTAAAATAGGTTATTATGCCGTCTTGTTTCTGACGGCTCTACATATTACAAATCTTAAGTAGGAGATTTTTATGCAAAAAGAAAATAAGAAGAAGGTGTCTTCTGAGGCTTCTGTGCAGAATAAGAAAAACAATAAAAAGTCAAATCAATCTGCTAAAAGCCACAAAAATCAAGCATCTGCAAAAACAAAGCAGAAGAAAACAGCTACACCTGCAACAAAAAACAAAAATACCACAAAAAATACTTCTCAGAGGAACCCCCGTTATTCCAAAATAACACCACCAAAGAAAAAAGAACCTGTTAAAATTTCTTTCTTGGGTGGTATTAACGAGGTTGGCAAGAATATGACCTGCTATGAGTATGGTAAGTCTATGTTAATCGTTGATTGCGGTCTTGCTTTTCCTGAAACCGACCAATTGGGTGTTGATTTTGTTATTCCTGATTTCACCTTCGTTGAAAGGAATATTGATAAGGTAAAGGGTATTATAATTACTCACGGTCATGAGGACCATATCGGTGCTTTGGCATATCTTTTGAAAAAGGTTAATATTCCCGTTTATGCCACCTTGCTTACCGCGGGGCTTATTAATGGCAAATTAAGTGAGCATAAGCTTGAGCATGAGGTGAAAATTCATATAGTTGAAGCAGGCGATACTGTTAAATTGGGAGATTTTGATGTTGAATTTATCAAGGTTAATCATTCAATTCCTGATGCGGTAGCTTTAGCTGTCAAATGTGAAGCAGGCACAATTGTTCAGACAGGTGACTTTAAAATTGATACCTGTCCTATTGACGGAAGCAGAATCGACCTTTCACGTTTTGCAGAATTAGGAAATGAGGGTGTGCTTTGCCTTCTTTCCGATTCAACAAATGCAGAGCAGCCGGGCTATTCCCAGAGTGAAAGTAAGGTTGGTGAAACCTTCAGAAGTCTCTTTAATCAGGCAGGGGACAGGCGCATTATTATCGCAACCTTTGCTTCAAACCTGCATCGCGTTCAACAAATCATTGATATTGCCGAGCAGACAGGCAGAAGGGTTGCCCTTTCAGGCAGAAGCCTTGAAAATGTTGTTGCAATTGCCTCTGAATTAGGCTATATCAATATTCCCGAGGGAACCTTAATCGGTATTGATGAAATTAAAAGATATTCTGATGACAGGCTTGTTATTGTAACAACGGGTAGCCAGGGTGAGCCGATGTCCGCTCTTTCGAGAATGGCTCAGGGCGGTCACAGAAAGGTTACGGTTGGCTACAATGACTGTGTTATTATTTCCGCCCGTCCCATACCCGGTAACGAGAAAACTGTCTATAAGGTTATCAACGATTTGCTTAAATTGGGTGCTCGTGTTATTTATGAGAAAATGTATGATGTTCACGTTTCAGGTCACGCTTGTCAGGAAGAGCTTAAAATTATGCTTTCTCTTGTTAAGCCAAAGTATTTTATCCCCGTTCACGGTGAGCAGAAGCATCTCAGGTATCACGCCCGCCTTGCAGAAAGCGTTGGTATCGACAGTAATAATATAATCATTGCAGATAACGGTTATGAAATTTCCGCAACCGATACCAACATTTCCGTTTCGGGTACTGTTGCCAATGGCAAGGTATATGTTGATGGCTATGGTGTTGGTGATGTGGGTGCCCGTGTTATGAAGGAGCGTTTACATCTCGGTCAGGATGGAATTATAATCATTGCAGCCACAATTGACGGAGCATCAGGTGAGCTTTTAAGCGGGCCGGAGGTTGTTTCCAAGGGCTTTGTTTATGTTAAGGAAGCCGAGCTTTTAATGAATGAAGCGGTTAAGGTTTCTATGCGCGTTATTGATAGCTTCCCTCCGTATAGCTTTGATATAAATGCAATGAACACTAAATTAAGAGATGAAATTTCTCGGTTGATGTATGAAAAAACCAAGCGAAATCCAATGATTTTGCCTATTTTATTAGAGGTTTAAAGTATGAAAATTCTGGCATTGTTTTATCAGAACCCTGCGGGCTATCTGGCAGCTTTATTGCTTTTGGTTTTTTCTGCAGTAAGCTTTGCTATCAACAATAATACGGCTTGGATTTTTCTTGTTGCTTTTGCTTTTGTTCTTGTTGCGAATGTTTTATATTCTGTTCTGTCTTTCAAAGCTACAAGAAAATACATTAAAGAGGTTAACAAATCTCTCTCTCAGGAAAAAATCAGTAACGTTGATTCATTTCCGTTGCCTTGCGTAATGTGCGATATGAAGGGTAACATTGTTTGGTTCAATAAAGAGTTCGGAGAGAGCGTCTTAACCGACAAGCAAAAGGTTTCTATTTATGACTTTTTTAAAGATTATAATTTTTATTCCTATTCTGAGCTGAAAACTGCTGATTCTGAATTTAACGGCAAAATGTATACTGCCTTTATCACGAGAATTAAAAGTAAAACAAGTCCGATGCTTTGCTTTTATTTCTTTGATGATACATATATGAAGGAAACAGAGCAGGAATATAAGCTGTCCAGACCATTTGTGATGTCAATTTTCGTTGATAATATTGACCAGCTTTTAAGGCAGCTTACTGACAGTAAATTTGCTCAGATATCAAGTGGTATCGAAAGCAAAATTGAGGACTGGCTTAAGGATGAAAATTTAATTCTTAAGAAAACAGGCAACGGCAACTTCTTTGTGATAGGTGAAAAAAGGAATCTCGACCGTTTATCTGCGGAAAAATTTTCTGTATTGAAGGATGTTCGTGAATACAAGCATAATAACACACCTGTAAATGCTACTCTTTCAATCGGTGTAGGAACAGGTGCAGATTTGTCCGAATGTGAAGCAAGAGCCAAAAAAGCACTGGAAATGTCTTTGGGCAGGGGTGGCGACCAGGTCGCAGTTTATACGGAAAACGGATATGTATATTATGGTGGTATGTCAAACCTTTCAAATGATAATTCGAGAGTTTCGCCTCGTCAGACTGCCGCAAATATTTCCACTCTTGTGAAAAAATATAAGAAAGCAATAGTTGTTGGTCATAAATTTTCAGATTATGATGCTATTGGCTCTGCTATGGGTATTAAATTTTTTGCAGAAGCAAATGGTGTTCAGGCGTATGTTGCCATTGATGAAAAAACAACATTAGCTGAATCTTTAGTTGATATTTCAGTTAAAAATGGCTTTGATGGGTTCATTTCACTTGCTGAAGCCCTCGAGATGTGTGACAATGATACAATTTTGTTTGTTGTTGATACTCATAGAAAATTCCTGCTTGATGAGCCTGAGCTGTATGAAAAAGCAAAAGCAAAGGTGGTTATAGACCATCACAGGCGTTCGGATGATTTTATTAACGATGCTGATATTTTTTATCATCATCCTTCACCATCTTCAACCTGCGAAATGGTTGCAGAGTTAATCGAATATTCAACCATACAAAAATCTATGTCTCCTGTAATTTCAACGGCACTTCTTTCGGGTATAGTTCTTGATACCAAGGAATTTGTTTTAAGAACTTCAAGAAGAACCTTCGAAGCGGCTGCTTTTTTAAAGGAAAATAAGGCTGATACAGTAGCGGTTAAAAAGCTTTTCTCTGTCAGCACAGAGATGATAAATCTAAAGAATGAAATTCTCAGTAATGCCGTGGTTTATAACGGATGTATGATTTCTGCTACCGAGAGAAACAGTCCCGATTTAAGAATAGTAACTGCTAAGGCAGCAGATGAAATGCTTAATATAGAAAATGTTAAAGCCTCTTTCGTTTTATCATATATCACAAAGGATATTATTCAGATTTCTGCACGCTCTTTAGGTGAAGAAAATGTTCAGTTAATTATGGAAAATCTTGGAGGTGGCGGTCACAGTACAATGGCGGCAACCCAGATTAAAAATACAGATATTGAAAATGCAAAATCAATGCTTTTAAAAGCTATTGATGCTTATAATTTAGCAAAATAATATTTCCTCGGAGGTACAAATATATGGATGTTATTTTAAAAAGTGATGTAAAGGGTCTTGGAAAGAAAAGTGAAAAGGTAAGTGTTTCTGATGGCTATGCAAGAAACTTCTTGTTTCCTCGCGGTCTTGCAGCAGAAGCAACTGC
Organism: Clostridia bacterium; assembly: GCA_017436285.1. Taxonomy (GTDB): domain Bacteria; phylum Bacillota; class Clostridia; order Oscillospirales; family Acutalibacteraceae; genus DTU089. The sequence goes on from JAFSDL010000040.1 coordinate 17,196, forward strand.
ACAGACTCTTTCAGAAATGAAGAATAAGCAGTCTTCAGAGCAGTTCAAAGCTGAAGAAGAGCTTAAAGCTGCAAAGCAAAGTGCAGAAAAGATTAACAATAATACTGTTGTTCTCAAAGCTAAGGGTGGTGCTAACGGTAAGCTTTTCGGTTCTGTAACAGCAAAGGAAATTGCAGTAGTGGTTTCAAATCAGTTCAAGGTTTCTGTTGATAAAAGAAAAATTACTGTTGATGATATCAAGGCCTTTGGCACATATAATGCTCAGGTTCGTCTTCATCCCAAGGTTACTGCATCCTTTAAAGTGCAGGTTGTAGAAGAATAAAATCTTCGGAAAGGTAAAAAGAAATGGCTGATAAAAATAAAATGCCTGTTTTTGATGGCGTAGATTTGCCATACAGTCTTGAAACCGAACAAGCTGTTATCGGTTCAATTTTAATTAATCCGGAATGTGTTACTGTTGTTTTATCACATCTTAAGCCTGATTACTTTTACATTGACCAGCATCGCGCCATTATGGATGCGGTGATGATTCTTGATACATTGGGCTCAAGAATTGATGCACTTACAATTCTCGATAAATTAAGCAGTAATGCAAATTTTAACATCGAGGATAATAAAAACTATCTTTTCCAGCTTGCTCAGATGGTGCCAAGTGCTGCCAATGTTGAGAACTACTGTAAAATAGTTAAAGAAAAGTATTTTCTTCGCTCTTTGATTAAAATTTCAAAGGAAACTATTGATTCTGCAGTTGATGGTGGTGCAGAGGCAGAAAAGATTTTAGACTCTGCAGAGCAAAAAATTTATGACATAAGAAAAGGTAGAGCCGTTGGCTCACTTCAGAAATTAAGCGATGTAATTTCTTCTGAGGTTTATCCAAATCTTGTGAAAATTTCTTCAGATAATTCCGAGGAATTCAAGGGTATTCCAACAGGCTTTTCAAAACTTGATGAAATCACATCGGGGCTTAACCGTTCTGACTTAGTGCTTATTGGTGCGCGTCCTGCTATGGGTAAGACAAGCTTCGCCCTTAATATTGCAAGAAATGTTGGTATGACAGGTAAAAAGGTTATCTTCTTCTCGTTGGAAATGTCTAATGAGCAGCTTGCTGCCCGTGTTCTTTCAACAGAAGCACGTGTTGAAAGTAACAAGCTTCGCTCCGGTAACATTACAAACGATGAATGGATGCGGCTTGCTGAAGCAACTGATAGATTAACAAAGTGCAATTTATACTTTGATGATACTTCTACAATTACCGTTCCTGATATTAAGTCCAAAATAAAAAGAACTAAGGATGTTGATTGTATTGTTATTGATTATTTGGGACTTATGCAATCAGCAACAAAAAAGGAGAATAGAGTTCAGGAAATTACTGAAATTACTCGTGGTTTGAAGATGCTTGCAAAGGATTTGAAAATTCCTGTTGTTTGTTGTGCCCAGCTTTCTCGTGGACCTGAAAAAAATGGTAAATCCTCAAACAGACCAATGCTTTCCGACCTTCGTGATTCAGGTTCAATTGAGCAGGATGCTGATATTGTTATGATGCTTTATCGTGAGGGATATTATAAAAATAGCTCTCAGAATGCTGATGAAATTGATATGACACAGGCGGATGTTGATGTTGCGAAAAACAGACACGGTCCAACCGACAGAATTAAGCTTCATTGGGATGGTCAGTTTACTTTGTTCTCAACCTTGGAGTACAGAGATGAATAAGCTTACACAAATCGTTACTGAAAAGTTTTTTGCAACAGTTGATAGATTCGAGATGCTTGAAAATACCGACACTGTTATTGTTGGCTTTTCAGGTGGTGCAGATTCTGTTTGCCTTCTTCATTTGTTATGGGTAAATAAAGAAAAATATGGTTATAATATCAAGGCTATTCATATAAATCACGGTATACGTGGTGAGGAAGCCTACAGGGATGAATGCTTTGCCAAAAGCTTTTGTAATTCTTTTTCAATTCCTTTTGAGGTTGTTCGTATTAATTGTGTTGAGGAAGCAGAAAAATCCAAGGAGTCCCTTGAGGAATGTGGCAGAAGATTAAGATATGAGGCTTTTGAAAGCTTTTGTATGGATAACTTTAAAATTGCAACCGCCCATAATGCAAATGACAATACGGAAACTGTTCTTTTAAATATTATAAGAGGCACAAGTGTAAAGGGCTTATGCGGAATACCTTATGTGAGAAATAATATTATAAGACCTGTTCTGGATTGCTCAAGAGATGAAATTGAGGAGTATTGCAAGGAGAATAAACTTTCTTTTATTACAGATAGCACTAATTTGTGTGATGATTTTACCCGTAATAAAATAAGGCACAGAATTTTACCCGTTATTGAATCAATAAATCCTTCGTTTTTAAATGCATTTTCAACTTTAAGTGAAAATGCGAGTGCTGTAAGTAGTTTTTTTGCTATTGAATCTGATGTGTTGTTATCAATTGCCAAAAAAGATGAACATATTTTTGACAGGAATATTTTATTGAATGAGGATTCCGCCTTGTGTTCAGAGGTGATTTTTAAAGCATATAAAGGTTTTTCGGATAAGGCTCTTGACAGTAAGAAAATCAAAGCTCTTCAAGCCTTGTTGAAGAATGGCGGTCGCATTCAGCTTTATGGTGACGATTTTGCCGAAGTAAAAAAAGATTATTTAAGATTTTATAAAGTAAATAACTTAAATGAATGTGTTACATATATAATTGAGGGCGTTCCTTTTTCTGCAGAGCTTAACGGTTTTTCAGTTTGTATGGAAAAAAATTCAAATAATTCAAAAATTGTTAACCAAAACAATAGCTGTAATGTGATAGACTATGATACAGTTGTCGGAAAGCTCGTTTTGAGAAACAGAAAAGCAGGGGACGAATTTACTTTTAAAAAACGCGGTGTTACTAAAACATTAAAAAAGCTTTTCACTGAAGAAAATATCCCCATTGAAATCAGAAACAAATTACCTGTTATTGCAGATGATATGGGTGTAATTTGGGTTTATGGTTTTGGTGTAACAGAAAGATGTTTACCTTCAGAGAATTCTGATAATATTGTTTTAATTAGGGGAGAAAATAATGATAAGTAAAAATATGCTTGAGGATATTGAAAAGGTTCTTATTTCTGAGAAAGAGTTGCAAAAAATCGTGGCTGATTTGGGTAGAAAAATCAGTGAGGATTATAAGGATAAAGATTTGCTGCTTGTAAGTGTTCTTAAGGGTTCTGTAATTTTTATGGCAGACCTTATGAGAGCTATTACCATTCCTTGCAACATTGATTTTATGGCAGTTTCAAGCTACGGTGCAGGCACAAAATCAAGCGGTGTTGTTAAAATTATAAAGGATCTTGATAAAAATATTGAAGGTAAGGACCTTCTTATTGTTGAAGATATTCTTGATAGCGGTAACACTCTTTACTATCTCAGAAATTTACTTGCTGCAAGAAAACCAAACAGTATTAAAATTTGTACTCTCGTTGATAAGCCTGAAAGACGAGAGGCGGATATTAAAGCCGATTATATCGGTGGTTCCGTGCCCAATGAGTTTATTGTTGGCTATGGTCTTGATTATAATGAATATTACAGAAACTTGCCGTTTATCGGCATATTAAAAGAAACTGTTTATAAAGAAAATTAAGAGGTGACTTGTTATAAAACACGCAGACAAACTTAAGGCAATTTTGCCTTACATTATCATTCCTTTAATTCCTTTGCTCCTTATTTCCTGGTATTCATCTAATGGTACAAAGAAAACTAATCTTGAATATTATCAGGTTATTGAGCTTTTTGACGAGGGTGAGGTTACGAAATATACCCTTAACATCGGGTCAGGAGCTTTAACCTATGAATTAAAGGACGGAACTTCGGCTAAATACTCTGTTCCTAATGTTTCTCTTTTTATTGACGATATTCACAATGGCGTTGTTGAATATAACAGAGAAAATCCCAAAAATCCCATTAAATTCAATTATGTGTCAGGTGCTTCCGGCTCAATAGTTTTGCAACTGATTCCCAGCATTTTCTGTGTGCTTCTTGTTATAGTGGGCGGTTATTTCTTTATGAAGAAAATGAATAATTCAATTTCTTCCGAAAATAATCGTGCTATGGGCTTCGGCAAAGCAAGAGTTAAATTCGGTAAGGATGAAAAAAGAAAAACAACCTTTAAACAGGTTGCAGGCGCAGATGAAGAAAAAGAGGAACTGCAGGAAATTGTTGAATTCCTGAAGGACCCTCAGAAGTTTACTGAGCTTGGCGCAAGAATACCCAAGGGTGTTCTTCTTGTGGGCCCTCCCGGTACAGGTAAAACCTTGCTTGCCCGTGCAGTAGCAGGTGAGGCAGATGTACCCTTCTTCTCAATATCAGGCTCAGATTTCGTTGAAATGTATGTTGGTGTTGGTGCATCCCGTGTTCGTGACCTTTTTGACCAGGCGAAGAAAAGCTCCCCTTCAATTATTTTTATTGATGAGATTGATGCTGTAGGTCGTCATCGTGGTGCAGGTATGGGTGGCGGTCACGATGAGCGTGAGCAGACCCTTAACCAATTGCTTGTTGAAATGGATGGATTTGGCAATAATGAGGGTATCATTATTATTGCCGCAACAAACCGTCCTGATATACTTGACCCCGCACTTTTAAGACCAGGTCGTTTTGACCGTCAGGTTACTGTTGGCAGACCCGATTTGAAGGGTAGAGAAGAGATTCTTAAGGTTCACGCCAAGAACAAGCCACTTGCTCCTGATGTTGATTTAAAGAGCGTTGCTCACGCTACCATCGGTTTCGTTGGTGCAGACCTTGAAAACCTTATGAATGAAGCCGCTCTTTTAGCAGCCAAGCGCAATAAAAAAGCCATTACTATGACTGAAATTGATGAAGCGGCTGTTAAGGTTGAGGTGGGCACAGAGAAGAAATCCCATAAGTACACTGAAAAAGATAAGAAAATGACTGCATATCACGAAGCAGGTCATGCAGTTGTTGCATATTATCTTAAGAATTCTGACCCTGTTTATGAAATTTCTATTATTCCTCGCGGAATGGCAGGAGGCTACACACTTTACAGACCTGATGAGGATTCTTCCTTCACAAGCAAAACAGAAATGATTGATAAAATTATTTCCTTAATGGGCGGTAGAGTTGCAGAAAAGCTTATTGGTGATGATATTTCAACGGGTCCCTCTTCTGATATTTCAAGAGCGTCAGATATTGCTCGCGGTATGGTTACCCGCTATGGTATGAGCGAAAAGCTTGGTCCTGTTGTTTATGGTAAGGATAATGACCAAGTATTCTTGGGAATGGATTATAATCACACTAAAAACTATTCCGATTCTTACGCTACTCAGATTGACGATGAAATTAAAAATATCGTTATTGATTGTGAGAGTAAATGTCGTGAAATTCTTGAAGAGCATAAAGATAAGCTTGTGCTTGTTGCAGAAACTCTGATAGACAAAGAAAAAATCCATAAAGACTTGTTCATTAAACTTATGGATGAAAACTATTCTCCTGATGAAGAAGCAGAAACAGTTGAAGACGTTGAAATTGTTGAGGAAGCAGAAACAGTTTTAAACGCTGAAGAAATAACAGAAATTGACGAAAATACAGAAGAATAAAGTTAAAATCCTCGGTAACTTTTAAAGTTATCGAGGATTAGTTTTATTCGAAAAATTTGTAAATTTCAGAGTAATCATTTATGTAATAGTTGCAGATCTTCTTTAGAATTTCGGGGTTTGCCTTTTCTGAAATATCTTTTATGCCTAAAATATTGTAGCCTGCTTTGTTAGCGGTTTCAATGGCATATAAAGCATCCTCGAAAACGAAGGTGTTTTCCTTTGGGGTTCCGAGATGCTTTAACGCAACGTCATAAATAACAGGGGAGTCCTTGCCTGCGCCAACACTACCGCAAGTGAAAATTTCTGAAAAATATTCGCGGATTTCGTTTCTTTCCAATGCTTTTTCAACAAGGTGCTTATCCGTTGCAGTGGCAACACACATTTTTACATTTCTGCTTTTCAGAAATTCTAAAAATTCTCTTACCCCATCTTTTTTTATTACTTCATTAAAATAAAAGCCTTGTACTAAGGAGTTTACCTCATTAACAATTTCCATAACAGTGGCGGTAGGGTCAATATTTTTAATATAATATTCAGCCGCCTGAACCATACTCATTTTAACAAATTCATCTTCAATTCCTTCAGGGGGTTCAACACCTTTATTCTTTAAAAAGAGCAAACCAATGTCACTCCAGATATGCATTGAATCAAGTATTGTTCCGTCAAGGTCAAATATTGCACCTTGAATATTATTTATATCATTATTCATTGTTTTCACCTTGTCTTTCCCATATTATTAACAGGATTCCTTTTTCAACGGAAATAGTTGCTTGTTTATTATTGAATTTATTGCTTGTACCCAAAGGAAAATTAATTGAAAGAGTTCCGTTTTCTAATTCGTAATAAGTACCTTTTATATTTACATTTTCACATTCCTCAAGAGCGAAAATTGAAATGTTTCCCTTGTTTTCTTCAGGAAAGGTGATTTGGTTGTTTTTTATAACGGTAAAATTTTCATTGTTTCCATAAAAAATTGCGGTTCCATTGTTTTCAGCTATGTAACAAGCGGTTTGAATATTGGCAAATGAGTGGTCCATTCTGCCACCGATACCACCAAAAACCCTAAAATTCCTATAGCCTTTTTCTAAGCCTAATTTTACTGCTAACATTGTATCAGTGTCGTCTTTTTCAATAGGGTGAATAATTGTATTTTTATCAGTCGGTGTATAGCCTAAAGAGTCGAAATCACCAATTATATAATCGGGTTTGATGTCGAAACGATGCGTGTTATTTATTCCCGCATCTGCCGCTATAACAAGGTCTTCTTTTGATATTTCGAAGTCGAATGCTTCAATTGGTAATGCTCCGAAAATATAACAATACATTTTTTCACCAACTTTGATTATTCTAAAAAACACCGTCAGTCTGACGGTGTTTTTAATCAGAATATTCCGTATGTAATCAAGGACATAATAAGCCCTGCAATAAAAACACCTAAAGCAATAATGGGTAAGCATTTTTTCATTCTTAAGTCCATAAGTGCAGCAATTAACGCACCTGTCCAACCGCCGGTGCCGGGAAGGGGAATGGCAACAAATGCCAGCAAGCCCCATTCCTGATATTTAATAATAGTACCTTTTTTCTTTTCTGAACGAGCTTCAAGCTTGTCCACAATTCTACCAAATACTTTGTATTTTCTCATCCATTTGAAAATTCTTCTTATAAAAAGCAGTATAAACGGAATTGGAATCATATTGCCTATATAACAAATTAAAAAAGCTTGCAAGAAGGGTAACTCAAATATTCTTGCAGCAATCATTCCGCCTCTGATTTCAAGAATAGGGCAAAGTGAAATTAAAAATGCAACAAGCTGTGGTGGGAAATCATTTTGAAAAAACTCAACTATTGAAGTCACAATGCTTTCAACCATTTTTTACCTCGCTGATGTAGTTATTGTTTATTAAGAACTCTCGTGCATCGGTGAGAATTGTTTTATCATTTTCAAATTTAAGATTTTTAAGGGCATTTTCATAAGTCAACCAAACATAATCTTCAATTTCCTCAACTTGAATTTTTGTTTGAGTATCTTTGGTTGATGCAACATAAATCTGAACAGTTTTTTGTATTCTGTTCTGAATTGAGTATTGAGATTTGCTTATAAAGCCCGGAATGATATCAATGCGAATACCTGCTTCTTCCAATACCTCGCGCTTTGCGGTTTCCTCAAGGGTTTCGCCCTGCTCAACGTGACCTTTCGGAAAGCTCCAGTTTGAGCTGCGGCGATTTCTTATAAGAAGGTATCTGTAATCCTCGTTGATTTTTCTGAAAACAACCGCACCACAGGAGCGCTCGTAGTAACATTCCAGAGAATAGGGGCGACCGTCTGTATAGAATTTAACTAATTCATCAATTTCCCAATTGATAAATCTTTTTGACTTCGGTGAAGCTATAAGCTTTTGCTCACCATTGTCGCGGAATTTTAAAATTGCAACAACTCTGCCGTCAAAATGCCTGACCGGATTATCAATCCCTAAAATCAAAACGCCGCTGATAGGGGATGATACTTTAAAATTGCCCATAGGCTTGCCGTGATTAAGTTTATAGGTTTGTCCGTTTGGCAGAGGTGAACCGACAGGGTCGGTTATGCAAACTCTAACTAATTTGCCTAACATTATGTTAACCTCACGAAATTATGAAAATCTATGTTACATTATAATACCTTTTTTTCATATATGCAATATGAAATATAGCAAATATATAATAAAATATTGTGATTTTTTGATGCGTTTATTGTTGAATATAATAATTTCTTGTGTTATATTTGTATTGTGATACAGGAAGGGGAGTTAAGCTTGAAAAGATTTATCTGTTTTATATTGGCGTTTTCTTTAATTGTTTTGTCTGTTCCTTTTTGTTCATTTGCTTCAAGTGAACTTATCAAACTTGATATTTCATTGAGTGGTCAATTAGATTATTCTATAAATTCATTTGATTTGAGTGGTAGCGGACCACGATATTATTATCAACATACCGATTCAAGTCGAGTTTATAGTAGTAGTTCTACTCTGAACGTGCTTCAAAAACAAGTGTATAATAATGTTATTAATGCGGAAATCGGAACGCTGACAATACCTATGTCATTTGATTACGGAGAGTTTCCTATTGAATACTTTACACAAGAATTTTTTGATGACATTATGTATTCCATTGCTATTGATAATCCGCAAATTTTTTACTATGCGGCTTATTCTGTAACCAGTGCTTATGTTTATAGTGGCAGTGAATATATTTCAGCTTTTGATTATAATGTTGTAATGTTTAGTAATGCTACTTATATTGAAGGCGAGCTTTCTTCCCGTTATGATGATATGATGAGTGTGGTTGAAAATGCTCCGGTTAACACAAATAACAGATATAGCTTTGTAAAATCTGTTCACGATTTTCTATGTAATAATGCCTATTATCCTGATTTGAATTCTTCAGATTATACGGGGAATTGCCACGATGCATACGGTTGCTTGGTTGAAGGTAAAACTGTATGTCAAGGCTATGCGGATGCTTTTAAGCTGTTTTGTAATGAATATAAAATTCCCTGTGTGTTTCTTAGCGGAACCTCTGATGGAGTTAATCACGCCTGGAACGCAGTTCAGATGGATGACGGTAGGTGGTATCTTATTGATGTAACCTGGGATGACCAGACTGACAGTTATGGGATTTTTTATGATTTCTTTCTGGTTGGACTTAATAGCACGGATACATACTTTGGTAAAAACGCTTTCAATGTAAGTCACATTTCTGATGGTAATCTTTATTTACCCGTTCTTGATTACGCAACAGATAAATATACTCAAACAAATCATAACACAGCTTTTGAAGCTACATATAATTCTCTTGCAATAGATGAGGGGAAATATTTGGTTCGTTCTTATTTTGATATTGCGGATACTTATGTTTATTATAACGGGATGTATGTTGAGACCAAAGATCTAACAACAAATGGTTCTTTTAAGGTGCCAAGCGGTACAGATGGAGCAGAAGAGAATTGGACCTTGGTAGTTTTAGGTGATTGTAATGGTGATGGTGATTGTGATGCTTTAGATTATTCGTATGCCGTTAATAAATCGTTTTCTCAAACGGGTGATAACGATGCTTATGCTTTAGCTGCGGATATTGATCTCGATGGTTATCTTGATTCTATTGATGTTTCTATGATTTATCTGTTAATTAACGGTTTAGCAACAGAAATTGATATTGAATAAAAAAAGAAGCAGGATTTTCGATACATTTTCGATAAATCCTGTTTCTTTAATTTTTATAATATTCCAAAAAATTCTTTAATCTCAAGAGCTTTACCGCAGGTCATTGGACCTTCGGGGCATTTGTGAACATAACAGCTTGGTCCATAGAATTTAAAGATAGTTTCATCTGCTTCACGAAGCTTTTTGAGCATATCAATTGCAAAATCACGGATTTCCCATTGTGCTCTGTTGCAGGAGCGAAGCTTCATAAACAAGAGGAGCTCTCGGGCGTTGATGGTTGTAACAATATCAAGGGTGTTACCGCTTAACTGAACATAAGCGAGTGTTTCCTCGTCAACACCTAAATTCTTTAATTCTTCGTAAATCTGAGCGGTTTTAACAAATGCCTGACAGTATCTGTTCTTTAAATCCTCGTTTACCGCAATTGTTTCGGGAAGAATGTGACGTGTTCTGTCAGTTAAAGAAAGCTGAGGAATACCGATTGAGTGCATTCTGTGGCGAGCAAAGTGAGTGAGGCAGGAAAGTGAAACATTGTTGATTCTGAATGTGAAGGTTGCAGCTTCAAGCGGTCTCTGACGCTTGGAATTAATAACCTTTTCAATGATAGCACTACGTTCGGCGTTATCATTGATTATTTCTTCAATCTGAGCAGTAGGAAGGTTACAACCCTCAATAAGTGCCGCTCTTGCAACCGCCTTGGATGCATCGGGAGTGTAGCTTAAAAGCTCAACTGCAGGTTCTTCCTTGATAAGCTCTTTATTGGGTTTGTATGAATATGTAGGAATATCCTGAACTGTGGGGCGTCTGCCTTCAAAATCAGTGAAGATACCGGGAGTCATTCTGCGAGCCTGCTCTAAAAGAGATTCACCCAAGGTCTTTAATTCCTTATATTGAGAGCCTCTTCCGTAAATCATAGCGTAAAGCATATTGATAAGCTCGCGGGCATTCAAGGTGCAGTAGAAATTGCTGTAAAGAGAATAGGGGAGAAGGAAACGAGCATCTTCTTTAGGAATACCCGCATCAATAAATGCCTGATATTCACCGTAAAGGTAATCCATATGCTCTATGTATTTGTCCTGAATGTTTTTGGAAGCAAAATTAGGTGTGTAATATCCTAATTTTGCAAAGTCAACATATCTTCTTGATTTAACAGTAAATGAAGCTAATCTGAACTCAATAACAAACTGCTCAACAAGAACTGAAACATTCTGAAAAGCAAGGTTGAAAACAGTGTGCTCAACTGTTGAGGTGTGACCTGAGCGTGTAACCTTGGATATCAAGGAAGCGTTCTTTTCAGCATCCTTTGAAAGCTCCAAAATTTCAAGCGCGGTACCCGGCTGGGTAGAGATTCTGCCTGAAGCGGCAGGCACCTTTTCACCGGTATCGGTCATTCCTATAATGATTGCTTTTGAATTAGTGTTGAATTCGGTATTCATTTTTGTACCTCCACTACATTTCGCATAATTGTAAACATTTTAACACAATATATCCGTAATTTCAATATTTTGTTAAAAAAACAAAAACACCAAATTTTTTTGTAAATTTTAATAATTTTGTTGCATATTTATAGTCCAATTATCTTGAAAAAAAGCATTAATAATGTTATTATAAATACAATTATGGGTGAATATTGCCTTTTTGCATTTTTACACCTTTTATAAGGAGGTTTTTTATATGGCAATTGTTAAGAAAGAAGCTTATTTTAACTCTTCAACAGGCGTAAATAAAATCCGTACTTTAATCTGGTCTGATGATGAGGTTACCCCTATTGCAGTTTTTCAGATTGCACACGGTGTTTCTGAGCATATCGGCAGATATGACCATTTTGCCCGTTTTCTTGCCTCAAATGGCTTTGTTGTCTGCGGTAATGACCATATCGGTCACGGCTATTCTGTTAATGATGAGGATGATTTAGGCTTTACTGCCGAAAAAGATGGCTATCGTCGTTTCGTTGATGATATGCATATTCTCTATTCCATTATGCATAAGCGCTATCCCGAGCTTCCTTATATTCTTTTTGGTCACAGTATGGGCTCGCTTTGTGCAAGAGTTTATGCAAGCTCATTTGGTGCAGAGCTTAGCGGTCTTGTACTTTGCGGAACTGCTCAGCTTCCAAAGGGTCTTGATTTTGCTATTAACACTCTCGATCAATTGGTTGATAAGTTTGGTCCTCGCACTGTAAACCACACAGTTGCAGGTCTTCTTAACAAATTCTCTTCAATTCAGATTAAGGACAGAGCCTCTGACCTTGATTGGTTAAGCGTCAACAGAGAAAATGTTAAAAATTATGCTGCAGACCCGCTTTGCGGAATAGAGCTCACCCTTGCAGGTATCAGAGACCTTGCGGCAATCGGTATTTTAGCCTGTGATGAAATGTGGCCCGCAACTATACCTACTGATTTACCCATAATGATAATTTCCGGTGCTAAGGACCCGGTTGGCTCAAACGGTAAGGGTCCCATTGCTTGCTCTGATTCTTTAATTGAAGCAGGTCACGAGCCAACAGTTATTATTTACCCCGGTGTAAGACACGAGATTCTTAACGAGGATTGTAAAGAAACTGTTTATAATGATATTTTAGGTTGGACTCAATCAATACTTTGATAGGTGAATAATTTGCAAAAGAATGTTTTTGTATCACAAGAAGAACTGAATATTCAAAAAGACTTTTCTGAAAAGGTTCGCTTGATTCTTAATGCGCGCTTTCCTGAAAGCAGTCCAAAGGCTTTTATTCATACCTACGGTTGTCAGGGGAATGTGGCAGATAGTGAGCATATCAAGGGTATGCTTGTTGAAATGGGCTATGAGCTTTGCGAAAGGGTTGAAGATGCAGATTTAATTCTTTATAACACCTGCGCTATCCGTGAGCACGCTGAGGACAGAGTTTTCGGTAATGTGGGCGCATTAAAAAAGCTTAAAGCCGAAAAGCCTTATCTTATAATTGCTCTTTGCGGTTGTATGATGCAACAATCTCATATTGCAGAGAAAATAAAAAAGAGTTATCCTTTTGTTTCCTTGGTTTTCGGAACTCACGTTGTTCATAAGCTTCCCGAGCTTCTTTCAAGAGCTCTGACAGGTAGTAAACGAGTTTTCTGCATTGATGAAAGTGAGGGTGTTATTGCAGAAGGGCTTCCTTATTCCCGTGATAGTGGTGAAAATGCCTGGATTTCAATAATGTATGGCTGCAACAACTTCTGTTCATATTGCATAGTGCCTTATGTAAGAGGCAGAGAGAGAAGCCGAAATCCCGATGTTATTTTAGAAGAAGCCAAGCAGCTTATTGCAGAAGGCTACAAAAAGATTACTCTTTTAGGTCAGAATGTTAACTCTTATGGTAAGGGTTGCGATTTTAATGTTAATTTCTCAGAGCTTATCAGAAGAATTGATGCAATTGAAGGTGATTTCATCTTTGATTTTATGACATCTCACCCGAAGGATTGTAGCCTTGAATTAATTGATGCCTTAAGTGAAAGTAATCATTTCTGCGGTCATCTTCATTTACCTGTTCAATCGGGTAATAACAGAATTCTTAAGGAAATGAATCGTCACTACACCCGTGAGCATTATCTTGAGCTTGTTAATTATGCAAAAGCAAGGATAAAAAATCTCGATTTAACAACAGATATTATCGTTGGCTTTCCCGGTGAAACCTATGAGGAATTTCTTGATACAGTATCTCTTGTTAAAGAGGTCAGATACGGCTCAATGTTTACATTCATTTATTCAGCAAGAAAGGGCACACCTGCGGCTGAAATGCCTGACCCCTTCACTAAAGAAGAAAAAACCAAGTGGTTTATGGAGCTTCTGAAGGTTCAGGAGGAAATAGCAGGTAAATAAGGTCAAAAAGGGGAAACCCTTTGATATATAAATTTATTTTAAGGAGTACACACAAAATGACAGTTATTGAACTTACAAGACAGCTTGGTGCTGCAATTCAGCAGGACGAGCGCTATGCAGCCTACGAAGAGGCAAGAAAAGCAAATGAAGCAGACGATGCTCTTAATGCTCTTATCGGCAAAATCAACCTTGTTCAGATGAACTATCAGAATGAAGCTGCAAAGGGCGAGGAAGCAAGTGCAGAAGCTATGGAAGGCTTTGCAAAAGAATTCGAACAGCTTTATCGTGAAATTATGCTTAACGGCAATATGGTTAAATTTGAAGCAGCTAAAACTGCAGTTGACGATATGATGAACGAGATTATGGGTATCCTTGCTTGCTGTGTTGACGGTCAGGACCCTGCAACCTGCACACCTCACCAGGAGCATAGCTGTGGCGGTTCTTGCGATTCCTGCGGTGGTTGCCACTAATTTAAATTAAAATCTGATTTGTACTGAGGTAGGAAATGGCTAAATTATCTCCCATGATGGAGCAATATTTTGAGATAAAAAAGAATTATGAGGACACTTTATTGTTCTTCAGATTAGGTGACTTTTACGAAATGTTTTTCGATGATGCAAAGGTCGCCTCAAAGGAGCTTGAGCTTGTTCTCACAGGGAGAGATTGCGGTCAGGAGGAACGCGCACCAATGTGTGGCGTTCCCTTCCACAGTGCAGATTCCTACATAGCAAAGCTTGTCAGCAGAGGGTATAAGGTTGCCATCTGCGAGCAGGTTGAAGATCCTGCAACTGCAAAGGGTATTGTTAAACGTGATGTTGTCCGTATTGTTACTCCTGGTACTGTTATTGAGAGTAATATGCTTGATGAAAGCAAAAACAATTATTTAGCTTCCGTTTTTGTTTCAGACAAGGATTGCGGGCTTGCATTTATTGATGTATCAACAGGTGAGGTTCATCTTGATGCGTTTACCGATGCAGATTCAACCGTGAGAATCATCAATCAGCTCGGTTGCTATTCTCCAAGTGAGGTTATTATTAATAAATATGCAGGCTCAGTTAAATCAATTGTTTCCTTTATTAAGGACAGATTATCTGTTGATTATCAGTTGGTTTCCGAAGCTCAGTACAATGAAGAGGAGCTTTTACAATTAATCGGTTCTCATATTTCTGATGAGAACGGAATATCTCAATTCAATTCAAATAAGAGCCTTTTATATGCGTTCGGTGCTGCTCTTACCTATCTTAAGGGTGTTCAGAAGAATGAACTTCAGAACATCAATGATGTTGATTTTTATAATGAGGACAGCTTCCTGACTCTTGATATTACCGCAAGAAGAAATCTTGAACTTACGGAAACTCAGATAAGAAGAGAGAAAAAAGGCAGTCTTCTCTGGGTGCTTGACCATACTAAAACCGCTATGGGTAAGCGTCTTATAAGAAATTGGGTTGAACAACCCTTGATTAACTATTCTTCAATTATTTTAAGGCAGAATGCTGTTGAAGAATTAACCTGTGACACTATTTTACTTGATTCATTAATGTCATACCTTTCTGATATGTTTGATATTGAAAGAATTATGACAAGAGTTGTTTACGGTACTGCTAATGCAAAGGAATTGAAAACATTAAGTCAGACCATAGACCAGCTTTATAACATTAAATCATCCTTAAGCGGTGTAAAATCAAAAATGCTTTCGGGCATTTATAATGATATTGATTTGCTTGAAGATGTGAATTCATTTATTAAAAATGCTATAACCGATGAACCGCCACTTTCTGTTCGTGAGGGTGGTATGATAAGAAAGGGTTATAACGAGGAGCTTGATACTCTCCACGATATTGTTGAAAACGGTAAGGGCTACCTTACTGCAGTTGAACAGTCCGAGCAGGAAAAAACAGGTATCAAAAAACTTAAAATTGGCTATAACCGAGTATTCGGATATTATATTGAGGTAACAAACTCATTCAAAGAGCTTGTGCCCGAGCATTATATAAGAAAGCAAACTCTTTCCAATTGCGAAAGATATATAACTCAGGAGCTTAAGGAGCTTGAATCAAAGGTTCTCGGCGCTCAGGAGAGAATTGTTCGTCTTGAATATGAGCTTTTCTCTGCAATCCGCCAGAATGTTGCAGACCAGCTTGAAAGAGTAAGAAAAACTGCACGAGCAGTTGCAAATCTTGATGGTCTTTGCTCTTTAGCATTTACTGCAGTAAATAACAATTATACAAGACCAATAGTAGATAATTCAGATGAAATTATCATAAAAGATGGCAGGCACCCCGTTGTTGAGCTTATGCTCGGTGGTGCACCCTTTGTTCCTAATGATACTCATCTTGATTGTCGCGATAACAGAACTGCTATTATTACAGGTCCTAATATGGCAGGTAAATCCACCTATATGCGTCAGGTTGCGATAATTACACTTATGGCGCAGATTGGTAGCTTTGTTCCCGCAAGCAGTGCTAAAATCGGTATTGTTGACCGCATTTTTACCCGTGTAGGAGCTTCTGATGACCTTTCTGCAGGTCAGTCAACCTTTATGCTTGAAATGACAGAGGTTGCAGATATTCTTAAATATGCAACATCAAAAAGCCTTATTGTCTTTGATGAAATCGGCAGAGGCACTTCTACATACGATGGTATGAGCATTGCAAGAGCAGTTCTTGAATACGCTGCCGATAAAAAGAAAATCGGTGCAAAAACTCTGTTTGCAACTCATTATCACGAATTAACCGAGCTTGAAAACACTGTTGAGGGGGTTAAAAACTACAATACCTCTGTTAAAAAACGCGGTGATGATATTACCTTTCTTCGCAGAATTGTGAAGGGCTCTGCAGATGGTAGCTATGGTGTTGAGGTTGCAAAGCTTGCAGGCGTTCCCAAGGCAGTTGTTGAAAACGCCAAGAAAATACTTGCAACCCTTGAAACACAGGAAAAGGTAAGTGTTGTAAAGGAAATTAAACAAACAGAAGAGCCCGATGATATGCTTCAGCTTTCATTCTCCAGTGGTGAAAAAGAGCAGATTATTGAAAAACTTAAAAATATCGATGTTAATACCTTAACACCGATTGAAGCTATGACAGTTCTTTTTGAACTGCAGAAAAGCGCAGAAAACTTATAATTATTCATAATTTATCTTGAAAGAAGGGTGTGTAATGCCTCGTATTAATGTTTTACCAAAAAATATTGCAGATTTAATTGCCGCAGGTGAGGTTGTTGAACGCCCTTCTTCCGTTATTAAAGAATTTGTTGAAAATTCAATAGATGCAGGTGCTGCCAATATAACAGTTGAAATCAAAAATGGCGGTAAAACTTATATTCGTGTTACAGATAATGGTTGTGGTATTGATAGAGAGGATGTTAAAAAAGCCTTCATCAGTCATGCTACAAGTAAAATTACCAATATTGAAGATCTTGACGCTATTTCAACTCTTGGCTTCCGTGGTGAAGCCTTGGCATCTGTTTGTGCAGTTTCAAGAGTTGAGCTTTTAACCGCAACACCTGATTCAGATTTTGGCACCCGTTATGTTATTGAGGGAGGAGAGGAAATACTCCTCGATGATGCAGGTTGTCCGGTTGGCACAACCATAATCGTAAGAGATTTGTTTTATAACATTCCCGCAAGAATGAAATTCTTGAAAAAGGATGTTCAGGAGGGTAATTATATTGCAACTCTTATGGAAAGAATTGCAGTATCAAATCCCAATATATCCTTTAAATTTATCCGTGACGGTAAGCTTCAGTTTTCAACCCCGGGTGATAAAGATTTGAAATCTGCTATATATGCGGTTTTCGGTAAGGATTTTACTGATAGTCTCATACCTGTTCATAATGAGCAGAACGGAATTTCGGTAAAGGGCTTTGTAGCTAAGCCAACTGCGGGCAGAAGCAGTCGCTCAATGCAGATTTTCTTTGTAAATAAGAGATTTGTAAAAAGTGTTGTGTTTTTGAGCGCTTTAGAGGCGGCTTATAAAAACTCAATAATGGTGGGCAAATATCCTGCCTGTGTGCTTTTTGTGGATATGCCCTATGAATCTGTTGATGTTAATGTTCATCCTGCAAAAACAGAGGTTAGATTTTTTGAAGAAAAAAAGGTTTTTGACTGTGTTTATTACGGAACGCTTTCTGCTCTTCAGGGTGATACAACTCGCGTTCAGGCAAAATTTTCTGAAGCAAAAATCTTTTCAAAGCCTGCAGATGTTGGTGAGCAATTAAAAATTACCGAAATTGAAAAGCACAAGGTTATTAATGAACAACCCAAGGTTATTGAAATCAAAGAATATGGTAAAGCAATTACAGGTGTGGAAACTGTTGTTCATTCTCCTGAAAAAGAAGAGCCTAAGCAGCTTGACTTTTTAAAGGATGAATATATCAAGCCGACTGTTTCTAAAATTGTTATCGGAAATGAAAATAATGAAAAAAATGAGCCTGTTGTTGAAAATAATAAGCCGCAGTTTGAATTAAAAATCAATATTGAATCAACACCTGTAATCAAGGCAGAAACAGTAATTGAAGAAAAAATTACTGAACCTGAAAAGGTTGTAAATGTTCAGGTTACTGAATCTGTTGAGCTTGAAGAAAAAGCAATTTCTTTAAGCTATAAATATATCGGTGAAGCTTTTAACACATATTTAATTGCCGAGCTTGATGGTAAGCTTGTTATGATTGACAAGCACGCCGCTCACGAAAGAATTCTTTTTGAAAAATTCAAAAAGGATGGTTGCGGTCAGTCTCAGATTATGCTCCAGCCCGTTACGGTTACTCTTTCACCTGATGAATATAATGCAGTTCTTGAAAATATTGAGCTGTTGGCAGATGCGGGCTATGATGTTTCTGATTTTGGCGACAGATGTGTTAAGGTCAGTGCCTGTCCACCTGAGCTTGTTGATTGCAATATTTCCGATATTGTTACCGAAATTTCAGGCTACCTTGCTAATAATGTTAAAACATTAATGCCTGAAAAGCTTGATTGGATATATCATTCAATGGCTTGCAGAGCAGCAGTCAAGGCAGGTAATTTTACATCCTCTTATGAGGCAGAAAAATTTGTTGAAGGTCTTTTGAAGAGGGATGATATCAGATATTGCCCCCACGGAAGACCTGTTATGATAGAAATGACTAAAAAAGAGCTGGAAAAGCAATTTAAGAGGATTGTTTAATTTGAAAAAAAAAGCAATTGTAGTTGTGGGCGCAACTGCATCGGGCAAAACCGCTTTAGGTGTTCATATAGCAAAGAAGTTTAATGGTGAAGTTATTTCAGCCGATTCAATGCAGATTTATAAGGGTATGGATATTGCCACAGCAAAGCCTACAATTGAAGAAACGGATGGAATAAAACACCATCTTATTGATTTTATTGATATTAATCAGCAATATAGTGTTTCTGCATATTGTAATGATGCCCGAAGGGCTTTCGATGAAATAACAGAAAAGAATAAAATTCCTGTTATTGTCGGTGGCACAGGACTTTATATCGACTCCTTCTTATCAAACACTAAATTTTTAGAGTCCGCCTCTTCAGATGGTGTAAGAAAAGAGTTGCTGGCAGAAGCAGAAAAGAATGGCACTGAGTCCTTATATGAGCAATTAAAGGAAATTGACCCTGATGCCGCAGAAAACATACATCCCAACAATACCGTAAGGGTTGTTCGTGCTTTAGAAATTTATAAAACAACAGGGCAGACCCTTACAGAGCAAAATAAACAATCACACACTGTTGAATCAGATATTGAGCCTTTATATATCGGTATAAATTATTCCGACAGAGAAAAATTGTATAACAAAATCAATCTCAGGGTTGATTTAATGCTTGAAAACGGACTTCTTGAGGAGGCAAAGAGCTTCTTTTCGTCAACCCCCTCTAAAACTGCTTTCAACGCAATCGGTTATAAAGAGCTAAAGCCCTTTATTGATGGTGAACTGTCATTTGATGTGTGTGTTGAAAATCTGAAAAGAGAAACAAGGCGTTATGCAAAAAGGCAGATAACCTGGTTTAAAAGAAATGGTAAAATCAATTGGTTTTTAGCAGATTTACAAGCTAAGGAAGATTTATATAAATCAATTGATGACTTAATTTACAGTTACATAGGTGGTGAGATATATGAAGAATAAAACAGTAAAAAGAATTGCTTCAATTGTTGCAGTTATATCTGTTGTCATTTTCTTCTTTTCATATATCATCTATCATATGGTAAGCCACTCAAACAACGAAATTAAAACCGAGTTTGCTTTGAAGGAAACTGTTTATAAAACCATTGATACTAAATGCTTTGTTATCCGTGATGAAGAGTTTATTAAAAGTGATGCAAAAGGAACAACAGTATCCTTCGCAACAAACGGTGAAAGAGTTGCAAGTGGTGATACCGTTTCTGTAGTTTTTTCTTCATCTGAGGATGCAGCAACATATTTAAAAGCTCAGGAATTGAAAAAAGATATTGAGCATTATGAGGAATTATCGGGACAAGCCAATTTCCAATCTCTCAATATTAATTCTCTTACTAAGAAAATAAACAGTGAATTATATGATTATCTTGATTCGGTTGAAGCAAGAGATTTTAAAAATGCGATTTCCTCGGTTGAGCTTTTCAGGGATTCAATGGTAGGTAAGCAGATTGCTACGGGAAAAACTGTTGATTTTTCTGATAATTTAGTTCAGTTAAATGAAGAATTGTCTTCGTTAAATAGTGAAAATCTTGATTTTACAGAAATCAAAAGTAAAAATGCAGGGTATTTTATCAGTGGCTCTGACGGTTATGAAAACACCTTAAGCTTCAGTGACATTGATTCATTAACTGCTAAGGATGTTAAAAAAGCGATAAAATCCAAGCCGAGTAATATTTCTTCGGATGTTGTGGGTAGAACCGTATCGTCTTTTAAATGGTATATTGCTTGTGTTATTGATACAGATAAAACTGTTGATATCACCTTCGATAAAAAATTATATATCAATTTTCCTGAATCAGGTGTTGAGCGCTTGCCTGTATCCTTATACAGAATGGGTGACAAGGACGCAAAAGAGACGGTTGTTGTTTTCTGTTGTGATGAAATGAATAAAAATCTTTCTGACTTCCGAATAGAAGATATTGAAATAATTACCGATGAATATTCAGGCTATAAAATTTCCAACACATCAATCAGAACTATTGATGGTCAACAGGGCGTTTATATTGTTCGCGGTAATTTAATGGGCTTCAGGAAAATAAGAGTTGTTTACTCGACTAAGGACTATTCTATTGTTGATAATCCCGATAATTCATCGGGTTATATAAAGCTTTACGACAAGGTTGTTACGGAAGGGGTTGATTTGTATGACAACAAACTCATTTGATGCTTCACACCTTGAAGTGATTTCGGAAAACATAAAGCGAATTAAAAACGAAATCTCGGAAGCAGCAATTAAATCGAATCGCTCTCCCGATGATGTAAGGCTTATGGCGGTTACAAAAACTGTCTGCCCTGAATACATCAATTATGCCATTGATAACTGTGGTGTTGATTTAATCGGTGAGAACAAGGTTCAGGAGTTTCTTTCGAAAAAAGATTTATTGCATCTTAAAGGTGTTGAAAAGCATTTAATCGGACACCTTCAGACTAATAAAGTTAAGAAAATTGTTGGTCAGGTTGATATGATTCAATCTGTTGACAGCTTAAGAGTTGCTCAAAGCATTTCAAATGAAGCTGTTAAAGGTGATTTTGAAGCAAATATTCTTCTTGAAATCAATATCGGTGATGAAGAGAGCAAAACAGGCTTTGATAAGGCTTTGTTTGAAGAATCTTTAACTGAAATTTCAAGCTTACCGAATTTAAAGGTTAAAGGATTAATGACAATTCCGCCAATTTGTGAAAACACCTTGGAGCTGGAAAAGTATTTCGAAAAAATGAGCAATTATTATGAAGAAATCAAAAACGGTAGCTATGGTAATTTTGATTTTGAAATACTTTCTATGGGAATGTCCGGTGATTATAAAGAGGCTATTCTTCACGGTTCAAATTTAGTAAGAGTTGGTTCCGCAATTTTCGGAGCAAGAAATTATAAATAATTATTAACGGAGGTTTTTGTTATGTCATTTATGGATTATTGGAAAAGGTTTACAAACAGTGAAAACGATGAGGATTTTGATGAGGTAGTGGAAGAGGAAGCTACCGAAGCTTTTGAGCCTCGTTCATTTTCTGCAGTTTCATCCTACGATGAATATGAAAGAGAAACACCCAAGGCAGCTCCCAGAGCAAGAAGAACTGCATCTGACCCCAGCAGAGTTGTTGATGTAAGAACAACAGCAATGTTGCAGGTAGTTCTTGTTAAGCCTGATAAATTTGAGGATGCAAGAGCTATTGCAGACCATCTTAATGATAAAAGAACTGTTGTGCTTAACCTTGAAGCAGCAAGCAAGGATGTTTCAAGACGCCTTGTTGACCTTCTTAACGGTGTTGCTTATGCAAACGGTGGTCAGTTGAAAAAGGTATCCACCAATACTTATATTATCACACCCTATAATGTTAATGTTTCAGGCGACCTTATAGATGAATTGGAAAATACAGGCGTATTCTTTTAAAAATTAATTAGTGGAAACGGGGAAATTATATTATGATGACACCATCTGAACTCAGAGAATATGAATTTAAAGGCGCAGGCAGAAATGCGTATAAGGCTGATGATGTTGATATCTTTTTCGGCGAGGTTGCAGTTGCCTATGAAAAGCTTTTCAGAGAAAATGCTGAGCTTGTTAAAAGAGTAGGCTTACTTGCTGACAGACTTGAACAGTTTAAAAATGATGAGGACCAGATAAAGCAGGCAGTTATCGGTGCTCAGAAGGCTGCAGATATTATTATTAAAGAAGCAGAGGCTTCAGTTGAGGATTCAAAAATTGAAGCAGAAGCAATTCTTGCAGCAGCAAAAGGCGAAGCAGATATTATTAAATCTGATGCAGAAAAACAGGCGATTGCTGATTCTGAGTTGCTTCTTTCAATTGCAAGAGATAAGGCAGAGGAAATTATCAATAAAGCAAAGGAAGAGGCTCACGGAATTCTTATTGAAGCTAATGATTCTGCAAAGGATACTGTTGGTGCCGCAACAAGAACTATCACAAGTGAATCAATTCATTATGAAATGCTCAAAAAAGAGGTTTCTGATTTCAGAGCATCAATTCTTGCTCAGTATAAAGCCCATATTGAAATGATTTCAAAGCTTCCCGAGCTTGCTGTTGAAGAGGCAGAAAAGCAGGTTGAGGAAGAAATTGATGATAACGAAACCGGTGCTTCTGATGATATAGTTGAGGCAATTAATTCTGTTGACCCTGAAAATGATATTATAGAGTTTATTGAAGTAACAGAAGATGAAGAATTTTCTGCTTCCTCATTTGAAGCTCAGGCAGAAGAGGAGGAAGAGGTTGTAAAAACAACCTTGCCTTATGATTTCTTTGGTGAAGAGTCAACAATGGAGTTTGTTGAAGATGAAGCTGAAGAGGAACAGATTCCTGACATAAATGAATTTAATGCTGTTTTCGGACCTGATGAAAGCGAAATTGAATTTGTTGCCGAAGAATCTGATGAAACTTCTGAAATTGAAAATGACTTTTCTGAAGAAACAGAAAATGAAGAGATTGATGAAGAGGCTGAAGTGGAAAAACCTGTCTCTGAGGATATTCCGATTTCAAGAGGCTTTTCAATTAATACCGAATCAGTAGATGAATCTGTTAATGCTTTTTCAAGCGGTAATGAAGGCAAGCAGATACCATCAATGTTTTCTTCCTTTGAAACAATTGATGATGAGGATGATGCGGAAGAGGAAGTAAAAGAAGAGCCCAAAAAAAGATTTGGCTTTTTCCGTAAAAAATAAAGTTAAGGTGTAGTGTTAAATGGCGGTTTTTTCTGCAATTTTGTTGTGCTTTGCTCTTGTGGGTGCAGACCAGATTATTAAATTATTGGTTATTAATTATTTAAAACCGATTCAATATGTGGATATTATCGAAGGTGTTCTGCGTTTTCGTTATGTTGAAAACACAGGTGCTATTTTTGGTTCCTTTGCCACCCATACAGTAGTTTTAACTGTTTTTTCAGTTATACTTTTGGGCTTTACTATTTTCTATCTTGTTACCAATAAAAACAAAAGCAGATTTGTTAATGTATGCTTATTGTTTATGATTTCAGGTGGAATAGGTAATATTATTGACAGAATCCGCCTTCACTATGTTGTAGATTTTATAGAACCCTTATTTGTGAATTTCGCAGTGTTCAATTTTGCCGATTGCCTTATTACTGTTGGTGCATTTGCCTTGATTATCTATTTGATAGTTGATTTAATTAAGGATAGCAAAAAGCAAAATAAAACAACTGAAACGGAGTAAATTATGTATAAAAGTGATTTTTCTGCCACTGATGAGGTTGTAGGCTTAAGATTAGATAAGGCTATCACAATATTATGCAATGATTTATCCCGTAACGCAGTTCAGCAATTAATTGATGACGGAAATGTTTTTGTTAACGGTAAATCAGAAAGCAAAAAGTATTCAGTTAAGGAAAATGATTTGATTACGGTGGATTTTCCTGAATTAAAAGCATTGTCTGTTGAGGCTGAAAATATACCTTTGGACATTGTTTTTGAGGATGAATATTTGTTGGTTGTAAACAAGCCAAAGGGAATGGTTGTTCATCCTGCTGCAGGGAATTTTTCGGGCACACTTGTTAATGCGTTGCTTCACCATTGTGGTGATTCACTTTCTGGTATTAATGGTGTAATAAGACCGGGGATTGTCCACAGAATTGATAAAGATACAAGTGGCTTGCTTATTGTTGCCAAGACTGATATAGCTCATAGAGGTCTTGCAGAGCAAATAAAGGAGCATAGCTTCACAAGAGAGTATAAAACAGTTGTTGTAGGTAATATAAAAGCAAATTCAGGCACAATTGATGCGCCAATCGGAAGACATCCTAAGGACAGAAAAAAGCAGGCTGTAACAGATAAGAACTCAAAAAACGCTATAACTCATTTTGAGGTTTTGGAGAGGTTTAACGGATTTACTTATTTAAAGGTTCGCCTTGAAACAGGCAGAACTCACCAGATTCGTGTTCATATGGCATATCGCGGTACACCTGTTGCAGGTGATGTGGTTTACGGAAACCCAAAGAAAACATACGGATTAGAAGGGCAGTGCCTTCACGCCGCAACAATTGGATTTATTCACCCCATTACAAATGAATACCTTGAATTTACTGCGGATTTACCCCATTATTTCAAGGATTTTCTCAGGAGAATATCATAATGCAGGATTTATACAATAAGTGGTTGTTGGTTTCCGATATTGACGGTACCTTGAACACAAAAAGCTTCAAGCTTCCCGAAAATAATAAAAAGGCTATTCAGGAATATGTTGAAAACGGTGGCAATTTCACCTTGTGTTCGGGCAGAAATCTGCAGTCTCTTTCAATTCACTATAACAAGCTGGGTATTGATACTCCTGCAATTTATTTGAACGGTGCAGGTATATATGATTTTTCTGAAAAGAAAATAATATACGAAAATCCTATAACGCCCGAGGGTGAAACAATTATTCTGAATATGTTATCAAAATATAAGCTTGCTCAGTTAACTGTTTTTTCTGCAGATAAGCTTTATCTGGTAACAAGAAAATGCATATACGGTCTTGTTGTTTCAAAGCTTGATAATTTGGATTATAAGCTTTGTAAGAATGTGAATGATGTTCCTCGTAGCATATGGGGAAAGGTTTCATTTTTTTCAACGAAGGGTATTATTTCTAAATTAGAAAACGAATTCAAAAGCGAAGAATTATCAGATGTGTTCGAGTGCTTTAAAACCTCACCATATACATTAGAGGTTGTTAACAAGGGAGTTAATAAGGGTAACGCCGTTTTAAAGCTTGCAGAGCTTTTAGGTGTTGAAAAAAAGAATACTGCCGCAATCGGCGACTATTATAATGATGTTGATATGCTCAAAAGGGTAGAGCATCCTGTTTGTTGCGGTCAGGCTCCTGACGATATCAAGGCTATTTCAGAGTACGTAACCTGCCATTGTAATGATGGTGCAGTGGCAGATTTCATAAACTATATTAAAACAAAATACATTAAATAATGGAGGCATTATTATGGACTTAAATTCTAAAAAAGAATTAGCAAAGATTGCTTGTAATGTTCGTATGGGCATTATTGAAGGAACCTTCAATGCTAAATCAGGTCATCCCGGTGGCTCTCTCTCTATTGCTGAGATTTTAACTTATCTCTATTTTAAAGAGATGAATATTGACCCTGATGCTCCTGTAAAGGCCGACAGAGACAGATTTGTTCTTTCAAAGGGTCACGCTGCACCTGCACTTTATGCAGTTATGGCTCACAGAGGTTATTTCCCCGTTGAAGAATTAAAAACTCTTCGTAAGGTGGATTCACGCCTTCAGGGTCATCCCAGTATGAATTATCTTCCCGGTATTGATATCAGCTCAGGCTCTCTCGGTCAGGGTATTTCTGCTGCTTGCGGTATGGCACTCGGCGGAAAGCTTAAGGGCGATGCCTTCAGAGTTTATACAATTCTTGGTGACGGTGAAATCGGTGAAGGTCAGGTTTGGGAGGCTGCTATGTATGCTGCAGCAAAGAAGCTTGATAACCTTGTAGCCTTTGTTGATAATAATAACCTTCAGATTGATGGCACTGTTGAAGAGGTTAACTCACCTTATCCTATTCCTGAAAAGTTTGCTTCATTCGGTTGGAATGTTATTGAAATTGATGCACATAGCTTTGATGAAATTGAAGCTGCTCTTGAGAAAGCAAAAGCAACCAAGGGTATGCCCACCGCAATTATTGCAAAATCAGTTAAAGGTAAAGGCGTTTCCTTTATGGAAAATCAGGTTAATTGGCACGGTTCAGCTCCTAATGCAGAGCAGTATGAAACAGCAATTGCAGAGCTTAAAGCAGTTTTAGCAGGTTTGGAGGGTTAAGTTATGGCAGATGTAATTAAAACAGCAACTCGTGATGCTTATGGTAAGGCTCTTGTTGAGCTTGGTGAAAAAAATCCTAATGTTCTTGTTCTTGATGCAGACCTTGCTGCTGCAACAAAAACAGGTGCTTTTAAAAAGGCTTTCCCTGAAAGATTTTTCGATACAGGTATTGCAGAAGGTAATATGATGGGTGTTGCTGCAGGTCTTGCAACAACAGGCTATACAGTTTTCGCATCTTCATTCGCAATGTTTTCTGCAGGACGTGCTTTCGAGCAGGTAAGAAACACAATTGCCTACCCACACCTTAATGTTAAAATCGGTGCAACTCACGCAGGTATTTCTGTTGGTGAGGATGGTGCAAGCCATCAGTGCTGTGAAGATATTGCTCTTATGCGCTCAATTCCGGGTATGGTAATCCTTAACCCTGCTGATGATATTGAAGCAAGAGCAGCAGTTCTTGCAGCAGTAGAGCACGATGGACCTGTGTATATGCGTTTCGGAAGACTTGCAGTTCCGAGGATTTTTGACGAAGATTATAAATTTGAAATCGGCAAGGCAGTTACTCTTAAAGAGGGTACTGATGTTACAATTATTGCAACCGGTCTTATGGTTAATGAAGCAATTGAAGCTGCAAAGGTTCTTGAAGCAGAGGGGATTTCTGTTGAGCTTATCAATATGCACACAATTAAGCCCCTTGATAAAGAAGCAGTTATCAAGGCTGCAAAGAAAACAGGCTGTATTGTAACTGCAGAGGAGCATAATGTAATAGGTGGCCTTGGTGATGCAGTTTGTGATGTTGTTTGCGAAGAATGTCCCGTTCCTGTTGTTAAGCTTGGTGTTGAGGATACATTCGGTAAATCAGGTCCTGCAGTTGAGCTTCTTCACATTTTTGGTCTTGATGCCGATAATATCGTTAAAAAGGCAAAAATTGCTCTTTCTAAAAAATAATTCAACCAATTTTACTATATAATTAAGTATTTTATTTGGTTTTTTATTGAAAATATAAAATTATTGTGTTATAATATCTAAAATACTATAATACGATAGGTAGGAGTTTGTATGGCTAATTGTCCTAAATGCGGTTATAAATTAAGAATGATTGATATTAAGGCTGAATGCCCTAAATGTGGCGTTAACCTTATGTATTATAATCATCAGGAAAGGCTTGCAGAAGATGCCGATAAGGCTGAAGAAGAGCATATCAGAATGCAACCTAAGATTGACAGAATCAAGTTTGCTTTTGTAGGCACCAAGCTTTCAATTGTTCGTCTTATTTGCTTGTTCATTCCTATTGGTATGATGTTCTTGCCCTTGGCACATATAACAGTTAATATGCCTTATAAGAGCATCGATACTAATGTTTCTGTTCTTAATGTGGTAATGGATGTTTTGATGGAAATGGATTTCGGCATATTGTTCGATATGATAGGCGGTTCCGATTTAACAAGAGTTGCATTCATAACTTATCTTCTTTCAATTGTGTTCCTTCTTGTTGCTGCGGTGTTTGCAATTCTTAACATTCCCTTTGATTCAGTTTCCTGCTCACCAAAGGGCTTCAAGAGAAATATAACACTTTCTTCTTGCGGAATTGCTTTTACTGTTTTAAGCATCGTTTCCTTCTTAATCTTTAACGGTCAGTTAACCGATACCTTCGGTGCAATGTATTCCGGTAGCCTTGGTTTTGGTTCTTTCCTTGTTATTCTTGGTTTTGTTGCTATAATAGTTGTTAATATTCTTATTAAAAAGCAGAATATTCCTGTTAAATATAAAGACCTTACTGAATACATTGAAAGAATAGAAAAAAGAAAAGCTGAACTTGCTGCAAAGGAAGAAAATGCCACTCTTACCAATGCGTGATATATAACTGAAAATTAACAAAAAAATCAAGTAGTATCAATCGAGTGAATCTGATTGATACTACTTTTATTTTAAAACAAAACCCGCAATGCCGGATGCGATAATAGTAACCTGCTCTTAGCAGGTGGGTGTCCTCTCCGTGTTTTCACGCTCCCTTCGTCCGCATAAGCGGGAGGTCTGCAATCCGCCACAGAAGCTCGGACTCCCTTTTATTTGACATAGGGTTAGTATTAGTCGCATTTCTCGTACACCGCAGGCATACATAGTATATTGAACTTTATATTAATTATTCCTCGTCAAACTCAAAATAATCTGCAAGGCGCTCTTCAAAAATTTCACCGATTTCGTTGAATAAAGCTTCATCCTCAATCGGTTCAAGATATGTTTCGCCATCCTCATCCTCAACAACAGAGAGAATGATTAATTCACCGTCACCATCAAGAATTTCCTCTGCTTCATCATAAATGGGGAGAAGAGCGATGTATCTACCGTCATCTGTTTCGATTCTGTCAAGCTCTTCAAATGTGTGTTCAACACCGTTTTCATCAACTACAGAAACAATGTTGTTGCCGAAGCTTTCTTCGTAATTATCTACCATAATAATTCACCAATTACCTTTCAATTTATAATATAATTTTAATATTTTTTATGTTATAAGTCAACTGTTAATTATTCACTGATTTTAACTTCCCAGGAGAATTCCTTGCTTTCTTTTGCTTCTAAAGACATTATACCGCGTTTTTGTGATAAATCAGGCTTCTTGTGGTAGTCGTCATTAACTCCCCACCAGGGCTCAATACAAACATAGGGAGCGTTTGGCTTTGCCCAAATTCCCAAAAAGGGTGAGTCAAAATCAAAGCTGATTTCTCTATTGTGATTGTTACTTTTAATCTTAACATTTTTTGATTTGAAATCACTTAAAATAAGCGCATCCTTATCAAAAATGTTTTTAGTAAGCTCAATTTTATTGTCAACCATTTCAACAGGGAACTTTTCATCAATCAAAATTGATTCAGTATCAATTCGCTCTGTAAAAAGCTTTGAATCATCAGAAAATTCAATATAATCGCCGATTTCACAGTTGAAGCCGGGGTGAGCGCCAAAGGAATAATACATTGTATTTTCGCTATTGTTGGTAACTATATGTGAAACCTTTAAGCCATTATCTGTTAATTTAAAGGTTACCTTAAGCTCGAACTGATAGGGGTAAGCCTTAAGAGATTCAGCATCATCAGTCTGAACAAAGGTTAAAGAATCCTCTGTGCTTTCTATTAATTTAAACGGTTTCTTTCTGACAATACCGTGCTTTTCCATTGAATATTCAACACCATTAAGTGTGTATTTATCATCAAGCAATCTGCCGATTATGGGAAAAAGAATAGGGGATTGACCATACCAGATAGAAGTATCACCACACCAGATATATTCAATGCCTGTCTTTTTAGATTTAAGAGAATTTAATTCCGCACCCATTTCCTTGACTGCTAATGTGAAATTCTTATTTTCAGCAGTATATAACATTAATATCACCCTTCATAATAAAGGCATCACACTAAAAGTGTAATGCCTTTTTAGTTTATTTAATTATATAATAAGAGAAAAAAACTGTCAATCTGGTTGTTTTAGTTTATTTTGCTTTTTTACGAGTAAGAGCTATATTAACAACAATACCGAGAATAAGAGCACAAGCAATAGCAGTGAGAGTAACTTTACCTATTGTAAGAGCCATTCCGCCTATACCGGTTATAAGAATAACAGATGTTGTGAAAAGATTAGCATTATCTTCTAAGTCTACCTTTTGAATCATTTTAAGACCGCTGACAGCGATAAAACCATAGAGTGTAATGCAAACACCACCCATTACGCAACCCGGAATTGAATCGAGGAAAGCAACAAAGGGTGAAATAAAGGATATAAAAATAGCCATAACTGCTGTGCAAGTAATTGTTGCAACAGAAGCATTTTTTGTGATAGCCACGCAACCAACAGATTCACCATAAGTTGTATTGGGGCAACCACCAAAGAACGCGCCCACCATGGAGCCGACACCGTCACCAAGGAGTGTTCTTGAAAGACCGGGCTCTTCAAGAAGATCTTTTTCAATAATTGAGGAAAGATTTTTATGGTCTGCAATATGCTCTGCAAAAACAACAAATGCTACAGGAACATAAGCAACTGCAACAGTTGTAATGTATGATGCATCAATTTCTTTAATTGCAGGAATAGCATTTAAGAAGGTAAATTGAGGAACCTGAAGGAAGGTTTTGAGTGTTACGCCATCAGCAACAAGTGCCTGGAAGGGTGCAAGATCAAGGGCGATAAGTGCATCATCACCGGTCGCAAGACCGATTATTGTGAAAATACCTGCTACTGCATAACCTGCCAATATACCAATAATAAAAGGTATAAGTTTAGCCATTTTTTTACCGTATGTTGAGCAGATAACTACAACGAATAAAGTTACCAAAGCGCAGATTAATGAAATCCAGATATTGGTTGTCATAATAAAAGCACCGTTAGCATCCTGAGGACCATAGCTGAAAACGTCCTTAATCGCAGCGCCTGCAAGAGAAAGACCGATAAGAGCAACTGTAGGACCTATAACAACAGGTGGCATTAATTTATTGATCCATTTAACACCTGCAAATTTAATAATAATTGCAAGAAATACATAAACGAGACCTGCAAAAATTGCACCAAGAATAATACCAAGGAATCCGGCAGCCGCACTTACAGCACCCGCGAAAGCGGCAAGCATTGAACTGATAAATGCGAAGGATGAACCAAGGAAAACAGGGCTTTTAAATTTTGTGAAAAGCTGATAAACAATTGTGCCCACGCCTGCACCGAAAAGTGCTGCTGAAGCGGTCATACCGTTACCAACAATTGCAGGAACAGCAATTGTTGCAGCCATAATTGCAAGCAACTGCTGAATAGCAAAAATGATAAGTTGTCCGAATTTTGGTTTGTCGTCAACGTTGTAAATAAGTTTCATATTTACCCCCACTTTAAAATTAATTATTACAGCCTTTCGGCAAATAACCGGTTATATCTGATAAAGCTTTACTGAGGTGCTGTTATCATATTCAGGTAGCTGCACCTTAATGTGCTCAGAGGTGGATGTGGGCACATTTTTACCCACATAATCTGCTCTGAAGGGAAGCTCTCTGTGACCTCTGTCAACAAGGATTGCCAATTGAATGCTTGATGGTCTGCCCATACTGAATATAGCCTCAATAGCGGCTCGCACAGTCCGTCCGGTAAAAAGAACATCATCAACAAGGATAATATCTTTTCCGGTAACATCAAAAGGCGTATCAAGGGGAGAGGCTTTCGGTAATTCTTCAACCTCAGATAAATCATCACGATAATGCTTTATATCAAGCTCACCTGCAAAAATGTTTTTCCCTTCAAACCTTTCAATGTTTTCGGAAATCATTTTAGCTAAAGTAATACCGCGAGTTTTTATGCCAACAATGGCAATATTGTCTGTGCCTTTATTTTTTTCTATTATTTCGTGTGCAATGCGTATTAATGAGCGCTTAACTGCCGCTTCATCCATTATTTCAGCCTTGAATTCCATTATTACCTCAAAAAATATACCTTGCCGCAAGGTGCGACAAGGTATTATGCATTCTGAAAACCTTACAGACCTCACGGGATCAACTTAAAAGCTTAACTAAGTTAATTTTAATACTAAACAGGTCTTTTGTAAAGTGTTTAAATGTGAAAAATGTCGAATAAAAATTTGGTAATTATAACATATACACTCCCGATTCCAATTCAACGATTTCTCTGTCGTTGGTTTTTATATATCTGTATACGGGTTCATCAAAGGCCTTGTAATCTTCAACTGTAAAATCCTTTAAATTAACTGTTCTGATTTTGCAGGATTGGTAATTGCAGATATACAGCTTGTTATCGTATACGCTTAAAGAAACAGGATTTAAAAATGCGGTTGAAGAATCACCACCGATTCTTAAAACAATTTTCTCTGTAGTAGGGGAGTATCTGATTATACAGTTGTTTTCGGGAACAACACACCAGATATACTTGCCCTCAGGAGCCACACCGCTTATGGGACAGCTTTTGTATTGCAAATCACCGGTCCAATAAAGCTCACCTTTATCGTTAAAAAGCCCGATTTCACCGCTTGTGTAAGCAACAGCAACGTGCTTGTTAGGTAAAACAGCCGCATCGCAGTAAATAAAATCGCTTAACTGCTCTGCAATTTTTTCGTATTTTTCACCGAACTTGTTAAGAAGGTAAGCACCGCGTGTGCTTGCAGTAGGTCTTTCTAACTTAACATCATAGGTAAAGAATGATATCTTTGTTTTACCACTGCTTAAAGTATCTTTTCTTGCTACGATAATGCCCTTTGAAAAAGGGATGATATCTGCAATATCTATGTCCATTATCTTTTTCATTATTATTCCTCGCAAGAATTATTAATTTCTTTAACCTGATAGCACAATGTCATCAAGGAGTCGCTTAAATGAACATTTTCAACGGCAACATTCTGATATCTGTGAACAAGGTCGTATTGGGTAAAGTTCCAAAAGCCCTTGATACCTAATGAAACAAGCTTGTCTGCATTTTCTGCGGCATATTCTGCAGGAATACAAAGAATAGCAACAACAGGCTTTTCCTTTAAGCAGAATTCCTCTAAATCGTAGGAACTCATAACTGTTTTTCCACCGACTTTTGTTCCGATAACAGCAGGATTATTGTCAAATATGCCTATTAAATCAAAACCGCGATTGTCAAAATGGATATGTGTTGCAATAGCGTGACCCAAATTACCTGCACCAATCATAATAGCCTTAGTTTTATTGTTCAAGCCTAAAATTGCACCTATTTCATTGTATAACTGTTCGATGTTATAGCCATAGCCCTGTTGACCAAAGCCACCAAAGCAGTTAAGGTCCTGCCTGATCTGAGAAGCAGTAAGACCCATTCTTGTTGAAAGCTCTTTAGAGGAAATTCTCACAATACCTAAATTTTTTAATTCTTCAAGGTATCTGTGATAACGAGGAAGACGTTTTATTACAGGTATGGAAACCTGATGTATATTATCTTTCATATCAATTTTCCTTTAAAATTAAAGTGTTTTTAATGTTTCCATAACATAGTTACCGAATTCTTCACAGGTGCATCCTGTATCGCGACCGGTAATTGTCATTTTCTTTTCGGTAATCATACAGATATCAAGTGCTTTTTCAAGCTTGTCTGCTTCTTCCTGATAACCGATGTGAGAAAGAAGAAGAACAGATGCACGAAGCATTGAGCAAGGGTCTGCATAC
This sequence comes from Clostridia bacterium, assembly GCA_017436285.1. Lineage (GTDB taxonomy): Bacteria > Bacillota > Clostridia > Oscillospirales > Acutalibacteraceae > DTU089. The sequence continues at coordinate 50,922 of JAFSDL010000040.1, forward strand.
TGACCGCGACCCTCTTTTACCATACGGGGAGCTGAACCGTGAATTGCTTCAAACATAGCATATTGCTTACCAATGTTTGCGCTGCCTGCAGTACCAACGCCACCCTGGAATTCAGCAGCCTCATCAGTGATAATATCACCATAAAGGTTGGGAAGAACAAATACCTTGAAATCAGTTCTGCGCTTTTTATCAACAAGCTTTGCAGTTGTGATATCAACATACCATTCATCAGTAATGATATCAGGGTAATCCTTTGCAACCTCTTTACAAAGATTAAGGAATTTACCGTCAGTTGTTTTGATAATGTTTGCTTTGGTTATGATTGAAACTCTTTCTTTTTTGTTGTTTCTTGCATACTCGTAAGCAAGCTTAGCAATTCTTTCTGTGCCTTCGGTAGTTGTAACAACAAAGTCAAATGCTAATTCACCGTCAACATCAACACCCTTTGAGCCTACAGCATAAGCACCCTCGGTATTTTCACGGAAGAAGGTCCAGTCAATGTTCTCCTCGGGGATTTTAACGGGGCGCACATTTGCAAAAAGGTCAAGAGCCTTTCTCATTGCAACGTTTGCACTTTCAATGTTGGGGTAACCGTCACCCTGTTGGGGAGTGGTTGTGGGTCCTTTAAGAATAACATCACAAGCCTTAAGCTCTTCCATAACATCATCGGGAATTGCCTTCATAACCCTTGCACGATTTTCAATTGTAAGACCATCGATGTATTTGAATTCAATCTTACCGCTTTCAACATCATCTTTAAGAATGAATTTAAGAACCTCTGCGGATTCCTTTGTGATAATCGGACCAATACCGTCACCACCGCAAACACCGATAACAATTTTATCAAGAGCCTTGAAATCCTTAAAATCCTTTGTTGCCTTGATTTTCTGATTTCTTGCATCCTGTTCTATAAGAAGCTCCTTGAATTTAGCAAGAGCCTTTTCAATCTGTACTTCGTTCATTATTTATTTTCCTCCTTGGTGTAATCTAATAAGCCACCTGCACAAAGAATGTCAACCTGTCTTTCTGAAACGTCGCAAATAAGCTTATATTCTTCATTTTTTGTAACATTTTTAAGTGTAATTTCTTTACCTGCTTTAAGCTCAGCCTTGATTTCGGGGAGAATAAGCTCATCGCCAACAGAAATCTTATCGTAATCATCAGCATTTACAAAGTTAAGGGGAAGAATACTTGCGTTAACAAGGTTTGCTTTGTGGATACGGGCAAATGATTTTGTGATAACTGCCTTAACACCAAGGTAAAGAGGAACAAGAGCTGCGTGCTCTCTTGAAGAGCCCTGACCATAGTTATTGCCACCGATAATAATTCCTGAACCGGCCTCTTTACAATGCTCTGCAAAGCTTTCATCACACTGACGGAAGCAGAACTGTGAAAGATAAGGGATGTTTGAACGGTAGGGGAGAATTTTTGCACCTGCAGGCATAATGTGGTCGGTTGTTATGTTATCTTCAACCTTAAGAACTGCTTTGGCAGAAATGGAATCTGCAAGAGCTGTTGTTTTGGGGAAGGGCTTGATGTTCGGTCCGTAGTAAACCTCTACTGAAGCTGCCTCTTCTTTGGTTTCTGCAGGCATTTCAATCATATTGTCATTGATTATAAATGACTTGGGAAGTGTAACAGAAATATCATCTGTTAACGTTGTTGGGTCTGTAAATACACCTGTAATTGCAGATGCTGCTGCAGTTTCAGGGCTTACAAGATAAACCTTACCGTCTGCAGTACCGCTTCTGCCCTCAAAGTTTCTGTTGAAGGTACGAAGAGAAACACCTGAAGAGCAGGGGGACTGACCCATACCGATACAAGGACCGCAAGCACTTTCAAGAATACGGGCACCTGCATCAATCATATCTGCAAGAGCACCATTGAGAGCAAGCATATTAAGAACCTGCTTTGAACCGGGAGCAATACCGAGAGAAACAGAGGGATGCACCTTTTTGCCCTTGAGAATTTTTGCAACCTTCATCATATCAAGAAGAGAGGAGTTTGTGCAGGAACCGATAAGAACCTGGTCAACCTTTATTGTGCCTATTTCCTCAACGGATTTAACATTATCAGGCATATGAGGCATTGCTGCAAGAGGCTTGAGGGTTGAAAGGTCAATATCAATAACTCTTCCATATTCTGCATCTTCATCAGGTAGAAGCTCAACCCAATCCTGCTCTCTGCTCTGAGCCTTCATAAACTCATAAGTGATTTCGTCAGAGGGGAAGATAGATGTTGTTGCACCAAGCTCTGCACCCATATTTGTAATAGTTGCTCTTTCGGGAACTGAAAGTGTTTTCACGCCTTCACCACCATATTCAACAACCTTACCAACGCCACCTTTAACGCTTAAAATTCTTAATACCTCAAGAATAATATCCTTTGCGGCAACATAGGGGGAGAGCTTACCTGTAAGATTAACCTTGATAACCTCGGGAACAGTTATGTAATATGCACCGCCACCCATAGCAACTGCAACGTCAAGACCGCCTGCACCCATAGCAAGCATACCAAGACCGCCACCTGTGGGAGTGTGGCTATCTGAACCTATAAGTGTTTTTCCGGGAATACCGAATCTTTCAAGATGCACCTGATGACAGATACCGTTGCCAGGACGGGAAAAACGAACACCACGCTTTTTACAAACGCTCTGAATAAACTTGTGGTCGTCTGCATTTTCAAAGCCTGTCTGCAAGGTGTTGTGGTCAATATAAGCAACAGAAAGCTCTGTTTTAACTCTGTCAATGTCCATTGCTTCAAGCTCAAGATATGCCATTGTGCCTGTAGCATCCTGAGTTAAAGTCTGGTCGATTCTGATACCAACCTCATTACCGGGAGCATACTCACCGTCAACAAGATGGTTTTTAATGATTTTTTCACACAAAGTGAGACCCATAATTTAAACCTCCGAATAACTTGTTCAAATTTTTAACAAACTTATTCTAATATCTTTTCAAGTCTTTGTCAATGAATTAACAAAAATATTAATAATATATACTATAAAATATATCTCGACAAATCTTGCACTTTTTTGTGTATTGTGCTATTATTAATAAGTTGTAGTGGGTTTTAAGGCATTTTATGGTTATACTATCATCTGGTGATTAGTTTTATGTATAACGAGCTTTATAAATATTTTGCTTTTACGACTCCTGAAACCAACGAGGATGAATCCAATGATTCTGTCGAAGCAGCAGCTTTTTCTGATAATGGTGACGAAAACGATGGCAGTGTAACAATTTGTCATAATGGTAAATACATTCACTGTTTAACCATCATCGGTCAGGTTGAAGGGCATTATAATCTACCTCAGAATACTAAAGTAACGAAATATGAGCATATTATTCCGCGCCTTGTGGCTGTGGAAGAAAATGATGATATTTCCGGCTTGCTTCTTATACTTAATACCGTTGGTGGCGATATAGAAGCAGGACTTGCTATTGCAGAGCTTGTTTCGAGTATGAGTAAGCCAACTGTTACACTTGTTTTAGGCGGAAGTCACTCTATCGGAATACCCTTGGCAGTCAGTGCCAAGCATTCCTTTATTGTGCCGACTGCATCTATGACGGTTCATCCTGTGAGAATGAACGGGCTTATAATCGGTGTTCCTCAGTCGCTTTTGTATCTTAAGAAAATGGAGGAGCGGGTTTTGGAATTTGTTACACGGAATTCCGAAATTACCGAAAAGCGTTTTAAAGAATTAATGCTTAATAATGAGCAGTTGGTTACTGATTTCGGAACTGTTTTAAGCGGTAAGGAAGCAGTAGAGGAAAAGCTTATTGATGAAATAGGAGGGCTTAGCGATGCCCTTGCATATATAGATAAGCTGTGTAAATAACGCAGTTGTGGAGGTACTATGGAAATACTTAAGGCGTTACTACTTGGAATAGTTCAGGGTATTACTGAATTTTTACCAATTTCAAGTAGCGGACATTTATCGTTATTCAGCCATTTATTCGGTGTTAATACCGATACTGCAGGATTATTTTCTGCAATGCTACATATAGGTACATTGATTGCAATACTCTTAATGTTTTACAGACCGATTTATGACCTTCTGGAAGAATTCGTTTTGTGCTTTAAAGATATTGTAACAGGTAAATTTTCATTTAAGCTAAGTAAGATGAGTGCCACAAGAAGAATGCTGTTTATGTTCATAATATCTTGCGTACCGCTTCTTCTTTTACTTATACCCACAGGCAAGGATACCAATTTAATGGATTCAGTTGCAGTGTTTTCTACTGATGACAGTGTTCTTGCAGAAGGTATTTGCTTTATGGTTACAGGCTTTTTACTCATTCTCGGCACAACTCTTAATCAGAGCTTTAAAAAGAAAAAGAATATTACATCTGCTTCTGCACTTTTAATCGGTATTGCTCAGCTTTTTGCAGCTTGCTTCCCGGGGATTTCCCGTTCAGGCTCAACAATATCCGTGGGGCTTTGTTGCGGTATTTCAAAAAAGAATATGATAAGATATTCATTTATACTTTGCATTCCTGCAGTGCTTGCAAGTGGTCTTGTTGAGTTTAAGGATGCTATGGAATCAGATGTGATTGTTCCTGTTTTTCCGTTGATTATAGGTGTTGTGGCATCTGCAGTTGTTGGTGTTTTTGCAATTAAGTTATTACAGATATTAATGAAAAAAGACTTGTTCAGATATTTTGGCTTTTACTGTATTGCACTTGGCTTTATTACTACAATAGTCAGTGCAATAGGAAAAATTTAAGGAGGGGTTATTGTGGCACAGAATAAGAAAACAAATTCTTCAAATAAAAAGAAAACTAACACAAGCTCTAAAAAAAATACTAAAGCTGCCGCTAAAAACTCACTTTTCAGTACTCAGCATAAGCAGATAGCAGCATTTATCGGTTGCTTCTTTGCCTTGTTTATGGGTGCGGTAGTTTTTATTGATGCAGGTAGCCTTTGGGGAATGCTTCGTAATTTCTTCTTTGGTCTTTTCGGACTTTCAGCTTTTATATTGCCTGTATTCATACTTTTTGTTTCAATTGTTTCAGCAATTGGTAAAGACTCAAGAAAGTACAAAATAAAGGTAACGGAAAGCTTTATTATATTTGTATTGCTTGTTTCATTTTTGCATATTGTAAATTCTCAACCTGAGCTTACATACGGTGAGCAGATTTCTGAGGCTTATAAGGTATTTAAAGAGTATGACGGAACAGGAATGCACTATGGTTATGGTGTTTTCGGTGCGTTGTTAGGTGGCTTACCATTATTGATGACTGCAGGTAATAAGCTTGCGGCAGGTATTGTGGTTGTTCTCATTCTCTTGGCACTTCTTATGCTCTTTACAGGCACAACTGTTTTAAAGCTTATCTCTTCTTTGAAAAAGCCCGCAGAGGCTGCAGCAGAGTATGCTGAAGAAAAAATAGGTGATTTTAAAGATACCTATGAAACTGTAAGCGAGGATATTCACGAAAGGCGTGCTCGAAATGCCGCCAAGCGCAGAAAAGAGAGCAAGCATCAGATTGAGCTTGATATTCCCATTGATGATGAAATTCCTGCAGATAAGGGTGTTGAACCTATTATTGATACAACACCTGCTCCTGTTGAAGAGGATATTGAGCTTTTAGGTAGCTTTGAGGAAGAGCCACCAATGGATGTTCAGGCGCTTGACGAATTGTTTGCTACCAAAACTGTTGCCGAAGCTCATTTTGATGAAGTTGTTGAAGCTTTTGAAGAAGAAACTCAGGAAGAGGTTTCAGAAGATGCGGTTGTGGAAGATGAAGAACCTGAAGCAGATGATAAAGAGCCTGCTGTTCCGGAGATTATATATGAATTACCACCACTTGATTGCCTTGATAAGCCTAAATTAAACAGTAACAGTGGTAGTGCAGAGGAGCTTCGTCAAAGAGGGGAGACTATTGTTAAAACCCTCAAGAGCTTTGGTGTTGGCACACGCATTGTTGATATATGCCAGAGCCCCTCTGTTACCCGATTTGAGCTTCAACCTGACCCCGGTGTTAAAATCAGTAAAATTACCGCGCTTTCAGACGATATTGCAATGAATCTTGCAGCCTATGGTGTAAGAATCGAGGCTCCCATACCTAATAAAAATGCAGTTGGTATCGAGGTTCCCAATGCAGAAAAAGCAATGGTAACTCTTCGAGAAATTCTTGAAAGCCCATCCTTCCAGAATTCGAAGTCCAGGCTTAATGTTGCTTTAGGTAGAGATATTCAGGGTGAAGCAACCTGTGCAGACCTTGCAAAAATGCCTCACTTACTTGTTGCGGGTACAACAGGCTCAGGTAAATCAGTTTGCCTTAATACGATGATTGTGAGTCTTCTTTATAACGCGAAGCCCGACGAGGTTAAGCTTATAATGATTGACCCGAAAAAAGTTGAATTCACTGTATATCGCTCAATTCCCCATCTTCTTGTTCCTGTTGTGGCAGACCCGAGAAAAGCCGCAGGCGCACTTTCCTGGGCGGTTGCAGAAATGGATAAAAGATATGCCTTGTTCGCAGAAAAGGGCGTAAGAAACCTTCAGGGCTACAATAACTATGCTTTATCTGAGGGAATCCCCAAAATGCCACAGATTGTTATTATAATTGACGAGTTGTCAGATTTGATGATGGCAGCCTCCAACGAGGTTGAGGATTCAATCTGTCGTCTCGCTCAGAAGGCACGTGCCGCAGGTATGCATCTTATTGTTGCTACACAGAGACCTTCTGTTGATGTTATTACGGGTCTTATTAAGGCAAACATTCCCAGTCGTATTGCCTTTGCGGTTAAATCTCAGATTGACTCAAGAACTATTATTGATACCCAGGGTGCAGAAAAGCTTTTGGGTAACGGTGATATGCTTTATTGTCCTGTGGGTCTTTCCAAGCCTGTTCGTGTTCAGGGCTCCTATGTTTCTGATGATGAAATTGAAAGAGTTATTGATTTTGTAACATCTCAGGGTGAGGTTAAGTATGACGATGCGGTTATGCAGGAAATTGAGCTTAAAGCCGCTCAGGATGGCAAAAAGAAAGCATCTGCAGTTGATACTGATAACGTTGGCTCAGGAGGGGACTACGATGATGAAATGTTCCCCAAGGCAGTTGAGGTTGTTGTTGAGGCAGGTATGGCTTCCACAACTCTTCTCCAGAGAAAGCTTAAGCTTGGTTATGCAAGAGCAGCCCGTATTGTTGATGAATTGTCGGAAAAGGGTATTATCGGTCCCTTTGAGGGCAGTAAGCCCCGTAAGGTACTCATAACAAAGGAGCAGTGGTATCAGATGCAGGCTAATTCCTCTACAACCGCACCAAAGCAGCTCAGTGTTGATGATATTGAGCTTCCAAATGCAACGAAAGAGGAAGTAAAAGTAACTGATGAACCAAATTATTTCGGCTCTGCTGTGAATAATGCTAATTATGATGTTGAGGAATAATAATGGACATTTTTGTAGAATATCTTGATGGTGATTATGCGGTTTGCCGATTGCCTGATAAAGCAGGTAATCTCATTCGTGTTCCGCTTAAAGAATTACCCCAAGGAACTGCACCCCTAAAGGTTGTTTCTATGCGTGATAACGGTAGCTTTTATCTTAATGACTATGCTGTTGAGACCCGTATGAAGCGTATAACCCGATATATGAGGTATAAAAAATACTGTTTTAATCTGAATTCCCGATAAAAAGTGCAGTTTTCAGTAAATAATTCATAAAAAAGTATTGCATTTTTTGTAAAAAGGTGATATACTTTCTCAGTCAAAAACTCACACAGGGTAGATTGTGCGTGCCGTGTGCATCAAATGATGTGGTGTGTATGAGTCGAAGCTCTGTGGCGGTTTAACAAAAAGGAGGACAAAAATTATGTCAGTAGTTTCAATGAAACAATTACTCGAAGCAGGTGTTCATTTCGGACACCAGACAAGAAGATGGAACCCCAAAATGGCTCAGTACATCTTTACTGAAAGAAATGGTATTTATATCATCGACCTTCAGAAAACTGTAAAGAAGCTTGAAGAGGCTTACACCTTCATCAACCAGATCGCTCAGGAAGGCGGCGA
>JAFSDL010000041.1 GCA_017436285.1 Clostridia bacterium
GCAGATTTCATCCAGGGTCTTTCATCAAAGGAAACCTTATCTGAAGGAATTTCCATATATGTTTCAAGCTCTTCTGAGAATTTGTCGCTCTTGTTACCGTTCCAGAAATATGTTACGTGACCGTATTTCTGAGTTTCGGAAACTGCAAACTGATTCATACCCTTTGAAACAAGAAGCTCTGAAAGAGTATCCTTGATTTCGGGAGGATTAACAAGGAAGCGAGCAGGAAGCTTAAGGTCGCCATCATACTGAAGCATACCTGCATAGCAAACGTCAAGCTTTGCGCCTCTGTCAAATGCAGTGAACTCGTCATTATCAAATGCCATTGAAAGCTCAATAGCTCTGTCACCACGGAAGTTGAAAAGAACTACACTGTCCCCATCCTTGATTGCACCAACGGGTTCACCGTTTTCTGCAATAACAAAGGGAGGCAAATCCTGGTCGATAACGCCTTCATTTTCTGCACGATAGGTTTCGATTGCTTCAGTTGCGCTTGCAAACTGTCTGCCGATACCCTTAACGTGAGTATCCCAACCAACCTTAACCATATTCCAGTTAGCTTCGTAACGGTCCATTGTGATAACCATTCTGCCGCCACCTGATGCGATTTTACCGCAGAAGGTATCGTCATTAAGCTCATTGAGAGCATTTTCAAGCTCATTTACATAAACAAGACCTGATGTTGCGGGAACATCACGACCATCAAGGAGAATGTGAGCACGAACACTCTTTACACCCTCTGCCTTAGCCTGCTTGAGCATTGCAATAAGGTGGGAGATATTTGAGTGAACATTACCATCGGAAAGAAGACCGATAAAATGAAGAGTTGAATTCTTATCGATGCAGTTACCTGCGATTTCCTTCCATGCAGTTGATTCGTAAATTTTGCCTGATTCGATAGATTCATTAACGAGCTTTGCGCCCTGAGAATAAACCTGACCGCAACCAAGAGCATTGTGACCAACCTCGCTGTTGCCCATATCGTCATCAGAGGGAAGACCTACTGCTGAACCGTGAGCCTTAAGGCGAACATTGGGACATTCTTTAAGAAGCTTGTCAAGAACGGGAGTGTTAGCAAGTGTAACAGCGTCACCAAGACCTGTTTTTGAATAGCCGATACCGTCCATAACAACTAAAAGTACTTTTTCAGACATTTTATATCACCTTTACATAAATTTCGGGCAGACGGTTTTGTCTGCCCTACTTTTTTATTTTAATTAAACGCTTGCAGCTTTAACGATTACTGAGAAATCTGCAGCCTTGAGAGATGCACCGCCGATAAGACCGCCGTCAACATCAACCTGAGCTAAAAGCTCTGCAGCATTAGCAGCATTCATTGAACCGCCATACTGAATTGTTACGCGACTTGCACATTTGGGGCAATAGATTTCACCAAGAACCTCACGGATTGCGTGGTTAACCTCATTTGCCTGCTCTGCAGTTGCAGTTTCGCCTGTGCCGATAGCCCAAACTGGTTCATAAGCGATGATGATTCTGTCAAGCTCTTCGTTAGAAACGCCCTGAAGAGCGATTTTAGTCTGTGAACGAACAACTTCCATTGTAACGCCTTTTTTACGCTCGTCGAGAAGCTCGCCAACGCAAAGGATTACTGTGAGACCGCTATCAAGAGCAGCTCTTACTCTCTTATTAACTGTTTCATCAGTTTCACCGAAATACTGTCTTCTTTCGGAGTGACCGATAATAACATATTCAACACCGATAGCCTTAAGCATAGGAGCTGAAACCTCACCTGTGAAAGCGCCGCTTTCTGCCCAGTGGCAGTTTTCTGCACCAATTTTGATGTTGGAGCCTGCAGCTGCTTCCTGAGCTGCGAAAATGTCAATATAAGGAACGCAGAGAACCACGTCACAATCTGCATCTGCAACAAGGGGCTTCATTTCGTTGATGATAGCCTTTGCTTCATCAGGAGTTTTGTTCATTTTCCAGTTACCTGCGATAACTGCTTTACGAAGTGATTTATCCATATCAATTAAACCTTTCACTAAAAATTCGAAATTCGGAATTCGAAATTCGGAATTGTAGGGGCTACGCCGTTATTATAAGCTTAACCCTCTCACACAAAACACGCTAAATTTACTTGTTACGTAACACAAGTGATAGTTTTCGTGCAGTTGGTGTTTTCTTCGCCCCGAAGGTGTATAAAGATACTCCGAGTGGGCGAAAAAACGCCAAATGTGCGTAAAATATTACTTGTTGTTTACTGCTTCAATGCCGGGGAGTGCTTTTCCTTCTAAGAACTCGAGAGATGCACCGCCACCTGTTGAGATGTGAGTCATCTTTGCGCCGAAGCCGAGAGTGTTAACTGCTGCTGCAGAGTCGCCACCACCGATGATTGTAACTGCATCAGTTTCAGCAAGAGATTCAGCAACTGCAATTGTACCTTTTGCAAGGATGGGGTTTTCGAAAACGCCCATAGGTCCGTTCCAGACAACTGTTTTTGCAGATTTAACTGCTTCTGCATAAAGCTCTGCAGTTTTAGGACCGATATCAAGGCTCATCATATCTGCAGGGATTTTATCTGCATCGCAAACCTGAACTTCGATTTCTGCATCGATGGGGTCAGGGAATGCCTTTGTGATTGTAACATCAACGGGAAGAAGAATCTGAACGCCCTTTTCCTCTGCCTTTGCAAGCATATCCTTACAATAGTCAATCTTTGTTTCATCAAGGAGAGATGTGCCTACACTGTAGCCCTTAGCTGCAAGGAATGTGTATGCCATACCGCCACCGATGATAAGTGTATCTGCCTTGTTAAGAAGGTTTTCAATAACGTTGAGCTTATCTGCAACCTTAGCACCACCAAGAATTGTAACGAAGGGTCTCTGAGGATCTTCAACTGCGTTACCGAGGTATTTAAGCTCTTTACCCATAAGGTAACCAACAGCAGCCTCTTCAACAAATGAAGCAACACCAACTGTTGAGCAGTGAGCTCTGTGAGCAGCACCGAAAGCATCGTTTACATAAATATCGCAAAGAGAAGCGAGCTCCTTTGAGAATGCTTCGCCATTCTTTGTTTCTTCGGGACGGAAACGAGTGTTCTGGAGAAGAACTACATCGCCATCCTTCATTTCTGCAACTGCTTTTTTAGCATTTTCGCCAACAACTACATCGTCTGCAGCGAAAACAACATCTTTATTGAGAAGCTCTGAAAGTCTCTTTGCAACGGGTGCAAGGCTTTCCTTCTCGTTAGGACCATTTTTTACTTTACCGAGGTGAGAGCAAAGGATAACCTGTGCGCCATCATCGAGAAGCTTTTTGATTGTGGGAAGAGCGGCTGTAATACGGTTTTCGTCTGTGATAACGCCATTCTTAAGAGGAACGTTAAAGTCGCAACGAACAAGTACCTTTTTGCCTTTTGCGTTGATATCATCAACTGTTTTCTTGTTTAAAAGACCCATTTTTGATTACTCCTTTTAACATTTTTTATATTGTTAATTTTTTACCGAATATATTTTATACTAATTCCCCTATTTTTTCAAGAGAATTTCACATATTTCAACCTATCATTTTTAACATTCTTTTAAAGCATTAACCAAATATTTTTGTTATGTTAAGCTAAACAGTCATTTTTTCACGGATTTCCTTTAAAATTTTCTTTTCTCTTCTCGAAACCTGCACCTGCGACATACCCAATTTCCCTGCAACCTCTGTCTGAGTCTGAGACATAAAATATCGCAACTCTATGAGCCTTCTGTCCTTTTCCGAAAGCTCCTTTATGCACTTATCAAGAGTAAGCCTTTCGTTGATTTTTTCTTCCTCGCTATCAATAGGAATATCGAACTGCTTTTCTTCTGCTTCACCATCACCTGAGGTCAAGGAAACAACGGGTTGGGTTGCAAGCAAAAGCTCACTTGTTTCGCATACACTTAAGCCTACCCTTTCGGCAATTTCGGTCAAGGTGGGCTCATAGCCCTTTTCATTTTCCATTTTCTCTTTTTCTGCCCATACCTCTCTCGAGCGCTCCTTAATAGAACGGCTGACCTTAACTGCGCCCCCATCACGAAAAATCCGCTTAATTTCACCCAATATAGCAGGTACTGCATAGGTTGAAAAAACAAAGCCCAAGCTTTCATCAAAGCCATCTGCCGCTTTAACAAGACCTACACAACCTGCCTGAAACAAGTCATCATATTCCACTCCCCGATTTTTAAACCTTTGTGCGCAGGAATGAACAAGACCTAAATTATCTTTTATTCGTTTTTCTCTTTGGGTCATTTTGTTTTACCGCAGATTCTTTTTTCAATAGTAACCGTTGTGCCAACACCTACTTTAGAGCGAACACGAAGCTTATCGGAAAAGCTTTCCATAACGGAAAAGCCTAAGCCCGAGCGGTCACCGCCAACGCTTGTGTATAAAGGCTCTCTGGCTTTTTCAACATCCTCAATTCCGCAACCTCTGTCCCTTACGGTTATGCGGACAATCCCCTCTTCAAAAACCGAACAGGTTATGTAGATTTTGCCGATTGTGTTCTTATAAGCGTGCACAATGCAATTTGTTACCGCCTCGCTTACAACTGTTTTAATATCCCCCAGCTCTTCAACAGTCATATCAAGCTGAGAGGAAAATGCAGAAACCGCCACACGAGAGAAGCTCTCGTTTACGGAGCGACTGTCAAAAACCATTTTCAGTTCATTTATTTTTTTCATTTCACTGCCTCTTTTCTTTGATTTATTTCCGCTAATTTTTCAATTCCCGACATTTTCATAATCATATAATCACGCCTTGAAAGGTTGTCCACCCTGAGCTTTTTCCCTTTTCCCGAGGCAAGACGATATCTTCCCATTACAAGACCTACTCCCGAGCTGTCCATAAAGGTTACATCGGAAAAATCAAGCACAAGAGTCTGAGCATTTTCTGTTGATACGAAGCAATCATCAATCATCTCACGTATTTCGGGCACTGTGTGATGGTCTATATCTCCTTTTATAAACGCAGTTAAGGTGCCGTTTCTGAATTTTAGTGTTACAGGCATAATTCACCCTCCTTATTAATATAATTTCATTTTACAACCCCTATTAAGAAAAAAATGTCGTTTAATCCCGAAAGCAAAAAGAATTTATAACCTTTAATCACAAATAAAAATTAATATGGCTTTTTGTTTAACACTGTGATATAATTGAAAAAAATACCATTCAGGAGTAATAAAATGATAAAAAAGATTTTCTCCCTAATAACATTTTCAAAAATCAAAAAATGGTCTGCTACTATGTTGCCTAAAGCAATATATATAAATTTCTTAAAGCATGGTCGCCTTGATGACAAAAAAATTCTTTTAGAGGCTCAGCACGGTGGTGAAATAAGCGGCAATATATTTTATATTCTGAAGGAGCTCACAGAGAACAAGGAATACAGCTCATACAAAATATATTTAAGCTGTAAAGCCGAAACCGAACAAAAAATCTCTGACATTCTTAATAACTACGGAATTAAAAATGTTACCCTGCTTCGTGTTCGCTCCTTTAAATATATGAAAACAGTTGCCACTGCAAAATACCTTTTCAATGACAACACCTTTCTCCCTTTTTTCACAAAAAGAAAAGGTCAGATATACCTGAACACATGGCACGGAACACCCTTGAAAACCTTGGGTAAGGGCATAAAAAATGCTATGAACAATATCGGCAACACACAAAAGAACTTTGTTGCTGCGGATTATTTATTGTACCCCAATGAATATACAATGGAGCATATGCTTGAGGATTATATGCTTGAAAACATCTCTGACGGAAAATGCTTGCTTGCAGGCTACCCGAGAAATACTATTTTCTTTGATAAAGAAAGGTGTGCTTCTCTCAGAAAAGAGTTTGCAGATGATGATACAAAAATATATGCATATATGCCAACCTGGCGAGGTGCTATCGGCGATATAGACTCAAACGCAAATGATGAGATAACAACATATTTAAACAAGCTTGATAAACTCCTGACCGATAAAGAAATTCTTTATGTAAACCTGCACCCAATAGCTGTTAAGAGCATTGATTTCAGTGGATTTTCCCGTATAAAGCAATTCCCGAAAAATCTTGAAACCTATGATTTCCTCAACTGTACCGACTGTCTTATTACCGACTATTCAAGCGTATTTTATGACTATGCCATCACAGGAAAGAAATGTATTCTTTTCACCTATGATGAGGAAGAATATTTCGCAGAACGCGGAGTTTATAAATCCATCAGAGAGCTCCCCTTCCCACAGGTTAAGACAGTCGATGAGCTTATTAATGAAATGCGTTCTGAGAAAAGCTATAACGATAAAGAATTCTTAGATGAATACTGTGCTTATGAATGTGCAGATTCAACTAAAAATATTCTCGACTTAGTTTTCAAAAACAAAGTGTCCGAAAAAACACAGCTTAAAGATATACCGAAAAACAATAAGAAGAACATTCTTATTAACTCAGGTAACCTTGACCAGAATGGTGTCACCACATCTCTTTACAACCTTTTAAAGAATATTGACACAAAGGAAAATAATTATTACATTTGCTTTCCAACAACAAAAGTAAGTTCAACCTCTCTTGCAGAATTACCCAAAGGTGTCAATTACTTCCCAATGCACGATAAATTGAATTTAGGCTTTATAAAAAATATTTTTTGGTATATCTTCCTTGTATCCTGCACCATCAAAAAAGATTTTATGAAAGCAGATTTTATTGATAAAATCCTAAAAGATGATTGGCAATTTGAAATCCAACGATTATTCGGCGGTGCTCATTTTGACCACGCAATTCAATTCACAGGCTACAGTCCTAAGCTGACCTTGATTTTTGCTAATTTCCCCTGCAAGACCACAATTTATGTTCATAGTGATATGAGAAAGGAAATTGAAACAAGAGGAAATCAGCGAGAGGATGTGCTCAGATTTGCTTACAAGAATTATGACAATGTTGCACTTGTAACCGAAGATATTTTTGAATCCACCGCAACCTTTGTTGATAACCCAAGCAATTTCAAAATTGCTCACAATGTTATCGCATACGAGGAAATCAAAAAACGCGGTATGGGTGAAATTATTTTTGAGGATGATGTAACTCAGAGCAATAAGCCATTAGAAGAAATCAAAGAAACTCTTCAGAGTGATGCAAAAATTATTGTAAGTATGGGAAGATTTTCTCCCGAAAAAGACCACAAGAGAATGGTTGATGCATTCAACAAGGTATGGGACGAAAACAAAAATTCCTATTTCATTATTATCGGCGGTAACCAATTTAATAACCATTACGATATATTGACTGAGTACATAAAAACGCTCCCCTGTGGTAACAATATAATTCTGATTCTTTCTATGAAAAACCCTTTACCAATTGTTAAGGCTTGTGACGGATTTATTTTAGCCTCTCACTACGAGGGCTTCGGGCTTGTGCTTGCTGAGGCAGATATTCTCGGTCTTCCCGTTATTTCTACTGATATCGTGGGTCCGAGAACCTTTATGAACAAAAACAACGGTACTCTTGTTGAAAACACAATTGACGGTGTTGAAGAAGGCTTCAGGCTTCTTCTGAACAAGGAGGTTCCTATGCTCACAACAGATTATAAAAAATACAACGAAGATGCTGTGCAGGAATTTATGAATTTAATAAAATAAAAAAAATTGAGAGTCTGCAACTGATAAACAGACTCTCAATTTCTTATTTTTTAATCTTTAAATATTCACCGATTTTTCTGATATCGAAGCTCGGTTCAAAAATAGGCTTAAATGCTTTTACAATTGGTTTTGAGCTTAAAATGAAGCACAGCAGCAATCCGCAGGCAACAAACAAAAGCTTTGACCAAGGTGTTGTTAATTGATGCAGGAACTGAGTTTCATAATGGTAATGCCTCATAATTGCAATTGGTATAACGTGCAAAACATAAATATACATACTGTTTTTGCCGAGATACGCAAGAGGGGTTTTGAATTTAGGGCACAACGCCAGAATTGCAAAAGTCATAAGGATTGCCGCCGCAATAAAGCCTAATCTTGCGCCTAAAGCCTGATAGATATTCAAGTCAAGCTCATAATCCCAATAGCTTGTGTTCATACCAAAAATGGATTTTAGCGAGCCTTCTCCCCGTAGGTTCCATATACAAACCCCTGATAAAGCTATAACAGCGATAGCAGGTATGATTAAAAGCTTTTTGTTTTTCAAAAATTCAATTTGAGGTTTTGTGAATATTGCACCCAACACGAAGAAGGGCAAAAAGCCTAAAACCTTAGATAATCTTGCCAACTCAACAGGTTCAGGGAAGCCTGAAACAAGGCTTAAAATGACAGAAATAATGAATGCTCTCGCGGGATATTTTTCGGCTTTTACAACAATACAGAAAACAAATGCAATTATTATTCCCCAGAAATACCAAAGGTGGTAAATAGGGAACAAAAATGAAAACAAGCCTGAATAGTACAAACGCCCCACAGAAAGCGCTGTTACACCGTGGGGTAATGTTATACCGCACAGATAAATTAAAAGCTGAGCAGCAAAATAAGGAATCAGTGTTTTATTTATTACCGAAACATAGTCCCTTCTTTGAATTCTGCCCTTCAACAAATATCCGGACAAGAAAGCAAAAACAGGCATATGGAAAAAGTAAATATAGTTTGACCAGAACGCAAAAACCTCAAAGGTATTAACAAGGTTTGTAATTAAATGACCGATAACCACAGTTATCATCAAAAATCCTTTTGCGTTATCGAACCACAAATCACGCTGTTTTGAAACAATTAAATTTTCATTCATAAAAAACCATCCGATTAAATTATTCCGTCTTTTTTCAAAAATTCAATGAGGCGCTCCGTGTTCCTGCCATCGTGGAAATTAACGAGCTCTGAATATCTGTTTTTATACTCTTTTGTTTGCGGATTATCATAGTTTCGTCTGATAATCTCGCCAAGATTTTCGTCACTGTAAGCAACATCACCATAAACATTATCCTCATTGAGCATAAGCTTGGTAGAGGGTCCGTACTGAGACATACAGTAATCCTTCTCCTCCCAATAAAAAACAACTCTTGAGCCACGATAAAATGCATCATACGCTATTGAAGAATAGTCGGTAATAAGCACTGCTGTATCTTTGAGAATATCATCATACCTTGCATCAAGAACAATTTTCTTGGTAATCTTATCTGAAAGCTTACTAAGCTCATTCACTATAAGCGGATGAGGCAGAATTACAACCTTTTCCTTCAAATCCTCAGGTACTGCGTCGTAAAGCTTCATAAGCATTTTAAAATATGGTGTCTGAGTAAAATCCGTTCTTGCTTCATTGATTTCCCAAGGTCTCCAGGTTGGCATTATAACTATTTTATCTGCACCCTCGTTAAGAGTGTTGCGGTCAAACTTAGGAAGACCTGTTATATAGATATCTTCCTCATTATGCTTACCAAGTGTAGTAAAATGGTCTGCTTCTGCCTGAGAGGAAACAACAACTCTGTATTTACCCTTAAGCGTTTTTCTTTTAAACATACCTCTTGATTCAGAATCAAGCGACACCATATACATTACACCGTGCTGCAAAAATACATAGTTAAGATTTTTGCTGTCAACCTTCATCAATGGTAAAACATTAAAGGTTTTCAGGTCAATTGAATGAGCAACAGCCTCCGTGCCGATAAATGTTTTAGATTTAAAGAAATATAAATAATGCTTGAATGAATATTTGTAGATTATATTGCTTAAATATTTTTCAGGAATTCTGTCGAGGAATTCATAGTCTCTTGTTACGATAAAATATGCATTTTTATAGCCTGAATCAACAAGCTTTTCAAAGAGAACACTTGCGCTTTCCTCATATTTTGATGAATTTTTCTCATAGAGAAGCACAATTTTTCCTGCCTTCTTTGTTCTCCATAAAAGCGACAGAGCGTATGCGATATACTGTTTAATTCTATGAGAAAACGCATCGGTTACATTAACGGAACGAACATAAAGCATCACCTGGTTTTCCAAGGACTGCCTTAATATAGCAACTGTTGAGGTTTCCTTGTCAATTAGCATCGGACCTCTCAGTCCCAAGAACAAACCGCCTAACAAAGACCAAAAGATAATCGGAACACGAACAGCAAGTCCGTCTTCATTCTTAAATTCAACCAAGGGTGTGTTTATTGAGGGAAGATTTATAACATCCGTTTTAGGAATACTGTAAGAATAAATACCAAAATGGGATTTAGCCACCTTGTTTTTACCATTTAAAAATTTCAGTTTATAATATTTTTCATCAACACAAAGGGTTATATCTTGAATAGCCACAGGATTCGTTGCTTTAAAACGGAATAAGCTTATACATTTCATATTGTCGCCCTTGTTATAAAACAATGGCAATATATTTTCCATTTTTGATACTGTCTTTAAGCTTAAATGATTAAAATTTGATTTAAGTTTTTCCAAAACACCCGCAATAATCATATTACTGCAAGCAAAATCAACAATCAAATCCGGCTCAAATTTATAAAACATTCTGTCTGCTTCTCTTTCAAAAAAAGCTGAAAGCTTTTTCTTACACACAACAGAGCCTGTAAGCTTGAAAAGAAAGAACCAAACAAACTCTTTAACAGTAAACTGAAAAGCGGTTAAAAGACTGAAAAGAGTTATATCGGGGTCAATTGCCTCAAGCGCCTCTTTTTTTGCGTGGGGAAGACTGCGACTATATGCAACTATATATTTGTAGTCAGGATTTTTCTTTTTGTGAACCTTCAAGCCCTCTAAAACAGAATCGGTAAGAGCACCGCCATAAACGAGACAGGTTTTCTGCTTTTCGGATGGGGCGGTTTCTATTTTATAGGTATCGCTTTCCCCTGTAACCAGCATTTCAAAAAGCTTTTCACAGCTATCTGCACTACCGTTGGGGCAATATTCTTCAAGAAACTCCTGAGGAGCCTCATAGGGCTTTTCCATTTCACTGACAACATCTGCAACTGCTTCCACAATTGCAAAGGGAAGCTTCTCAAAGGGAATATAGGTTCCCCGTGTGCTTAAATATTCTTTCTTATCATAAGCAAAAAGAATAATCTGTTTACCTGTAACTGCAAAATCAAAGAAAACACTTGAATAATCGGTGATAAGACCATCACAAGCATTGAGAATTTCGTATGTATCATAATCACCGTTGAAATATTCTATATGCTTATATTTATCGCAATTAATCTCTGATGCCAAAAGGAAATGCAGGTTCACAAGAAGAACAGAGGAATCATCGAGTAGCTTATCAAACTCAGTGAGTATTGCTTCTGTTTCTTTAATGCTTGCCGCCTTTTGAGCATCATTTTTTGCATCTCGCCAGGTAGGCATATATGCATAAACCCTTTTACCCTCATAGCCCAGCTTTTTCTTCATTTCCACGCCTGCCTGAGCATCATAGAAAATATAATTTCTCGGGTAATTTGCAATAAGGCTTTTACCCTTATAAATATCACGAAGGTAATAATCCTCCATAAACACATTTCTTGTGAACTCATTGGGGAAAAGCGCATAATCGCTCATAATATAATTTTTTTGAACATTACCCAAAGAATCAAGGCTTGATTTATTGGCCTTGCCAAGAGTTTTCAAGGGTGTTCCGTGCCAGGTATTGAAGAAAACCTGCTCCTCCCTTTTATGAAAATATGGTGGGAAGGAGTTATCTGTCATTATATATTTTGCGGTTGCAAGGCTTTTTAAATAAGCTTTGGAGTTTCTCACTACAAGGCTGACACCCTCAAAGCCATAGAAAGCCATCCGCTTTTTTGCCTTTTCAATGGTAGCATCATTCACAACAAAGGCACAGGTATAATCCCTCCAGCGAGGATTTGTGCAAAGCTCCTTGAGCATAGAAAACATATTGCCGTTAATATTTGAGCCTTGTCCGCCTTCAAGGAGAACAAGCTTTTCATTAATGGGCAATTTGCGATATTCAATATATGCAGGCGCACAATTGCTTTTAAGCCTGTTTACCTTTTTAAGAATCTTTTTTACCATTTGAAAAACTCCGTAGCATTTTTATGTTTGGGGCACCTGGTCAACGCCATCAATTGTTTCCTGAAGCTGAAGGTCGTTTTTAATCATAGTTGTGGAAACACCGGGTGTTCTTTCGAGGAATTTAACCTCGCAATATTCTTTAAGGTAATCAAACTTATCACTACCTGCCCAGTCATCGCCCATAACAACAACATCTATTTTATAATCCTTGATGTCCTGAATTTTCTGTTCCCAATTATTTTCGGGAATAACAAGGTCAACATATCTGATTGCTTCAAGCATTTTTTTGCGGGTTTCATAGCTGTGATATGCTTTTTTACCCTTTGTGGCATTAAATTCATCAGTTGAAAGAGCAACCACAAGATAATCGCCTAATTCCTTTGCTCTTTTAAGAATTCGTATATGACCATAATGTAACAAATCGAATGTTCCGTATGTTAAAATCCTTTTCATTTTTATACTCCTTCATCACAATTGGTTGCAGATAATTTCTGCCAATTTTTCAGTGTTATCTGTACCTTGGTTTTCAATATATTTATCCGAAAATGCTTTTAGGCTTTCGAAATCATAATAACCGCTTTTGACTGCTGTTAAAAGCTCGTTTTCATTAACAAATGAAGCAAATTTCATTTCCTCTTTAATATCGATATTAAAACCCTGCTCCTCTTTATATTTCTCATAATCGGGAATATAAAACCACAGAGGCTTATTGAGAAGCGAACATTCCAAGGATGTTGCGGAATAATCAGTTATAATTTCGTAAGAAAGCTTTGCCAAATCATAAGAAGAAAAGCTACCTTTAAAATTATATTCATCCGCGCCTTTTGTTAAAGGATGAGGCGAAACCACTAAAGCATACTCAGAATCATTTTCAAAGGCTTTATATAATTTTTTTATATATTCTGAATCCCCATCTCTGAAGGTAGGAAGATATGTAATTATCCTCTTGTTTTCACATTGGGGATTGAGCTTCACAAATTCATCGTAACGGGAGCTTCCGTCTAAAATCACATCAACTCTGGGAAGAGAGGCTATGACGATTTTATCCTTACTGCATCCGAAGGCTTCGCAATAAAACTCGGCATTTTTTTGTGACGGTGCAACAACAAAATCATAGTTTTTGTGCATACACATAGCCCTTGCAACATTTATATCTCTGCCCTGAGCCTTGCCCGCAGATTGCAGACTGAATTTTTTAACTGCACCTAAGGCGTGCCATATCTGAAACACTTTTAAATCTGCTTTATGATTGAGGCAGGAAACGGGTATTGAATAGGTATCTGTTATAGCAATTCTTGCAGATGCAATTTCCCACATATCTCTTAAAATAAAGAAAATATAGGAAATAGAAAGTCCGCTTTCATCTTTAAGCCGACAAAGCCTAAAAACCTGCTTTGTTTCGGGCGAAAGCCTTGAAATCTCCTCAGAAAGCATTTTCATATCCTCAGATTTTTCGTTGCTTTGGCGTGAAAGCCAGACTATTTTATTTTCAGTTTTTCTTACTTTCATAAAAGCATAAAGAGCTCTTATAAAAACAACAAAAAGCTTAATGATTAATAACTTCATAAACCACCTGATAAAAATCATATATAGTCTATTTTATTTTATTCTAATTAAGTGTGTTTGTCAAGAAAAAGAGGGAATATATAACCATATTGAAAACAATAAAGCTTTGTGTTATAATTCCATTTGTTATCAGGGGAAACAGGTGCAAATCCTGTACGAGCCCGTCGCCGTGAGGTGCGTTTTTGTTATTTATCTATCTGTTGCCGCAAAACAGAGAAAAAGCCATTGAAAGCACTGCTTTTGAGAAGGTGATAAATAATGTACCAAGTCGAAATACCCGTTAACAAAAGCTCTTTTTGATGGTTTTATCAGACTGCGAGCGCCGGTTTTAATAAGAGAGTAATAAATTTATAAAGGAGAAATTCCAAATGAAAATGACACGCAGTAAAAAAGCGTTGTCGTTCATCCTTTGTATTGTGCTTATTGCGGCTATTGCACTGTTTACAACTGCTTGCAACGACAACAAAACAAACGATACCACTACTACAACAACAGAAGCGGTATCAACAACCGAAAGCCCCAAAGCAACAGTTTTAGGTGAAGGCGAAACTAAATTCCATTTTACCGTTGTTGACCTTGAAGGCAAAGAAGAAGCTTTCGAAATCAATACAGATAAGAAAACTGTTGGCGAAGCACTTTTAGAGCTTGAGCTTATTGAGGGAGAACAAGGCAATCCGGGACTTCTTGTAAATACCGTTAACGGTAAAACACTCGATTACAACAAAGATGGCGCATACTGGGCTTTCTATGTTGATGGCGAATATGCAACAAGCGGTGTTGACACAACAGATATTGTTGCAGGCACAACCTACACCTTCAAGGCAGAAAAAGGATGAAGCTGAAGCTTAAAGAAACCGCTATTTTTGGTATGCTTGGAGCTCTTATGTATGCATCTAAGCTTATAATGGATGTGTTACCGAACATACATTTAATAGGCGTTTTTATTGTGGCAATTACTGTTGTTTACAGAAAGAAAGCTCTTTACCCTATTTATATTTTCGTTTTTCTCACGGGGCTTTTAGGCGGCTTTTCAATGTGGTGGATTCCGTATCTGTATATATGGACAGTTCTTTGGGGAGCAACAATGCTTCTACCCAAAAAGCTACCACCAAAAGCCACTCCGATTATATATGCAATTATCTGCTCGCTACACGGATTTTTGTACGGAACCATATATGCCCCTGCACAAGCTCTGATGTTCGGTCTTGATTTCAAGGGTATGATTGCCTGGATTGTGGCAGGACTCCCCTACGATGCAATTCACGGAGTGAGCAATTTCATAAGCGGTTTGATACTAATTGTCCCTATAATTTCAATCCTTAAAATTGCAGAAAAAACTGCGAAACGCTCTTAAAATTTTTTTGCACCCTATTAAATTCCTTGCGAATTTAATAGGGTGCAACTTTATTTATACCATTTTCTCTTGTTTAACTTTCTTATCTATTACGTGTCTTGAGCTTAGTTCTTTCATAATATCGCCAACGGAGATGCCCATTTCAATCATAAGAACGAGTACGTGATACATAAGGTCGGAAATTTCGTAGATTGCTTCAGCTTTATCGTTTGCTTTACCTGCTATGATAACCTCGGTGCATTCCTCACCGACCTTTTTGAGAATTTTATCAATCCCCTTTTCAAAAAGGTAGGTTGTGTATGAGCCTTCCTTGGGATCAAGCTTTCTGCCCTCAATAGTTTTAACAAGACCATCAACGGTGAATGAGGGTGCAATATCTTCATTTTCAAAAACTGTGTTGAAGAAGCAGCTTTCCTCACCTGTGTGGCAAGCGGGTCCATCCTTTTTAACTCTTACTGTAAGGGCATCCATATCGCAATCAGCAGTGATGCTAACTATATGCTGATAGTTTCCGCTTGTTTCACCTTTGAGCCAAAGTTCCTGCCTTGAGCGACTCCAGAAGCAAGTCTTTTTCTTTTCAAGGGAAATGCCGAGGCTTTCCTTATTCATATATGCAAGGGTGAGAACCTGATTGGTTTCATCATCCACAACAATTGCAGGGATAAGGCCCTTTTCATCAAATTTAAGCTTTTCTATATCAAACATATTATAACCTCACTGTTATGTTATTCTCGTTAAGAGTTTTCTTTAAATCGTCAATTGTAACCTCGCCATAGTGGAAAATTGATGCCGCAAGACCTGCGCTCACCTGAGGAACAGTATTGAATAAGTCAACAAAATCCTGCTTTCCCCCTGCGCCACCTGATGCGATAACGGGAACATTAACAATATCGCAAACCGCCTTGAGCATTTCTATATCGAAGCCCTTTTTCACACCGTCTGTATCAATGGAGTTAACAACAATTTCGCCTGCGCCATTCTGAACGCCTCGTTTAATCCATTCAAGAGCATCAAGACCTGTGTTCTCTCTTCCGCCCTTGGCGAAAACCTTAAACTGTCCGTCCACCCTTTTAACATCAACGGAAAGAACAACACATTGGTCGCCGTATTTTTCTGCCGCTGCGTGAATTAAATCGGGATTTCTGATAGCGCCTGAATTGACACTGACCTTATCTGCACCGCATTTTAAAACACGGTCAAAATCATCAAGAGTATTTATTCCGCCACCAACCGTTAAGGGAATGAAAACCTTTGAAGCGGTCTGAGTAAGAATATCGGTAAAAAGCTTTCTTCCGTCAGAGGATGCGGTAATATCATAGAAAACAAGCTCATCTGCACCATGAGAGCTATAATATTCCGCTAACTGAACAGGAGACGAAATCTCGTTAAGGTCTTTAAAATTTGTACCCTTAACAACCGTTCCGTTCCTAACATCGAGGCAAGGGATAATTCTTTTTGTAATCATTTAACCGCCTCCAATGCATCACTGATTTTAATTGCGCCTGTGTAATAGGCTTTACCGATAATTGCACCGAAAAGGTTCATTTTATTAAGTGCGGTAATATCATCAAGGGTTGAAACACCACCGGATGCAATTATATTCACACGGAATTTTTCGGAAAGCTCTTTATAAAGCTCTCTGTTTGTGCCCTGCATCGCGCCATCCTTTGAAATATCGGTGCAAATAACAGTTGAAACACCGATTTTCTGAAGCTTCTCGAAGAACTCAAAGGTGCCGTATTCGGATTTTTCAACCCAACCCTTAATAGCAACCCTACCATCCTTAATATCTGCACCAACGGCAATTTTATCACCGTAGGTTTCAACTGCAGTTTTCAAAAACTCTTCGTCCGTTACTGCCGCAGTGCCTAAAATCACGCGACTAACACCTGCATCAAGGTAGGCTTTTACGGTTTCCATTGAGCGAATACCACCGCCCACCTCAACATTAAGAGATGTGTTCTGCACAAAGCTTTTAATTATATCAATATTAGGGGTTCCGCCATCACGAGCTCCCTCAAGGTCAACCGTGTGAAGCTCGGTTGCTCCCAGAGCCTCAAAATCCTTTGCAATTTCAATAGGATTTTCAGAGTAAACAGTTAAATCATTATAGTTACCCTTTAAAAGCCTGACAGCCTTACCCTCATATAAATCTATTGCGGGAAAAATTTTCATTATTTACATATATCCTTTCATTAGTGCAAAAAACAATACAAATACTAAAGTTTGAGAGAAAATTGTTCACAGTGCTGTTTTGAAGCGAGTGGTGCTGTATGCAGATACCGCCCCGAGCAAAAAATAGTGCTGTGGGCAATTTAATCCAAACTTTAAATCTCACAAAAGGCTTTCAAAATTGAAAGACCTACCTCACCACTTTTTTCGGGATGAAACTGACAACCATATATGTTACCTTTACCAACTGCGGCAGTAACAGGGATACCATATTCAGATGTGGCAATAACGGAATCGTCACAATCGGTTGCATAGAAGGAATGAACGAAATAAACGAAATCACCGTCATTAATATATTTAAATATCGGGCTTTTCTCCCCCTTGAAATCAAGGGCATTCCAACCCATATGGGGAATGTTGAGATTTTCAGGTATTTTATTTTCCAAGGGAATTACATTACCCTTAAGGAAGCCTAAGCCCTCATGCTCACCATATTCAAAGCCTTTTTCGAAAAGCAACTGCATACCAAGGCAGATTCCTAAGAATGGCTTTCCGTTTTTTGCCTCTTCTGTAATAAGCCCAACAAGCCCTGATGAACGAAGCTTTTTAGCCGCATCACCAAACGCACCAACACCGGGAAGAATTATTCTGTCGGCCTCTTTTATTACATTTTCATCACTTGTTACAACCGCTTCAACACCGATTTTCTTCAATGAGCATTGAAGGGAGAACAGGTTACCGACACCATAATCAATTATTGCAACCATTATAAAACTCCTTTAGATGATGGTATTTCGTTTTTCATTGCTTCATCAATTGCAACCGCCTTTTTGAGAGTGCGGGCAACTGATTTGAAGGCACCCTCAATCAAGTGGTGAGAGTTAACTCCGTCAAGCTGTTTAATGTGAAGAGTGATAGCGCTATTAAACGCGAATGCCACAAAGAATTCTCGTAAAAGCTCGGTATCAAAATCCCCTACCATTGGTGCGGGAATATTCATATAATACTGAAGATATGCTCTGCCTGAAATATCAACCGCAGAAAGAATGAGAGCCTCATCCATAGGAAGAATTGTGCTTCCGTAACGATGAATACCTCTTTTATCGCCAATTGCCTCCTTGAACGCCTGACCGAGAGCAATGCCTATATCTTCTGTTGTGTGGTGACCGTCAACCCAGATATCACCATTGCATTTAACAGTTAAATCAAACCTTGAATGCTTGGCAAAAAGGATTAGCATATGGTCGAAAAAGCCGATACCTGAATCAATATCGCACTGACCTGTGCCATCAAGGTTAAGCTTAACATATATATCAGTTTCTGCAGTTGTTCTTTTAATTTCTGCTACGCGCATTTAAACTGCCTCCGTAATAATTTCTTTGATTTTTTCTGTAAGAGCTTCCATTTCCGCCTGTGTACCAATGGTAATACGGTTGAAATCCTTGATACGCTCTTTTGTGAAATGGCGCACAAGAATGCCCTTGTCCTTAAGCTTTAAGTAAAGCTCGCCACCGTCAATTTTATCTGATTTTGCAAAAACAAAATTAGCCTTTGAGGGCAAAACCTCGAAACCGAGGTTTTCGAGCTCTTTGGTTGCGTAGGCTCTTGTATCAATGATTTTTTTGCAATTATCTGTATAATAGCTCTGGCTATCTATTGCCGCCGCACCTAAAGAAAGAGTAAGGCGGTTTATATTATAAGGATTGGTTGAATAACGAAGCTTGTGCAAATCATTGATAATCTCTTTACTACCAATAGCAAAGCCTAAGCGTGCACCTGCCATTGAACGAGATTTTGAGAAGGTCTGAATAACCAGAAGGTTATCATATTTCTTAACCAGATTAACTGCACTTTCTGCACCGAAATCCACATAAGCCTCGTCAATTACAACAACATAATCCGGATTGGATTTTATAACCTCTTCTACCTGTGAAAGAGTCATAGCAAGTCCTGTTGGTGCATTGGGGTTTGCAATAAACACGCCGCCATCAACTCCGCAGAATTTTTTATAATCAATTGAAAAATCTTCTTCTAAAGGAATTTCTGTATAATCAGAGCCATGAAGATTTGCAAAAACACTATAAAATCCATAGGTTATATCAGCGAAATATGATTTTCTGCCGTTGGCACAATATGCCATAAATGAAAAGTTGAGAATATCATCTGAGCCATTTGCAAGGAAAATATTCTCCGTTTCAACACCGTAAAGGTCAGCAAGCTTTTTAGTAAGAATTTTACCATCGGGGTCGGGATAAAGTCTTAAAAGCTCTGCCTCACCCCTATTAGCCATTTCAAGTGTTTCAGGGCTTGGCGGATAAGGTGACTCATTTGTATTGAGCTTTATATATTTTTTATCCTGAGGCTGTTCACCGGGAACATACGCCGCAAGGGAATCATATCTTTTATCAAGGAATTTGCTCATTGGATTATTCTTCCCCTCTTATACTTACACTTTTAGCATGAGCGTGCAAGCCTTCTTCAGATGCAAAGCGAACAACCTTATCAGAAACCTCTTTAAGAGCCTCTTTGCTGAAATATGAAAACTGAGTTTTCTTAACAAAATCATCAACTGAAAGCGGGCTTGAAAACCTTGCAGTACCGCTTGTGGGTAAGGTATGGTTAGGGCCTGCAAAATAGTCACCAAGTGCCTCGGGACAGTTTTTGCCAAGGAAAACAGAGCCTGCATTTTTAACATAGCCAAGATATTCAAAGGGGTTATCAACGCAGATTTCAAGATGCTCGGGAGCAAGAATATTTGAGGTTTCCATAGCCTCAACAAGTGAATCTGTAATAATAATTTTACCGTTTGTATCAATTGAGCAACGGGCAATTTCTGCTCTGGGAAGAAGCGGAATTTGTTTTTCCAACTCTTCGCTTACTTTGTTTGCAAACTCTTCGCAATTGGTGATAAGAACTGCAGTTGCCATTTTATCGTGCTCTGCCTGAGAAAGCAAATCTGCCGCAATATGAGCAGGATTGTTTGTTCCGTCTGCAACAACAAGAATTTCGCTGGGACCCGCAATCATATCAATATCAACAGTGCCGAAAACCTGCTTTTTAGCCTCTGCAACAAAGGCATTACCGGGACCCACAATTTTATCAACCTTGGGTACACTTTCTGTTCCGTAAGCAAGGGCAGCAACCGCCTGCGCACCACCGATTTTGAAGATTCTGTCCACCCCTGCAATGCTTGCCGCCGCAAGAATAACGGGCTTGATTTTACCTTCTTTTGCAGGAGTTACCATAACAATTTCAGAGCAACCTGCAATTTTTGCAGGAACGCAGTTCATAAGAACTGATGAAGGATAAGATGCAGTGCCACCGGGTACATAAAGACCAACCTTTTCGATAGGAAGAACCTTCTGACCGATGATAACCCCTGCATTATCATTTATAACAAAGGAGTTGCGAACCTGCCTTGAATGGAAGGCGGTAATATTCTCCTTAGCCTGCTTTAAGATTTCGATAAGCTCTGAATCAACCTCATTTAAGGCACTCTCGATTTCCTCTTTTGTAACCTCAAGAACATCATCAACTGCACCATCGAATTTTTTGCTGTATTCAACAAGTGCTTTATCTCCGTTTTCACGGACATTTTTTATAATATCAGTAACGATACCCTCAACATCAATTGTCTGCTCGCTTCTTTCGAGAATTTCCTCTGTTGAGATTTCGCTACGCTTGTATATTTTAATCACTGTTTTTCCCTCACGATTTTATCTAAAGATAGTTTAAGACTGTCTATAATTTCAGATTTAAACTTATAGCTTGCTTTATTTGAAATAAGCCTTGCGCTGATATTAACAATTGTTTCTTTGGGCTCAAGTCCGTTTTCAAGAAGAGTTGCGCCTGTTTCAACAATATCAACAATAACATCTGAAAGACCAAGAATAGGTGCAATTTCAATTGAACCGTTAAGCTTGATTATATCAATATCTCTACATTTATCTGCATAATAGCTTTTTGCTATATTGGTAAATTTCGTTGCAACTCTCAAGGTGCTTGTGCCGTTATCGGTAAACTCCTTTTTACCTGCAACACACATTCTGCATTTGCCCATATCCAAATCAAGAAGCTCATAAACATCGGGCGCATATTCAAGAAGAATATCCTTACCTGCAACGCCGATATCTGCAGCACCACGTTCAACATAAATTGCAACATCGGAAGGCTTAACCCAGAAATAACGAACCTTTTTTTCTGCATTTTCAAAAATAAGGCGTCTGTTTTTTTCGTGAATCTGCGGACATTCAAAGCCTGCACCTTCAAACATTGAATAGACCTTTTCACCAAGTCTGCCCTTGGGAAGAGCAACATTAAGCCAACCATCATCTGCAGTTTCTTCTGCTTCTTCTTTATTTTCAAGAAGTCTGTCAACCTCATCAAGATAAACCGCAAAGCCGATTGCACCTGCTTTTTTGTTTACTCTTTCCATTAATTTATCGTATCTTCCGCCTGAAAGAACACTTGCAGGAACACCGTGAACAAAGCCCTTGAATGCAATTCCGTTATAATAATTCATATCATTAACAAGAGAGCAATCAATGTTAATGTTCTTTTCATAGCCCTTTTCAATAAGCTTTTCGCAAACCTTGGAAAGCTCGTTGAATGCACTCTGCATTTCGGAATTAACTGCAACCGCACCAATTTTCTTAAGAACCTCAGAGGGTCTTCCGCAGGCATTCATAATTTCAATAAGCATATTAACAAGTGCATCACCAACGCCAAAGCTTTCGCAAAGTGATTTAACAGCACCGGCATTTTTCTCTGCAATAGCGGAAAGCAAATCGGCTTTGTTGCTTTCATTAAGCTCCATAGCGTTAAACAAACCACTTAAAAGACCAAGATGGGAAATATCAAGAACATAGTTCTCGCTTATTGCATAAAGGCTACGGGCAGCAAGGATAATAACATCGCAAACATCATTGTCGGTAATATCACCCATACACTCAATACCCGTTTGCATAATTTCGCTGAAGCCGCCTGCTTTTTTAGACTCACGATAAACATTTTCGTTATAATAAACCTTTTGAACACCTTTAACGGTATCATCAAGATTTTTGATTATTGAAAAGGTCACGTCAGGCTTAAGAGCAAGAAGTCTGCCATCGGTATCCGTAAAGGTAATGCAATTTCCGCTGACAAGGAAATCCTTGTTACTGCCATATAAATCATATTCCTCAAACTTGCTCATTTTAAAGGGCTTGTAACCAAATTTTGTATAAAGAGAGCGAAGCTCAAATATAATTCTTTCAGTAGGGTTGAGAACAGAAAAATCAAAGCTCATTTGCTCTCTCCCCCTTTAAGC
The DNA here is from genome assembly GCA_017436285.1 of Clostridia bacterium. Taxonomy (GTDB): domain Bacteria; phylum Bacillota; class Clostridia; order Oscillospirales; family Acutalibacteraceae; genus DTU089. The sequence goes on from JAFSDL010000041.1 coordinate 22,354, forward strand.
TTTTCTATTATATTTTTATAGCCACCATTACCATAGGAAAGGCAACGGTTAACTCTGCCGATTGTTGCAGAGCTTGCACCGGTTTCGGTAGTAATAGTTGAAAAGGTTTTGCCCTCGTCAAGCTTTTTCGCAACGCTCAATCGCTGAGAAAGAGAAACTATTTCATTAATGGTGCACAAATCCTCAAAGAACAATGCACATTCCTCTTCATTTTCAAGGCTCAATATTGCTTTATAAAGCTCAGAAACATCGCTATTTTTTAAAGGTGTCATAACTTTTGACCTACAACTTTTCTTTTTAAAAAAAGTTATTCCTTTCTGCATATTCCGCATTTTAAAAAAACGTGTTCATATGGTAGCACACTAAAGCGCTAAAGTCAATAGAAAAATAAGTTAAATTTACTATGTTTTATCTTTTTGTTATTTTATATAAATATTGCATAAGGCTATTAATCTTTTTAGTGTTTTTGTTCTCCTTTGAACAGATTTTCTGTGGTATGGGCAAGCCCATACCTTACGATTATATCACCTAATTAAGAAATGCAAAGCAATACGAAAAACCAAAACACCCGTAAGGCACTGGCTTGCCTGTGCCGCAGAACAAACCAAACCGTAAGGCACCGGCTTGCCTGTGCCGCAGAACAAACCAAACCGTAAGGCACCGGCTTGCCTGTGCCGCAGAACAAACCAAACCGTAAGGCACTGGCTTGCCTGTGCCGCAGAACAAACCAAACCGTAAGGCACTGGCTTGCCTGTGCCGCAGAACAAACCAAACCGTAAGGCACTGGCTTGCCTGTGCCGCA
>JAFSDL010000042.1 GCA_017436285.1 Clostridia bacterium
ATTTTTATTATCATTGTTGCCACACAAGCGAGCGCGGCAATTAACGAAGCTATAACAATTTTCTTGGTTTTTGATTTCATCACCATAATATCCTTTACATGTTGATGAAAATAGTGTATATTAATTCTGACTATACAACAATTATCAAATCAGGAGAAATTTATATAACCAGATGAAATACATAATAGATAAGGAAAAGCGCCCTGTATATCTTCAGATTTATAAGCAGATACGAGATGACATTATTTCGGAAATTTATCCCTTTAATACAAAATTGCCTTCTAAACGCGGTCTTGCGGAAGAAACAGGCGTCAGCACTATAACCATAGAGCACGCCTATGCTTTGCTTTGCGACGAGGGCTATGTTGAAGCAAGGGAACGAAGCGGATATGTTGTCATTTTCCGCAAGTCTGATGGCTTTGCTTCTTCAATTGAGCATCATACCGAGCATATAACCCGGTATAATGAAAATACAAACACCCAATTTCCCATATCTGTAATCAGTAAAACTATGCGAAGGGTGTTGAGCGAGCGTGGTGAATTATTACTCGAAAAATCACATAACTGCGGATGCTATGAGCTACGGCAGGCAATATGCCACTATCTTGCGCGAAACCGAGGAATACAGGTTGATGTTGAGCAGATAGTTATCGGCTCAGGCTCAGAATATCTCTATGGGCTTATTGTTGAATTGCTTGGAAGAAACCGCATTTATGCAATCGAATCCCCCTCATATAAAAAGATTGAGCAGGTTTATAAAGCGGCTGAGATTGCCTATGACTCTTTACCACTGAAAAGCTCGGGTATTGACAGTAAGGCTCTTTCTGAAACCAAGGCAGATATATTGCACACAACACCATACAGAAGCTATCCAAGTGGTGTTACTGCTACGGCATCCAAACGTCACGAATATATCCGTTGGTCTGAACAGAACAATCGATACATAATAGAGGATGATTTCGAGTCTGAGTTTGCAGTTTCTACCAAACCAACCGAAACATTGTTTGCACTGTCAGAAAAGGATAATGTTATCTATCTGAATACCTTTTCCAAAACAATATCACCGTCTCTGCGTATTGGCTATATGGTTCTGCCAAAGCATCTGGTGGAGGTTTTTCATAATAAATTAGGGTTTTACTCCTGTACCGTTCCAACCTTTATGCAGTATGTTCTCACAGAGCTTATCAATAATGGAGACTTTGAAAGACATATCAACCGTGTCAGAAGAAACAAACGAAAAGAATTAGCATCAGAAAAATAAACAAAAGGGATGTAAAAAACGACAGTTTTACATCCCTTAATTTTTATACTTTTAAATTTTTTCCTATAACATAAATTCCGGTTAGCATCAGACCTATTGATAAACCAAGAAAAACACCTGAAAAGAAGTCGGTAAAATTTGTTCCGCCTAAAAGACGGGAAAGGACCAAAAATGTAACACCGAGAACAATAACTAAAAATCCGTATATTAATTTGTTTTGTTTTTCAAGTCCGTGAACGCGCCTGAGTAAAAACATTATTCGCATATCCTCTGCATTTTCGGGAGTGTTGTCCTTTTCTTCTCCGTCCATAAGCTCGGAAACGGTAATACCCAATTCCTTACAAAGAGGTTTAATAATACTGTAATCGGGCATACAGTTACCGTTTTCCCATTTTGAAATGGTTTTATTTGATACACCTAAAATTTCTGCCAATTGCATCTGAGTGAGATTTTTCTCTTTTCTTTTTTGTGCAATAAAATTACCGATTTGCTTCTGGTTCATTCTTCTTCCTCCTCAAAATTCCCGTAATATGACATGTTTTCTCTAAAGAGAGTGGGGATGGGCTGTAAATTATCTTTTGTTTCCAAGGATTTTTCCGAATCAACACATCCTATTATTTGTTCAAGTAATATATTTACTGCCATACTTTTTGAAGCACCGTAATCAAATGTTGTCACAATGTCGTTGTATCTTATAGTACAATACCAATAGTCGTTAATGCCTGTAAATAATTCAATATCCTCTTCTGTTAAAGTTAGAACCTCATTGATGCGCTCTTCCATTGAGACAATTTGAGCTTCATTTAATTGGATTTGTGCTTGTTGCGTATTATTGCCTGCCTTGTATTCCGCAAGCAGTCTGTTGTCCGGAGTCAGACCAAAGGTATAACAGTCTCCTGCATAACCACCAACCATATTGAAGCTTATAATATATTCTTCTTCTTCTATGTTAAATTCAGATTTTTTATTCGTAATGGCATACGAATTACAAGAGGTGAAAAATATGATAAGCAGGAAAGTTAAGCTAAGTAACTTAAAAAAGGACTTTTTCATTTTTATTCCTCCTTCAATTTCACATTACCATTTTAAAGCACTTTTTTACACCCACTAATAAGAGAATTTAGGTGGAATATGTGAATTTAAAGTAATTATATCATATAAAATAAGCTTTGTAAAAGATTAAAGTAAGAAGAAAAAAGTTGTTGAATTTTGAACCTGCCTTCGAAGGCGGGGGGACCATCTTGAAACAGGTCGACCTGTTTAAGACAGTATCAGGCGAGCCTATTATAAATTTAATGAAAAAAGTTAAGCGGAATGGTGGGTGGTTCTCTACGCGAGTCCTCGAGCGTAGTTGGAGCGTTAGCTTCAAATGTAATGCAACATAAAATGCAGACTTGACTGTACCAAAAAAATTATAAATTCGGAGCAATAAATGTATTACAGTTTCACCTGCAGTGAAAAGACGCTCAAGTGTTCGCGTCAAGAACTCTCCACCACCCGACCAACTATAGTTGTATCTTTTATTCTTTTTACGCTTGAAACTATATTAATAAAGTTAACAAATCAAAAGGCGGTCCCCCTCTCTTCGAAGAGAGGCAGAACCGCCACAACTTTATTCTTCTATTTTTACTCCTTGCGAAGATCGCTGGCGACTGGTGACCGGCGACTGGTAGCTATTCCGGCATCTGACAATCGGCATCTTCATTCCGTATGTTATTTCTTCTCCGCAATAAATGCCCTGAATAGTGGCAGGCAGGCGTTGAAAAAAGCTTTATAGCTTTCGCAGTAGCTTCTGTCTTCCTTTGAACGCTTGCATCCTCCTGCACGGCAGATGGGATAAAATCTGCATTTTTTACAATCCTCGGGAATGTAAAGGCTTTCTCTTAAAAACTCTGTGGCTTTCTCACAGTGAGCAAGGGTGTCAAAATTCTCTGTTGGTGTATTGATATTTCCTAAAAGCCATTCATCCGTGCAGTAAAAGTCGCAGGGGTAAATATTACCGTTGCCCTCAACAACAAATTGGTGCATACAGTGACCGCACATACCGCATTGCTCTGTGGGGTTGCCAAGATATAAATGCACAAGGTTGTCAAAATATCTTATGCTTGTGTAATTTCCCTGAACATAATCCTTAACATAAGCATTAAACCCGTGAATAAGAAAATGCTTGTATTGTTGGGGCGTCATATATAATTCGCTTTCGGTTTTGTCACCGAAGGGACGAAGGCAGGGGATGAACTGCAGATATCTGAAATTCCGCTTTTTGAAATATCTTAAAATATCGTCAATATTATCTGCGCATCTGCCTGTAAGAACAGTAAGAATATTAAACTGCACACCGATTTTTGTGAAAATATCAGAGGCTTTTATAATTTTATAAAAAGCATTCTGATTATTGCTGTCAATTCTGAATGAGTTGTTTTCAAAATCACCGTCAAGGCTAAGACCGATAAGAAAATCCTTTTCCTTGAAAAAATTTGCCCACTCTTCATCAATGAGTGTTCCGTTGGTCTGCAAGCCATAATAGATTTTGCTTTTCTTGGTGTTAAGCTCATCAACCTTGTTGCAGAAATACTTGAAATATTCAATACCTCTTATGGTTGGTTCACCACCCTGAAAGGCGAAAGCAACGCTTTCACCGTTGGCAAAATCCAAAGCTTTTTCTATTAAATTGTAAGTGGTTTCTTCCGATATCATTCCAAAGCTTTTAACATCACGGTGGTCTGTAACATCGTGATAAAAGCAATATTCGCACCGCATATTGCAAAGGCTTGAAGCGGGCTTAATCATAATAGATAAAGGTGGCAATTATATCAATTCCTTTATATTATTAAACCTCGGAAAAGCTCCGAGGTTTAATTGTTTTATTTATAATATTCTTCGTTTATACCACGTCTGTCGGATTTGAAGTTTTTCATAATCTCGTCCATTTTTGCATTCATTTCTTCTGCAACTGTGGGATAAACTGATGAGCGGTTAAGGTTTTCGCCTCTGTCATCGCTTAAAATATGTAACCAGTTCTTTCTGTATTTATCAAAGAAAGCAGAGTTATCATTCTGAATTCTCTTGAAATATTTGAAGGTGATGTTTTCATTATCTGTAAGAACATCGTATTTATAATCCTTGTATTCTTCTTTTGCGAGAATTTCCTTTGTGGGAACTGTATACTGAACTGCTTTAAGACTTTCTCTCTTCATATGAAGAATTGGATGGTCTTTTGTGTGAATAACTGTGTCGTTCTTAAGAAGAGGAACAATTGAAACACCGTCAATATCTCTGTCAAAAGGAAGATAATTCTTTTCTCCACCGTTGCCTGTGATACCGCAAAGCTCAACAAGTGTAGGCATTAAATCAACGAATGTTGCGCTGTTGTGCCTTTCTTCGCCCTCTTTCCAAAGACCGCCGTTGTTACCCCAACGAATCATAAATGGGACTTTCTGACCGCCTTCATAAGCAAGGTATTTACCGCCACGGAGACCTCCAACAGAGCCTTCAAGAGCAGGACCGTTATCGCTTGTGAATACGATAATTGTATCATCCATAACGCCTAAATCTTCAAGAGTTGTGAAAAGCTCGCCAAGGTAATAGTCGAACTCGGTTAAGCAGTCTGCATAAGTACCCATACCTGTTTCGCCATTGAATTCGTCACCAACAAATACGGGTGCGTGTGGCCAGGGTGTTGCATAATAAGCAAAAAATGGTTCGTCACTTTCTGTAACCTTATCGGTAATCCAGTCGGTGATTTCCTCGTGAATCCATTCTGTTAACTGCCTTTGGTCCTTCTTTCCGCTTTCATCGCGAAGCTCTTCAACACCGTGAACGATTTCATATTCACCGTTTTCTTCAGAAACGTGGTAGAAGGGTGCCATATCGTTAACGTGGTGGCTACCATAGAAATAGTCAAAGCCCTGATTTGTTGGGAGATATTCGCCATAGTCACCTAAATGCCATTTTCCGAATGCACCTGTGTTGTAGCCTGCTGCCTGGAAGGTTTCTGCAAGAGTAATTTCATCACCAAGCATACCGTCGCAGTTGTTACCCATTTCAATTGAGTTGAAAATACGGGTCTGTGCAAAGGGTGAAAGCGTGTCATAGGTGGGGTAAATAACATTATCTGCATAGCCTCTGAAGGGGTATCTGCCTGTCATAAGGGCAAATCTTGCAGGGGAGCAAACAGAATAGCTTGAATAGAAGTTATCGAAGTTAAGACCCTCTTCACCGATTCTGTCCATATTGGGAGTTTCGTAAATAGCACCATTGAGAGAGGTGTCACCGTAACCCATATCGTCCATAAGAATGAAAAGAACATTGGGGCTTTTGGATTTTGCTTTATCAACGCCATCAAGATAATCATCGTGGCCTTCCCAGAGTCTGTCAACATTGGGCTCTGCACGAAGATTCATCGTGAGAACATAAACAACAGATGTACCTGCGAGAACAATACTTAAAACTGATGTTAAAAGTTTATGTAAGCAAGCCTTTCTGAAGCTTTTCTTTGCAACAAGAACGAGAGCTATAACTGCAATAGCGCAGGGAAGAAGCAGAAGAATGTTTCCGCCCAGTCTTGTGAGGAATGAGCCCTCGCCACTGAATAAGGGGTTGTCCGCACTTGCCCAGCCGGTTTTACCGCTTGAAAAAGCACCAAAGCCTGCGTCTGCACCCCAGATTAAGAAATAAAGGAAAATACCGATTGCGCTTGAGCAATAACCTATAACATTAAAAAGATAAACCTTTTTCTTTGCAACAATGCCGATGAAAATAAGTGCAGACATAATGCACATAAATCCAACGTTTACTACTGCAACTATATTAAGTCTAAGAACTAAAAGTGCGATTGCAAGCCCTATACCGATTATTGCAGTAATAATCGGCAAAGCTTTTTTTTCTTTGTCAAAAGTAATAGCCTTTTTCATTTTGATAACTCCTTTATTTTATACGGACAATGAAAGCACATAATCATTTCCTGCGAAAATATTGCTTATTTCATCAGGGTTGATATGTGATTTTGCGCGGATGGTGAAAAGACAATAGTATTTATCATTTTTCTTTTCAACAGAGCTTGAAATGATAACATAATTATTTTCTTTGAAAAGGTTTGTTATGCTTTCAATAGCCTCAGGGTCATCCTTCAATTTCATACTTACTGCAGTTGTGCTTGTGTTTTCAACAGGCAGAATTTTGTGGATTACAATCTGAACTACAAGAAGAATGAGGGTAGCATAAACTGCTATACCATACATTCCTGCACCGGCTGCAAGACCGATGCCTGCTGTTGTCCAGACACCTGCAGCAGTTGTAAGACCTTTAACGGTACCCTTGAAAACAATGATACCTGCACCAAGGAAGGAAATACCTGTAACAACCTGAGCTGCAAGACGGGAGCCATCAAGGTTAACGTGGTCTGCAAGGCCGACAATATCAAAGAAGCCATATTTACTTACTATCATAATAAGCGCAGAGCCCAAAGCAACAATGATGTGTGTTCTGATACCTGCTTCCTTCTGCCTGAAGGTTCTTTCAACACCGATTAAAGCACCGCATATAACTGCAGTAACAAGCCCTAAAAGATAGGGGAAGAAGCTTTCAAGCTTAAAGGTAGTAATAAAAGTGTTGATAACTTCCATTACATCGTATGTAGGTGTAATATTGAGCAACATAACAAATCTCCTAAACTATTTACTATATTGATGTATTATAATATATAATTCTTTTTGTGTCAAATTATGCCATCAGGGATTTTAACTTTTGTCATAAATTCACAAACTGCCACATACCATTAATTGAAGATTTTAAAAGGTCTATGGAGGTAGATTTATGACAGATACAAGCATCTATAAGGATATTGAAGCTCGCACAGGCGGTGATATTTATATCGGGGTAGTGGGGCCTGTAAGAACAGGAAAATCAACCTTTATCAAGCGCTTTATGGATACTCTCGTTTTACCCAATATGAACAGTGCCTATAAAAGAGAAAGGGCTCAGGATGAGCTTCCGCAGTCTGCCGCAGGCAGAACTATTATGACAACTGAGCCTAAATTTATTCCCGAAGAGGCGGTTAAGGTGGATTTGCCCGAAAACGCTTCCTTGAATGTGAGGCTTATTGACTGTGTGGGCTATATTGTTCCAAGCTCTTTAGGTTATATTGAAGAGGATAAACCGCGAATGGTGAAAACCCCTTGGTATGACCACGAAATACCCTTTAATATGGCGGCAGAATTAGGCACACAAAAGGTTATAACCGAGCATTCCACAATTGGTCTTCTTATAACAACTGATGGCAGTATCAGTGATATTCCCAGAGATGAATATGAAGAGGCAGAGGAAAGAGTTGTGGCAGAGCTTAAAGCCATAAATAAGCCCTTTGTTGCTCTTCTGAATTGCACTTACCCTCATTCTCATGAGGCAACTGCACTTGCATCTGCTTTAACAGAAAAATATGGTGTTCCTGTTATTCCCGTAAACTGCCTTGATATAGATGAGGATTTAATCAGAGAAATTCTAAGTGCGGTTCTTTTCCGCTTTCCTGTTAAGGAAATCGGCATTTCTCTTCCCGGCTGGGTTATGGGTCTTAATCGTGAGCATTGGTTGAGAAAATCTATTTGCGGTTGCGTTAAAGAGCATTCTGCAGATGTTTCCTGTGTGGGTGATGTGGGCATTGTTGTGAAGGGGATCTGCGAGAATGAATATGTTTGCTCTGCGGAAATTTCAAAGCTTGATTTGGGTAAGGGCTGTGCAGAAATTGAAGCGGTGCTTTCAGGTGAGCTTATATACAAAATCATTGAAGAAAAAACTCATATTCAGATAGAAAACGAGCAACAGCTTGTTGAACGGCTTGAAGAGTTGACCCTGATTAAAAAGAAATATGATAAAATTAAAAATGCTCTCGAGGAGGTAGAGGCAACGGGCTACGGAATTGTAATGCCCGATATTGATGAGCTTACACTTAAAGAGCCTGAAATTGTCAAACAAGGTGGAAGGTATGGGGTTCGCCTTTCTGCCTCTGCACCCTCAATTCATATGCTCAAAACCTGCATCGAAACCGAGGTGGCGCCTGTTGTGGGAACTGAAAGTCAATCCGAAGAATTGCTCAAATATCTGCTTACAGGGTTTGAAGAAGACCCCCATAAAATATGGGAGTCTGATATCTTCGGAAAATCTCTTAATGAGCTTGTGAATGAGGGGCTTCGCAACAAGCTTTGCCATATGCCTGTTGATGCAAGAGGCAAAATTCAGGAAACCCTCGAAAGAATTATTAACGATGGCTGTAGCGGTCTGATTTGTATTATTTTATGATAATGGATCAATCCTCTTCGCTTTTTAAAACGCCGTAGCTTCTGTCTACTACCACAACTGCGTAAAGGTTGCCGTTGCCGGCTTCATTTACGCGGTTTTTTATTGTTGAGATAAGCTCATCATCGGAATATTTATATCTTGGGGGAACAACAATATCAAAAAGAACATTTTTGGCTTTGTCGCCATAAACAACCCTGAAATCGTGGAAGGTGATTATGGGGTCGATATCAAAAAGAATATTTCTTACAACCTCTTTCAGCTCATTGGTTTCTTCGCAGTCAAGAACTGTGGGGTCAAGGTGAACAACGATATGTATATTGTCCTCCCTTGCGAAATCTCTTTCAATGGTGTCCATAATGTCGTGGCAGGTGAGAACATCAATTTTCGCATCCATTTCAATATGAGCAGAGGCAAAATAGCTTCCGGGACCATAGGAATGAACCATAAGGTCGTGAACACCTAAAACATTCTCATAGGTGAGCATCTTGCTTTCAATCATCTCATACAATTCTTTTGATGGTGCCTGACCTAAAAGGGGGCTGACAGTTTCTTTAACAAGCTCTATTCCTGAAATGATAATGAAAACTGCAACGAATACACCCATATATCCATCAAGATTAAAGCCTGTAAAATGAGAAAGTATTGTTGCAAGAAGAACAGACAGAGTAGCTATAACATCATTTCTGCTGTCTGCAGCAGTTGCTTCCAATGCCTTGGATTTGATTTTCTTGCCGAGCGATTTGTTGAAACGGGCAAGCCAGAATTTAATGAAAACAGATATACCGAGAACAACAACGGAAACCCAATCAAAAATTATTTCTTCGGGATTGAATATTTTTGTAACAGATGTTTTTAAAATATCATAGCCGATTATTAATGTTAAGAATGAAATAATAAGACCTGTTATGTATTCAATTCTCGCGTGACCGTAGGGGTGGTCCTCGTCTGCAGGCTTTTCGGAAAGCCTGAAGCCGATAAGTGTTACAATGGAGGAGCCTGCGTCGGTCATATTATTGGTAGCATCTGCAGTAATTGAAACACTGTTGGTCATAGTGCCGATTACAAATTTCATAGCACTCAACAAAAGATTGCAGATTATACCCACAATGCCTGCAACTCGTCCGTATGCCTCTCTGCCGTGAGGGGTTGAGGCGTCCTTGTTCTTTAAAAACAATTTTATAAGTAAATTTGTCATATATCTCACCTGTAAAATAATGTAAATCCATTATATATTTATTTTATGAAAAGTCAATTGATTTGTTGCAGTAGACAAATATTTAAAAATATGTTATTATTAATCAGGTAATGCAAAATAAAAGCCGAAAGGTTGGTATAAAAATGGATAAAACTCTTGTTATTTTAGCAGCAGGTATGGGTAGTCGCTATGGCGGTCTTAAGCAGATTGACCCTGTAGGACCCAATAATTCAATTATTATTGACTACTCTATTTATGATGCAATTAAAGCAGGCTTTACTAAGGTTGTTTTCATTATCAAAAAGGAAAATGAAGCACTTTTCAAAGAGGTTATCGGCAATAAGGTTTCAAAGCACGTTAAGGTTGAATATGTTTTCCAGAGCTTAGATAAATTGCCGGAGGGCTTCTCTTGTCCTGAAGAAAGAGTAAAGCCCTGGGGTACTGCACATGCAGTTCTTTGCTGCAAGGGTGTTGTTAATGAGCCCTTTGTTGTTATCAACTCTGACGATTTCTACGGTAGTGGCGCATACTCTAACCTTGCAAATTGGATTGAAAAAACTGATTTTTCAGGTGATAAATACAAATTTGCAATGGCGGGCTATTACCTTAAAAATACTCTTACAGATAATGGAACTGTTTCCCGTGGCGTTTGCGATGTTGATGGAAACGGTCAGCTTAAGGATGTTATTGAAAGAACAAAAATTATGCGCGTTGACGGTAAAATTTCCTTTACTGAGGATGGCGAAAGCTGGACAGAGCTTCCCGAAAACAGCGTTGCTTCAATGAACTGCTGGTGCTTCCCTGCAGCAATTCTCGAGGAAATTGAAAAATATTTCATCGAATTCCTTAAAAATGAGGTTCCCGAGAATCCTCTTAAGTCAGAATTTTTCCTTCCCTTCCTTGTTCGTGATATGTTAAGCGAGGGTAAATGCACAGTTGATGTTATTGAAACTGCAGACAGATGGTTCGGTGTTACATATAAGGAAGATAAGCCCGATGTTGTGGCATCAATTTCCGCTCTTGTTGAAGAGGGTAAATACCCTGAAGAATTATGGTGATTAAAATGAAAAAAATAAGTTTATTGCTTTGTGTTGCTTTGGTTTTTTGCCTGCTTGCAGGTTGCGGTAGTGAGAGCGGTAACGAAACCACAACAACTGAGACAAAGGTTGAAGCTACTGAGAATAAGGATACAGGTTCAAAATCAACAACAAAAATTGATGAGGATGTAAAGGTAGCAATAAAAAAGGATTCCGTTGTTGACGCAGAGGATTTCATAAAGGGTATGGAAGCTTTCGGTGCAGATGTAGAAAACAAAGATGGTGCAGATAGCTTCGTTTTTACCTTTTCTGCTTCAGAATATAAAAAGCTTCTTGATACTAAGCATAAGGAATGTGTAAAAAACTTCAAAAAGTTTGAAGAAAATAAGGCGCACTATGTGGAAAAAATTGAGTACGATGATAATTTTCGTAATCTCACCATCAGTGTGAATAAAGCGTTGTACGATGCAAGCACAAAAACCGATGATTACATTATTGCGGCAAGCGCATTGGCATATCAGATGTATATTAACGAAGCTAATTATACTAATGTAAAAATTATTTATTCAGGAACAGATGAGGTAGTTACAATGTTTTCCTTACCCGTAAACTACAACATAAAATAAAATGTAAAAATAAGAAGCTTCGCATTGATTGAACTGTTTCAATCAATGCGAAGTATTTTTATTGTTTTAATTTTCTCTTTTCAATTTCTTTTAAATTTGCTTTGTATTCTTTTTTTATCCAAACAAAAGATAAAATCCACGCGCCTATAACTGCAAGGAAGATATCAATTCTGCCCATAGGAAACATCGAAACAATTGTGAAGAATATTATGGTCCCCATATTCTGTATTCTTAATATCATCAAGAACCATTCAAGGACAATAATCATTCTGCAAAAGGGGAGAACACAAACAACAGACCAACAAAGGCAAGCTGTCTGAGGACCCCAGTTCTTTGGGAGCTTCCACATCATAGGAACATATTTATCAGGGTCACCATAATTGATGTGGGCAAGATAACGCTTTAAATCAGTTTCTTCCGAAACAGGTGGCTTGTATTTCACAAAAGCATAATAAGACATCGCCACATATCCGATGAAAGTAATAACATTGATTACAATTAAACCCGTCCACCCGAAATCTAATGAATCATACAAGGGATTACCCTCTAAAAGCAGATTGGGTGTGGCAATATATGTGAACAGAAGGTCAAGAATAATTGTCAGAAGATAAGCAGAACAAGTTATATAAAACATTTTCTTTTTTGATTTCAAGCTCATCACCCTTTCACATATATTTTATCAAAAAATTATCAGAAGCTGTAGTCGGGCTTAACAATTTTACCTGTGTTAGCAGATTCAACAATTGCAAGGCAAGCCGCAACAGTTTTTGCACCCTCTTCAACAGGTGTGGGAACAGGAATACCTTTAGTAATGGCATCACCGAATACCTCAAACTCCTTAACAAAGTTGTGGTTGTTAACCTCAAGCTCAATAATTTCAGGTGTTTCAGGTGCTTTTCCTGTTTCGTCCGCAACAAATAACTGCATTGTGGGTGAGGTGTTATCACAAATGATAGTGCCCTTTGTACCGTAAATAACAGTTCTCATTGTGTAGTCACGCTTGCAGCCTGTTGAAACATAAACCTTACCTGCAACATTATTGGGGAATTTCATAATAGCGATGGTTGAGTCATCGTATGTAACTGTGGGCAAAAGCTTGTGTGTACCGTAAGCAAAAACTTCCTCAGGGTCGCCTGCAAGCCAACGAAGAAGGTCAACTGCGTGGCAGCCGCCACCAATAACACCGTGACGGGCGTTATCTGCTCTCCAGTTCTGCTTGTTGGAAACAATGTTCATATAGTCGTGAGCATATTCGCTTTCAACAAAGTAAAGCTCGCCGAGAGTACCATTGTCAATAAGCTCCTTTGTTTTTGCAAAAGAGGGGGTGAAACGACAAATCTGACCAACCATAAAAATACAATTTGATTTTCTTGCAGCTCGTACCATTTCTGTAATATCCTCTTTAGTGAGTGCAAGGGGCTTTTCGCATAAAACGTGCTTGCCTGCCTCAAGCATTTCAAGGGCTACCTGCTTGTGAAGCTGGTCGGGAATACCGATTGAAACTGCATTGATTTCAGGATTATTTATAATATCGTGGTAATCGAGAGTGCATTTTTCCTCAGGAATGTTATATTTATCAGCCGCGAATTTAAGTGATTTTTCATCACAATCACAAATAAGACCGATTTCTGCACCATAAGCCAAAGCGCCCTCAAGGTGAGCTCTGCCGAATTCAAGACCGATTATACCTGCAACAATTTTGTTTTCCATAGTGTGAATCTCCTTTGATATGTTATACACTATATTTTATCATTTCAGCAGATAAATGCAATACCCATTTTCACACAGTAGCAGTTTTTTCATATGATACTATCAGGAGGTAGAGCAATATGACTACTCTTGATAAGATTTCAACGGGAGAGTATGCAATAATTGTTGCAGTAGATACAGAGCTTTCCCTTAAGCAAAGATTATATGATATTGGTCTTGTACCAAACACAAAGGTTAAGGTGATTCATCAAAGCCCCTCGGGAAATCCAAGAGCATATCTGGTAAGAGGTGCGGTTATTGCTTTAAGGAATTGTGATGCACAGAAAATTTCGGTGCGGGCTGATAAAGATGAGTAAAAATGAAATAACCGTAGCACTTGCAGGAAACCCCAATGTGGGTAAAAGCACAGTGTTTAATGCCTTAACCGGTCTTAAACAGCATACAGGTAATTGGACGGGGAAAACTGTTGATTTGGCTCAGGGGAAAAGAGAGCACAAGGGCGTAGTATTTAATTTTGTTGATATTCCGGGAACATACTCCTTAAAGCCACATTCTAAGGAGGAGGCAGTTGCAGGAGAATATATCTGCTTTGGAAATTCTCGGAAGGTTGCAGTGGTATGCGATGCAACAAGCCTCGAAAGGAATCTTTACTTAGCACTTCAGATTATAGAAACAGGTGCAGATACAGTTATATGCGTTAATCTTCTTGATGAAGCAAGGAAAAAGGGGATTGTGGTTGATACAAATTTGTTGGAAAAAGAGCTTGGTGTGAAAATTGTTGAAATGACCGCCCGTGACGGAGTAGGAGTAACCGAGCTTTTGGATTCACTTTCTGAAAAAGAAAAACGAAATCCTGTAAAAATCATATATAACCCAAATATTGAATCTGCAATTGAATATATCATTCCTGTTTTAAAGAAAAATAAAATTGAGAAAATAAACCAGCGCTGGCTCGCATTAAGACTTCTTGAAAACGATGCTTCCGCTAATAATTTTCTTTATAATAATGCTGCTTTTTCACAAGGTCAGAAAAATGAAATCTTAAAAGCTATTGCATCAGGTCAGAACTTCCTTAAGGAAAAAGGAGAATTGAAAGAGCTTTCCGAAAATATAGCCTCAACCCTTTATGAAAAAGCCTCGGCAATAAATGATGCCACAACAATGAAAAGGGTAGAAAGCAATAAAATAACAAAGAGCGAAAAAATATTCACCAAAAGATTTTCTGCATATCTTGTTATGCTTCTGATGTTAAGTGCAATTTTTTATATAACAATTGCAGGTGCAAATTATCCGTCACAGTGGTTGAGTGCTTTTTTCAATAATTGTGAAATCAGACTGTTGCAATTCGCCGGATATATAAATATGCCCGAAGTCCTGAGCGGTATGTTGATATCGGGTGGCTTCCGTGTTTTAGGATGGGTTGTTTCCGTTATGCTGCCGCCAATGGCAATATTTTTTCCTTGCTTCACGCTTTTGGAGGATTGGGGCGTTTTGCCTCGCGTTTCTTATGTTCTGGATAACAGCTTCAGAAAGGCACAGACCTGCGGAAAGCAGGCGCTCACAATCGCTATGGGGTGTGGTTGTAATTGTGTGGGGATTTCAGGAGCGCGTATTATTGATTCGAAAAGAGAAAGGCTTATTGCTGTTCTGACAAATACTCTGACTGTCTGTAATGGCAGATTTCCCGCAATAATAACTCTTATTTCTGTTTTTTTGGTGTCGGGGTGCGGTTTTGTAAAAGGGCTTTACAGCGCAATAATACTTGCGTTAATAATAATTTTAAGCCTCGCTTTAACGCTTTTGCTTTCAAATTTACTTTCAAGAACCTTACTTAAGGGTGAGCAGTCCCATTATATACTTGAGCTGCCACCATACAGAAAGCCACAGATATCAAAGGTTATTATAAATTCCGTTCTGAACAGAACTCTGATTGTTCTTTTCAGAGCAGTTGCGGTGGCATTTCCTGCAGGTGTGGTAATATGGCTTCTTGCCAATATGAATATATACGGAGTCAATATTTTAAGCCTTGTTAATAACCTTTTTGAGCCCTTGGGAAATGTTATGGGGATGGACGGGAAAGCCCTTTCTGCTTTTTTCTTGGGTATTCCTGCAAATGAAATTGTTCTGCCCATTGCACTGATGTCCTATATGGGAGCAGGGGAAATGAGTAATATAGAAAATATTTCCGTAATAGGCGAAATCCTCGTAAACAATGGTTGGACGAATGTTACTGCAATATGCTACATTATTTTTTCCGTTGTTCATTTTCCTTGCGCAACTGCACTTTTCACAATTTTTAAAGAAACAAAAAGTATAAAATGGACTGCTCTTGCATTTGTAATTCCTACTGTCTTAGGTGTGGTTTTGTGTTCTCTTGTGAATCTTATAAGCAAGATTTAAAATAATTTCATTTTTTTGAAAAAAACACTTGCTTTTTCACTTGCTTTGTGGTAGTATTCTTGTGCTAATGTGTTATCAAAAACAAAGAGGTGAAAATAATGAAAGAAGGACTTCATCCCAAATACGGCGCAACACAGGTAAAGTGTGCATGCGGCGCAGTTCTCGAAACAGCATCCACAAAGGACGGTATGCGTGTTGATATCTGCTCAAAATGTCACCCCTTCTTTACCGGCAAGCAGAAGCTCGTTGATACAGGCGGACGTGTTGAAAGATTCAATAGAAAATATAACCTCTCTAAGTAAGTTATATCTGCTTGATAAGTCGGTGAGTTATCACCGACTTTTTGCGTTTTAAAGGACTGTTTTTTTATGAGTGATTCTTATAAAACTCTCGCAAGGGAAGCCTGTGATGAGTATATAGTTAAACATTCAAGATTTATCGGGTATGCAAAGCCTGTTAAAACTGAAAAAGAAGCTGTTGATTATATTAACGAAATTTCAAAAAAGCATTGGGATGCAAAGCATAATGTTTATGCCTATTCCATAAGAGAAAACGGAGTTAAACGCTATTCTGACGATGGTGAGCCTCAGGGTACTGCCGGAATGCCTGTTCTCAATGTGATTTTACAAGAGGATATTACTGACTGTGTTGTGGTGGTAACCCGTTATTTCGGCGGTATTCTTTTAGGTGGCGGCGGTCTTGTGCGTGCCTACACTCACTCTGCCAAAATCGGTATAGATGCGGCAGAGATTATAACACTTTCCAAATGGACTGTTTGCGAAATTCAATGTGAATATACCTTTTACGGAAAGCTTGAAACCTTCATTCGTGATTTTGGCGGTGTTACGGAAAACTGTGATTTCGGTGAGAATGTAACACTTAATTTCCGCATAAAAAAAGGAACTGAGGAAGCCTTTAATAAAAAGCTTCAGGATTTAAGCAACGGAAGGGTCGGTTTTTCTCAGATTGGCGAGGTAATCGCAGGGGATTAATTCGAAAAACAACAAAATATAAAAATTTTTCAAAAAAATCCGTCAAAAAAAGAGGGATTTTTTTGTTTTTATTGTATTATTAATTGTAAGAGTAAAAATAAGGGTAGAAGGCGGTGTTTTCTGTGAATGGCGAAATAAGAAAAAGAACTCTGGCAAGAGAAAAAATATCCTTTTCAAAATATGCAATGCTTTGCGATAATTCTAAGGGAAGGCTTGTTCCTGAGGAAGAGTGTCCCGTGAGAACTGCCTATCAGCGCGATAGGGACAGAATTATTCACTGTGCAGCATTCCGCCGACTAAAAGATAAAACTCAGGTGTTTTTAGCCCCGGGTAATGTTCATTACAGAACCCGATTAACCCATACTCTTGAGGTTTCACAAATAGCAAGAACAATTGCACGCTCTCTCGCTCTTAATGAGGATTTAACCGAAGCAATTGCTCTCGGTCACGATTTAGGTCACACGCCCTTCGGTCACGCAGGGGAAAGGGCTCTTAATCAGGTTTATGAAAAGGGCTTTACCCATTTTGAGCAAAGCCTTCGTGTTATTGATAAGCTGGAAAGAAACGGTCAGGGCTTGAACCTTACATACGAGGTAAGAGACGGTATTCTCTGCCATACCAGAGGTAAAGAGGCAGATACTCTCGAGGGCAGAATTGTTAAATTGAGCGATAAAATTGCTTATATGAACCACGATATTGACGATGCAATCCGTGGCGATATTATAAGCGAGGATGATATTCCCTTGGAAATCCGCCTTGTTCTCGGCTTTTCGAAGGCACAAAGAATCAACACAATGGTTATGTCCGCAATTAATAACACTAAGGATGAATTGAAAATGGCAGATGATGTTCAGGCCGCTTTCGACCAATTGCATTCCTTTATGTTTAAATATGTTTACACAAACCCCAAATGCAAAAGCGAAGAGGGTAAGGCGGAAAGTATGATTAAGGAGCTTTACCGCTATTTCTCAAATGCTCCTGAGAAAATGCCTGAAATGTATCAGAAAATTGCTGAGAGTGAAGGTGCCCAACGCGCCGCTTGTGACTATATTTCAGGTATGTCCGATAGTTACTCTCTCAAGGTTTACAACGATTTATTCGTACCAAAGACTTGGGATTTATAATGTTCGGAAGCGAAGCTTCCCTTAATTTTCCATTTTCCATTCTCAATTTTCAATTTAAAAAGGTAGGTGATACACAATGGCTCGTTTTTCAGATGATTTTATTCAGCAAATCCGCGACCATAACGATATTGAATCCGTTATAGGTAGCTATATCGATTTAAAAAGAAGAGGAAAAAATCTTGTAGGTCTTTGTCCCTTCCATAATGAAAAAACACCATCCTTTACTGTGTATCCCGAAACAGCCTCGTATTATTGCTTCGGTTGTGGTGCAGGTGGCGAGGTAATAAACTTTATAAGAAATATCGAAAATCTTGATTTTACTGAAGCAATAAAGCTTCTTGCAGACAGAGCAGGTCTTAAGCTCCCTGATACAGATTACGATGACAGCGCATCAAAAATGCGTAGAAGAATTTATGAAGCGAATCGTGAGGCTGCAAGATTTTATCACGAAACACTCTTCACCGACAGAGGCAAGCAGCAGCTTGATTATCTCTTGGGGCGTGGTGTTTCACCTAAAATGATTAAGCATTTCGGTTTAGGTGCCGCACCTGATGATTGGCACGCTCTTGAGGACCATCTCAAAGCTAAGGGCTTCCATAGAGACGAGCTTGTTGCGGCAAATCTTTTAAGAATGAGCGAAAAAAACGGAAAACGCTATTATTTCGATGCCTTCAGAGCCAAGGTAATGTACCCCGTAATAGATTTAAGAGGTAATGTGGTTGCCTTTGGCGGACGAGTTCTTGATAACAGTAAGCCGAAGTATATCAATACATCAGATACTCTCGTTTATAAAAAAAGCAATGAGCTTTTCGCATTGAATTTTGCCAAAAACGGAAACGACCGTAAGCTTATTCTTTGCGAGGGATATATGGATGTTATTGCACTTCATCAGGCAGGCTATGAAAATGCAGTTGCAGGCTTGGGCACAGCCTTAACACCCGAGCAGGTAAGCCTTGTTTCAAGGTATGCGGATGAGGTTGCCCTTTGCTATGACTCGGATGAAGCAGGGCAGAAGGCGGTAAGAGCTGCAATGACCCTTTTCTCCAAAACAGGTGTCAAGGTAAAGGTTATTCGCCTTGAGGGTGGCAAGGACCCTGATGAAATTATAAAAGCTCACGGAAAAGAGCGTTTTGCAAAGCTTCTTGATAAAGCAGATAATGATACAGAGTATAAATTGTCAAAGCTTCGTGAAAAATATATTGTTCAGACTGATGACGGAAAGCTCAATTTCCTGAGAGATGCAGTAAAGGTTCTTGCATTTTGCGATTCTATTGAACGGGATGTTTATGCAATGCGCCTTTCGGACGAGCTTGGCGTGGGCAAGGAGGCGATTCTGCAACAGATTAATGAGCACAGGCGAAAAGAAAGCTACAAAAAAAGCAAAGCAGAGTTTTCCACTGCTCAGAAGCAGGTGCAGAATCTTGAGGTTGCGGCAGACCCCCAAAGGTTAAAAAACATAAGAGCGGCAAAGGCAGAGGATACAATTCTTATAAGTCTTCTTAACAATGCTTCTTTTTATAAAAATTTAAAGGAACGTCTTTCAAAGGATGTTTTTGTTACGCCCGTCAACAAGCATCTTTTAGAAATAATAATTAATCGTCTTGAAGAACAGGAAAGTACAGATATTTCGCATTTGTCACAGTATCTGACATCGGAGGAAGTAAGCGTTGTTGCAAAATTACTTGCAAATCAGGCGATGGTTTCAAATACTGTCAGGGAATGTGAAGATTGTCTTTCGGTTCTTGAAGAGGAAAAGAAAAAAAGAGAAAAGCCTGATTTCTCTCAGATGAGTGATGATAGCTTTCTCGAATTATTCAATTCTCTTAAAAAAGACGAAAATTAAGTGGAAACAATTTGTTTTACAATAAAGTGTGAAAAAGAAAGGTGATGCTAAAATGGAAGGTTGGGAGAAAAAACCGCAAATTAAAGCCCTTATTGAAAAGGGTAAGGTAAGCGGTAAGCTTGCAACTCACGATATCGACAATGTTATCCTTGAAATCGAAGGCTTTGATGTTGACGATATCGAAAAACTCTATGAGCTTATTGAAAGCAACAGTATTGAAATCATTGATGATATCGGTGATGAAATGCTCGATGCTCTTTCAATGGACATTGAGTCAACAAAGGCACCTGACGAGGAAACTCCTGCTGATGCAAAAGCAATGGCAATTGATGACCCCGTTAAGGTGTATCTTAAGGAAATCGGTAGAGTTCCGCTTCTTACATCTGAAGAAGAAATTGAGCTTGCTATCAGAATTTCTGAAAATGACCAGGAGGCAAAAAAGCGTCTTTCCGAAGCAAACCTTCGTCTTGTTGTAAGTATTGCAAAAAGATATGTTGGCAGAGGAATGCAGTTCCTTGATTTGATTCAGGAGGGTAACCTTGGTCTTATTAAAGCTGTTGATAAGTTTGATTACACAAAGGGCTTTAAATTTTCAACATACGCAACCTGGTGGATTCGTCAGGCAATTACCCGTGCTATTGCAGACCAGGCAAGAACAATCCGTATTCCGGTTCACATGGTTGAAACCATTAACAAGGTTAAGAAAACAAACAGTCAGCTTCTTCACGAAAATGGCAGAGACCCAACTGCAGAGGAAATTGCAGAAAAGCTTGATATGCCCGTTGAAAAGGTTCGTGAGATTTTAAGAGTTGCTCAGGAGCCCGTTTCGCTTGAAACACCTATCGGTGAAGAGGAGGACAGCCACCTTGGTGACTTTATTCCCGATGATGATGCTCAGGCACCTGTTGATGCCGCATCAATGGCTCTTATGAGAGAGCAGCTTGCAGAGGTTCTTAAAACACTTACTCCCAGAGAAGCAAGAGTTTTAAGCCTTCGTTATGGTCTTGAGGATGGTAACCCCAAAACTCTTGAAGAGGTTGGTAAAGAGTTTAATGTTACACGTGAACGTATCCGTCAGATTGAAGCGAAAGCACTTCGTAAGCTTCGTCACCCATCTCGCTCAAAAAAACTTCGTGACTTTTTAGATTAATTGTGTTATAATGAATTGGTAGAATCTAACAAAAAGGAGATTTACTATGAAAATGTCAAAAAAAATTATTGCTGTTTCACTTGTTGTTTCTCTCGTAATGGCTTTGTTTTTGCCTGTAGGTGCTTTTGCAGGTCAGGTATCTTATGATATAACAAGCCCTTACGAAACGGTTGATTGGGACAATTGGAATCAATATCAGGCTCAGCTTCATACTCACACACTTTATAGTGACGGTACAGTAGATGTTAAAGACGTAGTTGAAAGATACTATGAGCTCGGTTACGATATTCTTGCAGTTACAGACCACGGCGTTGTTAACAAGGGCTGGAACAGAGTTCCCGAGGTTCTGGACCTTATTGGTTATAATCAGTATATTAACGATTTTGAGCCTATGAGCCAGGAGCGTTATGAAGAAATTACAATCGAGGGTGCAGGTCGCGATGGCAGACCTATGCTTGATGTTCCTTATGGTATTGAATTGAATGCTCTTGTTGTAAGAAAGAACCACGTTAACGGCTTCTTTGTTGACTATGGTAATGGTATTTTGGGTCAGGAAGAGGACTATGAAACTGTTATTGCAGGCAACAGTGCTGCAGGCGGTATCACATTTATTAACCATCCCGGTGACTTTATTGCTGCAAATAAAGAAAACGGAAGAGCAGAGGATTATGATCAGCTTAAGGTTTTCATTGACCCGCTTATGAAATATGATAGCTGTGTAGGTATTGAAATTTTCAACCTCAGAGATACAACTGATCGTGCAGACCGTATTTTGTGGGATACTCTTCTTCAGTACACAATTCCTCAGGGTAAAAATGTATGGGGCTTCTCAAATGATGACTCTCATGCACTTGATGATATTGACGTAACCCGTGAGATTATGCTTATGCCCGAGCTTTCAAACGATGCTCTTCGTACAGCTATGGAAAACGGCACATTCTTTGCTTGCTCAAGATATGCTCGTTATGAAATGGGCGAGGATTTTGTAGGTGAAGGTGAGTATGCATCTATTCACAGTCTCAATGTTGATGATGATAATGACACAATCACAGTTGTTGCTTCTAACTATGATGTTATTGAATGGATTGCTGATGGTGAAATCATCGCAACAGGCGAAACACTTGATTTGAGAGAATATAGCGATGAAATTGGTTGCTATGTTCGTTTCCAGATTAAAAACGAAGGTGGTATTGTTTGTTCACAGCCATTCGTTTGCGATGATGGCGATATGACTGATGAAGCTGTTGAATATCCCGAAGAGCATGTTCCAAATAATATTATTGCAGCATTCTTCCAGGAGCTTCTTGATATGCTCAGAAGAACTCTTATCGGTGAAGTTATATATGATGCACTTTTCCTTTAATATTTTATAAGAAATAAGGAAATTCCCCTGATTCACGAAAATGTGAATCAGGGGGACTTTTTATTCATCAAAAAGGGGAGTAGAGAAATATCTTTCAGCAGTATCGGGAAGAACTGCAATAACAGTTTTTCCTTTGCCTAATTTCTTTGCAAGCTTTTTTGCCGCCGCAACATTTGTACCGCTTGAAATACCGCAAAGAATACCTTCCTTTGAAGCAAGCTCCTTTGCAGTGTTGAGTGCCTCTTCATCGGTAACAATGCAGATATCACTGTAAATTTCAGTGTTGAGAATGGGAGGAATAAGACCATCGCCAATTCCCATCTGAATATGTGTGCCTATAAGACCGCCCGAAAGAATAGCCGCATCCTCAGGCTCAACCGCCCATATTTCCATATGGGGATTAGCCTCTTTAAGCACCTCGCCGATGCCTGTTAAAGTACCGCCTGTGCCGATGCCTGCACAAAAGCCGTCAATGGGCTTGCCAACCTGCTCGAGTATTTCTTTTGCAGTTTGCTTGCGCTGAATTTCAGGGTTTGCGGGGTTTTCAAACTGTTGGGGCACGAAAACATTTTCGTTTTCCTCCTGCATTTTAAGGGCTAACTGCAAGCAGTCATCAATGCATTTGCCTATGTTACCCGCATCGTGAACAAGCCTGACCTCTGCACCATAGTGCTTAACAAGCTTTCTTCTTTCTTCACTGACAGAGTCAGGCATAATGATAATTGTTTTATAACCCTTAACCGCACCAACAAGAGCAAGACCGATGCCCTGATTACCGCTTGTAGGCTCAACAATTATAGTATCTTTATTGATTTTACCTTGCTTTTCTGCTTCTGAAATCATATTGTAAGCAGTTCTTGTTTTGATTGAACCGCCAACATTAAGACCTTCAAATTTTACGAGTATTTCCGCACTGTCTTCATCAACAATTTTGTTAAGACGAATAACAGGGGTGTTACCCATTGCTTCTAAAATATTGTTGCAAATCATCAATTGCACCTCAAAAATAATATATTACCATAATATGTAATTAAAAACACACAGTTACAGAGTTTAGCATATAATCGGCTACATTTCAAGAATATTTATGAATATTTTTCAAGATGCCGGAACAGTCACCAGTCACCAGTCGCCAGCAAATAGCAATTAGCAAATAGATACCAGATGCCAGATGCCGGATACCAGAGCTTCGCAAAACTCAACAAACCGTAAGGTACAGGCTCACAACAAACCGTAAGGTACAGGCTCACAACAAAACCGTAAGGTACAGGCTCACAACAAAACCGTAAGGTACAGGCTCACAACAAACCGTAAGGTACAGGCTTGCCTGTACCACAGAACAATCTAACCAAGAACAATGTAGGGAACGGTCTTGCCCGTTCCGTAGTAGTGGAAAGTTGAAAATGTCAAGTGGAAAGTTTCGGAGCGCAAAAATGCGCCGTCGAAGAACGTACGGGAGGGTCTTGCCCCTCCCGTTGTTGTTTCCTGAATAATGTAACTGCAATGCGAAGCCTATCCCTCTTTTTTGCAAAGCAAAAAGGAGGGGGGACCGTTCCTCTTTGGGTGAATTAAATCAATTTGTATATTTCGGGAAATGTTTTTTTATTTAATATAGTTCGGGCGGAATGGTGGGTGGTACTTTTGAGCTTTTTGTTGTTTTTGTTTGTACCCTCCACCACCTGCGGTGGTCCCCCTCCCTAAATTTCCCTTACGGGAAGATTTAAGGAGGATAGGCTTAGCGTTCTTTTACTTTTCCCTCTGAAAAACATATTGCTAAAATTTTTATAATGTGGTAAACTATTAGTGTCACGTAAAATTTTATATTTCCCATATTTGCACAAGTATGTATTTTTATCCTTTTGGTAAAAGTACATACTCCTTCTCATATGCTTGTGCTAATGGGAAAATTTTGCGTGACACCAAAGTTGGAGTTATGTATTTTTCGTGCGTGGCTTCGGCTGCGCATTTTTTGTTTTGTGGGTGTGTTTTTATGACAGATATAGAGCTTATCAGGGAATTGCATTGTTATAAAAATATGTATAACTGTCTACAAAAAACCATTACTGAGTGTATTAAAACAGGTATTGACCTTGTTATGAGAGAAAAGCTTATTAAGGCTCAGCAGGAAGCCGAGGAAATTTATACAGGGGAAATATATGACTATAAAACTTTGTCAGCAGATGAACGCGTAATAGTAGCGTTGCTTAAATATATTATGAATAGCGAAATTGAACGTGAAGACGGGAATATGGAAATTGTTCATAAGTGTATTGAATGGTCTATGGCTATACAGAATATAAATGTTGAGTTATCAGAAGAGTTTGTTAAAGAACAGTTAAATAGAATTTTTAATACAACAAATAAAGAAAAGGATTCAGAGCAGTAATGTTCCGAATCCTTTTAGCATTTATAATATTTATACCAAAAATACCACCGTATAAAAAATATACCAAGCTATACCAAAAATACCAATCGTAATGTTTTAAAACCGAAAAAAACCGAAAAAAACCGAAGGAAAGCGAAAAAAACCGAAGGAAAGCGA
>JAFSDL010000043.1 GCA_017436285.1 Clostridia bacterium
TCTATCTCTGCAAGCGATAACGATTGGGCAGGTATGCTCTATGACGGTGAAAATTACTGCTTCTCAAAGAGCTATCATCTGCATATTGTTGACCGTGTAGGCGGTGGCGATTCCTTTGGTGGCGGACTTATTTATTCTCTTCTTACAGGTAAATCAACTCAGGAAGCTATTGAATTTGCAGTTGCTGCATCTGCTCTGAAGCACTCTGTTGAAGGTGACTTTAACCGCGTTGGCGTTAAAGAGGTCGAAAAGCTTGCAGGTGGCGATGGTTCAGGTAGAGTTCAGAGATAATGTTTCTATAGCATTTTACACATAAAAAAGTGCTAAAATTTGTTAATAATTAAAGTTTTAAAACACCCTTGGTTGTCTTTAGCTTGCTTGACAACCAAGGGTGTTTATATTATAATTAATCTATCTGTAAAGTTCTTAGGAATTTAAGGTAATTTATTTTTGAAGGGACGTTGTTTTATGACAGCATTTAAAAAACCCCTGTGCGGTATTTTAGCATTTATTCTTGTATTTGTTTTTGTTGCCGCCACTCCCATATCTGTTTTTGCAGAGGATGAAGAGGTTACAATTTCTGCAAAAGAGATTGAACTCAACAAGGAAACTGAGGATGGCTTTGAGTTTATTAAGGTCGATTCAGGCTCTGCAGTTGAGCTTATCAAGTATGTGGGCAATGAAACTGAAGTTAAGGTTCCCACTAAGTTAGGCGGTTTAAGTGTAATTACTGTTGGTGAGGGTTGCTTTGAGGGTAACAAAACTGTTGTTAGCATTAAGCTTAACAGCGAAATTGTTACTGTTAAGGACAGAGCATTCAAGGATTGCACTGCCCTTAAGGAAGTAACAAAAACCGAATCTCTTACAGCTCTCGGTGCTTCTGCGTTTGAAGGTTGTGTTGCTCTTGAGGAGTTTGAATACCCCGAATCAGTAACAGCAGTTCCTGAAAAATGCTTTGCAGGTGCAACTGCTCTTAAAGAAATCAAAGAGCACAAAAACCTTAAGAATGTAGCAGCAGATGCATTTGAAGGTACAGCTTGGGAAAATGCTCAGCCCGATGGTGCTCTCAGCTTCGGCAGAGTTACATACGGCGTTAAGGGTCAGGTTAAAAACATTGAAATTCCCAAGGGTGTTTCTCTTGTTGAGGATTATGTTTTCCTCGGTTGCGATTACATTGAAACCGTAACATTAGGTCCTGATGTTGAGGAAATCGGTCTTTATGCTTTCCAAAATTGCACAAATCTTAAGGAAGTAAGCTTTGATGATGCTATCGGTGTTCTTGAAGCAGGCGCGTTCAAGGGCTGTTCTGCTCTTAAGGTAGCAGATTTTTCAGAATCAACTCTTGCAGCAGTCGGCTACGAGGCTTTTGCAGATTGCTCTTCACTTGAAACAATCAAGCTTCCCGAAACTGTTTCTGATATTGGTGATTTTGCTTTTGCAAACACCAAATTCAAAGAAATTGAGTTCGGCAAAAATATCAACGCAGTAGGCGCAAATTCCTTCGTTGGTAATACTGCTCTTGAAACAATCAATGTTGTTGATAACAATAAAGAGTTTTCTTCAATTGACGGTGTTCTTTACAACAAAAAGGGCACAGCTCTTGTTACATTCCCTGCAGGTAAAACAGGTACATACGAGCTTCCTCAGGGCGTTGAAGAAATCAGAGATTATGCTTTCAGGAATGCAAAAATTTCTGCAGTAAAGCTTGCAGAAGAGCCTGCTCTCAGATATATCGGTCTCAATGCTTTTGAGGCTTCTCAGATTGAAGAAATTGAGATTTCTGCAAATGTTGAGAAAATCAACAGCAACACATTCAAAGATGCAAAGAAGCTCAGTAAAGTAACATTTAATGAGGGTCTTAAATATATCGCAGCTTCCGCTTTTGAAAACTGCAAAGCTCTTAAAGAAGTTGCACTTCCCGATTCTCTTCACGACATCGCAAACGCTGCATTCAAAAATGCAGGTCTCAAGAGTGTTAACCTTGGTGATGGTGTTGCAAAGATTAACAGTGAAGCATTTGCAGGCAACAAAAAGCTTACCGACCTCTATATCGGTAAGAATGTAGAAAAGCTTGGTGATGGTGCTTTTGCAGATTGTGCAAAGCTTGTGGCAGTTAATCTTCCCGCATCCCTTAAGTCTTTCAGTGGTAATGCTTTCTCAGGTTGCGATTCACTTGTAAAAATTACAGTTGACGAAGATAGCAAAAACTACAAGGCAGTTGGTACTGCAATCTACACTGCAGATGGCAAGGCTCTTGTTATTGCAGGTAATAAAAACACAAAAGCTATTGTTGTTGCAGACGGCACAGAGGTTATAAAAGCAAATGCTTTTGAGCTTGCAAAGAATGTTGCAGAAATCAGTCTTCCTGCTACTCTTACAGAGATTCAGGGTAATGCACTTGATAATACTGCATGGTTCAAAAATGCAAGCGGTATAGTTTATGCAGGCAAAATCCTTTACAGAGTAAAGGGTGCAATTCCCGGTATTGTAGTTGAAGAGGGTACAGTTGCTATTGCTGATAACGCAGTAAATAACGAAGCAGTTGCAACAGTTCTTCTTCCCGGAACACTTGTTAAAATCGGTGATAATGCTTTTGCAGGCTCTTCACTTGTTTCAGTAGCAATTCCTGCAAGCGTAAAATATATCGGTGCCGGTGCATTTAAAGATATTGAAGCACTTAAAACAGTAACAATTGCAAATGGTGTTGAAACAATCGGCGCAGGTGCTTTTGAAGGTTGTACATCACTTAAAGCTATAGCAATTCCCGAAAGCATTAAGATTGTTCCTGCAGATGCTTTTGCAGGCTGTAAGAAGCTTTCAAAGGTTGAAATTGCAGGTGCAGAAAAAATCGGTAAATATGCCTTCAGTGGTTGCGAAAGTCTTAAAGAAATCACTCTTCCCGCAGCTCTCACAGCAGTTGACCCATTAAGCTTTGATGGTTGCACTGCTCTTCAGGCAATTGAGGTTGCAGAGGGTAATGCTAAATATAAATCACTTGACGGTGTAGTTCTTGTTGCAAACGAAGAACCTGCAGAGGATGGTTCACTTGTTTTCGAAACTATCGCTCTTTACCCAGCAGGCAAGAAGGGTGAATACACAGTTCCCGAAGCTGTTAAGAATATCGCAGCAAGAGCATTCTATAACTGTGATGCTCTCACAGGTATCGTATTTGCAGAGGGCTTCAATAACATCGGCGAAGAAGCATTCTTCGATTGCGATGCTATCACAACAATCACAATGCCTGAAAGTGCAAGAGATATCGGTAGCTATGCATTTGCATCCTGCGATGAGCTTCGTGAATTTATCGTTTACAGCAACCTTACAGACTATGCAGACAATGCATTTGATGGTTGCTACTACATCAACTACGATGCAGTTACCATCAAGGTTGAAGACAGTTCAGCATCTCTTCTCATTATCATTGCAGCAGTATTTGTTGTAATCGGTGTTATTTGGTACCTTGTATATCAGAAAAAGCAGAAGAAAATTGAAAAAGAAATTCAAGCAAAAATTGCTCAAAGAGAAGCTCTCGAAGCTGGAAAAACTGAATAAATAACAAATTGTGCAACCTCACAAAAGAGGTTGCACTTTTTTGTTGTTAATTACAATTGACGGTTTTGCTTGTATGTGATAAACTTTAATTGTACTAATTCGATAGAAATCTGTCGTCTTGAAAGGAGTATTATTATGAAAATTACAAAACGAGTGCTTTCAATAGTTATGGCAATTATTACCCTTGTTTCAGTTATGGGTATTGCTGCTGAGGCTGCCAATGTTTCAGTAAATGAATTGAATCTGGGTTATATGGCACCCGCTAATTCAAAAGTTACTAAATTATTATCAACAGTCAGGCTTTATGGTGAATATGACTATATCAACTTCTATATTGAATCAAATAAGGCTAATACCTATTTCGTCTATGTAATTACCACTGATGAAGAGGGCGAGGATGTTGTAGCCACAAATGCTGTTTTATGCGATAAGGGTACATATACCTACACAGAAAAAATCAAGCTTAAGGGCGATTATGTCAGTGGTACATATTACATTTTTACATACGCAATGAAAACTTATTCTGACGATAGCATTAAGATTGATCAGAATTCAATGTGCCAATTTAAGCTTGTTGTTAAGAGAACTGCCTCATTTGACAATAAAATTGTAGTTCTTAAAGAGGCGAAAAATACAACAAAGGGTGTTAATGTTTCCTGGAGCAAGCTTAGTGGCGCAAGCAAATATTACATTTACCGCCGAAGCCTTATGGGCACTAAGTGGACAAAGGTAGGTGCTGTGGGTAGCTCAAAAACAAGCTTTACAGATACCACAGCGAAAAATACAGGTAAATATGTTTATTCTGTTAAGGCTATAAATAAAAGCGGTACTGCTTCAAGATATCTCTATTCAGGTCTTACCTGCATTTTTGCAAAGGCTCCCACTATGAAATCAGTTACAGTTACAGCTAACAATACAATTGAAATAAAATGGAACAGTACCTCAAGTAAAGCAAAATATAACATTATGCGTAAATCTGACGATGGTAGCTGGAAAACAATTAAAACCAATTATTCCGGTACAACTTATAAAGATACATCTGTAAAGAGTGGTACGAAGTATACTTATACTGTTAAAGCAGTGATTTCAACTGATTACGGCGATGCAATAAGCTCATATTATTATAATTCCGATAAGGCGGTAACCTATCTCAGAATGCCCACTCTTAAGGAGACTGCTGCAGTTGAAAACGGTGTTAATGTAAGCTGGTATGATGTAAGCGGTGCAAAGGGCTACACAATTCTCAGAAAGAACAGCGATGGCTCAACAGGTTGGTCTTCTGTCGGAAAAGTTGATGCAGATGCAACAAGCTTCGTTGATACATCTGCAGATATTGAAACAGGCTATATATACAGTGTTCGTTCTGAAGCATCAAAGAACAAGGGTAGCTACAACAGTAAGGGTATTGAATATATTTATGTTGCTCCCGTAGCTCCGGATACAACAGAGCCTGTAACAGATTCTGAATAAATCTGTCGCAAAAAATTTTATCGCACTCCTTTAGGGGTGCGATATTTTTTTGTGTTGATTATTTTCTATGGGGGTGTTAGAATAAAATTGTAATAATAAAACAGAATTGCAGAAAGGAGCTTTGGTATGAAAACAACCAAAAAAATTCTTTCAATAATTATGGCAATTATCACCGTTGCTTGTGCTGTGAGTATTATTGCTGAGGCTGCAAGCGTTTCAGTAGATGAATTGAATTTGGGCTATATGGCACCAACCAACAGAAAAGGTACAAAAGCTCTGTCAACTGTCACACTTTACGGGGATTATGATTATATTAATTTTTGCGTGAAAGCCAAAAAGAATAACAGCTATTTCGGTTATGAGATTTATGCAGACAAAAATTATACCAAGCTTAAGGATAGCGGTGCTGTTCAATGCGATAAGGGTACATATAACATTCCTGCAAAAATCACATTAAAGGGCTCTTATTCAAGCAGAACATATTATCTTTTCACCTACGCCGCAAAGGCTTATTCTGATGGTAGTGTCAGTATCGATAAAAACTCTCTGCGCGAATATAAAATAGTTGTTAAAAGAACTGCCTCCTTTGACAATAAAATAGTAATTCTTAAAGAGGCAAAGAACACAACAAAGGGCGTTAGTGTTTCCTGGAGTAAGCTCAGCGGTGCAAGTAAATACTACATTTACCGCAGAAGCCTTATGGGAACAACGTGGACAAAGGTAGGCGCAACAGGTAGCTCAAAAACGAGCTTTACTGATACTACTGTCAAGAATACAGGCAAATATGTTTATTCCGTAAAAGGTATAAATAAAAGCGGAACTGCTTCAAGATACCTTTATTTCGGACCTGAAAGCATTTTTGCAAAAGCTCCCACAATGAAATCAATTGCGGTTACATATAATAATGCAATTGAAATAAAGTGGAACAGTACATCGGATAGCGCCAAATATAACATTATGCGCAAAGCAAATGACGGTAGCTGGAAAACAATTAAAGCCAACTATTCGGGCACATCATATAAAGATACATCAGTAAAGAGTGGCACAAAATACAGTTATTCCGTTAAAGCGGTAATCCCCACTGATTACGGTGATGCAATAAGCTCATATTATTATAATTCCGATAAGGCGGTAACCTATCTCAGAATGCCAACTCTTAAGGAAGCGGTTACTGTTAAAAAAGGTATTAAAATAAGCTGGTATACCGTAGACGGTGCAAAGGGCTTCACAATTCTCAGAAAGAACAGCGATGGCTCAACAGGTTGGTCTTCTGTCGGAAAAGTGGGTGCAGAAGCAACAAGCTTTGTTGATACATCTGTAGATACAAAAATTAATTATATTTACAGTGTTCGTTCCGAAGCCTCTGAAAACAAGGGTAGCTACAACAGAGCAGGCGTTGAATATATCTCTCCCGAAAGCTCAATTGTTGCATATTATAAGGTGGTTAACGGTAAGGTTATCAACTTGGTTGATGGTAAGGAAATGGAGAATGCCATTGTGGATTCTGATGGCTATTTCAGGGGAGGCAGGGTAGAGCTTCCATCCTCCTATGAAAAGGCAAGCATTGAAGCGGTTATGGTTTATAACAGGGAATCCACAGATACACCTATCGGAAGTGGCTTGAGCTATTATGGTGGAGCATTCTTGTTTAAAGAGGTCGTTGATTTGAACAATCGGGGTCAGATTCAAACACCCTTCGGTGGCGGTTGGATTGGCACTAATTTCGCATTAACCCCTTCACTTAACTATAATAAAAGAGTTTTGGGTGATGGGGAATCCTATTGGTGCCTGGCATTTGACAAAAATGAAGCTACACATACATTGCAGATTAATGATGATTATGTTGAAAAGGCTCATTGGTCTAATTTTATCAATAAAACCTTTAATCTGTCTGCAGAGCATCAATTTAAAGAATTTGCAGTATATTCCGAAAAGCTTACAAAGGGTGAAATGGCAAACCATTTTGCAGGTAGCGGAATATCACTGAGTGCAGACAAAAAATCCATTGTTGGTCGTGTTGTTGATGGTATTAAAGGCTTGGGAAGTGCCTTTGCATTTACCAAAAAGGGACAATATGGTACACCTGAATGGTGCGATACCAACACCAAGGTGGGAAGCTATTCTCTTAACGACGGAAACGGAAGAGTATTAAGCTACACTATTTCCGATTATATCGAGCCTGACCTTAAAATCGACCATAGCAAATATGAAAGCGTACATATTATTAAAAAGCCGGTCACCTTACCTATGGGCTATAAATATGCATTATCTGCAGTTCCGTATCCCTTTAATGTAAATCACAATGGCGCATCTGACCAATACGATGTTTCTTGGAAGTCCTCGGATGAAACTATAGCAACAGTAATTGACGGGTTGGTTATTCCTCAAAAAACAGGTACAGTTACTATTACAGCAACATTAAGAGGAACAAAAATTTCTGATAGCTGCACGATTGAAATTGTGAATAAAGAAACCCGGAAGGATAATGCTATAAGAATTTCGTCTGAATATATCAGTAAAAATGACAATTCATTTTCAAAAACTGACTATGTGATGACGACCAACGCTATTTATGATGCTATCACAGAAGCCTATGAGGATGGCTATAATCATATCATTTTCCCCAAAATAAATTTTTATGCTATTCCTACCGAAACGGAATACTACATTCCAAGCGGAATGACTGTTGAATTCCCTGAGGGCTCAGCCTTTTATATGATGCCAAGCGAAAAAGCTAAAACAGAGGGCTACACCTATTTCAGAATGGGATGGGGATGGTGGAGCTGCAATATTCCTACCGAAAAAGCCTCTGTTGAAAAGGACGAAAACGGAAACATTCTTGCTTATTATTGCAGAGATTCCCATTTGATTATTGATAAATATTATGGCGAATTTTATGATAAGGATGCCACAATAAGCGAGCTTTATACAGAGGCTAACCAATATCAATGGGGTTGCATACTGTTGAGTATGGGTAAGCGTGCAGAATATTGCTCTGTTGAGGTGCGGGAAGCCAACTGCCCCACAGGCTTCTTTATCACAATGGGAGGCAAAGGCAATTCCGAATTGGTCAATGGTGCAGAGGGTAGTATTGTCGCCAATGAATTTGTATCAGGATGGTTGAATGATAATGGTGAATTGGAGGAAAGCTCCAATTGGATAAGCACAGAGGATTTCTATTCAGTTTCTAAAGCTGCTAATGGTATGGATACCTTGCACGAATATTATATTGGCGACTGGGAGCATAATGTTGTTATTGCAACTCAACGCTTGTATGATATTCTGTGGTATGATGAGGATTATAACTTAATCGGTGCTAACCGTTGGCAATATGTTGATGAGGGCTATTCTAATAAGCCTGAAAATGCAGTTTACTTTAAGTTATCTATTCAACAAACAGAGCTTCCTGAGGGTACGGGTGAATATGTAAGAATAGGTCCTGATGAATCCTCAAGGTTCTGTGAGATTAAGAACACTAATATTATAAACGGTGCAGACGGCTTGGCATCTGTTGTTGGTGCTGTTGAGGCTTGTTGGATTCACGATAATTATGTTTCTGGTGATGGATTGCTGAACGATTCCTCGTGGTCTCTTAATTTAGAGGATGGCTGGGCAGGTATGAGAGGCACAGTTATTGAAAGAAATATTTTCAAAAAATATACCTATTATGGTAGCAGTGAATATCGCGGTCCCGACTCAGGCGTTCTGGTTCTTGCTTCGGGGTACAACACATTTATAATTTCCAATTACCTTGGTGCTGTTAATCAAAGGAACTCTAATGTGGCAAACACCCATATTATAAATAATGTGGTACATTCAATGTATAGCTCCTTCAGTAGCGGAAAGCCCAACGATATCAGACCTAAGATTAACTCGCATATTTACTATAATGTTTTAGGTCAAAGCAGTAACGAAATATCTTCAAATGGCGTGAATTATTATCACGAAAACACAATAAATCCCAATATTAATATTTGGTAAAATGCAAAAATATCGCTCCCTGTTTTCTTTACGGGAGCGATATTTTTATTGACTATCATTTGTTAATGTGTTAGAATAATCATATACTAACAAAATAGAATTTCAAAAGGGGTATTGTTATGAAAATGGCTAAAAGAATGCTCGCAATAGTTATAACGGTTGTAACCCTTGTTTCTGTTATGGGTATTGCTGCTGAGGCTGCAAGTGTTTCAGTAAAAGAATTAAACCTTGGCTATATGACACCAACTAACAGCAAAGGCACAAAAACCATTGAAACAGTTAAGCTTTATGGTGATTATGATTACATAAATTTCTATATTAACAGTAAAAAAAGTAACATATATTTCGCTTACGAGATTTATTCTAATAAAAGCTACACAAAGCTTGTAGAAGGGGACGTTGTTGCTTGTGATAAAGGCACATATATCTTCACGCCAAAAATCAAATTAAAGGGAACATATAAGTCTAAAACTTATTATATGATTACTTATGCTACAAAAACAAAATCTGATGGTAGTGTTGAGATTGATAAGAATTCAATGTGCGAATTCAAGGTTGTCGTTAAAAGAACCGCATCCTTTAACGATAAAATAGTAATGCTTAAAGAAGCAAAGAACACGACAAAGGGTGTTAATGTTTCCTGGAGCAAGCTTAGCGGTGCAAGTAAATATTATATTTACCGCAGAAGCCTTATGGGCACAAATTGGACAAAGATAGGTGCAACAGGCAGTTCAAAAACAAGCTTTACTGATACTACTGTAAAGAATACAGGTAAATATGTTTATACTGTAAAAGGTATAAGCAAAAACGGTAAATCCTCAAGATACCTCTATTTCGGACCTACAACCATTTTTGCAAAAGCTCCCACTATGAAATCAATCGCAGTTACATATGATAATGCTGTTGAAATAAAATGGAACAGTACATCAAGTAAAGCAAAATATAACATTATGCGCAAAGCCAACGATGGTAGTTGGAAAACAATTAAAACTAACCATTTAGGTACATCATATATAGATGACTCGGTAAAGAGTGGTACAAAATATAGTTATTCCGTTAAAGCAGTTATTCGAACTGATTATGGTGACGCAATAAGCGCATATTATTATAACTCAGATAAGGCGGTAACCTATCTCAGAATGCCCACTCTTAAAGAAGCGGTTGCAGTTGAAAACGGAATTAAAGTCAAATGGGTAAGTGTAGATGGTGCAAAAGGTTATACTGTTTACAGACAACCTATTGATAGTTCGAGTAGTTGGAAAAAATTAAAAACAGTTGGTGCAGATGCTACATCGTATATTGATACTACTGCAACAACTACTGGTACATATCTTTATACTGTCCGCACAGAAGCTAAGAATAACAGTGGTAGCTATAATAGTGAGGGGATCGAATATGTAGTTCTCAATAAGCCTGTTATCAGTGTTGAAAGAGTTTCGGATAGCAATAGTGTTAAGATAACTTTCGAAGACGATTCACTTGTTAGCAAATATAGAGTGTATCGTAGAGAGAAAAATGGTACGTGGGAGTATGTGGGCTCTGAATCTGCTTATTATAATAATTACTATGACAGTTTGAATAAAGCCGGCGATTTTGAGTATAGAGTTAAAGCTTTGAGAGACAAAGGTGCGGGTAAAACCTATAGTGAATATTCAGAAATAGTTTCTTATAAGCATAAGCCATATGTCTACTTTTCACAGATCGTTCATACTGATAGCATTGAAATTAGACTTCATGATGATTACGGTTATGATAAGTATAATATATACAGAAAGGTTAGCAAAAAAGATAATAATGAATATGTTTTAGTTGGCTCAACTACTGATTCTTGCTTTATAGATGATTCACTTAAAAAGGATGTTGCCTATACGTATCAAGTCAGAGGCGTTCTTGATGGTGTTGAGCAAAAAAAATATACCAAGAGTTACGCTTGCGGAATTAACACCACTGCTAAAGCGGTAAAAAAACCTACAGTTAAAGTTATAGATGGCGAGTTGGATTCGTATGGTTATTATGAATCATATGGATATGATTTTAAAACAGGGTGTTGGATGCCTATGCCTGTATCAGGCACACGCGATTCTTATAAATCATATTTAAATAAAAAAACCGGTAAATACAGATTTGCCTTTTGTTATAAAAACGATAAGGGGTTACGCACACCTATAGAAAGTTGTATAGTCGATTTTGAGTGGTTTGATAAAACAATTGATTATACAGCAGAATTGAAAAAAGAAGGCATAGTGGTAACTTTTGATTCATTAGGGGATAATGTTCGATATTATGAAATCGGTGTACGGTATATAGAATCGAAAAGAGTCTACGAGGATGGCTCGGATTCATATCGTGTTGTGTTGGATTCTTATCCACAATCCGATACAGTTGTGATAGAGACAATGGTAGTTACAAAAAATGGTGATGAGACACATAAAAAAGATAAAGTAAAGTTATATTAGGTTGAAATCTATTGTACTAATCATTTGTTAATGTGTTAGAATAATCATATACTAACAAAATAGAATTTCAAAAGGGGTATTGTTATGAAAATAGCTAAAAGAGTTCTTTCAATAATGATGGCAATTGTAACTTTGATTTCGATTGTCAGCATTTCTGCAGAGGCTTTAACCGTGGAAGTAGAGGACAGGGATTATGGCTATATGGTACCCGTAAACAATAAGGGCACCAAGGTTATTTCAACTGTAAAATTGTATGGTAATTATGACTATATTAATTTTTACATACACTCAGGCTTCGCAGGTAATGTGTATTTCTTCTACGAAATATATTCCGATAAAAGCTTAACAAAATGCATTGATAGTGGTTATACAGTATGTTATTATGGCAATTATAATATGTCAGAAAAAATCAAATTAAAAGGAAAATATAAATCCAAAACCTACTATGCAGTAACTTATGCAGGTGTTTTCTCTTCCAAAAGAAATTCTATTACCATTGATAAAAACTCAATGTGTCAATTTAAAGTTGTTGTTGACAGGTCTCCATCCTTTGAAGAGAAGGTTGTTCCTCTTAAACGTGTAACTAATACAATTAACGGTCCTAAAATCACCTGGGCAAACATCTCAGGTGCAACGAAATATTATATTTACCGCAGAAAAGTGGGTAGCACCAAAATGACTAAGATTGGTGCAGTCGGTAGCGGAAAGAATACCTTCGTTGATACCGCTATAAAGAGAAAAGACGGTAATTATATTTATACCGTTAAAGGTATCAATAAGAGTGGTAAAGCCTCAAGATACCTTTATAATGGTCTTACCTGCTTGTATGCCGAGGCACCAACAATAAATACCGCTTCTGTAATAGATAACAATGCAATTTATCTTGAATGGAAAAAAACAGACGGTGATGCAAGGTATTATATATACAGAAAAATTGATAATGGTGATTGGGAAAGAGTAGAGGATTGCAGAGCCAATTATTATACCGATAAAAACGTTGAAAACAGCAAAACCTATTCCTACAGAGTTAAATCAATAATAGACTACGATGATGACGGGAAAGCCAAAAGTGCTTATAGTAAGGTTGCGGGAAACATTAAATTCCTTGAAGCACCTGTTATGAACGAGCTTGAGGTTAATGAAAGCTCAATAGAGGTTTCTTGGAATTCGGTTGAGGGTGCAACGGGCTATTCAATTCTCAGAAAGCCCCTTGATACCGATGATGAATGGACGGTTTTAGCAACTGTTTCAGGTAAAAATACCACTTATGAGGATACAACAGCTAAGCTTAATAAAGGGTATCTTTACACAGTTCGTTCAGAGGGTAAGGGCTTTAGCGGTAGCTATTCTTCGGGTAAGGATTATTTTACTTTAGCCGAGCCTGAATTCACTGTAAATGTTGAGGATGACGGTATTCGCGTAGAATGGCCTGCGGTTCCTTATGCAACATCATATCGCGTATATGAGCAAAACGAAGACGGAACCTGGAGTGTAAAGTTCAAAACAAAAAAATTATATTACGAATTTAATCCGCGCACGTATTACAATAAAAAGCTAAGCGTTTGTGCTTGCAGAAGCAGTGGCGGTTTAAGCACATATAAAACCGATGTTGAGCCAACAATTTATTTCCAGGAAATACCTTTTGAAATAACAGAATACGAAACATATACAATGTTTGATTGGAGTGGCACAGAAGCAGACTCTTACAGGGTTTACCGAAAGCGTAGGAGTGAATCTGCTGCTGATTACAAATTGTATTATGAAAGCAGCACCTGTGGCTTTTCTGATTATAGTCCCGTAGAGAATGTTGCATATACTTATCAGATAAGAGCAGTATATGGTGATGTTGAGCAATATGATAACATAGTTTCAAAAAGCCATACAAGATATTCACCTGAAAGATGTGTTGAAAGCTTTAAAGTAATTAAAGATACTGAGGTTACAAATTATCACTACAAAACAGGTGATAAAGTAAAAGAATATTATGATTTTAAAATTAATAAAACCGATACATATAAAAAATCATCAACATATATATATTATCTGACATCTTATTCCAAGTATACTGATGGCTGGAAGCCTTTGGGAAATGTGTACAGTGTTAAAGGTAGTACCGTTAATTATGGTAAAATTGACCCCTTGCGTTTTTCTTGCGTAGTAAAAAATAATTATGGTAACAGCACACCAATAGGCACAAATGTTGCTTATGCTAATGATGAATCTTGCGAAGCACCTATTGTAACCTTAACCCCTACAAAAAATGGCTTAAAAATGACATGGGATGCAGTAGATGGTGCAGTGGAATATGATGTGGATGTATATTTCACCAGAAGAGCTGATTATAGCAAAACTATTAAAGCTGATGGCTCTAAAACCTATACTATTAATTTTAATGATGTAACCAGTGATTATTATATTGAGGTCAGAATTACTGCAGTTCACAAAAATGGTAATAAAACAACAAGAAATATTGGTAGGTATATATATTATATTAAACCCAGTCTTATAACAGCAGGTGCGAAAAATGGTGACATAAAGGTTATGTGGGATGGTGAATATTATGATGATTTGCAGTATGCTGTTTTAAGAAAAGCCGAAGGTGAAAGCAAGTGGACAAGAATAAGCAAAAAAGCTTATGAGTACAAATCTTCTTGTATGCTAAACGGCAAAGAGTATTTCGGTTTTGTTTATACAGATACCACAGCTAAAAAAGGTGTTAAATACACTTATACTGTCAGACTTTATGACCCTAATACTAAAGAGTATGTAAGCTATTACGACACAAAAGGTGTTTCAGCAAAACGATAATATAACAAAGCACCCCACAGTTCAAATTGAACTGTGGGGTGTAGTTTTGGTTTAAATTAAATCAAACACCTGAATAAGCTGAGAAGCCACCGTCAACGGGAATAATAACGCCTGTAACAAATTTAGAATAGGTTTCGTCACTTAAGAAGAGAAGAGTGCCTGTAAGGTCTTCGGGAACACCAAATCTGCCGAGAGGGGTGTGACCGAGGATTTTTTCGCTTCTTGGAGTAAGTGAGCCATCTTCGTTATAAAGAAGAGCCTTATTCTGATTTGTTGAGAAGAAGCCGGGAGCAATAGCATTAACTCTGAGACCAACCTCTGAGAAATGAACTGCCATAAACTGAGTGAAGTTTGAAATAGCCGCTTTTGCTGCAGAATATGCAGGAATTTTTGTAAGGGGCTTGTAGGAGTTCATTGAGGAAATGTTAATGATTGTTGCGTTTTCCTTGCCAACCATATCCTTTGCAAAAACCTGAGTTGTAAGAAGAGTACCGAGGAAATTAAGGTTGAAAACAAATTCAATGCCCTTGGGGTCAAGGTCAAAGAAGGTTTTCACATCCTCTGCTTTTTCAGCAAGGTCGCAAAGCTCAAATTTTTCCTTGGTTGTGTTGCCACTGGGGTGATTACCGCCTGCACCGTTAATAAGAATATCGCAGGTGCCGATTTTCTCATTAATGATTTTTCTTGCATTTTCAAGGCTTTCCTTCTCAAGAACATTACAAGCAACGCCAATTGCCTCAAAGCCCTCTGCCTTGATTTCGTCTGCAATTGCGTTTGCAGATTCCTCTCTTAAGTCAAGCACAGCAACCTTAACACCCTGACGGGCAAGGTCCTTTGCAAAACCACCGCAAAGAACACCGCCGCCACCTGTAACAACTGCAACTCTGCCTTTTAAATTATCGTGATTAAACATATTCAAAACTCCTTAATAGTTCTTAAAACTTTCTTACAGTAGCATCATTGAGATTTGCTTTTTCAAGGCAAACATCAAGTGCATCTGCCGCCGCATCAAATGCTGCACGGTTGGTGGGATAGGTGTAGTCGTCTTTAAGCTGGTCTGCAGTACCGCCCTCACCCTCTAAATCCTTGAGACCGTCAAATACCTTAAGGTGTGGCTCAAGAGTAAGGAAATGTGCGCCAACCTTTTCCTTTGAAAATCTTGTGAGAAGCTCAACAATGTTACCGTCACCAAGACCTGCAGGGCGAACCTTGCCACCATCATAAAGGCAGTCTTTAATATGGAAATAGTCAATGTAATCCTTTAAAAGCTCATAAGCGGGGAGAATATCAACACCGCATTGAATGAAGTTTGAGGGGTCAAAAATACCCTTGATTTTGCCCTCAAAGGCTTTGTATATTTCAAGGCAACGGATTTCGTTGTCGCCATAAATATCCTTTTCGTTTTCGTGACAGCACCAGATTCCGTTATTAAGAGAATATGTGCACATTTTATCAAGTCTTTCGAAAACCTCGTCACGATATTCCTCTAAGCTCTGACCTTTTGTAAAGAAAAAGCTGAACATTCTGATTCTTTCTGTGCCGAGAATGTTTGCAACCTCAACACAGTTTTTGAAATCCTCAAAATGAGGTGCAAAATCATCTGTAATTTCAATTTTACCGTAATGAGAACCGATAGCAGAAACGCCTATACCGTTATCATCGAGGATTTTCTTAAGCTCCTTTGCCTGTTCAACTGAGTAAAGGGAAATATTACCCTCGTCAAGTCCGCGAGGCTCAATGTGAGTCATACCGTGTGCCTTTAAAGCGGCAATTTGTTCTTTTATTCCGCCACCTGCTTCATCAGCAAATGCGGAAAGATAAAATGTACAAGCCATTTTTATTACTCCTTTATAGTCTTAGTTTTTTATTTTGTTTTATGATAAAAATATGCTTTTATTTTTGAGAATGTATTTAGCAGAAAGCCTTAAAAGCTCATCGGAATTGTAAACAGAAGAAAACTCTTCATCAACCCTTGCTATGATATCATAGTCAATTGAAACATCACTGTCAGGGTCATACATGGGCAAAAGCCTTCCGTAATGCTCAACATATTTTCCTGCACCAATGGCATTCAAAGCATCGGGAACAACAGAAATAAGAGGCTCACCGTTGTTTTTGAAAAAGGTTGAAAGACTCTTTTTTGCATCCTCGTCAAAATATTCAAGAGCATAAACGAATTTCTTTTCCTGAGGAAGTGCATTGAAGTGCTCTGTCATATCCGTTGCTTTTTCAAGAGATGCCTGAATATTCATAGCAACTCCGTGAAGGAGCTCGGTTTCCTCTGTGGAATTGAGCTTTTCTTCTGTGAGAACAGTGAATTTTTCTCTTAATTCGTAATCTCTTTTCCAGATAGCCGCTTCCTTTTTCAGCCTTTCTCTGCGCTCTTTTCCTGATTTGAGAGCCTTGCTCCAAGCAAAAATTGCAATAATTATTGCAACTAAAAGTATTACCCAATAATACCATTGAACACCAAAAAGCATTTAATCACCCATTCTGTAAAGATTTGTAAATATCGCTCTTTTTAAGCCCTGTTTTTTTGGCAATTTCCTTGGCGGCTTCGTTTTTGGAAAGCCCGTCTTCAATAAGCTTTTTTGCCATTTCAACCGCTGCTTCAATAGTGATTTCCTCGTTTTCTTCCTCGGGCTTACCCCCAACAATGAGAACATATTCACCCTTGGCACTACCGTCCTTATATTTCTCTACTGCATCAAAAAGGGTGGTGCGCTCAACATTTTCGTGAATTTTTGTAATTTCCTTAACAAGAGCTATTTTTCTGTTGCCCCAATATTTTGCCATATCCGAAAGGGTAGAGGCTAATTTATGAGGTGCCTCATAGAAAATCATTGTACGCCTTTCGTTAATAAGCTCTTCAAGGTGCTTTTTTCTGTTCTGCTTTGAAACAGTCAGAAAGCCTTCAAAGGTGAATCTGCCCGAGGGCATACCTGAAATTGCAAGGGCGGTAACAAAAGCGCAAGGACCGGGAACTGCAAGCACCGGAATTCCGTTTTCGTGGCAAAGCCTTGTTAAATCTTCACCCGGGTCGGAAATTATAGGCATACCTGCATCTGAAACAAGGGCACAGCTTTCGCCATTTAAAAGGCGGTCAATTATAACACCGCCCCTTTGAGCACGATTATGCTCGTAATAGCTTACCATTGGCTTTTTAATGCCGAAATGGTTAAGGAGCTTTATTGTTACTCTTGTGTCCTCTGCGGCAATAAAATCACATTCAGAAAGCACCTGAACCGCACGGGGAGAGAAATCACCTAAATTTCCTATAGGTGTTCCTACAACATAAAGTATTCCTGCCATTATAAAACATTACCTTCCGCATCAAATAAAGGAAGCTTTTCAAGATAAATAATATCTTTTCTGTTTGCGGCATCGCCCTCTGCAAGAACTGCAAGTGCGCCTGCATAATCAACCTCTGCCATTTCAATAAGCTTTTCAACTGCCTTGAGAGATTCGCCTGTTGAAATAACATCATCAACAATAATAACCCTTTTACCCTTCATCATTTCTGCCTCGGCAGTGTCAAGGTAAAGGTGCTGTTCACCCTCGGTTGTGATTGAGTTTACAATAACATCAAAAACACCTGTCATATAAAGCTTGGGCTTCTTTCTTGCAACAAAATATTTCTTACCGCTCTGGCGGGACATT
The DNA here is from genome assembly GCA_017436285.1 of Clostridia bacterium. Classification (GTDB taxonomy): domain Bacteria; phylum Bacillota; class Clostridia; order Oscillospirales; family Acutalibacteraceae; genus DTU089. The sequence continues at coordinate 17,928 of JAFSDL010000043.1, forward strand.
TCGTGTGCAAGGGGAATACCCTTTGCTTCTGCTGTGATTATGTAATCAAATTCAGGTGCTTTTTTAAGAAGTGCATCTGCACAAGCAACCGTAAGCTCTGCATCACCGAACATAACAAATGCGCCAATCTGTAGCTTTTCGTTAAGAGGGCAGAGTGGGAGTTTTCTGTCTAAACCTGCAATTTTCATTGAATGATACATCTGTATCTCTCCTTTGTGGTGCATAAAATACACCATTATTCTACATTTTAATTATATAAAATAGGCAGAAAAAGTCAATAAGAAACAATGTTGAAAATAGTCTTTCATTATTGTATAATAGTTCTATATTTATATGGAATGAGTTGAATTTATGCATATACCAACCTGTGAAACCAATGAGCTTAATATAATCCCTTTTGAAGATGCTTTGTTACAAGAGGCAGACGGTTCCTTTGAGTATGACAGGGAAAAATGGCTCTATGTTCCCAATGCTTATACGGAATACCGTTACATTTTAGGAACAAGGGGCGAAAACCCTTTAATCTGCATCGGCATTAATCCCTCAACCGCAAAGCCCGATGACCTTGATAATACTCTCAAATCTGTTGAACGCACCGCCGCTTTTAACGGGTATGACAGCTTTATTATGTTCAATGTTTACGCCCAGAGAGCGACTAACCCCAAGGATATGGACGGGGCTTTTAATGAATGCTTACATAACGAAAATATGAATGCCTTCCGCTATATTCTTTCATCCTATGGTGAGGGCAAAACTCCTGCAGTATGGGCGGCATGGGGTACTATTATCGAGAAAAGACCGTATCTTATTCCTTGTGTTAAGGATATGATAAAAATCGGTAATGAATTCGGTGCAAAATGGTATACAGTGGGCAAACGCTCCGTTAAAGGACACCCCCACCATCCGTTGTATCTTAAAAATAACAGTCCCGTTGAGGAGTTTGATATTGAAGGGTATATTGACAGTATATAATACAGTAAATAACAGTTGACAATTTACAACAAATTGTGTTATAATTCCCACTATATTTTTCAAATACTGTGAAGAGAACAAGTAGCACTTTTCAGCGCAAAAAAGAGAGTTGCCGGTTGGTGAGAGGCGCGTGAGCGGATTGTGTGAATACATCTCGGAGTTTCGCACCGAAATTTTCAGTAGGCTGCGGCGGGTGCGCCCGTTAAAGCGTTGGAGTTTTATTACTTCTTAAGGCAGGTTGCGTGAGCAATTTGCGAAAAAAGGTGGTAACACGGTCAGGTTATACTGCTCGTCCTTTAGCTTCGGTTAAAGGGCGTTTTTTATTTATCAAAACTATTAATTAAAGGAATGAATAAATTTGCCTATTACAGATTTTCTCGTGATTAACGCAAATAATCACAAAAACGAGGTTGCTCTTGTTGAAATTAACCCTGAAATGCAGGGGAAAAGTCGCCAGACCTGGAGGGAATATTCTCTTATTGAAACAAACCCCTTCAACGTTGGCAGAAGCGAGCTTACCTGGGGCGAGTTCGATAAAAGAGCAAATCGCTTTGCAAACCTTCTTCTTTCAAGAGGAATCAAAAAAGGGGACAGAGTTGCAATTCTTCTTATGAACGGAATTGAATGGCTCCCCATTTATTTCGGTATTCTTAAAACAGGTGCTCTTGCAGTTCCTCTTAACTACCGCTATACTGCGGAAGAAATCAAATATTGCTTAAAGCTTTCCGATAGTGATGTTCTCGTTTTCGGTCCTGAATTTACAGGTCGTGTTGAAGAAATTGCTCATAGAATTCCCGATGTTAAATATACCTTCTATGTTGGTGAGGATTGTCCCACCTTTGCAGAAAGCTACGATAGATTAGTTACATATTGCTCATCCCATGCTCCCGGAATTGAAATTTCCGATGATGATGAAGCGGCAGTTTATTTCTCATCAGGTACAACAGGCTTCCCCAAAGCAATTCTTCACGCTCACAAGAGCCTTGTTCACGCAGCTTTAACAGAACAGAAGCACCATTCACAAGGCAGAGATGATGTTTTCCTTTGTATTCCGCCTCTTTATCACACAGGTGCAAAAATGCATTGGTTCGGTTCTCTTGTTGCAGGCAGTAAGGCAGTTCTTCTTAAGGGCACAAAGCCTGAATTGATTATCAAAACCGCAAGTGAAGAGGGATGCACAATTGTGTGGCTTCTTGTTCCCTGGGCTCAGGATATTCTTGATGCTATTGATAGTGGTGAAATTGATTTGAGTGAATATAAGCTTTCTCAATGGAGATTGATGCACATCGGTGCTCAGCCTGTTCCGCCAAGCCTTATTAAGCGTTGGCTCAATATCTTCCCTCATCATCAGTATGACACAAACTACGGTCTCAGCGAATCCATAGGACCCGGTTGTGTTCACCTTGGTGTTGAAAATGTTCACAAGGTTGGTGCTATCGGTAAAGCAGGCTACGGCTGGGAAGTTAAAATCGTTGACGAAAACAAAAACGAGGTTGCCAAGGGTGAGGTTGGTGAGCTTGCAGTTAAGGGTCCCGGCGTAATGCTTTGCTACTATAAGGACGAAAAGGCAACAGACGAGGTTCTTCGTGACGGTTGGCTTTACACAGGTGATATGGCGCAGGAGGATGAGGACGGATTTATCTTCCTTGTTGACCGTAAGAAAGATGTTATCATTTCAGGCGGTGAAAACCTTTATCCTGTTCAGATTGAAGATTTCCTTCGCAAGCACGATAAAATCAAGGACGTTGCAGTTATCGGTCTTCCCGATGCCCGCCTTGGTGAAATTGCAGCAGCGATTATTGAAGCAAAAGAGGGCGAGGAATTAACAGAAGACGATATTAACGATTTCTGCTATGACTTGCCAAGATATAAGCGCCCCAGAAAGCTTATTTTCGCAAAGGTTCCCCGTAACCCCACCGGTAAAATCGAGAAACCGAAGCTTCGTCAGATGTATTGCGGTGAAAGCCTTGTTGCTTCTCAGAATGAAATCAATAAATAATCCAAAGAGGTACATATAAAATGAAAAAATTACTTTTAGGTAATGAAGCAGTTGCAAGAGGTCTTTATGAGGGCGGTTGCAGAGTTGCTTCAAGCTACCCCGGTACACCCAGCACAGAGGTTACAGAATGCATTTCAACCTATAATGAAATCACAAGCGAATGGGCACCCAATGAAAAGGTTGCAATGGAGGTTGCCTTCGGTGCGGCAGTTGCAGGTGCGCGTTCCTTCTGCGCTATGAAGCACGTTGGTCTTAACGTTGCCGCAGACCCTCTTTTCACATCTTCCTATACAGGTGTTAATGCAGGTCTTGTTGTGGTTGTTGCTGATGACCCCGGTATGCATTCCTCACAGAATGAGCAGGATAGTCGCCATTATGCTCAGGCTTCAAAAATTATGATGCTTGAGCCTGCAGATTCAGACGAATGCCTTAAATATTCAAAAATGGCATTTGAGCTTTCTGAGAAATTTGATACACCTGTTCTTCTTCGTCTTACAACAAGAGTTTCTCATTCAAGAAGCCTTGCAGAAATTTCCGACAGAGCTGATAACGGTCTCAAGGCTTATGAAAAGAACCCGCAGAAATATGTTATGGTTCCTGCAAATGCAAAGGTTAAGCACGTTGCAGTTGAAAAGAGAATTTTAAATCAGATTGCATATTGCGAAAAGGAAGCAGTTGAAAATGGTCTTAACAGCGTTGAATATAACGACAAGAAAATCGGTATTATTACTGCAGGTATCTGCTATGAATATGCAAAGGAAGCCCTTGGTGATAAAGCATCTTACCTTAAATTAGGCTGTGTTTATCCGCTTCCCGAAAAGCTTATTAAGGATTTCTGCAACGAATGTGAAACAGTTTATGTTCTCGAAGAGCTTGACGATTATATTGAAACTCATTGTCGTAAAATCGGTGTCAATGTAAAGGGCAAAGCTGAATTTACTCTTTTAGGTGAATATTCACAGGGTCTTATCAGAAAAGTTATTCTCGGTGAAGAAGCAAAATCACTTAAAGCAGATGTGGAAATTCCTGCAAGACCTCCCGTTCTTTGCGCAGGCTGTCCTCATAGAGGTCTTTTCTATGCTCTCAAAAAGCTTAATGTAACCGTTAGCGGTGATATTGGTTGCTATACCTTAGGTGTTTCCAAGCCCCTGGGTATGATGGATACAGTTCTTTGTATGGGTGGTAGTGTTTCAGGTCTTCACGGCAGAAATCTTGCAGACCCGGAGCACGCAAACAAATCTGTTGCAGTTATCGGTGACTCAACCTTTATTCACTCAGGTGTTACAGGTCTTATTGATATCGCTTATAACAACAGTAATTCTGTTACAATTATTCTTGATAACAGCATCACAGGTATGACAGGCCACCAGCAGAACCCCACAACAGGCTTCAATATCAAGGGCGAGCCTGCAGCAGCAGTAAGCCTTGAAAAGCTTTGCGAAGCAGTTGGTATCAATAATGTTTTTGTTGTTGACCCCTATAACCTTGATGAAAGCTATTCAACAATCAAAAATGCACTTGAGCTTAATGCTCCTGCAGTTGTTATTTCAAGAAGACCTTGCGCTCTTCTTAAAACTGTTAAGCATAATCCACCTCTTAAGGTTAATAAGGATAAATGTAAATCATGTAAGATGTGTATGAAAATCGGTTGTCCTGCAATCAGTATGAAGGATGGCAAGGCAGAAATCGACTTTACACAGTGCCTGGGTTGCAACGTTTGTTCACAGCTTTGCAAATTCGGTGCTATTGAATAAGAAAGGAGAGAGCTAAAAATGAATAAAGCTATTATGATAGTTGGCGTTGGCGGTCAGGGAACTCTGCTTGCAAGTCGTATTTTAGGTAGTGCTCTTCTTTCACAAGGGTACGATGTTAAGGTTTCCGAGGTTCACGGAATGAGTCAGCGTGGCGGTTCCGTTGTTACCTATGTTAAATATGGCGAGAAGGTTTATTCTCCCGTTGTTGGCGAGGGTGAAGCAGACCTTATTCTTGCATTCGAGCAGCTTGAAGCTGCAAGATGGCTCAGTTGCCTTAAGCCCGATGGTAAGGTTATCGTTAACACACAGAAAATTGACCCTATGTCAGTTGTTATCGGTGACAGCGTTTATCCCGAGGGTGTTCTTGATGCAGTAAGAAACGCAGGCGCAGCAGTTGTTGAGCTTGATGCTCTTCCTCTTGCAGTAGAAGCAGGCTCACCTAAGGCAACAAACGTTGTTCTTATCGGTGCAATGGCAAAGAACACAGATATTCCCAAGGAAATCTGGTTAGATGCAGTTAAATCCTGCGTCCCTGCAAAATTCCTTGATATGAACCTTAAAGCGTTTGAACTCGGTTACAATAAATAAAAAACAAGGCTTCAGGACAGTAAAATGCCCTGAAGCCTTTTGTTGTATTACGTTTCTAAGGCACAGGCAAGCCAGTGCCTTACAGGTGCGATAGTATAATTGAGTTTGTAGTTTAGAGCGGTAACTGTAAGGTATAGGCTTGCCTATACATTATAGTAGGGGAGATTTAAGGATGTATGAAAATATTTTTGTATCAAAAGAACGTGCTTATAATCACTTTAAATCTAAATATTTGTTTTTAGGGTATTGCATTATGTTGTCTAATATGTTAATATAGTTTCAAAGGAGGAATTAAAATGAAAAAAGTTATATCATTATTCTTAGTTTCCTTGCTGATGCTTTCAGCTGTCTTTTGCGTGCCTGTAAGTGCAGCCTCAAAGTCAGACGGAACATTTTATTATGAATTATCTACAAATAAAAAATACTATATTATTTGTGATGCAGTTTCAAAAATAAAGGGTTCTGTTAAGATTCCTAAAGAGTTTAAAGGCTTGCCTGTTAAAGCAATAGATAGCAGAGCTTTTTGGGATTGTGATGGAATTACATCAGTATCAATTTATTCTAATATTGATAAAATTGGTGAAAACGCCTTTGGACACTGCGATAAGCTTTCAGAGATTTTTGTGTCTGATTATGTAGATTATATTGCTTCTACCGCCTTTAATAATACAGCTTATTATAATGATTATGCCAATTGGGTAAGTGATGTGTTTTATGTTGGTAATCACTTAATTAAAGCTAATGGCATTTCCGGTAATTATCGTGTTAAAGAGGGTACCCGGACTATTGCCGCCGCAGCTTTTAAGGGTTGCGGTAAATTGAAAGCTGTTGTTCTGCCAAGCTCAATTAAGGCCATTCGCGATTATACTTTTAATAGTTGCAGTTCTCTTGAGCATATTTATATTCCCGAGGGTGTTGAATCAATCGGAATGGATGCTTTTGCAGGTTGTCCGTTAAAGTATGTTCATTTGCCATCTACATTAAAAAAAGTTGGTGAATGTGCATTCCCGAGAATGACAGCAGTTTATATTCCTGCAAATGTTACAAATATTTCCCTTTGGGGATTTCATAGTGACACAGGTATGATTTTCGGTGAAGAAGGGTCACATGCACAAGTTTCTTCACAAGAGGAAGATATACCATTTACTGTTATTTCCGAACATACTCATAATATTGAAACTGTAAATTTTGCTACTGCATCTGTTAATACCTGTGGTATTACCTTTACTAAATGTGATGGTTGCGGTCAGATTTTTGACTATAAAGTTACAGCACAGAAAAAACCGTCTAAGGTTCCTTTAGGTAAAATCGAAAATACTGAGATCGGTGTGCGTATGTTTTTTGACACTGTTAAGGGTGCTGATGCTTATCGTGTTTACAGAAGAAATTATGGTGACGATGAGTGGAGCGTAATTGGTGTTTCGTATTATGATTACTTTTATGATTATAATGCAAAAAACAACAAAAAATATCAATATACCGTAAAAGCTCTTAACGAAGCAGGTACAGGTGCTTCCAGCGGAACAAGATTAACAATCAAATTTGTTGCAATGCCTGAAATTACAGGTCTTGTGAATAACACTGCAGGTGTTAAAATTTCTTGGAAGAAAGTTAATTATGCTGATAGATATTATCTTTACAGATTCAATGAAACTGAAAGAAAATGGGAGCGCATAGTACGCATTTCAGGAAACAAAACCTTCAGCTATGTTGATGAAGATGCAAAATCAGGCAACAGATATTATTATAAAATCAGAGCTTATAACGATGGTTATCTGTCAGGTGATGTGGGTGGTGGTGCTCCCGGAATTGAAAGATTAAGCACTCCCAAGCTTTCAACTGTTACATCAACAAAGAGTGGCGTTAAATTCACCTGGAAAAAGGTTACCGGTGCAGATGGTTATATTGTTTACAGAAAAACAGGCTCCACAGGTAAGTGGAAAGCAATAAAAACCATTGAAGATGGTGCAACCCTTTCTTATACCGATAAAACCGCAGAAAAGGGCAAAACCTATTATTACTCTGTAAGAGCAAGCAGATATGGTATGTACAAGAGTGCATATAATACAACCGGTTTGAAAATAAAAGATAAATATTAAAAATCAAAGGCTTCAGGACAATAAACTGTCCCGAAGCCTTAATTTTTTATGCTGTGCACAGTATCCGAAACTTGCCACTTGCCACTTTCGACTTTCCATTAGATTATACGTCAGTATAATCTACCTCAATATACCCATCACCATCAATATCCTCGGGCAACTGTGGTTTGTTTTTGTTTATAACTATTTCAGAAACTATTTTTACAATACCGAAAATGAGAAGACCGAAGCCTACCATTGAGGTTATAGAGGTTGCACCTTTAAATGGGTTAAGCACAAGTGAAACACCGTATATTCCGATAATAACCGAAAAAATCTTTGAAAAAAGTCCGCCCTTGCCTGAAAAGAAAGAGGAAACACCATAAATCACAATAGCAACACCCATAATAAAGGGGAGAACGGACATTAAAAATTTAGGATGTAAAAGAAGCATAAAGGCAACTGCTAAAAGCACAATTCCCGATATTAAATCAATAATATTGGGAGTGCCCTCTTTTTTTGCCTTAACATAACGGACAGTTCTTATGATACCACCGATAAGGCAAGCTGTGCCTAAAATATAGCAGACAGTCATTAAAGACGTATCGGGAAAAAGCAGAACAAAAAGCCCTACTATCGCAAAAATCCCACCGATAATTACATTAAAAACATTATCAGAAAATTTCTTTCTTAATTTTTTCATTTATATTCACCTTGTAATTATTATTTGTTTATTATCGAGTATTATTGTACCACAAAAAACTACCAAATATTTACAAAACTTTGAATATTCAATAAACAATCATAATCCGTAAGGTACAGGCTTGCCTGTACCACCGATAACAATATTGCACTATCAGAATATATCGAATGGTATGGGCAAGCCCATACCTTACAGTTGCAGCTATAACAGTCTGAACCCGTAAGGTACAGGCTTGCCTGTACCACAGACTAAGTGAACAAAAAACAAAGGAACGGGCAAGCCCGTTCCTTACGGTTGTGCATTACGACTTGAGCTCTGCTCTTTTCTCATTGATTTTTGCAGTAATCTCTTCCATATATTTACCGTGGAGCTTGAATTTCCAGGTGTAAATTATAAGTGAAAGAGCAATAAGAATAATGGGTGCAACAAGCATCATAAAGCTGATTGCAGATTTAACCTCGGCACTGTTCTGTGCATGAAGATTTTCGTTGTATTTTGAAATTTCAAGTCCTGAGAAAAGAATAATTGTCTGAATGGTGTATGCCATTTTCTGTAAAAAGCCCTTCATTGAGAAGGTGATGGATTCTGAACGGAAGCCCATTTTGATTTCACCATAGTCAACAATGTCTGCAAGGAAAACAGTCTGTGAAACAAACATTGAAGCAACACCGATTGATGCCACAAGGTAGCAGAAATTCATTGCCATATATGAGCCGAAGGCTTTAACGCAGATGCCCATTGTTGCAAAGCCAAAAATCGCAAGGCTGAGGGAAACCTGATAGCACCTTCTTCTTGACATAAACTTTGTGAGAGCGGGAACAACACCAAGACCTAAAACAGAGCCAACCGCACCGATAATATTAAAGGTGGATTGCTTTGCAGGGTCACCTGCAACAACATCAAAGAAATAAACGCCAACGCCTGAAATCATATACCAGCCTGCATTTGAAAGCATTGCAAAAAGCATAAACACAAGAAGCTGGTCATTGTTTTTTGCGATGTTGAACATCTGCTTGAAGGTGAATTTTTCTTTGGGTGTAACAATGTGCTTTTCTTTAGTGTTTGCAACGGAAAGACAGGAAAAACCAACAAGAGCGCAAGCACAGATAATTGCCCAGAGAGAATAACCTCTTGCGTCTGCTATTTTTTCACCATTGTATGTAGCTTCACTTAACATAGGGAGCATAACGGGGGTAAGAATTGAAATGATTCCCTGACCTAAACCCGAAAAGGTTCTTGCAACTGTTGCAATAAGGCCTCTTTCCTTAGGGTCGCTTGTGAAGGATGGAACCATTGACCAGTAGGGGATATCTGCCATTGTGTTTGTCATACCCCAACCCACATAAAGCACCGCAACGTAAATATAAAGTGGAATTCCGCCTAACTCAAAGCCCGGATTTGAAAATAAAAGGGAAAGAACAACCGCGTTACAGCAGGAGCCTATAAGAATCCAGGGGCGGTATTTACCCATTTTTGTTTTTGTGTTATCAACAATTGTGCCCATCATAGGGTCGTTGAAGCCATCCCAGATACGAGCAACGGGAGTTAAAAACAAAAGAAATTTTTTGTTGAGATGCAGAATATCAGTCAAATATTTTGCAAGGTACGAGTAGAAAAGTCCGTAGCTTAAATCAAGACCAACCGCACCAACACCATAGGAAAGCATATCCTTGAGTTTACCTTTTTTCATTTCCTTTTCCTCCGAAAAAAGAATTTATAAATGAATTATACCAATTAAACATTATAATAGCAATATTAATTTTCTTGACAAAAAGATAAAAATAGTTATAATGATACTGAATAGTATCACTTTGTATCACTCGAAATAGAAAGGAGTATATATGAATATTTCAAAATTTACAACAATGTTGAATGATAAGCATTTCTGTAATCTGAAAAAGTTAAAATATAAATATTCTGAAGATTTTGATGAATTTTTAAACCTTTTTAAAGAAATGTATCTTAAATCTGTTAAATTGTTGGATTTTAACGGTGGAAATATAGTTTTTTATGATTTTAAAGATGTGAACCTGAAAAGCATAAAGTTTCTTTTAAAAGAGCAGAGTGGAAGTTACGGTTTTAAAGCCGCAGAGGAGGAAATCGCTTGTTCTTCAGCTATTGAAAGTATAGATTTTAACAGAGATAGTATAAGAAATATTCTTAAAGGCTTTGCTCCGAAAGATGAAATGGAAAACAGAATTTTAGGGCAGAAAAAAGGTCTTGAATTTATAAGCGACCCCAATAATAAAATTACCGAAGAAAATCTCTATAGATTATATATGATAACTGTTGGAGAATTTCTTGAAGATGAAGATAAATTGAAAATCGGAAGTTTTTATCGTGATGATACTGTATTTATTGTCAGTGATAAATTGGAGCATTCGGGTCTTGAAAGTTCTAAACTCCCTGATTATATGAAAAATTTTATTGAGTTCATTAACGGAGATAATATTCAGGATGATTTAATTAAAGCTTCGATTATACATTTTTATTTTGCCTATCTTCATCCGTATTTTGATGGTAATGGGCGTATGGCTCGTCTTTTGCACTTGTGGTTTTTAATTCAAAAAGGGTATAAAACAACGCTTTTTGTTCCTTTTTCAAGCTTTATTCAAAAAAATAAAAGCGGTTATTATAATGCATTTACTCTTGTTGAAGAAAACTTCAAAATCAGCGGTGTTATTGATGTAACACCATTTATAAAATATTTTACCGATAATGTTTATAATAAACTGCCTGAAGGCGAAATCACAGAAAATACTTTTGAAAGCTACAAGGAACACCTTTCAAAAGGTGAGGTAACCGAAAAAGAAACAGAGCTTTGGGCTTTTGTTATTTCCTGTTATGGCACAAACGAATTTTCAACGAAACAAATCGAAAAGGATTTTTCTGATGTTTCCTATGCAACCATAAGAAAATTTGTGTTAAAATTTGAACGTTGGGGCTTGCTTTCCTCAAGAAAATTGGGTAACAGAGTGAAATATAAAATCAACGAATAAAAAACAAGGAATGAAATAGTCAATACTTTGTAGACACAAAAAAGAATAAGTTAAGCAGCCAGTTCAATCCTGTATTGGACTGGCGTTTTTCTATTTAGTTTACGCAAAGGTTTAACGTAATTAAAGTAGTGAACGGCTTGAGCAATTACGTCATTGAGATTATCATATCTCCAATATTTAAAATCTGAACGCAGAACATCTTTAAATCTGCCAAAGAACGATTCGATAACAGCATTATCTCTCGGATTTCCTGCTCTTGACATACTTTGAATTGCATTGTAAGATTTAAGCAGGTTGCAATAACCTGCTGATGAGTACTGGACACCTTGGTCGCTGTGCAAAAGGATTTGGGTTCCGGTACTCTTTGCTTTTTTTAGTATTCTTTTTGCAGGTTTCATTACAAGAAAATTGTCAAAAGTGTCACTTAGCTCCCAATCGAGTATCTCATTGTTAAACAGATCCAAATACACTGCAAGATAATACCATTTGTTTCTGTATTTTATGTAGGTAACATCTGTTACAACTTTCTGCATCGGCTTGTCGGAATAAAACTTTCTGCTGAGGATATTTGGATATTTGTCATGTTCTGCACCTTCGGATGTAGGGCTTTTTTGTTTCCTGTCATATCCTTTTATCCCTAATCTTTTCATTGATTTCCACACAGATACATCTGACACAACCCAACCGTACATATTAAAGAGTGTGTCATTTATTGTTCTGTAACCTTGTGAAGGATAGTGAGAATGAATGTCTGCAACATAGTAATCTAACTCTTTTTGCTGCTGTTCATAACGGTTTAATGTACCTTTTCTTTTCAGCCATTTGTAATAACCTGACCTTGAAACTTCGTATATATCGCAAAGTTCTTTTATTGAACGGTTTTCACTTTCTTTTTCAATACAAGCATAGAGCTGTTGAATTACTTTCTTTTGGCATCGCCCCTTTCGAGTTCTATTGATTTTTTTAACCTAACTACCTCTGCATCTTTCTTTAACAGCTCTCTTTCGAGCAAAGCTACTTTGTATTCAAGTTGCTCTATTGGGGTGAGATCCTTTTTGCGATGATATTTGGCAAGAGGGTTACCTGGCTTCCTTTTGTTAACCAAAGCTTCTTCTCCGTCTTCGGAATATTGTTTTATCCATTTACGAATTTGTGAATTATGTATTCCAGTTTCTCGTTCCAATGATGCTATCGTTTCTCCATTCAAATTTCGTAATACCAATGCTAATTTTTCTTCTTTGCTATGATTTCTGTTTGTTCCGCCTTTTGGTCTTCCCATTTCTTTCATCTCCTTTTCCTCTATTCTAACATAAAAATGATGGCAGACACTTTTTTGTGTCTACCATCATTATACTATTTCA
>JAFSDL010000044.1 GCA_017436285.1 Clostridia bacterium
TCTCTGCGCTTCTGAGGGGGCATAAAGTTAAGTGTTCTGATATTATGAAGTCTGTCCGCAAGCTTAATGATAATAACTCTGATATCCTCAGACATAGCAAGAAGCATTTTTCTTACATTTTCTGCCTGTTGCTCTTCCTTATCCTTAATATCAAGAGGCACCTTGCCCAATTTGGTTAATCCGTCAACAAGAGCGCAGATTTCTGCACCGAACTCTTTTTTTACCTCTTCAAGAGTCATATCGGTATCTTCAACAGTATCGTGAAGCATAGCCGCAGCAACGGACTGACAATCCATTCCGTATTCTAAAACAATTTTAGCAACGGCGACAGGATGGATGATATATGGCTCACCTGAAGAGCGCTTCTGCCCTTCGTGGTGGGCATTGGCAATTTCAAAGGCTTTATCAATAATTTTTGCATCCGCCTGCCCGAAAACTGCAACCGCTTGTTCCTTTAATTCGTCATACATAAGCTCAACTGACATATTTTCATCCATTCAAGCCACCTCCTTTGTTTTCTTAAGTTTATATATTTGCTTTTCTGAAAATCCCGCTGTTTTCAATGGGATTTTTTACTGTTTCGGCAGGAATTGTATATTTCCCATCCTTACAGCTTAATATTCCTAATTCTGTTAATGCATCAAGAGAAATCTGGCATGCGGCAGTTCTTTCAGGGGGAAGCCCCAATCTGTAGCAAAGCGTCTCTGCTCCGAAATTCCAACCATTACAGGATTTTACATATTTATAAACATTACCGCAAAATTCTCTGCTTATGCAAATTGCTTCCTTTTTCTCTTTGGGAAGCTCCTGACAGGCAAAAAAATCCTCATAATTATGAAGAGAGGAGATAACCTTGTCATCGTCTATATCGCTGAGCTTTATAGCTTTAGCCTGGATGCTGACCTGAGCTTTACCCTGATATTCATTTTCGCTGAGCTTAACCGCCAAATCCACCTTATCACCTATAACATAAGGGAAATCAGCAAGCGCAACCGAAAACATAATTACTGTTATGTAGGCTGTTTTTCTTCTTAATGTTATTCTCAAATGCTTTCCTGCGCCAACGGGCTGAATAGCAGTAATCTCCATATTATAAAGTCCGAAAAGAGGCTGAGGATTTTCTGCTCCGAAGGGTTCAAGAAGCTTAAGGGAGGAAAGCATATCAACTGTGATTGATGAAGGGTTAAGCTTGCAATCTATATTAAGCACGGGCACTACCGCTTCAGATTTCTCTGCATATTCATTGATTTTTTCTCTGAACAGCTCAATTTTATCACTACCAACAGTTAAGCCTGCCGCAAGCACGTGACCGCCATATTGAACGAGAATATCACTGCAATAGGAAAGAGCATCATAAAGACTGAAGCCCTCAATGCTTCTTCCGCTACCCTTTGCCACATCGCCGTTTTTCGAAACAACAATACAGGGCTTACCGTATTTTTCCACAAGGCGTGAAGCAACAATACCAATAACACCCTGGTGCCAGTCATCACCCTCAACAACAATCACTCTTTTGTGCTTGATTTCAGGTGCATTTTCAATATATTCAACAGCACAAGCAGTTATTTCTGTTTCTGTTGCCTGGCGTTGCACATTTGCCTCGGAAATTTCTTCAGCAATTTCCTTTGCCTCGTTAACATTTTCTGTTAAAAGGAGCTTTAACGCTCTTTCGGCAGAGCCCATACGCCCTGCGGCATTAATGCGAGGCGCAATTCTGTATGCAACAGAGGATGAATCCAGCGAGCCTGTTGAACCGCTTGAATCAAGAAGCGCCTTCAAGCCAAGCCTTAAAGTACCGTCCTCTAAAGCCGCGTTCATAAAAGCAATTCCGCTTCTCACAATTATTCTGTTTTCACCTTTCAGAGAAACAATATCTGCAATTGTACCCAAAGCAACAATATCGCCATATTGCTCTAAAAGCTCATAGCCCTGGCTATCATCAAGAGCACTGATAAGCTTGAAGGCAACACCGACACCTGCCCAATCGGAAAATTCGCAAAGAGAATCCTCTCTGTGAGGGTCAACAACCGCAACCGCATCAGGCAACACCTCGCCTACACGGTGGTGGTCAGTAACAACAACATCAATACCCAGAGCTTTTGCATAAGCAATTTCCTCAATTGCGCTGATACCGTTATCAACCGTTATTATTACATTTGTTCCTCTGCTTTTTAAAAGGTCAATTGCCCCCGAATTCATTCCGTAGCCCTCGCCTGAGCGGTCAGGAATATAATAATCCACATCTGCCCCTCGGGATGAAAGGTATGAATATAAAAGAGCTGTCGATGTAACACCGTCACAATCATAATCACCAAAAACGGTTATTCTCTCACCATTTTCGAGAGCCTGATTCACTCTTCTTACTGCCTTTTCCATATCGGGCAAGGTGTAGGGGTCAATTAAATCCGTATCATATAAAAAGCTTTCAATTTCAAATTCATCAGTCATTCCTCTTGAGCACAACAGAAATGCCGCAAATGGCTCAACACCACAGTTTTCTGCAATGGCTGCCGCTGCATCTCTGTCGCAAGGGGAAACGACCCACTTCTTTCGATTCAAAAAATCACCCTATTTTATTTTTACACTCTATTATAACATACGAGCCTTTGTATTGCAACGAAAAAAGGAAGATTTATCAAGCTACCGGTGGTGGTAATGCAGGGAATGGTTTCGGTTAGCCTGCGAAAAGGCAAAAGCGTATGAAAGGCTTGTAAAAACTTGGAGAAAATGAAAATTTTGTATAGCTTTCGCAAACAGAGATACAAAA
>JAFSDL010000045.1 GCA_017436285.1 Clostridia bacterium
CCTGCCACCTTTGTTATAAAGGGGCTTATGGCTTTGATTGCCCTCTATGGCTTCAGGCTTCTTAATAAAAGGCTCGGAAATGCACCCTCAAAAATCATCAGTGGATTTTTTGCAGAAGTGATTATGGTGGTTGGCTATTTCGTATTTGAAGGCTTTTTATACGGCTTCGCACCATCTATGGTAAACATTCCTGCAAATGCTATCCAGGGAATAGGAAATCTGATTCTTGGTGTTATTCTGATAATTGCATTAGAAAAAAGAAATGCAATGTTTGATTAAAAAAATGAACATAGTCATTGTATTTTGAGCCTTCCTTCAAAGGAAGGTGGCGCGAAAAATCTTGATTTTTCGTGACGGAAGGTTCTTTGTTGCAAAGCAACTTTCCGCCACAGGTGGAACTGTAACAAGCTTATTATTATGAATTTATACATTCAAGGGTACATGCAAGCCTTTACCTTACTATGCCTTACAATTGAAGCTTACGCTTCAACTACGCTCGAGGGCTCGCGTAGAGAACCACCCACCGTTCCGCCACACTTTACACTTCATTTTTACAATAGGCTCGCTTGATACTGCTTTTTAAAGATTTATAATTCGAAGACGGTCCCCCCGCCTTCGAAGGCAGGCATAACAAACCACAGCTTTATTTTTCTATTTAAACTTAACAAAAATACACAACCCTATTAAGAAAACATTTTTCTTAATAGGGTTGTTAAATTATATATCTCTGCTGATTATATCTTCAAGGGTTTCGCCCTTTACTGCAACATAGCTTTCATCACCATTCACCATAATAACGGGAAGACGAGGAATTCTGTTGTAGTTTGATGCCATTGAGAAATTATATGCGCCTGTTGTAAGAACTGCAACAAGGTCGCCTCTCTGAATGCTTTCCGGAAGCATTACCTTAGGTTGAATAATATCTCCGCTTTCACAGCATTTACCAACAAGGTCGCAAAGGAAATCACAAGGCTCATTCGCCTTATCTGCCGCAATAACAGTATATTCGGACTCATAAAGAGCATATCTGGGGTTATCGGTCATACCGCCATCAATAGCAACATAGTTTTTATAACCCTCAATTCTTTTTACATTACCTACTTTATAAAGAGTTATGCCTGCATCTGCAACAATGCTTCTGCCCGGCTCCATACTGACTGCAGGCTCGTTTATATTAAGCTCTGAGCATTTCTTTTTAAAATACTCCGCAACCTGACGGATATTATCTTCAATATCAATTGTCGGGTCATTTTCCGTGTATCTTACACCGTAGCCACCGCCAAGATCAAGCTCTTTTGCTTCATAGCCGAGAGTGCTTTTAACCTCAGCAATAAACTGAAGCATAATCTCTGCAGAGCGGATGAAAACAGAGGACTCAAAAAGCTGAGAGCCTACGTGACAATGGAAGCCTGCAAGGTCAATATGCTCTTTAGCGAGAGCATATTTCGTAATTTCCATAGCGGCACCGGTTTCAATAGGAAAGCCGAATTTAGAGTCAACCTTACCTGTGTTTACTGCTTCATAGGTATGAGTATCAATACCGGGAGTAACACGGAAAAGAATTTTTTGTTTTATACCTCTTTCCCCTGCAAAGCAGTCAATAGCGTCAAGCTCTTCAACGTTATCAACAACGAAGCAACCAACACCGCAGTCCATAGCAAAATTAATGTCATAATCGTTTTTGCTGTTGGAATGGAAGCAAACATTTTTCATATTGTAGCCGGATTTAAAGGCGGTATAAATTTCGCCAACGGAAACCACATCAACGCCCATACCCTCAGATTCAACAATATTATAAATCCTTTTGAAGCTACAAGCCTTGCTTGCATAAAAGGGCTTTGCATTATCGCCGAAATATTTTTTCATTCCGTTCACATATTTACGGCAGTTTTCTCTTATTTTTTGCTCATCCATTACATAAATGGGTGAGCCGTATTTTTCGGCAAGGTCAACAGTGCTGTGACCGCCGAAGAATAGAGTATCATTCTCTATATATAAATTGTTAACTATCATATATCCACCTATCAGGGTTCTAATAACTTAAAGTTTTGTCAATTATACGCTCCTTGCGTCGCTAGAACCCTCCACCACACCTCCGCTTCACTTCGGTGCGGTCCCCCTCCCTTCGCCAGGGAGGCTTAGTTATTGCTCTCTTATAGTCAATCAGACATTAAGCCCCTGTTCTCTCATAAGTCCGAGCATTTTTGCTTCGTTTTCGGGTTCCATTGTTGTAAGAGGAAGTCTTACATAATTTTCACCATAGCCCATAGCTGCAACTGCTGCCTTTACGGGAATGGGGTTAACCTCGCAGAAAAGAGAATTAATAAGAGGAAGCATTTCAAGCTGAAGGGCACGGCTACCCTCTAAATCCCCTGCAAAGAATCTATCGCAAAGCTCAACTGTTTTCTTGGGAAGAATGTTTGAAAGAACAGAAATAACACCTTTTCCACCCAAGGACATAAGAGGAACAATCTGATCATCATTACCTGAATAAATATCAAACTCTCCTTTTGTAAGAGCCGCAATTTCTGCAATCTGAGAAATGTTGCCCGATGCCTCTTTAACACCAACGATGTTGGGATGCTCTGCAAGAGCTGCACAGGATGCGGGAGTAAGGTTACAGCCTGTTCTTGAGGGAACATTATAAAGAATGCAGGGCTTTGTTGAAGCATCTGCAATTGCCTTGAAGGATTCAATAAGACCTCTCTGAGTTGCTTTATTGTAATAAGGTGTAACAAGAAGCATTGCATCGCAACCGATTTCGCAAGCAAATTTGGTAAGGTCGATAGCATAAGCGGTATCGTTTGAGCCTGTGCCTGCAATAAGGGGAACTCTGCCTGCAATTTTTTCAACAGAGAAGCGAAGAACCTCTCTGTGCTCCTCGTCTGTAAGGGTTGAGCCCTCACCTGTTGTTCCTGCGATTACAAGAGCATTGATGCCCTCTTCAATCTGCCAGTCAATAAGTCTGCCAAAAGCTTCGTAATCAACGCCATTTGCGTTCAAGGGAGTTACAATAGCTGTTGCAACACCTGTGAAAACTGTGTTTTTCATAATTTTTACCTCACAAAAAAATAATAGTTGCCGAAAAGCAACTACCCACACAAAAATAGATACTCCAATACGAGTACAATATTATGTAAGATAGCTCTCCACCAAAACGGTGACAACAGTAAAGATATTATTCCGTACTGCCAGACCGATTTTTTGCCACAAATCGTCTTCGGCATCTGCTCCTTTCACCGCAACAGCCTTGGCAAGCCCTTATGCTACGATTACTCTTAACAAAATGCACCTCTATCGGTTGTTAATAATATATCACACCCGTTCTTCATTGTCAATTATTAATTAGCAACAAAGAACGGGTGTTTTTAGATTATCATTTATTATTCTTCAACAAACATTACACTGTTTGCCCATTCAAGAAAATAGGGCTTGTATTCTTCGTATTGCGCTTCATCAACGGCAAAGGTAATTGTCCAGAAAGCATCCTCTGACTTATACATTGCTGCAAGGTAACAATAGGTAGCCCCCTCATCTGCAACATAACTATCATATTCGTAATAAATTACACCATTTTCTTTCTCAACTTCAGAATTAAGGTTGTTGTTTGCTATGGATAACTCACCATACTCTTTAATTGAATAATCCTCGAGGCCTTCCATCAATGAAAATTCATCTGCAAAGCCGAAAACTGCAACATCATCACAACCATACGTAAAATTAAAGCCTGCTAAATTAGTATCAACAAATGCATCTGTTAAAGTCATTTTGACACCGGAATCATCAATAATTTCAAACGGTTCCCCATTTTTTGCTAAGTCGGGAGAATCATATCCAGCAAAAATACCGAATGCAATACCAACAATTAAACAAATAGCAAAATATACTCCAAATTTTTTGTTGGATTTTTTCCTATTTGCAAGAACTCTCGGATCTGTCATTCCGTGAAAACGGAAATTATTACCGCCAATAGGATTATATTTGCACTCTCCCATAAGGTAAACATTTTCAAATCCGGCAGGAATATAACAAACCTCATTTGTCAGCTTCATTGAAAGCTTGTCTGCAACAACATAAATCTTTGTTTCATCATCACCTATAGTAAAAGTCTTTTCTTCACCATTTTTTAACGAACCAAGCTTATAGCATTTATCTCCATTGATTTTGGTATCACCTGTAAGCTCATCGTGAACATAAACATTTGCTTTAACCAAGCAACCGACAAAGCTTTTTTCTCTTTTTATTGTTAAGTTTCTCATATTACCCCTCCTGAAAGATTTACTTCCATTTGTAATTGTAACATACAATCTGACAGTTTACAACAAAATCCGACTATCGCAATAAACAAAGTTTTGTATTGGTTTTATGGCAAAACAAACAAAATGGGACGGTCAAGACCCTCCTATTCAACTGCACTACAATTGAATCTGACGCTTCAACGACGCTCGAAGACTCGCGTCGAGAACTCTCCACCACCCGTCCAATCCTTGTCATATTTTTTACTATTGGGCTCGCTTGAAACAATATTGGTAAAACAGCAAAGCAAAAGGTGGTCCCCCTCTCTTCGAAGAGAGGCAGACCAACAACAACTTTATTCTTTTATTTTTACTCATTGCGAAGCTTGCTGGCGACTGGTGACTGGCGACTGGTAGCTATTCTGGCATCTTAAATTAAAACGCCATAAGAACTGAAGCTACAAACGAAATTCCTGCGGCTATGTAATCTGTTTTAGTAAGCTTTTCTTTTCTTAAGGCACTTATTATTGTTGAGAAAACCATTACCCCACCTGTTACCAACGGATATTGAACAGAGGCAGGCAAATTCACAAGTGAAATAAGCAAGAACCAGTTGCCGAAGCCGTTGAATATTCCGTAGCCACCTGCAAAAGCAAGAGCCTTGCCCTTTACTATAGGAATTTTCTTATATTTAATAAGAAGCCACACTGCACTTATTATAATGCTT
Organism: Clostridia bacterium; assembly: GCA_017436285.1. Taxonomy (GTDB): domain Bacteria; phylum Bacillota; class Clostridia; order Oscillospirales; family Acutalibacteraceae; genus DTU089. The sequence continues at coordinate 4,963 of JAFSDL010000045.1, forward strand.
GCCATTGAGGACAAAAACATAAAGCCTGTGCTGTCTGTGTGAGCAATTCCACTTGACTGATGGATTTTTGAAATAACTCCGACACTACCGTTAAGCATAAATACTGCCATATAATAAAGAATTGCTTTTTTATTTCCGTTACCGCCCTTAATATTAAGAAGAACGGAAACAACAATTAAAATGCAACAACCAATTTTAAAAGGTGTGAGCTTTTCGTCATAAAAGCCTACGCCCAAAAGGAACGGAAGAAGCATACCGCCAAGCATTGAAAAAACAGAATAAACCGAAAGATTTGCTATGGCAAAGGCTTTTAAGCTGAAATATGTCATCAGAATACAAGCAATTGCATAAACAGTTGCTAAAGCAACGCTGAATGGAGTTACAATTATTTTAAATCCGCTTATTAAAAGCATCATAACAACAATTATAATGCTTTTATAAAAAGTAAATTCCAAAGCGGATTTCAAATCGCTTCCCCTGCTCTGTTCAAATCTCTGATTAAATAAAAACTGCAGGGCAAACAGAATTGTTGCACCGAAAACAAGTATGTAATAAATCATAATCAACTCTCTAAAATTTCAATATATTTCTTCATTTGCTCTTCGGTTGGTTTATAATCCGTTACTGAACAACAAGGAATATTAGGTTCTCTGCCGTCAGTATAATAGAAAGGTGTAAGTCTGTCGTTTTCATATTCCTTTCTACATTCTTCATTATGGAAGTCGGGAATATCGTAAGGCTTTCCGCCTTCAAGCATAGAACGGTGACCAAGAATCGCAACAGATGCCATCGTTACCGCAGAATAAATATCATAAGGATGTTCAGGTTGTTTGCCCTCTTTGATACATTCAAGGAACATTCTCGCAACAATGTAATCGCCACCACCGTGACCTGCCTGATTTATGAAAGCTTCATCCTTATCATTCCAGGTAGGCTCGTAGAGGTTTACTTCCTCTTTACCTTCGGGAATTGACCAATCGTTGTAACGAAGCATAACCTTGCTACCCATACCGCGAAGATTCTCAATCTGCCCTTTCTTTCCGCAGATTCGGTATGCGTTATGGTGAGCGCCGAATGCACCACAGCCTGTGAATTTAAATACAGAGCCATCATCATTCTGTGTCATCATAATTGTTGCACTGTCACCAACATAACGAGCTGTTCCGTATTCATCAATTGGCGAAAAAACGCCAAAAGCAGAAACCTTTTTGGGTGTTGCACCTGTTGACCACATAAGCGGTGCAAGAGAATGAGTTACATAATATGAACGAGGCAGAAAATTTCTCCAATGCTCAGGGAAATACACATAGCCTTTATAAAATTCATAGTCATTGGGATTAAGAGGATGGTTATATTCTCCCTCTGCATAAAGAATTTTACCAAGAGTTCCCCCATCGCAGACCTTTTTCATTTCACGATTGAAAATCATCTGGGGATAATTTTCTGCCAGCATAAAAATTGAATTGCTTTTTTCATAAGCTCTTATTAGCTCAACACCCTCTGCCATTGTACTGTTACTGATACATTCACAAAAAATATGAATACCCTTTTCAAAGCATTTAATTGCAAAAGGAGTATGCTCGTGGAAATAGTTAGCAAGAACAACTGCATTCATTTCGGTTTCTATAAAATCATCAAAGCTTGCAAAGCCTACCACATCTTTACTAAGCTTTTTCAGACCATTTTCAAGTCTTTTTTCGTTAAAATCGCAAAGAGCAACTATTTCGCAATCTTCAAGAAGCATTAAATTCTGTGCAATATCAATTCCTCTGCCTGCACCTAATATACCAACTTTTATTTTCTCCATAATAACCGCCTATTTAAAAACATTTTCCGCTTTTGCAATCCTGAGTGTTACCGCCACGATAACAAAGTTCGTTTTCACATTCATTGTTTTCAAAGAAGCTTATAAGATTATTTACAGTTGTTTCTGCGATATTTTCAAGAGCTTCTTCTGTTAAGAAAGCCTGATGGGATGTAACAATAACATTGGGCATTGAAATAAGCCTAGCCAAAGTATCATCTTCCATAATATGCCCCGAATTATCTTCAAAGAAAATATCAGACTCTTCCTCATAAACATCAAGGCAGGCAGCACCAACCTTACGGGATTTAATACCCATAAGAAGAGCTTCAGCATCTACAAGACCGCCTCTTGAGGTATTGAGAATAACAACACCTTTTTTACACTTTTCAAGAGCATTTTCATCAATAATATGATTGGTTTCCTCAGTCAACGGACAATGAAGCGATATAATATCACTATTCTCAAAAAGCTCGTCAAGTTCAACATATCTTATGGTATCACCATTGTCAAGGTCGTTTGCTTTAAACTTATCATAGGCTAAAACCCTCATTCCAAAACCACGGCAAATATCAATAAAAACTCTGCCTATTCGCCCTGTTCCGATAACACCAACGGTTTTACCATGCAAGTCAAAGCCTGTAAGATTTGCAAGGCTGAAATTATAATCTCTTGAACGAATATAGGCTTTATGAATTCTGCGGATTGATGTTAAAAGGAGAGCCATTGTATGCTCTGCAACTGCATAGGGTGAATATGCAGGAACGCGCAAAACATGAAGTTTTCCATATGCATATTTCATATCAACATTATTAAAGCCTGCGCAACGAAGAGCTAGAACATTAACGCCCATTTCATTAAGCTTATCTATTACAACAGCATTAATTGTATCATTAACAAACGCACAAACACCGTCAAAGCCTTTTGCCAAATCAACGGTATCTTCATTTAACTTTGTTTCAAAATATTTTAATTTAATTCCTTTTTCCTGACCGTATTTTTCAAAAGACGGTTTATCATAAGGTTTTGCATCAAAAAAAGCAATTTTCATTATGTGTCACTCCTTATTTTTATTAGTATGTTCAACATTTACCTATATAGCATTAAAAGCCAACATAAACCCTGTTAATGAAACAAGGAACAAAAGGTTAAGAAGAGTAAAATGCTTCATAAAATGTCCTGTCATCATAGGATTTCGTTTGGTATATTCTCTGAATGTTATAAGACTTGCAAGGGATGAAATTAATGTTCCCACGCCGCCGATATTAACACCAACTAATAAATCCTTGTAATTTTCAGTAAACTGAGAAAGAAGAATTGCCGACGGTACATTGCTTATAAACTGGCAGGAAAGAATACTGACTAAAAGAGTGTTCTTTTCCAAAAGTAATGAAAAGAAGCTTCTTACAACATCAATTCTTGCCATATTACCTGCAAAAATGAAGAAGAAAACGAAGGTTAAAAGCAAAGGATAATCGACCTTTTTCAGGGCGGTTCTATCTGCAAAAATAAGAACCAAAGGAATTATTATCAAACCAATCCAATAAGGTATGCCCCTGAAAACAATTGCAATTGCCAAAGCAAAAAGAACAAGATATAATGCAACTCTTAAAGGGGGTAGTTTAGAATAATCCTCTTTTATGGAAAGAGGTTCGGGTTTAATAAAAACAATGCAACAAATTGTTATTAAAGTGATTGCAATAATAAATGGCGGTGCCATTATTTTCACAAATTCGCTAGTTTCTATATTAAATTTTGAATAAAGATAAAGGTTCTGAGGGTTTCCGAAGGGTGTCAGCATCCCACCTAAGTTTGCTGCAATATTCTGCATAACAAAGGTGAATGCCATATATTTCTCTTTTCTGGTTTTACGAAGCACATAGTAGCCTAAAGGCAAAAATGTTAAAAGCGCCATATCGTTTGCAATAAGCATTGAGCCAATAAAAGTTATGTAAACAAGAGCTAAAACACTTAATCGGGCATTTTTGAATACCTGCACTATCGCTTTTGCAAGAGTATAAAAGAATCGGATGTTTCTCAAAGCGCAAACTACAGCTAAAACGCAGAAAAGACAAGTAAGAGTTTTGAAATCAAAATAGCCTATATATTCCTTATCGAAAGGCACGAAAAAACAGGTAATGACCGCGGCTGCGAAAGCAACCACGGTCACAGTATTCTTTTTCAAAAATCTGACAACTTTCTGAGAAAAAACAGATAAAGACATTTTGTGACTTCTTTCTTATTAAACTTTCTATTAACTTTAACACCGAACGGCATTATAGCACAAAGTTCACCGAAAATCTACCAATTTATTTATATTTAATATCTGTATTTACAAAAGCTATATTTTTAAAATCATCGGGATTTTTACGAACGATATAATCAATGTAGGAATCAATCATATTGGCAGTAAAAATATAACCCATAGGATTCATATGACCATAAAGGAAAAACTTTTCTCTAAAGCGTCCATCATAAACAGGCCCATATTTATGAATATCCAGAACATAAGAATTACTGAAAACCTTTGTTAAATCATAAAGACCCTTTATTGTTTCATTGGTCTGGTCTTCTCTTCCTCTGTAATTATCATTCGGAAAGGTTACAAAGAAAAACTTTGCATCGGGACTTATTTCTTTATATCGGCTTATAATCTGAGCATAATTGCCTATAAAGGTAGGCTTATTATTGCGGTAATCGTTGGGGTCGATATCTTCCGCACCGCCGATCTCTAAGCCACCGTTATAAACATCATTTACACCTAAAGCGATAACATAAGCCTGACATTTTTTATCTTCATCCCAGAAGCCGTTAGCCTCTGCAAAGGAATCAAGATATTCTCTTGCAGTCATACCGCCTCGGGAGAAATTATAGGCTTTAAGCCCGTTTTTTCTTGCAATATACTGACCCCAGGAATATTCGAACATATCATAATAGCTCTTATTCCCCTGCTCATCACAGGCTTCAAACTCACCTGAGGAAAGACTATCGCCAATAAAGGCGATAGTCCTGAAAATTGATGTATAGCTATAACCCTCAACTAATCTGTCAAGTGGTTTTTCATCAGGGTTATATAACAAATCGTTCCAATTCATATTAGTCCTCATCGGGATGCTCTGCTCTGTAAGCAGCAATTGCATCATCATAAGCCTTCATAGTTTCCTCATTGGGAACATATTCTGCTTTTTCTGTGTTAGCAATTGTAGGAGGATTGCCCTTTGAATCGAAGCAAGGAGTAAGGAAATCGTTTTCCCAGAGCTTTCTGTCCTCTTCCTTGCGGAAATCGGGAATATCATAGGGCTTACCGTATTCCATAGCACTTCTGTGACCGAGGATTGCAACGGAAGCCATTGTTGTTGCGAAATACTCGTCAAACATAGGCTTTCTGTTTTCGCGGATAGCATTGAAGAATTCTCTGACAATGAAGAAGTCGCCACCACCGTGACCTGCTTTTTCTGCAGCCTCTTTTGCATCGGGCTCAAAATCTGCTTCATAGGCAGTAACTCTTTCCATACCCTCGGGAATATGTTCATTATTAAAGGAAAGGAGAACCTTACCATCCTCTGCACGAAGATTTTCAATCTGACCCAATTCACCGCAAACACGGTATGTGTTAGCGTGACCGCCGAAATGAGACCAGCCTGTTACACGGAAAACAGAATTATCATCATTAAGGCAGGTAACAACCGCACTTCTGTCGGGTAATCTCCAATAAAGGTCACCGCCACCGTTTTCTTCATTAAAGGGAGCAAAAACGGGCATAGCAGTAACTCTCTTGGGGAATGCGCCTGTGATATACATAAGCGGGCCGAGAGAATGTGTTATATAATAAATTCTGGGAATATGGTATCTCCAATGCTTTGATGTGGGACAATAGTGAGCAATTTCCTTTTGAGAAAGAATGGGATGGTTATATTCACCCTCGCAGAACAATGCCTTACCTAAAACGCCGGACTGATAAACCTTACGCATTTCCTGATTGAATTTCATAAAGGGATAGTTTTCAGCAATCATATAAAAAGCGTTGCTTTTTTCAACTGCTCTTACAAGCTGAACACCCTCACCCATTGAAATATTTGAGGTGCATTCACTTAAAACGTGAATATTTTTCTCAAGAGCCTTAATAGCATAGGGAGTATGCTCGTGGAAATAGTTGCAGAGGAAAACTGCCTCTAAGCCCTCGTGATTGATAAACTCATCGAAGCTTGTATAGGTTGTAACATCGGGATGGTCCGCCTTTGCTTTTTCAAGTCTTTTTTCATTAAAATCGCAAACTGCAACAACCTCACCATTGTTAGCGGCAACACCGTCATAAAAACCGCTTCCGCGACCCAAACCGAATATACCGAATTTAATTTTTTCCATAATAATACCTCCAAAGGTAATAATTTCACATACTATATTAACACATTGTTATATTTTGTAAATAGAAAAAGTATATAAAAATACAGAATTTTGTTTGACTAAAAAAGCAATTATTGATTTATGTACTGTGTTTTGTTATAATTAGGATAATAACAGAAAGAAAGGTAATTGTATGAACAAACCACCTTTTAAAATTACAGATAAAATAATTGATTATATAGCTGAAATCACAGAGCTTTCAGACAAGCTTACATCAATTAATAAATCATCTTCAAACCCTACCTTAAGAAGAGCAAACAGAATAAAAACCATCCAGGGCTCTCTTGCTATTGAACAGAATTCATTAAGTATAAAACAAGTTACTGCAGTTATAGACGGCAAGCACGTTCTTGCTCCCCCAAAAGATATTGCAGAAGTAAAAAACGCCTATGAGATATACGAGAGATTGGATGAGCTTGACCCATACTCCGTTGATGATTTACTGACTGCACACGGTGTTTTAACGCGAGAGCTCGTTGAAGAAAGCGGTGTTTTCCGTTCAGGTCAGGTCGGGGTTGTTGATAACGAAGGCAATATTATACATTTCGGCACATTGCCTCAATATGTTCCTTCGCTTGTTGAAGATTTACTGAATTGGGTAAGAACAGATGAAACACATCAACTCATCAGCAGTTGCGTTTTTCACTACGAATTTGAGCTTATTCATCCCTTTGCAGATGGTAACGGAAGGCTCGGAAGATTGTGGCACACCCTTCTTCTTTCAAAATGGAATCCCCTCTTTGCTTGGCTACCTATTGAATCCATCATTCACAATAATCAAAGTGAATATTATAATGCAATAAACTCTTCAAATGACGAGGGCGAATCCACTATTTTTATCGAATTTATGCTTTCGGTAATTAAACAAGCACTTATAGAAGCAATTGAAAACGAAGAATAAAGTTAAACGACACCTATCATTACGATAAGTGTCGTTTGTGTTATTTTAGAGGTAAATATATATTAGCCTGTGCCACCAATAAGGCCAGAGCATTTCATCTGCACTACCCTGCTTCGACCAGATAGTTTCCCAGCTTATTTCCTTCCACTCATCATTTTGCTTTTCAAATGTTAAAACATTTCCTACAGTGTTATTATCACAAACATAATAAACCTCTGCGGTTTTTCCGTCACATTCTAAAACCTTGTAGGACTCAATTTTGCCAAGCATAGCGTTTTCTGTATGGGCATATTTCAATTCTTCGGAATATTTATTTGTTAATATTTCGCATTTCAGGAGTGAAACACCCCAAACAACAAGGAACACCAGAACTATCGCCACTGGTATATATAAAGGTAATCTTTTCAGATATTTTTTCATCCTAACACCTCTATTCTTTTTGTTGCACTAATTCTACCACAATAAAATTTTTTGTAAATCTTTATGACTAAAATGAAACCAAATTGTAATAGCAGGTTACAAAAGGTAACAACAAGCAGCTTCGTCATTTTATTGCTTTTTATCCGTTGGATATGGTATAATAATTTTCAGAAGTTAAGTTGTTTGGGGTTGATATTATGAAAAAGAGATATAAAATTTTAATTCCGGTTTTATTGATTTTCGCCATAATTGCAGGGATTTTATCTTTATCTATAAGACCTGCATACAGTGGCGTGAATTATGATTCTGCAAGCACTCAGAACACCACAGATAAAACCATAAAATTCAATTCTGACGGCAAGCTTAAAATTTTACATATTACCGACACACACTTAAAGCAAAACCACAATTTTGACCCTACAATATGGTTAGTTGAAAGGGCTTGCGATACGGAAAAGCCTGATATTGTTATGCTTACGGGTGATATTGTTCTCAACTGCGAGAGCGCAGAAGATACAAAAAAGCTTATAAATGGGCTTATGAATGTTTTTGAGGCAAGGCATATTCCCGTTGCAGTAACCTTTGGTAACCACGATTCAGAAGAGGGCGCAATGTCACGAGAAGAGCTTATGGCATATTATAATACCTTCTCCTGCTCTGTTTCCATTGATGACGGTGAAGAACTTTCAGGCTGTGGCACATACAATATTCCTGTTTTATCTTCCGATGGTGAAGAGATAAAATTCAATCTTTGGGTATTTGATTCAGGTGATTATGATAATGAAGGTCGATATAGCTGTGTTCAGCCCGACCAGATTGAATGGTACAAAAGGACATCTGACAAGCTCATAAAAGAGAACAACGGAAAGCCTGTGGACTCCCTTGTTTTTCAGCATATAATCGTTGGGGAAATTTATGATGTGCTTGAAAAATCCGACTCAAAAAAACCTTATGCCTACAAGCATTTATATAACGATGATGAATATTACAGATTTGATCCTGAGCAAATAAACTACGGCACAATAAGAGAATACCCCTGCCCCGGTTATGAAAACTTCGGTCAGTTTGATGCTATGGTGGAAAAGGGCGATGTTCTTGCAATGTTCACAGGCCACGACCACACCAACGCCTTTGGTGTAAAGTACAAAGGCATTGATATTGTAAATTCCTTAAGCACACGATATATCGGTCTCTTCCATTCAACCCAGGGTGGCTACCGGGTAATTGAAATTGATGAAAAGGACACCTCAACCTACGAAACAAGAGTTGAGCGAATATATGATATATTCGATTCTGAAGCAGTAAAGGAAGAAAAGCAGAACGGTGATGAATTCACCTACAAAATGGCTCGTGAGTTCGCAGTTAAAGGCAAAATTCAAAAAATCGCAACCGACCTTTGCAGAGAAATTACAGAAGCCGTTACGGGTAGGCAGGTTAGTTTTCCTGATTAAAAGTTTAACTCAAAAAAGAAATTTACTTTTTGCATAAAAAATGCTTGACAACATATAATTATAGTGTTATAATACTCAAGCACTCGAGAGAGGGCATAAGTAAATATCGCGGAGTAGAGCAGCCTGGTAGCTCGTCGGGCTCATAACCCGGAGGTCGTGTGGTTCAAATCCCACCTCCGCAACCAATAAAATAAAAGATACCTAATAGGGTGTCTTTTATTTTTTTATATAGTTTTCGAAGTGGGATTTGAACCACCTCGCCGAAGGCGAACATAATCGGGTGTTCGCGTAGCGAATGATGGGCAGAGCCCATCAAATCCCACCTCCGCAACCAATAAAGAAAGAACACCTTTTGGGTGTTCTTTTCTTTTTTCGTTATGACAGATTGAACCACATGGGCAATGGAAAGAAAATTTATAAATTCTTAATAAGTTACAGTCCAAAAAACATTGATATTTATTGTGTTTTAGTATATTATTTTAAATAGATTAACAAATTATGGGAAACATATATTTATGAAAAGAGTTTTAATTATCGGCGCAGGGCCTGCGGGCTTAACTGCGGCTTATGAATTAGCAAAAAAGTCAAAAGATTTTGAAATCATCGTTTTCGAGGAAAGCGGTGCTTTTGGCGGTATTTCCAAAACCGTTAATTACAAGGGCAACCGAATGGATATGGGTGGGCATCGCTTTTTCTCTAAAGTGCCCCAGGTTAATGAATGGTGGGAGAAAATGCTTCCCACGCAGGGCAGCAAGCCTTTTGACGATACTGCATTAGGCAGAGAGTCAACAGTTGTTGAAGGCGGTCCTGACCCTCAAAAAACAGACAAAGTTATGTTAAGGCGAAACCGCCTTTCAAGAATCTTCTTCAAAAACAAATTTTTTGACTACCCTGTTTCATTAAAGCTTGATACCATTAAAAATATGGGGCTTGCTACAACTGTCGTTGTTGGCTTCAGTTATCTCAAAACTCTTATCTACAAAAGAGAAGAAAAATCCCTTGAGGATTTTTATATTAACCGCTTCGGTAAAAAGCTTTATTCAATGTTCTTTGAAAACTACACCGAAAATCTCTGGGGCAGGCACCCCTCTGAAATTTCTCCCGAATGGGGCGCTCAAAGAGTTAAAGGTCTTTCCATTATGGCAGTTCTTAAGGATATTTTCGGCAAGCTTTTTAATAAGAAAAACAGAGCTGTTGAAACCTCTCTTATTGAAGAATTTGCTTATCCCAAGCTTGGTCCCGGTCAGCTTTGGGAATTGACCGCCTCTGAATTCGAGAAAATGGGCGGTAAGATTATCAAAAATGCCAAGGTTGTTGAAATTATTAAAGATACAAACAACAAAATCACAGGTCTTGTTTATGAAAAAGACGGCGAAAAAGTTACTGTTGATGGTGATTATATAATCTCATCAATGCCCGTTAAGGATTTGGTTGCAGGTATGAATGATGTACCTGAGGAATACAGAGAAATTGCAAAGGGACTTCCCTACCGTGATTATATGACTGTTGGTGTTCTTATTCCCAAGCTCAACCTCAAAAACGAAACAAAAATTAAAACCATCGGCAATATTGTACCTGATAACTGGGTTTATGTTCACGATAAAAACGTTAAAATGGGGCGTTTTCAGATTTATAACAACTGGTCGCCTTATATGGTTAAAGACCTTCAAAACACAGTATGGATGGGCTTGGAATATTTCTGCAACGAGGGTGACGAAATGTGGTCACTGAGTGATGAGGAGTTCGCCAAGTCAGCAGTTAACGAAATGGTTACTATGGGGTTAATTGATAGCGAAAATGATGTTCTTGACACCCACGTTGAAAGAGTTAAAAAGGCTTACCCTGCTTATTTTGACACTTATGAAAAGATGGATGATTTAAGAGCTTATCTCAACACAATCCCTAATCTTTTCTGCGTTGGCAGAAATGGTCAGCACCGTTACAACAATATTGACCACAGTATGTGCACATCCTTTGAGGCGGTTAAGAATATTCTTTCAGGCGAAACAAGAAAAGATAATATCTGGAATGTAAATACCGAGAAGGAGTATCACGAGGAAAAATGATTTAAAGGCATCACGAGAGTGGTGTCTTTTTTGTTTTGCACCACTTTTACAAAGTGTAATCTTTACGGGGCGACCCACCACCATTCCGCCCGAACTGTATTGTATAGATAAAATTACCACCCGAAATATACATAAAGTTATGATTCACCTAACCAAGAACGGTCCCCCTCCCTATGCGCTGAAGCGCACAGGGATGATAGGCTTCGCGTTACTTTTATTTATCTTATTATTGTAATAGTTATTTTGTTGTGATATATTTAAAATATATGATTTAGAGAGGTGTTCAGATTGACACAGGAGTTTTATTTTAAAAACGCCAAATGGGTTGGGGCAAGTGAGCGTGTGCCCACAACATTTTCAGTTTTAAGAGGTAGGTTTGAGCTTGAGGCTTTTGAAAAGGTGAGCCTTAATATATTAGGTCTTGGCTTTTTCAAGTGCTACATAAACGGAAAATGCATCAATCCCGACACATTTTTGCCCCTTTCCTCTGATTTTGAGGCGGGCTGTGACCCCGTTGACGAGGTTATCTCTGCTCACAGAATTTATGTTCCGCAGTTTGATATTACACCTTTTGTAAAGAACGGTAAAAACACTATTGCCATTCATTATGGTGGTGGCTGGTACACCTTCAAAAACAGATGTTTTGGCTTACCGAAAGCAATTTATTGCATTAGTGCAGAGAGTAAAACCGGTACTGTTGATTTTGTTTCTGATGAAACCTGCAAAATCGGTAAAAGCTATGTTGTAGACTACCTTTTCAATATGGGTGAGCATCAGGATTACACCGGCTTTGAGGATTGCTTCGGTGAGGCTTTTGATGATAGCAATTGGGAAAATGCAGTTTTAACAGAAGAGCTTATAACCGAATACTGCACAACGGACTGCCCTACTGACAAGCTTATTGAAGAAAAGCCTGTTAAGGTGATTAGAACAACTGAAAATTCAGTTGTTTACGACTGTGGGGAAAACACAACGGGCTACCCCGTTTTAGAAATCAATGCGCCCAAGGGTGAAAGGATTATTGTTAATTTTTCTGAGGAATGCTTGCCTGATGGTTCAATTGACCCAGAGCATATTCAAGACCAGCAGTTCACAGTTGTTTCTGACGGTCAGCTAAGATTAGTTCAAACCGAATTTACTTGGTATGGCTTCAGATATTTTGAGGTTATCGGTAATGCTGTTCCGAAATGCGTTAAGGTTATTTATGCAGATGTGCCTGTTAATTCAACCTTTGACTGCGACAATGAAACACTTAACTGGATTTACAAAACCTTTATTCACACAATGCTTTGCAATATGCACACGGGTCACCCATCTGACTGCCCCCACCTTGAAAGAAGAGGCTACACAGGTGACGGTCAGCTTACCTGCCACGCGGTTCTGACAATTCTTGATGCCCGCAAGCTTTATGAAAAATGGATGCAGGATATCGGTGACTGTCAGGATGAATTAAGCGGTCATATTCAATATACTGCACCCTATATTCACAGTGGCGGTGGTCCCGGTGGATGGGGCTCGGCAATTGTTGAGGTGCCCCTGCAGTTATATAAGCATTATGGCGACAAGGAAATTCTTTCAAAATATTATCACAATATGCGCCGTTACATTGACTACCTTGAAGCCCATTCCGATTATGGACTTGTTACAAGCGACAAGGAGGGTAACTGGTGTCTTGGTGACTGGTGCGGTCCTAACATTCTCTACCCTGACAGAGATATCACCTCTCACAATCAGCAGGTTGTTCTCCCTGCTTCAATGGTAAACACATATTTTATGGTTAAATCCCTGGAGAAGATGTGTGATATTGCGAAAATTATCGGCAAGGAAGAGGACATTGCCGAATATGAAGAGAAAATCAGATATCGCAAGGGCGCGATAACCGCCGCATATTTCAACGCCTTTGACGATAACTTTATTATGAACGTTCAGGGTGCTAATTCCTTTGCGGTTGACATTGGTCTTGGCAACGAAAACACCTATAAAAATATGGTAAGCTACTACAAAAAGTTAGGCTTCTATGATACAGGTATTTTTGCAACAGATATTGTAACACGTCTCCTATTCCAAAAAGGTGATACCGACCTTGCAATTGACCTTTTAACCCACGATGGTGACCAAGGGTTTGAGCATTGGCGCAAAAATGGTGCCACCACCTTCCACGAATATTGGGACAGTAACCGCAGTCGTTCTCACTCTCACCCAATGTTCGGCGCACCTGTTGCATACCTTTTTGAATACCTTTTAGGTATTAAGCAGGAGAAAGAAACAGCAGGCTACAAATCCCTCATTATTGAGCCTCAGGGAATTAACCGCTTCGGCAGAATGAGTGGTAGCATCGAAACTGTTCAGGGCGTTGTTGCAGTAAACTACAAAAACAACAACGGTAAGGTTGATTTTGAAATTACAATTCCCGAAAGCACAAGAGCTGTTTTCAGATATAAAAACAAAGAAATTGCTCTCGCACAGGGTGAGAACAATTTCACAATAGACTTATAAAAAATATGAACACCAACCCCAAAAGGTTGGTGTTCATATTTTTTACTTGTTCTTCTCCAAATCCTTTATAACCTTTTGATAAGGCATAAGCATACCCTCGTTCATTTTGTTACCCATTTTTGATTTGATTTTGGGTGATGAAAGTGCCGCACCTGCAAGATACATTAAAATCATCATTCCCCTTTTCTTCTGTGGGAAATCATACTGATTATGGGCTTTGAAGAATTTATGGTCCTCCTTCATAAAGCCCTGCATAAGCCAGATAAGGTCGCGGAAGATTTTTATACCGCCAACACCATAGAAGTCCTGAGGAACTGTGTGATTGTTTTCGAGAGCATATTCAAGTGTTTTTGCCATTTCATCTATTTCCCGGTTGGGATTGAATTCATCTGTTGCAACGCCACAAAGGAAGTTTTCACCTGTGCTTGCTCTTGCTTCAAGAACGGTCTGAAGATTTTTCTCTTCACTGTAATTACCGCTTACAAGGTATGCAACGGGCTTACCCATTGTAACAGAGCGATGACCGTTACAGAATGAGCGGTCATCATATAATTTCAACTGTGTGCCCATTGAATGATCTTTAATGGTAAATGCAAAAACTCTTGCTTCTGCAGAATTAAGCTCATTTCTTAAATAATCCGCAAAGCCATCCTTATAAACACATTCGCCACCTGTTGCACAATTAAGGCAACCCAAGCATCCGCCCTTGAACTGAAATTCTCTTATATTAACAACCCTTGTTTTTCGGTTAACCACATTCTGAAAGCGAGCAATCATATTCTGAAGCTGAATATCATCCTCAGAATAATCGGCAATTATTACAACATCGCCTGATTTTTCTGTTTTGTTTTCTTCGGGTACATCCACTTTAACATTTTTAGGCTCTGTAAAGGAGTTCAGGCAAGGCTCAACAATATCATTTTCAACAGACCACATAAGGTATTTGAAAAATGCCTTTGCTTCATCCTGACCTTTTTTCAAGGGTAAATCATCCATATCGGCAGAAAGACCCTTTATAAATTTCAGCCCCATTTCCTGACAGTTATCCTGAATATATCTGTGGGCAGTTACATCGTAAAAATGCTTTGAGGTTGAAATCTGCGTTGCAAATTTACCCTTAAGGTCAACACCCTTTTCCTTTAAAAGCGAGATGAATTTGTGCAACTGATATGGTGCAAGAAATGTATAAACAGGATATGAAAAAACAAGCAAATCTGCATTGCTCATTTTTTCCTCTGCCTCAGAAAAATCCTTTTCAAGAGCTTTTATTCTTTGCCCCACATTGAGAAAATCGAATTCGTGCTCAGGATGAAGCTTAGAAAGATAAATTGATGTTTGAAGAGTTATACTGTAATCCCCTTTAGGACTACCGTTAAGAACTAAAATTTTCATAATTAACTCCGCCTTTTCTTTTATGGTTTAATTATATACAAAACTTTTAATAAAAACAAGTAAATTCGACTTATAAAAACTGATAATTCCCTATTTACAAACTTTTTCTTTTTTGTTATCATAAAGCGTGAAGTTGTGCTTTTGAGGTGATAATGTGAACAAAATTTTATTTGGCACAGGCGGTTGGCGTGCGGTAATCGGTGAAGATTTCATTTGCGAAAACATCCGTCGTGTTGCAAAGGGTATCAGCCTTCTTATGAAAGAAGAAAACAAAACAGACAAGCCTGTTATAATCGGCTTTGACAGACGCTTTCTTTCCGAAAATGCGGCAAAATGGGTTGCAGAAGTGCTTACAAATGATGGAATTAAGGTTCTTTTTATGGAGCGCTCAGTACCAACTCCCCTTGTTATGCACACAGTCAAGGACAGAAGCCTTAATTTTGGTATTGAAATCACTGCAAGCCACAACCCATCAAGCTACAATGGAATTAAGCTGATTGTAGAAGAAGGCAGAGATGCCCCCGTAGAAACAACCGCTCGACTTGAGGCGTTGATTGAAGCTATTGATGATGTTGAATATCTTTCATTTGATTATGCAGTTGAAAAAGGTCTTGTTGAATATATAAATAACCCTTTCAACAAATTCCTTGATGATATTATCGATGTTATTGATATGGATGCGCTTCGCAACAGAGGTCTTCGCGTTCTTTTTGACACAATGCACGGCTCGGGCACATATCCTTTGCTTGTTATTTTCTACACTGCAAGATGCACAATTGATACAATGAACATTAACAAGGATGCTTATTTTGGCGGTGTTATGCCTGCCCCCTCGGAAAAAAGCCTTGCAAACCTTAAAAGCTCTGTTGTAAGAGGCGGTTATGATTTCGGTATTGCTATGGATGGTGACGGAGACAGGCTCGGTATTATTGATGCAAACGGTAGCTATATAAATGCTAACGAAATTCTTTGCCTGCTCTATTACTATCTCGTTAAATACAAGGGCTGGCGTGGTCCCGCTGTAAGAAACCTTGCAACAACTCATATGCTTGATAAGATTGCTGAATCCTTAGGGGAAAAATGCTACGAGGTTCCCGTTGGCTTCAAATATATTTCTTCAAAAATTGATGAGGTTGATGCAGTTTTGGGTGGCGAATCCTCAGGCGGTCTGACGGTAAGAGGTCATATTCACGGTAAAGATTCAGTCTATGCCGCCTCTCTTTTCGCAGAAATGGTGAGTGTTATCGGCGAATGCCCGTCTCAGACGCTTAAAAGACTTCGCAAGGAATTCGGCGAATTCTCTATGGTAGAGGACGATATGCGCTTTGACCCTGCAATCAAGCCCGTTGTTGAAAAAACTCTTATGGTTGAAAAACGCCTACCCGTTTTCAAGGATGAAATTATCAGGGTTAATTATGAAGACGGCTGCAAGGTTTATTTCGAAGATGGTTGGGTTATCTGCCGTTTTTCAGGCACTGAGCCACTTCTCAGAATTTTTGCAGAAAGCACTAATCCCGTAAGAGCAAAAGAATATATTGAAGAATTCAAGAAGTTTTTGTTTGAATAAAATCTTCACTCAATAAACATTATGAAAAAGACTACAAGCTACCGATTATGGTAAACTTGTAGTCTTTTTATGTTTAACATTTATTCTAAAACGAAGAAAGCTGCACCATCAGTAAATTGAGAGGGCAATTGTTCATCTGTTAGTGCGAAACACTCCTGTGAGCCCGAAATTTCAATAGTTGAAATATCATCCCCCTCATAAGGCCATATGAATTCAACACCGGATTCAAACACCAAAAGAGAGTCATTTTTACATTCTGATAAAACTATTGATTTTCCATCTTCAGAAACCTTGTAAGAAGCTGTAACCACCTCAAATCCTGTTGATAAATATATGTTCATTTCAATTTTATCATCATAGAATCTGACATAATTCATAGTATTTGCTGCACGATTTGGTGAGAAATCACTATCACTTACGTATATTCCGCTAAACTGACAAACAACTCCATTTACATTTATCAACGGATTTTCTTTATCTTCGGCTAATGACAATATCTTAGCTTCGGATTCAGAATCAATCTTATCATATCCGTTTTTTTCGCCTGTGGGTCTTATATATAAACTAACCGTACCTGTAGCATTAAGTGTATTCTGATACTTAAATTTAATAAAACTGTTATTGCACACAAATTCATTAACACCAAAAACACCTTCCGAATACTCGGTTACCATATACTTATCCAGTTTCTTAAAATCCTTATCACAAAAGAGATTAATCAACATATCCGCAAATGCCATAAACTCAGGATCAAGTTCATTTGTTAAATCTGCGTTTCCAACATTTAATTCTATATTAACAATTTTCAATGTTTCAGGAGCAACACTGATATACAAAGAACTTGTAGCCATATCATTCCTATACTCAAAAGGAACAATATAATCGTAAGTTGTTCCGTTGTATCTTAAGCCCTCATCCCCGGGCTCTATCAAATCACCATATTGATTGACATAATATGCACCATTTGTATACTCTGAACCGGTGCAACCGGATAGAAAACTCGCTCTGTCGAAGGCGGTATTATTTTCTTTGCATAATTCTTCGAGAACATCCGCTATTTTACCGCAAAGCTCAACATATGTAATATCATAATAATAGCTTTCGGTTTTTTCCTGATAAACTATAGGAACAACATCTTTTTTCTCAACCTTGTTCTTATTATTTGGGGTTTCCTTTACTATGCTTTCATTTGCATTGTTTTCCTCTTTTTTTGCTGAGTTGTTAATTCCAACAGTAGTTCCACCATTTTCATCATTATCCGTTGCTGATGAACAAGAGCTCAATAAAAGCACAAAAAGAAATGATAATGTAAGACAAATTAATTTAACAAAGTTTTTCTTTTTCATTTAATATTCCTCAATTTTAATATTTAGCTTTTATTGCTTTGGTATTGGAATATGCGCTTGTGACCTTGCTTTTATATGCTTTGATTTTATAGGTATATGTCTTGCCCTTCTTAGCTTTTTTATCTGTGTAGGTTACCTTTGAGTTACCTTTTACAGTTGCAATTTTCGAGTACGAACCACTACCTGTTTTGCGATAAACCTGATAACCCTCAGCACCTGTTACCTTGCTCCATTTAAGAGTAATTCCCTTTTTTGTGCTTGAGGGTGTTTTCAAGGTCGGGTCTGCAAGGTAAAGCTTTGAAAGTGAGCCTGAAGATGATGAGACACCGGCTTCATTCACAGCTTTAACAATATAGTAATACTTCTTGCCTGATGAGGCTTTTTTATCGGTGTAATAGGTTTTACTTGTTTTACCGATTTTCTTATATGAGCCGCTACCTGTTGTTTTACGATAAACCTCGTAGGAGTCTGCACCGTTTACCTTTCCCCAAGTTATTTTAACACCGCTTGATGTATTTTCAATTTTTGAAAGCTTAGGCTTAGAACATTTAAGCTGCTTGATTGCTGCAGTTTTAAGAATCTCCCCACATTCAGTACATTCTTTATGCTTTTTGCCTTTTGCGTTAACTGTTGCTTTTTTATCAGTAATCCACTCAGAGCTTGTATGCTCCAATTCAGGAACAGGTGTAATATCAATGCGACTTTCACATTGCGTACAATGATGAGATTTCTCACCTTCTTCAGTACAGGTGGGTTGGATATCCACAGTCCATTTTTCTGAATATGTATGGCAATCGGTATTATAATGTATCGAAGAAAGTGACAATTTGTTATTTTGCTTTCCCTTAGATATAGCATTAAATTGAGCTTTTGACCCCATATAGAAAGTGTAATTCAAGCCCTTGGAATTTCCGAATGCACCATCACCTATGTACCTCAAGCTTTGTGGAATAATAAGCTCTGATAATGAAGTTGACTCACCGAAAGCTCCATCAGCTATTGTTTTCACACCATCTTTTATACAAACATTTTTCACCGACGAACGAGCTTTTATCAAATTATTGTCTATATATAAAATACCTTTCGTCCAATTGGATGTATCATCATAAAACGCTGTATTTTTAAAGGCATTTTCGCCAATTTTCTGTATTTTATTACCCATTGTCACAAAACAAAGACTACTACAGTCAGCAAAAGCGAATTCCCCTATTGATATTAAATTTTTAGGAAGAGTAACCGACGATAAAGCAGAAGCACCGACAAATGCTTGTATTCCAATAGATTTTAATCCGCTACCAAATGTGATTGACTCTAAATTCTGACACATTGAAAAAGCAGAATCCTCAATATATTCCACACTATCGGGTAATATAACATCAGTTATATTAGCGGCAAAATAGAATGCATTACTGCCGATACCAATAACAGGTAAACCACTATAGCTTTCAGGAATATTTAATACTCCTGTTGCAAAAGCATAACAACCTGTCACCTTATAACCGGTTCCATCCTCGTTCAATTCAAAATAAATATCCCATTCAGAGATGTTTTCCGTTGCATTTGCTATTGGTGCATTTGCAAATGCACTCATAACCATCACAAAAGCCAAAACAACACTCAATAATTTTTTCATAAAACTTCCTCCTTTTACTTTATAATTTAAACTCACTATAACACAACACTTGGCTTTTTGCAAGTAATTTTTACTTGCAATTTTACACATATTATTTTAATTACTTTTGTAATATAATTCTAATAATAATGAGGTGATTTATATGTTTGAGGTTAAAAAACCACAAAGTTCAAATAAGACAATCCGAATGCCTGATCCTTTGATTGAAAAAATACAAAAAATCGCCGACAAAAACAATGTATCCTTCAATCAACTGGTAATTCAATGCTGTGAATATGCACTTGACAACATTTCACAATCAGAAAACAAGCAATAATTATTATAAAAAGGAATGTCAGTAGTTACATTATAAGCTACTGACATTCCTTTTGTCCTAAGCAGGCTGCTTAGTATTATAAATATTTTTTCAATTCCAAGGCTGACTGAAACCGTTTTGCAGGATTCATATTAATTGCTTTTTCAATAATTTTTTTGTATCTTCCTTTATGTATTTGTTTTCCGGGATGCTCGCCTGTGAGCATAACATTCATCAGTACACCAAGAGCATAAATATCCGTTCTTTCATCGCTTTGGGCAAACCCCAGCTGCTCCGGCGCGGCATATCCTACCGTGCCGATTATTGCTGTATCAGCAGATTTTCCGTTTTTGAAAACTCTTGCTGCATCAAAATCAATCAGCTTCACAACTCCACTGTTGGTTATCATTACATTCTCAGGCTTTATATCCCTGTGAACAATGCCCATTGAATGCAAAATATATAAAGCATCGCACAAAGAACCTACAACCTTTTTTACTCCATTTTCATTATACAAACCGCTTTGCAGAACCTCTCCCACTGTGATACCGTCAATATATTCTTCCAATATAGTGATTTTGTTATCTTCTTTGCTTACATTATAAACCTCGGGCAGATTTTCGGTTTTAATTCTTTGAAGCTTTTCATAAACCTCCGTTGTACCCCTAAAGCGACGGCATACAATACATTTTGCCAATGTATTGTTCCGATACACTACGATTGATTTTTCATCCGTATTTTTCAAAACCTTAAAAACAGAGTACTCTGTTTTCAGCACATCATCAAGCCACACCATATTAACCCTCTTGAAAAATATTGTTTTTTTGATTATACTACAATCAAATAGTTTTGGGAAGTGAAAAAATGCTTAAAATACCAACTGACGAGCTTATGGAAAAATTGCTTAAAGCAAACAACATTTCAGACTATGTTAAAGAGAATGAAGATTATTTCATTGATTTAACAATTATGGAATTTTTAAATGAATATGTGAAAGCTAAAAAGCTGACCAAAGCCAAGATTATCAAGGACGCACAAATCAACGAAATTTACGGTTATCAGATTTTTTCCGGTTCAAGAACCCCCTCAAGAAACAAATTAATTGCCCTTTGCATTGCTATGGAAATGAGTGTTGACGAGGTTCAATTAGCATTAAAAACAGCCGGCTTTGCTCCCCTTTACCCCAAAAGCAAATGGGACAGTATTGTTATACGCGGTATTGCTGACAAAAGCAACATTTTAAAAATCAACAACACCCTTTATGAAAACGGAGAGAAAACCTTTGACTAAAGAGAACTACTCAATTAAATGCCCTCACTGCAACAAGGATTTGCCTGAAGAAATTGACTTTTGCCCCTATTGTATGGAAAGACTGTCACCCACAAAAAGCATTTCCTTACCGACGCAGAAAGCTAAAACAAAAAAGTCCGTATTAGTGGCAACAATTCTGCTGATTCTAATTATTGGTAGTGCAATTACAGGTGTTTTATTTAAAAACAAAGCAAACAAAAGCACCGAGCCACCAAAAACCAATAACACCTACACAAACAAAACAACAACCGCTAAAAACAACCTGTCGGTTACTGATACCCAAAGCCCGAAAGAAAACACCATAAACGAACCGGGCTTTTCCGAGGAATCAACAACCGATGCAACAGCAAGTGAAAATTCTACTACAGCGATTACCACTTCTGCTAAAAAAAGTGAAAATTCAGCTATAGCGATTAATACTTCCACTACACAAAACAAAAAACCTACTACAGTAATTACAACTTCCGCTACACAAAGCGATAGCTCTGTTAATCACAAAAATATTGAAGCGGAAATAGTAAACCGTTGGAATACTGCAAACAACAATTTATATATCTACAATTTCACTCTTAACAATTACACCTTCAAGCAAGAAAAAGGACAAATCTGTATTTCTCAGAGATTCAATAACAACGGAGCAAAAATCGATTTCAAGGTAAAAGATAATCTTGAAGATTACACACTGAAAATTGATAACATTACAAATCTTAACATAATGTATCAATTATGCAGAATTTCTTTAGCTACAATTGCACAAAATCAATATTCTGATACTGAATTCTATGATTTTGTATCTGACGACTCCTGGGAAACGCTTTCCGAAAACAAAACAACAAAAAACGGTGTTTTTTTCGGTTACAATTGCAAACTGGTGCTTACTGAGGTAACACAGCCGGGTGCGGGAGGGCTTGATTACACATATTACACCTGCTTATTATCAGTTAAAAGAGTTTCATAAGCAGACAAGCATTTTTAATAAAGATTTCAATTGATTTTTATACATAAATATTCTATAATCATTACACACTAAAGATTCGAGGCGATTTTTTTGAATATCTGGCACGATATTAATCCTGAAAGAATTTCACGCTCATCCTATGTTGCTGTTATTGAAATCAGCAAGGGGAGCAAAATGAAATATGAGCTTGATAAGGAAACCGGTCTTTTAAGACTTGACCGCGTTCTTTATACCTCTACCCACTACCCAGCAAACTATGGCTTTATTCCCAGAACCTACGCAAAGGACAATGACCCGTTGGACGTGCTTGTGCTTTGCTCAGGCAACATTCAGCCAATGTCACTTGTTGAGTGCTACCCCATAGGTGTTATTACAATGCTTGACAATGGCGCGCCTGATGATAAGATTATTTCGATTCCCTTTAATGACCCCACTTATAGCTCTTATAAGGATATCAGCCAGCTCCCAAAGCACGTTTTTGACGAGATGAAGCACTTCTTCTCAGTTTATAAAACACTTGAAGACAAGGACACTGCCATTGACGAGGTCAAGGGTGTTCTTGATGCGGTTGCAATTATTGAAGAGGCTATAAAAGAATACGAAGAAAAATTCGGAAAATAATCCAAATTTGTTTAGAAAATCTATTGCATTTAAAATTAAATTGTGTTATTATGTATGACTGTATGATACGAAAATAACGACAAGGAGGTGCCCCGATGCCCAACATTAAATCTGCAAAGAAGAGAGTTATTGTTAATGCAACAAAGGCTGCAAGAAACAAAGCTACAAACTCTGCTCTTAAAACTGCTATCAAAAAAGCTAATGCAGCTATCGATGCTAACGATGCAGCAAAGGCTGATGCTGTTAAGGTTGCTGTTAAGAAACTTGACCAGGCTGCTGCTAAAGGTCTTCTTCACAAGAACAACGCTGCACACAAGAAATCACAGCTCGTTAACAAGCTTAACAAATCCAACTAATTGTTGGACAAAAGAAACCCCACAGCAAAATGCTGTGGGGTTTCTTTTTAGTTAGGAGTGAGGAATGAGGAGTGAGGAGTGTCGGGACCTGCGGTCGGCATTATAAAAGCAAAAGATTCAAGACATTGTCCTGAATCTTTTTTGTTTTTATGTTTTTTATTTGTTAATAGAACACATCACTATTGCCATTTATTCCAATATAAACCTCGTTTTTGACAAAACCATCTTTGTCAACAAGATTCTCGGGAACTTCTTCTACAACGAGTGCAGGCGCAAGTCTGTCAGGCTTATTCACAGAATCATTACCTGCTGATTTAAAAGAAACATCAAATAAGCCAACTGTTCCTGCAGGAACAAAAAAGACAGCAAAATCAGTTTCTATATCGTAACCGGGCAATACTCTTTCATCAATCATTTTTGCGTTATATTCTGTTTTAAAGTCACCACTGATTTTATAATATTTATCCTCAGAAGAATGGTTTTCTATATCCATTTCGCAATTAAATACAATAACATTATCCTTTGCGATATAGTCGGAAAGTGTAATGTCAACTTTACAATTTTCCGGCAAATCATTAGATTCTTTTAGCATTACCGAAGCTACAACCGCTCCAACTAAAACTACCCCTAAGAGAACCAAAACTATTATTTTCTTCATTCAGAATCACCTTGCTGTTCATTGAACTAAAAGCTGCACGAAGCTATATAATGTTTGGAAGCGAAGCTTCCCCTTCACTCCTCACTACTAACTCCTAACTCCTAACTAAAGAAGTTATTTAGGCTGGTAAAAGCCTACCTTTTTCATTACCTTGTCGAGAGTTCTCTGTGAAATTCTTGTTGCCAGGTCTGCGCCCTTTTTCATACATTCCTCAAGATATTTCTTATCGTTGATAAGCTCCTTATAACGAGCCTGAACGGGTGCTAACTCGTCAATTACTGCCTGACCTACTGCGGTTTTAAAGTCACCGTAGCCCTTACCCTCAAATTCTTTTTCAATCTCCTCGAAGGATTTACCTGTGCAACAGGAGTAAATTGTCATAAGGTTGTTTATGCCATCCTTACCCTCTGCATATTTAACACAAGCATCGCTGTCTGTAACCGCAGATTTGATTTTCTTCATAATCACATTGGGTTCATCAAGCATTGAAATATATGATTTGGGGTTATCGTCAGATTTGCTCATTTTATGAGTGGGGTCCTGAAGAGAGCAGATTTTTGCACCTGCCTTGCCGATAAAGGGCTCAGGAGTTTTGAAAACGTTGCCATAGATTGCATTGAAGCGGTCAACAATGTTTCTTGCAAGCTCAAGGTGTTGCTTCTGGTCTGCACCAATCGGCACAAAATCTGCACCATAAACAAGAATATCTGCCGCCATAAGCACGGGATAATCAAAAAGTCCGACTGAAATATTGTTTTCAAGCTTCTGGCTTTTTTCCTTGAACTGAGTCATTCTTGCTGCTTCACCGAACTGAGTATAGCAATTGAGAATCCAACCTAACTGAGCGTGGGTGGGTACCTGACTCTGAACAAAAACAACATTCTTTTCAGGGTCAATGCCAAGAGCTAAAAGAAGCGCATATAATTCAAGGGTATTCTTTTTAAGTTGAGCGGGATTTTCGCGGAAGGTGGGTACAGTTATAGAGTGCAAATCCGCAACACCATAAAGGCAATCATAATCCTCGCACATATTTTTCCAGTTCTTGAGCGCACCAAGGTAATTGCCCAGGGTGGGTGTGCCTGTGGGCTGAATACAGCTCAGAACTATTTTCTTTTTTTCGGGTGTCTGATTTTCCATTAGTATTTACTCCGTTATATTAATATTAGAAAAGACCTGTGATTTTGCCATTTTCATCAACATCAATTCTCTCTGCGGCAGGGCTCTTGGGAAGACCCGGCATTGTCATAATATCACCTGTGAGAACAACGATGAAGCCTGCACCTGCAGAAACCTTAAGGTTTCTTACAGTAACCTTAAAGCCCTCGGGTGCGCCAAGCTTTGTTGGGTCATCAGAGAAGCTATACTGTGTTTTAGCAATACAAACAGGAAGATTGCCGAAGCCATCCTCTTTAAGCTGGTCAAGCTGCTTCTTTGCATTGGTTGTGAACTCGATTCCGTCACCACCGTAAACCTTTGTTACAACTGCTTCGATTTTTTCTTCAATTGATGCTTCTGTTTCATAAGAGAATGTAAAGCCGGAATTATCCTCCTCTTCGCAAAGGCGAACAACCTCTTTAGCAAGCTCTACGCCACCCTTACCGCCATCTGCCCAAACAGTTGAAAGAACGGTATTAACGCCAAGTTCCTTACATTTATTGATAATGAATTCGATTTCGTTATCTGTATCTGTGGGGAAGCGGTTAACTGCAACAACGCAGGGAAGCTTGTAAACATTTTTGATATTTGAAACGTGACGAAGAAGGTTGGGGATACCCTTTTCAAGTGCTTCAATATTTTCTTCACCTAACTGGTCCTTTTTAAGACCACCGTGCATTTTGAGTGCTCTTACAGTTGCAACGACCACAACTGCATTGGGCTTGATACCTGCTGCTCTGCATTTGATGTCAAGGAATTTTTCTGCGCCAAGGTCTGCACCGAAGCCTGCTTCAGTAATAGCATAATCTGCAGTGCTCATTGCCATTTTTGTTGCAAGAACTGTGTTACAGCCATGTGCAATATTTGCAAAAGGACCGCCATGAACAAAAGCGGGTGTACCCTCAAGAGTCTGAACAAGGTTGGGCTTAACTGCATCAACAAGAAGAGCAGTCATTGCACCCTGAGCCTTGATATCGCCACAGGTAACGGGCTTGCCTGAATAATCATAAGCAACAACAATTCTTGCAAGTCTTTCCTTAAGGTCTGTTACAGAGGTTGCAAGGCAGAAAACTGCCATAATTTCACTTGCAACAGTAATATCAAAGCCATCCTCACGAGGAACGCCCTGCATTCTTCCGCCAAGGCCATCAACGATGTTACGAAGCTGACGGTCATTCATATCAACGCAACGCTTCCAGGTAATGCGCTTAACATCAATGCCGAGAGCATTACCCTGCTGAATATGGTTATCAAGCATTGCGGCGAGAAGGTTGTTTGCGGCACCGATTGCGTGGAAGTCGCCTGTGAAATGAAGGTTAATATCCTCCATAGGAACAACCTGAGCATAACCACCACCTGCGGCACCACCCTTAACACCGAAAACGGGTCCGAGAGAGGGCTCGCGAAGAGCAACACAGGTGTTATAACCGCAAAGGTTCATTGCATCTGCAAGACCGATTGTGGTAGTTGTTTTACCCTCACCTGCGGGAGTGGGTGTGATAGCGGTAACAAGAATGAGCTTGCCGGTTTTATCGCTCTTTTTAAGGTAAGATAAATCAATTTTTGCTTTGTACCAGCCATAAGGCTCAAGGTACTCCTTGCCAACACCTGCTTTTTCAGCAATTTCTGTGATGGGCTTCATTTTACAGCTCTGTGCAATTTCAATATCGGTAAGATATGCCATTTTTCTTTCTCCCCTGTTTATAGAATTTTTATTCTTGTATATTTAACTTTTCACGGCAGAGATTTTTGAAAAACTCAAAATTCTCTTCACCGCAAATATCAATGTTATTAATCAGCGAGTTCTGATAATCGTCAAAAAGCTTCTGCTTTTTTGCAGGACTGCGCTGAAGCTCGATTTGCTTTACCAAATCATTAAAGGATTCATTTATAAAGCCACGGATTATTTTATCTCTTCGGGCATTTATATCATTCATCTGGTCTGTGGGACCATTTCCCTCAAATCGCCAATAGGGTTCAATTTTCATAAGATTTTCTGTACTGTCAATCAAATCCTTAAATGAACTGAAGAACACCTGAGGGTATTTTGTTGTGTTAACATTTCTTGCGGCGGTTGCGCCGATTTTAATGTTTTTCACAACATAATTATTAATTGCGGTTATAAGCAAATCCTGACTGAGCAATTTTCTTGTTACGGGAATTGATGAAACAATTTTCTGAATTTCTATTCTTTCATCCCTGTCAAAATCCCGAGGTCTGTGAACATAGCCCTGAGGCTCTTTTTTCTTTCTTAAAAAATCAAACATATTAATAGTTATCCTTAATTTTGTATCCGGTTTTATAATCATAGGCGCTCTTATACGAGCCATTGTAGGCTCTTACTGTGTAATAATAAGTAACACCCTTTTGGGCAGTCTCGTCCTTATAAGAAAGAGTTGAATCACCCTTTACAGTTCCCAGATAGGTCCATTCGGAATCACCGCTTACCTTACGATAAATGCGATATTTTGTAGCACCTGATGATTGAGAATATTTAACAGTAACACCTGTTTTGGTGCTTGTGGCACTTGTTATAAGGGGCTTATCAAGATAAACGGTTGTCTGAGTGTAATAACCGCTTGAAACACCTGAGCCTATAGCTCTGACGGCGTAGCTGTATTTAACACCGCTTTTTGCCGTTTCATCTGTGTAGGTAAAGGTGCTGTTATTTAACTTTTTAAGAAGCACCCAATCCCCATCACCTGTTTTTCTGTAAACTCTATAGGATGAGGCAACTGATACCCTTTCCCAACCTATCTGAACACCCTTGGTTGTGTTTTTAAAGGTTGAAACCTCAGGTGCTTCAATATACTTTTTACTTACACCGACTTTGTTGTAATCGCTGATGCCGTTATCGTCATAGGCACGGACCGTATAGCTGAAGGCATCAAAGCTTTCTACATCTTTATCAATATAATAAAGCCTTGATTTATCAACTGTACCGATATAATCCCAATCGTTACCGCCTTCGGCTTTTCTGTAAACATTATAATTGGTTGCGGTTGAAACCTTTTCCCAATAAACCTTGATACCACTGTTATGGTTGGTTGCAGATTTAAGCTTTGGTGCGGCAATATAATATGTTGATACGCCATCTGTAAAATATCTGCTTGTACCATTCTCATTATAGGCTTTTACTGTGTATGTATTGTTGTAGGAGGAATATGCTTTTGTGTCTGTATAAGAAAGATTATCCTTTCCTTTGACAGTTTTAATTTTTTCATATTCGCCTGATTTATTTTTCCTGTAAATATAATAGCCGTCTGCATCAGAGGAATAAGTCCATTTAATTTCTACACCCTTTTCTGTTTGCTTTGCGGAGGTAGGCTTTGGAGTTATTGCCTCGGATGCACGATACGTAACACCGAACATCCTGCAATAATTATGCCCTGCGGAATTTGTGGGTGCATAAATCTTTGTGCTTTCATTAACCTCGCAGATAATAAAGCAATCAGCAGAAAAGCCTGTTTTAGCTACATAGTAAACGAAATTATCTTCATTAACCGCTTCGTGACTTATGCCTTGTTGGTCAAGCATAAATTCGAGACCCTCATAATCCAGATCATAATGGAAAGCCAACGAGCAATAGCCGATATATTCAACCGATGTGGGCAAGTGAAATGATGAAATATTGTTACAGGCTAAAAATGCGTTATCGTAAATATTTTTAACACCGTTTTCAATATCTACGGATTTGAGCTCGGTATTACCTGCAAATGCCTGATACTGAATATCCTTTACAGTGCCCGGAATTTTAAAGGATGTGTGCTTACAATTAAGAAAAGCATAGCTACCGATTTCTGTCACCGTTCCGGGAATTTTGAAATTATTTTTTCCGCCATCAGAAAATCTTCCGATCGGGTATGCTACAAGCCTTGTTAAATCCTTGGAATAAACAACACCGTCAACGGCCTTGAAATAAGGGTTTTCAGAGCTGACATTGTATTGTGTAAGGCTTTGGGAATTGAAAATTGTTCCGTCAAATTCCTTGAGATTTTTGGGAAGAGTTACAGAAGAAATTGAGGTATCTGCAAAAGCAGAGTCACCCATAAATTCAATGGAATCGGGCAGGACTACGGATGTGAGCTCGACCTCACCATAAAAAGCACCTTCCATAATGCTCTTTACGCCATCTTCAATAACAAGCTCATTAATATAACGACTGCCGAGAGCAGTTTTCCAGCATTGGTCAGTGCCATTAGGCATATAACCGTCACCACTGATTTTCAATGATGCGGTTGATGATGTTAATGAATAGGAAAGCTCCCAATAAATTGTTCCGTTATCTTCGGCAGAGGTATCCTGCATTTCGCCTGTTACAACTCTGTCCAAAACACCGGCAGACGCTGTTACGCTTAAGGATGAAAATATGCTTATGCTCATAACAAGAACAAGCATAGCTGAAATCAATCTTTTCACAAACACCTCTCCTTTTTAATAAACTCTTAGTCAATTATATATTATATTATTATAAAACAGAAATGTCAATAAAAGGAAAGAAAACAACGTTGTCGTTGTTTTCTCTTATTTTATGATAGTGTTATCTTTTCACCGTCCCACCTGCAGATTACGGGACTTTTATTTTTTGCGCCTCCCGATAAATAATTTTCTGCAAGGGTATCCTCAACTAAAGCGGTTACCGCTCTCCTTAAGGGTCTTGCTCCATAGACAGTATCAAAGCCCTTTCGGGAAATTTCTTCAACAACGCTTTCATCAAAGGTAATATCAAAGCCTGCATTTTTGCATCTTTTCTGAAGCTCTGAAAGCATACGCCTTGCAATTTCCTTAATCTCATTTTCTTTAAGGGCTTGAAAAATTATAATTTCATCAATCCGGTTTATAAATTCAGGCTTGAAGAATTTTTTCATTTCCTCATTCACAAGGCTTTTTATTCTTTCGTTTCTGCCTTTTTCGGCACTTTCCCCTGCAAAGCCCATAGCACTTTTGTTATTTGAAATCAGCTCTGCACCGATATTGGAGGTCATTATAATAACACTGTTTTTAAAATCTGCTTTCCGTCCGTTGGAGTCTGTTAAAACTCCGTCCTCCATAATCTGCAAAAGAATGTTGAAAACATCACTGTCCGCCTTTTCAATTTCATCAAAAAGAACTATTGAATAGGGATTTCTTCTTACCTTTTCAGTCAGCTGGCCACCCTCATCAAAGCCCACATAACCGGGTGGCGAGCCCACAAGACGAGAAACGGAATGCTTTTCCATATATTCGGACATATCAACTCTTATAATTTGCTGCTCTGACCCGAAAAGACATTCCGCAAGGGCTTTTGTAAGCTCGGTTTTGCCCACACCCGTCGGACCTAAAAATAAAAATGAGCCGATTGGTCTTTTAGGATTTCTAAAGGCAGAGCGACCTCTTCTGACTGCCTTGGAAACTGCACTTACCGCCTCCTCCTGCCCCACTATTCTTTTATGGAGACTATCTTCAAGCTTCAGAAGCTTCCTGCTTTCTTCCTCTGTTAATTGAGAAACGGGAACTCCCGTCCAAGCAGAAACCACATCTGCTATATTTTCCCCAGTAACCGTTTTTATTTCGGCTTTGGCGGAATCCTTCCACTGTTGGTTTTTCACTCTTAAAAGGCTTGTGGTTTCCTTTTCTTTATCGCGAAGTGCCGCCGCCTTCTCAAAATCCTGCTTTTCGATTGCCTGATGCTTCTGAGCGCATATTTCCTTAAGTCTGCCTTCAAGGGCTCTTATATGTGCCGGTGGGGTATAATTTTTCAGGCGAACCCGTGAAGATGCTTCATCAATCAAATCAATCGCCTTATCGGGCAAAAATCTGTCGGTAATATAGCGAACACTTAAATCCACCGCAGAATTTATTGCTTCATCGCTTATTTTTACATTATGGTGCTTTTCATATCTTTCCTTAAGACCCTGAAGCATCAGAATTGTTGTTTCTCTGTCAGGCTCATCAACGCTAACAGTCTGAAACCGCCTTTCAAGTGCCGCATCCTTTTCAATATATTTTCTATATTCATCTAAGGTGGTGGCACCCACAACCTGAATTTCGCCTCGTGCGAGAGAGGGCTTTAAAATATTTGCCGCATCAACTGCCCCCTCTGCCGAGCCTGCTCCCACAATATTATGAAGCTCATCTATAAAAAGAATTATATTTCCGTCCTTGCAGACCTCATCTATAATATTTTTAATTCTTTCCTCAAAGTCACCCCGATATTTTGTTCCTGCAACCATACAGGTTAAATCAACGCTTATAACCCGTTTATTCTTCAGAAGCTCGGGAACCTCGCCACCGGCTATCTGCAAGGCAAGACCCTCGGCTACTGCGGTTTTGCCCACACCCGGCTCACCAATCAGGCACGGGTTATTTTTTGTTCTTCTGCAAAGAATTTCAATTACTCTTTTTATTTGAGTATCTCTGCCGATTACAGGGTCGATACCGCCGTTTTCTGCTAATTCCGTTAAATCCTTTCCGTATTTACCAATCATTGTTTTTTTGATTTCGGACGGCTTACTGCTTTTGCTTTCGGGAGGCTCACCCACCCTCAAGGCTTCGGAACCTATATCATAAGGAGTAACACCTAAGGAGTTCAATATTTTGCACCCTGCACATTGGGTTTCTCTCAAAAGTGCACCAAGAAGCTGTTGTGTGCCCGATTCACCCAAGGGTGCATTTCTGCCTGATGCAAGGGCATTTTCTATTATTTTTCTGCAACGAGGAGTTATATCATCAGGAGTAAGATTGGTGGGAAGCCCTATACCCACTATATTTTTTATTTGCTCCTCTACTTTTTTCAGGGTTATTCTTTTACTCCCTAAAATTGAGGCGGAAACCATTCTCGAATCGGACAAAAGTCCTAACAGAATATGCTCACTGCCGATATATGTGTGCCCTAAATTTTCCGCCGCCTCAATGGAATAATTAAGGGCATTGTTTGCGCTTTGGGTAAAGCCTGTAAATTTATACATAAAATCTCCTATTCGTTTCGTGTTACTGCTAATGTAAGGACTGTTAAATCATCCTGTTTTTCAGGTTGAAGACGGCGTATGCTTTCACAAAGCTCTGTTGTGAAGCCTCGCACATTACCCTCTGAAAATTTCTTCAGCTCTTTTTTCAAAAAGGGCATATCCTCTTCCCTGACTCCGTCCGAGGACATAACAAGAACATCGCCATAGCCTAAATTCCCCGAACCGCAGCTGATTTCGGTATTACTTAAAATTCCCAATGGTAAAGAGGAAAAGCCCACATCTAAAATTTTACCGTTCTTCCTTACAACTGTATTGGATGCACCGCATTTATAGAACTCCACGTGACCTGTAAAAAGGTCAATTGCAGTTAAATCAAGGGTAACAGAGCACTCCTCACCTGATTTTGAAATAAGAGATGTGTTTACTGTATTGATTGAAGCCTTTATGCCGAAGCCTGCCTTTATAAGCTTTTCTAAAAGAGTAACTGCAAGACCGGATGAAAGAGCCGCCCTTGTGCCTGTGCCCATACCGTCACAAATAACCGCATAAAACATTCCGTTGCCATCCTCAAAGGTGGAAAAGGTATCGCCCGAATACCTTTCACCATTGGCGCAGAACTGCACTCCCGAGTTTATAATTTTATATTCATATTTTTCCCGATAAGTAATTTTTGTGATTTCGTCTTCTCTTTCAATAAGCGGTAGCTCAAAGCTTCTTCCTGTAATTATTCCGATTTGAGTGCTCAAGCTACTTAAATTCAATTTCCCCGAGGTGCTTTTCACCTTTAAGGCGATTGTCATTTTTTCCATAGAATTTATATAAGAGCAACACTCAACCCCTTCAAATCCGCAGGTTACCGTTGCGGCTTTTACTCTGTTGGCGCAATCCATATCGAAACGGATTTCTTCATCGATTTTACTGCACAGGGAATCAAGAAGAGCGGAAACGTTTATAAACTGCTCTGATGCCGATTTGTGCATTTCGTTAAAGCGACCTTCAAGGCGTTCACGGGTTTTATATTCCCCATACAATTTATTGAAGCTACTGCTTACATTTTCAGTTCTGATGCATTTAGCGGCAAATTGTTGAGGTACTGTTTTATATTCAAGGTATTTCCCCTCTTTTTTCATTGTGAGAAGTGTGTTGAAGGCATCCTGAGTTGCATCTCTGTTTTCCTGCCAGCAAGTATCGTAAAGCCCGCAGGAGCCACAAACACGCTCCTTGGTTTTTTTGCTCACGCTTCCTATATCTGATTTTTCAGATTTACTTAAGGCATCGCTGACACTTGAAAGCGACGCGCAGATTTCCGCAGATGCCTTCGAAGCATATTTCAATTTGTTGAAAACATCATTTTTTACTGTATCTAATATGGGCGATGTCACATTGGGCTTTAAAATTGCCCTTATTTTTTCATCAAAGGCATTACTCAGAACAAAAAATGATATTCCTGCAGCCGCAGTTTCAATTAACACAATGGGCAAGCTCTCGTTTTCATAAGAAATAACTGTTACTGCAACCCCTGAGAAAACGAATGCCAAAAAGGTTGCAATTCTGCCATAAGCAGAAAAAACGCCTGCTAAAAGACCACCGAAGGAATAAAAGCTCAAAAGCAGAATATGGGAATTCCCCAATGCACTTGTTAAGCCACCGCAGATACCAACAATTGCCCCACCTGCCTCCTTGCAATAGAAGGCGCAAACAAGTATTAAAAGGGTTGTGATTATATTTGCAGGGTGCACTCCGAACAACTCAACCTTCCTTATGGAAAGAAGCAGAAGCATTGCGCTTATAATTACTGCGGTTGCCTCCTTTGAGGTGAGCATTGTAAGACCGCCCTTTAATGAAAGAACAGTCTGACTTTTAAAAAGCAGGTAAGCCGTTGCAGAGCCTATTGCACCCTCGGCAAAGGAAAGCATAACAGAAAGAAGGGTTGCCTCCTCTGCAAAAACAATGGCAAGCCCTGTAACAAAAAGGCAGATAAAAACTGTTATAAGCGGGGTTACTGCATTATCGCGGATTTGCCTGAAGGGCTTTAAGGCACTCATTATAACGCAGAGTGCCAATACTGCCGAGGTATAACGAAGGGCGGAAACGGAATCAAGGCTGAAAAACCATCCCACAGTAGCACCCAAGGCGGCAGTTATTGTTAAATCCTTGGGAACACTACCGCAGAAAGCCACACCAAATGGCGAAAACTCATTATTAAATCCCGCAAGGCTGAAAAGAATACCTGCTATAAATGTTAAAGTATGCCTTATAACAAACCCTTTCAGCTCTGTGCTTTTTGCTTTCTCCCATCTGCTTTTTCCCACACGCTCTGCTACCTTTACGCTCATACAAAATCTCCTAATTACATTGGTAATTATATTCTAAGGACAAGCCCATAAAAAAGCAGTCGTATTCAGTTGTACTTTTATATATTTTTCTGTTATAATAAAAATGTATTTGAAGAAAAAGGGCGAAAAAAGAGCTTTTATTTTATATCTTAAGAAATTTGTAATAATTTTATTGATTATTTTGTAATATACCCATCTTAAAATAAAGATGCAAAAAGAAACTTGGGGGTAAAAAAATGCATAACGTGCTTATTTGCGATGATGACAAGGCAATACTTAACTCCATTGAAATTTATCTTAATATGGAGGGCTACAAGCCATTTCTTGCCACCAACGGCAAGGAAGCCTTGAAAATTATTGAGGAAAATGAAATTCATTGCATTGTTCTTGATATTATGATGCCTGAGCTTGACGGTCTGCAGACAACTCTTGAAATCAGAAAATCAAAGAACATACCAATAATTTTGCTTTCCGCCAAAAGCGAGGATACCGACAAAATCACAGGTCTCGGCTTTGGCGCAGATGATTATGTTACAAAGCCCTTTAATCCCCTTGAGCTTACTGCAAGAATTAAAAGCCAGATAAGGCGATACTGCTCTTTGGGTAGTCTTGAAAAAAAGCAGGGCGTTATTGTGAACGGTGGGCTTTCAGTTGACACCATTGCCCACGAGGTAACTGTTGACGGTGACCCCGTTAAGCTTACTGCAACGGAATACGGCATTGTGGAGCATCTTATGAAAAATTTAGGATGCATTCTTTCCACAACACAGATTTACGAGGCAGTATGGGGCGAGCCCTGTATGGTGGGCGACAAAACAGTTACTGTTCACATCAGGCGCATACGCGAGAAAATCGAGATTAACCCGAAGGAGCCAAAATATTTAAAGGTGGTGTGGGGCATTGGATACAAAATTGAAAAACTCTAAATATCATCCGCTCATAAAATTGGTGGCGGTGCTTCTGACAATTACATTTGCATTTTTTACAGGTATAAATGCATTAAATTTTATAAGAAAAGGAATTTTCTATGCAAGTGAGGACGGAGATTTCAAAAACACGCCCATATTCGCATCGGAAATCAAAAGTGAAATAGTATTGATTGAATCTCTTCAGGATGAGGTTGATACATACAACAAGGATTTAACCTATAAAGAATACCTTAAAACTGATGAAGCAAAAGCAACAATCAAAAAATTCGACCAAAAAGAAGAAAGGGCTCTCAAGCTTTTCAACACTATTCAGGAATTAAAGAAGCTCAGACCTGATACCATCGAAACCAATAACGGAACTTATGATATTGACGACAACGGCATTGTTTATATGCCTGAATATGATGAGCATGTTAAGTTTCACGAGTTTTATGATTATTACAATGATTATTATTACGATAATGAATATTCTGAACAGGTAACAACGTTTGCTTACAATTACGAGGGTGAAAGAATTGAATACCCTGCGGATGACAATGAGCTTTTCAAAATTAAGGAAGAATACACCTCCTACTCTGATTGGAACTACAAATACCAGCAATTGCGAAGCGCAATTTTTGATATTGTTGATACTGCGGTATCCGTGGAACAAATCAAAGACGAAATTGAATTAGAAAAAGAAGAAAAGCTCGAATATAATTATTATTACAACACCGAAAGAGTTACACGTATACTTGACGGTTTTGTTAATTTAAAATTCATACTTACAAACAACAAAACTCAAAAAAGCATTTCAAATGTAGATGAAGCTGAAAGAAAAGAATTCATCGACACGCTTTATGATAACGCTATTTACACAATTGAGTTTGACGGAAAGAGCCTTCTCTCTCAGCCTGCAAAAATTAATACTTCTACCAATCTTCTGAAGCTTTTAACCGACCTTTATCTTTTGGAAACAACTCCTATTGACGAAATATACCTTTCAGACAATTTCGCAAATTTCTCACTTTACCTTAAAATAGATAAGATACACACGCTTAATACACCCGGTGATGTGTTTCACAATATCTATAATGTGTGGAACAATCTACCCCAGGCAAATGCAAACACCCTTTTAGTTTTCACCTTAATATGTGCATTTGTTTCCTTTGCTTGCTTTGTTGTATGCTGTAAAACCTGCGGTAAAAGAAAAGATGG
This sequence comes from Clostridia bacterium, assembly GCA_017436285.1. Taxonomy (GTDB): domain Bacteria; phylum Bacillota; class Clostridia; order Oscillospirales; family Acutalibacteraceae; genus DTU089. Next base: position 41,206 of record JAFSDL010000045.1, read on the forward strand.
TGGTATTAAATTAAGTGTTACTGACAAAATCCCATTTGTTATTTATATAGCTTTCACTGTTGTGCTTATAGGTATTGTTGGCTTTGGTGTGGGCTATATGGCATATATGGATTTTATTGATCTTGATGAATTTTTTGTAAACTATGAAACTCTCCAATGGCTCTTGACACCTGCGTTTTTCCATAAGGTTATCGGTATCGGCTTCGCTCTTATTTCCCTCTTCCTTTTAAGCTTTGTGCTTTATATTGTGAGAAATGTTAAGGCAGGAACCTTCGGGAACAGATTTATTTTAGTTTTCATTATGCGAAAAATTAAGAGTGGTATAAGAAAAACAAAGGAAAAAGCAAAAATTAAAGCTGCAGAAAAGGAATTAACTCCTGACCAGATTAAAAGAAGGATTAAAACACAGACAATTCTTTTCTTTGCAGGGTATGTAGCAATAAACATTTTCTTTTATTTATTTGCACTTGGTTCTTTGTTTCCCATATCCATTATCGGTCTTGTAATTTTCAACGGTTTGGCACTTGTTTATGCAATGCTATATATAAGCGATGTTGTAAGGCTTGCAAAGGTTGCAGAGGAAATAAGAAAAGGTAACTACAAAACCACTATTAACATAAAAAACTATGTTAAGCCTTTGAGATTATTTGCGTCTGATTTAAGCGCTTGTCGTGACGGTATTGAAAATGCTATTAATGAGGCAATCAAGGGCGAGCATCTTAAAACCGAGCTTATAACAAATGTTTCCCACGATTTAAAAACTCCCCTCACCTCAATTATCAACTATGTTTCTCTTCTCAAGATGGATAACATTGCAGAGGAAGAAAAACAACAATACATTGATATTCTTGATGAAAAATCAAAGAAGCTGAAAAGACTTATTGAGGACTTAACCGAAGCAAGCAAGGCAAATTCCGGCAACATAAAAATGAATGTGGCTCAGGTAAATCTCAACGAAATGGCTTTGCAGGCGGTTGGCGAAAACAGTGATGTTCTCGAAAATGCAGGTCTTGATGTTATTCTCACAGAAAGAGATGCTGAAATTATTGTTAATGCGGACAGTCAGCATACCTTCAGAATTATTGACAACCTTTTCTCCAACGCAAAAAAATATTCCCTTACGGGAACAAGAGTTTATGTTGATGTTTATAAGGAAAGCGGTTACGGAGTTTTTGAAATTAAGAACATCAGCAAGGAAAAGCTGAACATTGACCCACAGGAGCTTACAGAAAGATTTGTACGCGGCGATAACTCCCGAACCACAGACGGTAGCGGTCTTGGTCTTTCAATAGCCCGAAGCTTTGCAGAGCATCAGAACGGTATTTTCAATATCGAAATCGACGGAGATATGTTTAAAGCTGTTGTTAAATTGCCCTTAAAATAAATAATCCCCTCGTTCAGAAAACAAGGAGATTAACCAAAATGTTATAAACAATGCTCATCAGAGGTGTCGGCGGCAGGCTTCGGGTCGTCTGCACCTCTGAAAAATTCAAGGGAGCGTTTCTTCATATATTCAGGTGTCCCCTGAGCTATTGCAGGAAAATCGTTCTCAGTATTTGCAGTTGCCTGTATTTCATAAGTGCCATAGGTATTTATCATTTCCTCGCAGGTTTCCGGGCAGGAGCGAAAGGGTGTTGCAGATATTTCAAGGGGCGGACTAAAATTTGCCCTTTGCTCTGAATTCATTTCAACTCTGTTTTCTGCTGTGTTTTCTTCTGTTGTTTTCTTTGATTTTTTCATTTAATTCACCTCTTTAGTGAATATAGTATGCCCTCAAACCATACTCTTAACACTTGACAAATTAAATGTATTTGATATAATACCAAAAGTGAATTTAATATTTGCCCGCATAGTTCAATGGATAGAATAAATCCCTCCTAAGGATTAGATATAGGTTCGATTCCTATTGCGGGTGCCAGAAAGCAAGACCTTTCGTAATTTTTGTTACGAAAGGTCTTGCTTGTTTTATTTTTTCTTTTTAAAAATGATAAACTTACTGAAAAAGTAATTGAGAATTATCACAATTACACCAACCGCAAGCTTAGCAACTATTTGTCCTGTAATTACAAAACTGAAAACATTGAATGTTTTTTCATTAAAATTAAGAAAATCAACAAAAAGCCACATTCCGCCTTCTTCAATAAAAAAAGTGAAAATCCTTGCACCAATAAATTCTACAAATTCTTTTCCTGCGGTTTTACTGCCCCAGCTTTTTGATTCAAAAACAACAAGCTTATTTGTTACAAAGGCAAAAACAACAGCTACAACCCACGCGATTGCATTATTTATAAGGTAAAGCTCTTCACCGAGAACTTTTGAAAAAGCCCAGAAGGTTGCAATGTTCACAATGGTTGTGAGAACACCAAAAATCAGATACAAAAGTAGTTCCTTATACTTTAAAATAAGTTCTTTTATTTTAGTCATCCTTACCAAGATGCTCCTTTAAAATATAGATGGGTCTGTTCTTAACCTGAACATAGATTTTTGAGAGATATTCACCTAAAATACCCAGACAGAAAAGCTGCATACCACCAAGGAGAAGAACAAGCACAACAATAGTTGCATAGCCGGGCACATCAATTCCGCAAATGAGCTTTTGTAATATAACAACAATCAAATAAATAATTGATGCAAAGGCAGTTGCAAGACCTACGCCCGTTGCTAATTTCAAAGGAAAGGTTGAGAAGGAAATAATACCGTCAAAGGCATATTTGAAAAGCTTTCCGTAAGACCATTTGGTTTCACCGAACTGACGCTCCTCAACAGTATAGGGAATATACTTTGTGTTGAAGCCTACCCAACTGAAAATGCCCTTTGAAAAGCGGTGGTATTCTGTCATTTCAAGAATGGCATCTACCATTGTTCTTTTTAATAGACGGAAATCAGATGCGCCATTAACAAAGTCCACATCAGTTATTTTGTTAATCAGTTTATAAAAGCCTGATTTCAAGCCTGAAAGGGTTTTGCTTTCCCTTCGGTTTTCCTGATATGCGGCAACACAGTCAAGACTATCGTCTTTTTCCATTTCGATGAGCATTTCCAGAACTACCTCGGGTCGTTGCTGTAAATCAGCATCAATTATGCAGACCAAGTCCCCTTTTGCATAGGAAAGACCTGCATAAATTGCCGCTTCCTTACCGAAATTTCTGCTGAAGGATAAAACCTGAATAGCTGAAGCCTTGTTTTCCTCGTAAAGCTTTTTGAGCTCGGAATATGTGTTATCCTTGCTTCCGTCATTGACGAAAACAAACTCATAATCGGAAACTTTATTTTCAAAAGCCTTGTTCACTTCATCGAAAAAGCGTTTTACATTCACTTCTTCATTATAACAAGGAACAACAAGAGATAATTTCATAGGTTTACCCTTTCAGCATCAATTTGTTTTAATTATTGGTAAATAAATCTCAGTTAAACTTAATAGTGAGAATCTTTTTACCGGTGATTTCGAACTCAACGAAGCCATCCTCACCCATTGTGAGTGCTTTATCATCAAGTTCCTCAAGAGTTACAAGCTTAACCTCATTCCACTTCTTACCTGAATATGCGGGAAGCTCGAATTCTGCTCTCTGTCTTTCAACAGGTGACTGTGCCTTTTCGATAGGAGCAATACCGCCATTAAGACGAATAGCATTTTTAACTGTTTTATCAGAGGGGTTGAAGAGACGAACAACATATCCTGTGCCGTCCTCACTCTTTTTAACTGCACTTACATTGAGGTTTTCATCCTTAAGCTCAAGGAAGGAATGAGTGAGAGGATTCTTACCGTGATCTGTGGGAGCAACCTGACCGATTGTAAGGTAAAGGTTAAATCTTTCGCTCTCCTGCCATACATTACCTGCTTCCCAATTGCCCTTATGAGGCATAAATGCATAACGGAAGGTATTTTTGCCGATACACTGTGAGCCCTTGTCCCAGTCACTGTAATTCTGCATATCTTTAGTCACGCAGATTCTCAAGGGATATGCACGGATGAGAGAAAGAAGAAGTGTGTTTGTTTCATCATCTGCTGCTTCATAAGCCTTAAGACCTGTGTTAAGAAGAGCAACACCGTTTTCACCGTCAGAAATGCTTACGAAGGAGTTCATAGGATGCTCTGTCATTGGTGGCTCATCATAAAGTGAATAATCAGGTGCTTTGATAGGTCTTCTTACAACATCAAACTGACCCTGTGCATCTGCATATTCTGCCTTGATATTTGTGGGGAACGCAACCTGAAGATAATGGTCCTCACAACGATTGTTGATTGTTGTTTCAATTTCAACAAACTTTGCACCCTTACGAAGAGTTACAAGGCTTTCGATATCAATGGGAAGCTTATGGGCGCTTCTTGATTTTTCATCGTATGCGCGTTTTTCAGGAAGCTCCCAACGCATTGTGATTTTATAGGTTGTTTCAAACTCACCGTTAACAAGAAGAGTAACATCTGCTTTTTCACCGAGAGTTGTAAAGGTTTCGTCAATTTCGGGAGCAACGTGCTGCCAGGGATTGCCGATTTCACCACTATCCTTGAAATAGCCGAGATTATCAAATACCTTACCGCTTTCCTTATCAAGCACACTGAATGTACCATTGTGATTAACGGAAACCTTGAGATATTCATTTTCCATAACATTTGTTGTTTTAACAAGTGTTACGGGAGTTGTTGCACGAACATTGTAAAGAGGACTAACCTTGAAGGTCTTATAACCCATAGCGGGAATATCCTTAACCTCTGCGGCAACATAATACTGCTGAGTATGAAGAACGTTTGCAGTATCGTTGGGGTTCTGAATAATCTGTGCATTTTCTTTATTTGTTGAGATAACCTGATATTTAACAACGTTACCCTCTTCATCCTCGATTTTGAAGCTGTCTGCCTTCCATTCTGCAGGAATTTCAAGGCGAAGGTTAACAGTTTCTGTTCTCTTGAAGGGTGCGGGGTTGAATACTACAACTGCTGCATCGTCCTTTGAGAAGGTGCGAAGATTGATATCACCTGCGATATCCATAAATGCACGCTCAAACACACACATCGAAAGCTCTCTTGCCTGTCTGTAACGGGACATAACATCCTCATAAACAACGTCACGTCCGCAAGCACCGA
>JAFSDL010000046.1 GCA_017436285.1 Clostridia bacterium
CGCAGAACCTTAAATGTTCGAGTTTGCGTGCATTTTAGATTTTCTTTGGCGAAGTTATACTGTCGTATATCGAGACAAAAAAATATAAAAGGTGCGTGAAATCGGACATTTAAGGCATATTTGGTTCGAATTCACTCACTCCAGGTGACTGATTTATGAAAGACAAAACATCATTAGTATTTACAGGTGACATCGGCTTTGACCGTTATTTCTACGGCAAATGGGATGATGAAAAGTTGATTTCTGAGGAAATTCTTAATTTTCTTCATAGCGCCGACCACGTTATACCAAATGTGGAAGGTCCCGTTGCCAATGCAGAGCAGAACACAGCTTCAAGTGGTGTTCAGCAGTTGCTTCATACCATTGACCCCAAGGCAGTAAAGGTGCTTAACAAAATGGGAGCAGATATATGGAACATCTGCAATAATCATATTATGGATGCAGGTCCCTATGGTATTGAAAGCACACTTAATATTGCAAAAGAAATGGGTGTGCAGACAATCGGCGCAGGTATGAATATTGAGGAAGCCCGAAAGCCTGTTATTATTGACGAAGCAGGCGGAATAGGTCTTTTCGGTGTTGGTTATCAGCGCGCCTGCAGAAAGGCAGATGTTGACAAACCCGGTTGCTATAGCTGGAGTGACCTTGATGCTATTCAGAACACCATCAACGAAATTAAAGCTGAATGCAAATGGTGTATTGTTGTTGCTCACGCAGGTGAGGAGTTCACACCTCTCCCCTCACCATACACAAGAGAGAGATATCACAAATATCTTGAAATGGGTGCGGATATTGTTGTGGGTCATCACCCCCATGTGCCTATGAACTACGAAACTGTTGGGGATAAGATTATTTTCTATTCACTCGGCAACTTCATTTTTGATACCGACTATCAACGCTCACAGCATAAAACCGAATTCGGTATTATTGTTAAACTCAACTTTACCGAAAACGAGTTTTCTTACGAGCCTATGGGTCTTAAAATTGTCCGTGGTGATGAAAAAATTATTAAAGATGAATTGCCACCCATATTTGTTGATGTGCAGGAGGAGGATTTCAATTTACTCTCCCCCCTTTCAGTTAAAATGCACATTGAAGCAACAAAAAGGCAGATGACCTACCTTAAGCCCGAGGAATTCAAGGGTGCAACTGAAGAGAAATGGAAGGTGCATTTTTCCGAAGAATTAAGAACGGGGCGTGTACCCGGTGAAACTCTCGACTTTTTCATTCTTTGTCCTCTTGCTGAAAAGGCAGAAAAAGGCGAATGGAAAAAGAGTAAGCTTGAAGAAGTAAAACAATATATATTGGAGCAAATGTGAAATGGAAAATATTAAATTCAAAAATGGTAAGCTTAAAATAATGCACATTACAGACACTCACCTTGAGGATGATAACATTGAAATGTCTGTCTGGCTTATAAACGAAGCTTGTAAAAAAGAGATGCCCGATATTGCAATTATCACCGGCGACAATGTTCACAATGATGATATCCCTGAGAAAACCAAGGCATTCATAGACAAGCTTATGAATGTTTTTGAGGAAAAGGGGATTCCTACTGCAGTTACCTTCGGCAACCACGATTCCGAAAGAGGTGCAATGACCCGTGAAGAGCTTATGGCATATTACAACACCTTTTCTTGCTCTGTAAGCAAGGATTACAAGGATTTGCCTGACTGTGCCACCTTCAATGTTCCCGTTATGAGTGAGGATGGCACAGAAATGAAATTCAACCTTTGGGTTATTGACTCCAACGATTATGATGACGAGGGTCACTATGGTTGTGTTCTTCCGCCTCAGGTTGAATGGTATAAAAACAAAAGCGACGAAATCACCAAGGCAAACGGTGGCAGGGTTTACTCCCTCGCCTTTCAGCATATGATTGTTGAGGATGTTTACAGAGCACTAAAAAAATGCAAAAAAAGAAAGCTCTATTCCTTCCCCCATATGTATGAGAAAAAGGATTTCTATATGTTCGACCCCGATTTCAAGAATTTCGGTACTCTCAACGAAACTCCCTGCAGTGGCTACCATAACTATGGTCAGTTCTCTGCTATGGTTGAAAAGGGTGATGTTCTCGGTATTTTCAGTGGCCACGACCACACCAATGCCTTTGCAGTTAAGCTTGACGGCATTGATATCGGCAACTCCTTAAGCACCCGTTACAATGACGACCGCTTCTCTTCACAGTATGGCTACCGTATTCTTGAGGTTAAGGAAAGCGACACATCAAAATACACAAGCAGGGTTGAGCGTTGGTATAATATGTTTTCCTTCAAGGATTTGAATAAAATCAAGAAAAACGGAACAGAATTTGATTATAAAACTGCAAAAAGCGTTACAATTAAGGGTATTTCTCAGAGGTTTATGACTAAAACGGGCAGAGTGTTCTGCCACCTTGTAACAGGCAGAAAGAATACATACAACCATTGAAAGTGATAGCAGTATGAAAAAAATACTTTTAATACTTGTTGGCGGAACAATCTGCACATCACTTAATGAGCACGGCACCTTGTCAATTTCAAAGGGTGCAGGAATAAGGCTTATTGAGAATTTTAAAAGCTCGCACTCCCCTTTTAAAAATGATATTCAGATAACCCCAACCCCAAACCTTTTCATTCTAAGCGAAAATATGTCGATTTCTAATTGGAATCTGATGCTCGACACATACAGAAAATATATCAACACCGATAATTTTGACGGTGTTATTTTTGCTCACGGAACAGATACCCTCGCCTATTCCACTGCTCTTTTCTCATTAATTCTCGCAAATACAGATATTCCGGTATTTTTCGTTTCAAGCAATGCCCGTCTTGATTCGGAAAGAGCCAACGGAAATGATAATTTCAGATATGCGGTTGAGCTTATCTGCAAGGGTATTAAGCCAAATGTTTATGCCACATACAAAAACATTTCTGATGGTAGAATGTATCTGCATCTTGGCTCAAGGCTTGAGCAATGCAAAAACTATTCTGAGGACTTTTTCAGTAATGGTGCAATTGATATAACAGACGGATTTGACCAAGCATTAAAGCTGAAAAAAGGAAAAACACCACTTATAAATATAAATGGTGACTGGCATCTTGAGAACAAGGTTTTAATGATAACTCCTTATGTGGGGCTTGATTATAATTCCTTTAATTACAGTAAATTTTCTGCAATTCTGCACGGAACTTATCATTCAGGAACCGCCTGCACAGAGCCATACAACGAAAATTCTGTTTTATATTTAATGGAGTTGAGTCCAAAGGAAAATCCTGACATTGATATTTACCTTTCCCCCTCAAAAAATGAGGGCGAGGTTTATGATACGGTCAGAGTTATCGGAAATCACAAGGCTAATGAGAAAAAAATCAATTTTCTTTATGGCTATACCAATGAATATACTTATGCAAAATTAGTTTTAGCATATTCTCTTTTCAAGGATAAAAAAGATATTGAAGAATTTATAAATGAATAAACACAGAACCTTAAGTTTTTCGAAAAACTTAAGGTTCTGTTAATTTTAATTATTTACTCATTTTCTTTTCTAAAAGCTCCTTGATAACTGCAGGGTCACCTGCGCCACGAAGCTCCTTCATACAAGCACCGAAGAGTGCCTGAAGAGCCTTAACCTTACCGTTGTTGAAGTCCTCAACAGCCTTGGGGTTTTCGCTGATAACCTTATCAATTACGCTATCAATTGCAGAAGAATCAAATTTCTTATCAAGACCCTGCTCCTTGCAATATGCAACGGGGTCAACATTGCTTTCAACAACTGCAATAAGAATTTTCTTACCTGCGTTTCTGTTAATATCACCGCTATCAACCATTTTGATAATAGTTGAAAGAGTTTGGGCAGTAACCTCGAGCTCATTAAGAGTTTTGCCGTCCTTACGAAGAATACCTGCACAGTCTGTAAGAATCCAGCTTGCAGTATCCTTGGGGTTACAGCCGAGAGCAACAGTATCGTCAAGAAGAGCCATAAGCTTGTGATTTGAAAGAAGCATTGCAATTTCCTTATCGGAAATGCCGACTGCTGCATATTCCTCTGCCTTTTCATCAACTGCAGCAGGCTTCTTTGCCTTGATTTCTTCAAGCCATTCATCATCAATAACGATGGGCATAAGGTTTGCATCAGGGAAATAGCGGTAATCCGCTTCAGTTTCCTTGTTACGCATTGCAAAGGTTTTTCCGCTCACATCATCAAAGCGCCTTGTTTCCTGAACAAGAGATTCTGTTTCGTATTCAAGAGCATCCATATGGCGCTGTGCTTCATATTTAATTGCTCTTTCAATAGCCTCAAAGGAGCTCATATTCTTGATTTCGGTACGAACACCGAACTCCTCACTACCCTCGGGACGAACAGAAATGTTAACATCACATCTCATTGCGCCCTCTTCACATTCAGAAATACCGCCTGAACGGAACATAGATTTAAGCTTGTTAAGGTAAACAACAACCTCTTCTGCACTGCGAAAATCGGGCTGAGTAACAATTTCAATAAGGGGAACGCTGGTACGGTTAAAATCAACAAAGGAAGAATTACCACCGTGAACGAGCTTACCTGCATCCTCCTCCATATGAATCTGCTTGATACGGATATCACGGGTGCCTGCACTTGTTTTAACGGGCACACAACCATTTGTGCAAATGGGGTGATTGAGCTGAGTAATCTGATATGCACAGGGCAAATCAGGATAATAATAGTTTTTCTTATCGAAGGTTGTGTAGCGACTGATTTCACAGTTAAGCATAAGGCCTGCAGTAACTGCCAATTCAACAACCCTTTTGTTCATTACGGGCAACATACCGGGCATACCGCTACAAGCGGGACAAACACAGTCGTTAGGTTCATTTGCCGCAGAATGTCCGCCACAGGAACAGAATATTTTTGATTCGGTGCTTAATTCAACGTGAGTTTCAAGGCCGATGACAATTTCATAATTCATATTCATTCACCCTTCCTTTCAACGCTTTTTGCAAGACTGAGAAGCACGCTTTCACTGAAATGCTTACCCATAAGCTGAACACCGCCACTGACAAGAGCAGGTGTACCGATAAGGTTTGGAAGAGCGGTAAATACGCTTTCCTCAAATACCTTTGTGAAAGCATCCTTAATATCATAAGCAGTAAATTCTGTTTTACTGCAAGCGGGAGCAAGAATTGCATCATATTTCTCAAGAAGCTCTTTTGTTGCATCTGCAACAGCTCTGCGAACTCTTAAGGATTTGTCGTAGCAATCCTTGTATCTGTTTTTTGATAAAGCATCAGAGCCATAGAGAATAACCGCTTTTGTAAGGAAGTTAAAGCCCTCTGTTCTGGATTTCACATATAATTCGTCAATGTTTCTGTATTGCTCTGCACGGTGACCAAATTTAACACCATCATAACGAGAAACATTATTACAGGTTTCTGCGCACATAAGAATCTGCCAGGCGGTATTCGCCAAATCGAAGTAATCCCAGGAGATTTCCTCAACATCTACGCCGTTTGCTTTGAGTGCTTCTGCATATTTTTGAACATTTGCTTTTGTTGCATCGTCTGCTTTTTCAAGGAGCTCCTTAACAACACAAACCTTTTTACCTGCTACATCAACATCAGTCGAATAGTTATATTCCTTTTCAGGTAAGCTTGTTCCGTCTTTATCATCGTGACCTGCAATAATGCTCATAATCTCCTTAACGCCTTCTGCATTTGGTGCGTAAACACCAACCTGCTCACCTGAAGCTGCACAGGAAATAACACCATAACGGGAAACTGTACCATAGGTGGGCTTAAGAAAATCAATTCCTGCAAAAGCTGCAGAGCGTCTTGTTGAGCCGTTCATATCAACGCCTAAGGCTGCTTTTACATCACCGTTTTTAACTAATGTTGCTGCTGCGCCCTCAAGCTTTTCAGTCTGAGGAGCGTAATATGAAAATTCACCAACAAGGTCTAAACCGAATTCGCCTGTGTGAGCCTTACCTGAAACTGCATAGCCCTTTTCCTCAAGGCGTGTAACTGCTTCTGCACTGAAAAGAGGCTTGAAGCCCTCAAGAATACGGGAACCTGCCGCTGCAAGAGCATCCTTTACAAGAATTGTATCGTCTACTGCAATTGTTCCTACTTCGCAAATTTTAGTTGCATAATATTTCACTCTACACACCTCACTTTACTAATCTGGGAACCTGCCAGCTATCGTCACTGCGCTCAGGTGCGCCTTCAAGCAGGCTTTCTCTTGAAAAATTCTGCTTGCGGACATCCTCGCGCAAAACATTTGTCATTGGCATAACGTGTACCATTTCTTCAACATTTTCTGTATCACAGGTACTGAGCTTCTTTTCGCTTTCGCTCATAGCACTGAAAATACCCTGCATAACTGCTTCTTCCTCTTCTGTAAGAGAAAGCTGATTCAACTGCTGAGCATTTGAGAAGGTTGAGCGCTTACCCTGTGACTGCTTTCCTGAACCACCAACAGAAGCAGAGCGCTGAGCAAGTGCGCTACCGTTACCAAGAAGGTGAACATCCTCAAGCTGTTGATTTGTAACATCGCCGGGAGCACCAAGCAACAAGTCCTGAGCGTTACCGTTCAAGGGGAATGCAATAACATCAAGGATTTTTTCTTCATCAGTAAGGAGCATAACCATACGGTCAATACCGGGTGCCATACCTGCATGAGGTGGTGCACCATACTGGAATGCAGTATATAAAGCGTTAAAGCGTTTCTTTAATTCTGCCTCATCATAGCCTGCAATTTCAAATGCCTTTTTCATAATATCAATATCGTGGTTACGAACTGCACCGGAAGCCAGCTCAATACCGTTACAAACAAGGTCATACTGATATGCAAGAACCTCTGTGGGCTCTTTATTGAGAAGAGAATCCATACCACCCTGAGGCATTGAGAAGGGGTTGTGAGTGAAAATCATTTCACCAAGTTCTTCATCAAACTCATACATAGGGAAGTCAACAACGAAGCAGAATTCGAAAGCATCATCGCGGATTAAATCTAATTGGTCTTTCTTTGCCAACCATTCGCGAATCATACCTGCTTTTTTCTCAGTATCGTTTTTCTTATCATCACAGATAAAGAAAAGTGTTTCGCCCTCTTTAACGTTTGTGAGCGCTTTTATTTCCTCTTTCTGCTCTTCGCTGAGGAATTTAGCAATAGGACCTAAGAAAACATTATCTTTAAGAGTGATATAACCTAAACCGCCTAATCCAACTGCATCAGAAGTTGCAAACTTAAGAGAGTTTTCAAAGAATTTATTTGATTTACCGCTACAATCAGCAACAATACCGCGAACAGGTCTGCCTCTGAATGCAGGGAAATTAACATTTGCAAAGAAATCTGTTAAGTCACAGATAATCAAGGGGTTTCTTAAATCAGGTTTATCTGAACCGTAGTACATCATAGCATCTGCATAGGTAATACGACGGAAGGGCTTGGGAGTTACCTTTTTATCAGAGAAGGTTGTGAAGGTATCGTAAATAACATCCTCACAAACATCGAGAACCTCTTCCTGAGTTGCAAAAGCCATTTCAAAGTCCAGCTGATAGAATTCACCGGGTGAACGGTCTGCACGGGCATCTTCATCACGGAAGCAGGGTGCAACCTGGAAATATCTGTCAAAGCCTGAAACCATAAGAAGCTGTTTAAACTGCTGAGGTGCCTGAGGCAAAGCATAGAATTTACCGGGATGCTTACGGCTGGGAACAAGGAAATCACGGGCACCCTCGGGTGATGATGCAGTAAGAATAGGTGTCTGCATATCAAGGAAATCCTTTGCCTCCATCTTATTTCTTAAATGACGGATGATTTTTGAACGCATAACAAGATTATCGTGATTCTTGGGGTTACGAAGGTCAAGATAACGATATTTAAGGCGCAATTCATCCTTGCTCTTTCTTGATTCTCTAACATCAAAGGGAAGCATATTCTGGCTTTTACCTAAAACCTGAAGGCTGTCTGCAACTAATTCAACATAGCCTGTATCGATTTTGGTATTTACTGTTTCAGGGTCACGCTTTTCAACAACACCGCTGACAGAAATAACTGTTTCACGGTTAACGTTTCTGAGAAGCTCCTCATTGTGAACAACAACCTGAGTAACGCCTGTGTAGTCACGAAGGTCAACGAATATAACGCCACCGTGGTCACGTACAACATCAACCCAGCCTGCAAGCTGAACAGTCTGACCTATATGCTTATCACAGATGTCGTTACAAAACAACGTTCTATACATATTGGTATACCTCCAAATAAAATTACAATGTAAAAAATGGTAAATAAAAAAGTCCCGGGGAATATTGAAATATTCCCGGGACGAGTAAACAAATAATTACCCGCGGTGCCACCCGCATTGACACGCAAAAGCGCATCCTCTTTTAATATTCTGTTTTAATATCAACGAAGTGTTCCCAAGCTTACTACTCATCTCAAACGCGCTTTCAGTCGGTGACGCATTCTCCCTGACAGACTTTCCAAAAAAGCCGAGTCTTCGCGAAGCAAGAAAAAATATACTTCATATTTCTCCAAACTACTGCTATTATACCAAAAAATCATTCTTTGTCAACAATAATTTTTATGCTTGCTATATTTAATATATGGTAAAATTTCAAAATTATTCATTTTAAAGAGTCGAAACAAAACCATAACCACTGCAAGCGACAAAGCTCACAGTGGTTATTATTTACGGCAAATATTTTAACAACATATATCCTTTTGTTCCGTCTGCTGTTTCAACATACGCCCAGCTACCATTATCTGTAAAAAGAATTGTTACTGTATCACCCAATGCAAGCGTGGCAACAACTGTAGAATCTGCAGATTTTTCTGCATAAACCTTATAATTCTGATAAGGTCCATCTATTATAGCCTCTTCATTTGCAGGTGTTACATTATCGGGCAAGTAACGAACTGCTCCCACATAGCTTTCAAGATAACTGCCTGATAAGGACACTATGCAAACCGAATCAGACCAAAAGCTTGTGCTATGTGCAAACTCATTATTACCAAGATAAATTCCGCAATGACCTATTTCTGTGGAGGCGCTACCATCCGCAAGACTTTTAAAGAACAAAACATCTCCCGGTTGAAGCTCATCAATATCAACTCTTGTTGCACTGAATTCTCCCGCATAGCCTGAATTATATAACCCCTCTGTTGCATAAAGCGTTTCCACATCCGCTGACAGATTATATAACGGAACATATTGATTCATAATTGAAAGAAGGATATATTTCACAAGACCTGAACAATCAAAGCCATAAGCACCATTACTATCAGGAATACCATTTGACTGCCCGTGTGCATATACAGTTTCCCAATTTTGTGCTATATCAAGTGTAAGGTCAATTACCTGCTGTTGATATTGTGTGTTGCCTTCATAGGTAAAGCTGCTTTTTACCGATGTCAGTTTTTCTTCATCCACCCCTTGCCACAAATACATAAGGCTATCATTATAAAACACTCTGTACCAGGAGCCTGCTTCACTGCTTGTAATCTGATCTCCCAACAAAAGTTCTTCCATATATCTTACAGATATAATATTAGCTGTTGTTGTGGGCAAATCATAAAGTTTTAATTGAGGAAGCTTAACATAGCGAATCAAAAACTCCTCATCACTCTCCAAGGGTGTTGTTATCTTCACAGAATCCGATGCATCTATTTCCTCACCAAAAGCATCACACGCCACAACCTTATAATACAAATCCACACCGCTTATAGCACTTAGATTTGTATAATAGGTTTTATCTGTAGAAGAAATCAGACTATATTCTGAATCAGCCTTCAAAGACCTATAAACATCATATTTTACTGCATTTGCAACTCTGTTCCAGCTGAGGAACGGCTTATCAACATCATTAAGCTTACCTTCAAGCTCTACATAGTCAAGGTAAACATAGTCACCTAAATATTCCTCAAGAACAAATCCTTTTGCACCATTTTCTGTTTCTATATATGCCCATTTACCATTGTCAGTATAAAGAACAGTTATCATATCGTACAATGTCAAGGTACCTGTTATTTCCGAAGAAGATGAACGCTCACTGTAAACATTATAATTATAATATTTACCTACCATATATTTGGTAGTATTTGCGGGAGTTGCATCTTCGGGCAAATAACGGACTGCCTCTGCATATCTTTCAAGATAGCTCTCTGATAAAGGAGCGATACAAACCGCATCATCCCACAAGCTTGTGCTGTGCACAAACTCATTATTACCAAGATAAATTCCACAATGTCCTATTTCTGCAGATGCACTACCATCTTCAAGAGGTTTAAAGAAGAGCACATCGCCCGGCTGAAGCGCATCAATACCAACCCTTATTGCATTAAGCTCGCCCGCATAACCTGAATTATACAAGCCCTCTGTTGCATAAAGTGTTATAATATCCCCCGATAATTTATATACAGGAACATATTTTTGCATCACTGAATTAAGCACATATTCTACAAAGCCTGAGCAATCAAAGCCATAAGCGCCATTATTGTCGGGAACACCATTCGACTGATTGGGAGCATATATTGTTTCCCAATTTTGTGCTATATCAACTGCTAAATCAATTACCTGCTGTTGATATATTGTGTTGCCTGTGTAGCTGAAGCTGCTTACGGTATCGGTAAGCGTTTCGTTAATATCCTTACTGCAAATATAATACAAATTGCCATTTCTGAAGGCTCTGTACCAATCCCCGTCAGCACCACTAAAAACACAACTACCCAACTCCACTTTTTCCATATACCTTAAGGGTGTGGAAGCTGACGATGTAGTCGGTAAATCATATACATTTAATTGAGGCACTTTTACATAACGTGTAAGAAGTGCCTCGTTACCCTCCAAGGGTGTTGTTATTTTCACACAATCCGATGTATCTATTTCTTCACCATAAGCATCAAATGCCACAACCTTATAATATAAATCCACACCGCTTATAGCATCAACATCTGTGTAAGAGGTATTCTCTGTGGAGGAAATCAGAGTATAATCTGAATCCTCCTTTAAAGATCTATACACATCATATCTCACAGCATTTACAACCTTGAACCAATCAAAAGCAGGCTCGTTTGCTTCATTAAGCTCGCCCTTAAGTTCTACATAACCAAGGTAAACCTCTTCTTCTAAATATTCTGTGAGAACAAAGCCCTTTTCACCTGCCTCGGTCTCAATATAAGCCCAACTGCCACTATCGGTGTAAAGAACTGTTAACTTATCATACAAAGCTATAGTGCCTATTATTTCAGAAGAGGCTGAGCGCTCACTGTAAAGCTTATAATTATTATACTGCCCCACCATATATCTTGTGGCATTTGCGGGAGTTATATTTTCAGGTAAATAACGGCGGATACTGAGCAAGGTTTCAGAATATTTATCTGAAAGAGGCACAATATCCACACCATTATCGAAACTACTAAGGCAACTGATGAACTCACCATTACCAAGATACAAACCACAATAGCTGACTGTTGAGCCTGAGCCGAAGAACAAAACATCACCTGGTTGAATATTTTCTATATCAATATTTTGGGCACAGAATTCTCCTTCATAGCCTTTATTATAAATAGAATCTGTTTTATACAAAGCATCTAAAACAACAGAAAGGTTGTATGCGGGAACAGACTCTTGCATAACTGAATTAAGCACAAATTTTACAAGACCGGGAGCATTGAAGCCGTAGGTTCCGTCAGAATTTGCAACGCCGTTGGACTGACCGGTAGCATAAACTGTATCCCAATCGTTATAAATCTCAAGTGCAAGGTCAATTACCTGCTGTTGATACTGTGTATCACCCTCATAGGTAAAGGTGCTTTTAACGGATGTAAGCTTTTCTTCTTCATCTACACCCTGACGCAGATACAAAAGTCTGTCATTATAAAAAGCTCTGTACCATGAGCCTGTTGAGTTGCTTGTGACCATTCCACCCAGCTTGACCTCTTCCATATACTTCAATGATACAGTATCTGAAGATATTGCGGGTAATTCATAAAGCTTTAATTGGGAAAGCTTAACATAGCGGGTTAAAAGCTCCTCGTTATCTGTCCAGGGTGTTGTTATCTTCACATAATCCGAGGTATCTATCTCCACACCATAAGAGTCAAGTGCCACAACCTTATAATACAAATCCACACCGCTTATAGCACTTGTGTTTGTGTAATAGGTTTTTTCTGTGGAAGAAATAAGGCTATATTCCGAATCCGCCTTTAATGACCTGTAAATATCATATTTTACCGCATTTTTCACTTTATTCCATACAAGGTATGGCTTGTTATCCTCGTTAAGTGTACCTTCAAGCTCTACATAATCAAGGTAAACATAATCGCCTAAATACTCCTCGAGAACATATCCCTTTTTGCCATTTTCAGTTTCAATATAAGCCCAATTACCACTATCAGTATAAAGAACTGTTACCATATCATACAGAGTCAGAGTGTCAATCACCGCTGAATCGGGAGAATGGTCGCTGTAAAGATTGTAATTATAATAATCTCCCACCATATATTTTGTAGTATTTGCAGGAGTTATTTCTTCAGGCAAATAACGGCGTGCACCTGCATAATTTTCAAGGTAACTACCCGATAAAGGAACAATACAAACAGCATCACTCCATGAGCTTGTGCTGTGCACAAATTCGTTATTACCAAGATAAATTCCGCAATGACCAATTTCTGTTGATGCACTACCGTCTGCAAGGCTTGTAAAGAATATCACATCGCCCGGCTGAAGCTCATCTATATCAACCTTTATTGCATTAAATTCACCGGCATAGCCCGAATTATATACATCCGTTGTGGCATAAAGCGTTTCAACATCTGCGGATATATCATACACAGGTATATATTTCTGCATAACCGAAACAATAACATATTTTGCAAAGCCTGAGCAATCAAATCCGCAAACACCGTTACTGTCAGGAATACCGTTGGATTGCTCGTGTGCATAGGTGGTTTTCCAATTCTGTGCTATATCAACAGCAAAATCAATTACCTGCTGTTGATATGTTGTGCCACCTGTATAGCTGAAGCTACTTCTGGTAGCAGTAAGTGTTTCATTAATATCTGCGCTACGAAGATAATACAAATCACCGTTTCTGAAAACTCTGTACCAATCCCCGTCAGAACGACTTAACACACAGCTACCCAATTCCAATTTTGCCATATACCTTAAAGGCAAAACCTGTGAATTTATATCAGGCATAGTGTATAAATTCACCATAAGCTCATTAACATAACGCTCCTTGCGCACCTCACCACTCAATTTTGCAGTAAAGCTGACTACCTTTGAGGTTGCCAACTCAACACCCTTGGCGTTTGTTGCTACAATTTTATAATAGAAGGTAAGTCCTTGAGGAACACTTGAATTTTTATAATTACAAGCAGTTCTTGTAGAAAGCAAGCTGAATGCTTTATCCTCATACAAGGAACGATACACCTTATATGCGGAAGCACCCTTAACAGAGCTCCATATAAATTGTGGTATATTTGCATCATCTGTTGATAATGAAACCGCCATTGTCTGAGAAACTGAAACATTCATATTCACAACATCCGAATATACAGAAATTGCGGCAGAATCTGAATGGACTGCACGAATTTTATAATAGTATGTTTTGCCTTCTGCTACAGTTGTATCTGTGAAACTTCTTTCGGTTACTGATGCCAATCTTGTGTATCCGCTTGTTTTTCTCTCAGAGCGATAAACACGATAATTTTTTGCACCTCTCACTAATTTCCAGGACAATATTATATCGCCCTCTGCATTAACCTTAGACATCATAAATTGCGGTTGCGATAAAGCGCAGGTTTTGCTTTTACCTGCGGAATATGCAGAATTTGCCGATGTATTACTTGCTACCGCCTTCACACGATAATAATATTTTGTACCTGCCTGAGCCTCTTCATCCGTATATTCACTGGTAGTGCTTTTACCGATATATGACCATGTGCTTTTATCCTCAGAGCGATATACATAATAGGATACTGCACCCTCGATTTTATTCCACTCGATGTGAATTTTGCCTGTTTCAGATACATTGGAAAGTGTGATTTCAGGTTGAGCAAGCTTGCACACTCTTGAGCAAGCCCCGGAAAAAGCAGAGCTTGCAGAGGTACTGCTTGCGACTGCACGAACCTTATAATAATATCGTCTGCCTGCCTCGGTAGATGTATTTTTCATTGAGGTGGCAGTTGTGGTTTTAATAAGGCGGTATTCACCTGTTTTGCTTGTTGCACGATAGACCTCGTATTTCTGAGCGCCTTCTACCGCGGTCCATTTTACAGATATTTTCCCGCTTTCCTTAACATTGGAAAGTGTCACCACAGGACGAGGAAGCTTACAGGTAAGCTTCACCTTGTTGCTTGTATCAGAGGTGGTTTTATCAGAGCTTACGGATTTCACACAGTAATAATATGTTTCGCCAACATCTGCGTCATTATCTGTATAGCTTAAGGAGCTTGTGGATTTTACTTTTATATATCCGCCACTTCTGGTTTCGGAGCGATAAACATAATAATATGAAGCACCCCAGGCTTTTTCCCAGGTTATTCTGTTTTTACCTGAAGAAAGAATGTTTGAAGCGGTTATTACAGGTGCATCCGGCTTTATGGCAGCAGAGGTAAAAACCGTTGCCACAATTGTTATAGTAAACAGAGCAATAACCAATGTAAGCAATACTCTTTTCAGCTTCATTTTGACACGTCCTTATATATTCCTAACATTTTTAATCTTCGACCATATTTTTTATTTTAATTGGCTTTTCCAAATCTTTAAACCCATAAAATTCCCTTGCATTCTCACCTAAAAGCAAGGCTTTGCTTTCTTCTGAAATTTCATTGGTTTTTTCAATAAAATCAAGGCTCATTTTATAGGTTATTGCAGTCATTGTTCTGGGGTAATCGCTTCCCCACATCAGCTTTTCAAAGCCTGCAATTTCCGCCGCCTCATTAATTGCCCTTATTGCTGAGGGATAGGGATAAAATTCATCATTGAAAAGCCAGGTGATTCCGCCACTTTCAATGAAAACATTTTTATTTTTGGCAAGCTCAATCTGCTTTTGCCAACCTTTTCTTGTAACCATTCCGAAATGACCGATAGCAATTTTCAAATCAGGAAACCGAGAAAAAATTTCCTGCATCATTGCAGTCTGCTCATCACCATCTGCAAGGTCAACAGAAATAAATTTTCCGTTTTTGTTTGCAATTTCAAAGGGCTTGAGGTGGTTTAATAAGTTTTTATCCTGAAGCCTTGAGGCGCAGATTTTAATTCCGTCAAAGCCTGCAACATCGCCCATTTCCTTTTCTTCATATAAAGCGCAGATTTTAATTCTTTCGGGGTATGCTTTTTTGCACTCTGCAAGATAAGAATCCTGATTTCCGTCAATATATTCCTGAGTTATAACTGCACCAGAAACACCTGCATAGTCCATATTGGCAATAAATCGCTCTACTGTGTTTTCCCCGTCTGTCATATATGGTGGCATCATCTGGCGGATTTCACCGCCAAAATCACTTTTACCGCCACCGATATCATAAACAGGCTTTCCGTTTACAATACCATTCTGTTTTTTCCATAAATGAGCGTGTGCATCAATAATCATAAGGTTACTCCGTCTTTAAATATTGCAATTTCACGGCAACCGTACTTTTCATTTTTAGTTTCCTTACCGTTTGCAATTTGTTTTATAATTTCAAGCAGTTCCTCTGCTTTTTCTTCTGTGTTAAAGCCATAAGCGTTAAAATCAATCCAATGGGGCTTTTTATTCGCAAGGTCATCATTTGATGCAATTTTAATTGTGGGAACTGCACTGCCCAAGGGCGTGCCTCTTCCTGTTGTGAAAAGTATAAGGTGACAACCGCAGGCAGAAAGATTTGTTGTGGAAACAATGTCATTTCCGGGCCCGTTCAAAAGGTTAAGACCTTGCTTTTTAAGAGTATCACCATAACCAAGAACATCAACCACAGGTGCTGTTCCGCCCTTCTGAACACAACCCAGGGATTTTTCTTCCAATGTGGTAATTCCTCCCTCCTTGTTACCGGGAGAGGGATTTTCGGAAACAGGCTGACCGTGATTTTTAAAATACTCTTTAAAATTATTTATAAGAGAAACACTCTTTCTGAAAACATCTTCATTGATACATCTTTCAAAAAGCAGAGCTTCTGCACCAAACATTTCAGGAACCTCTGTTAAAACGGCAGTTGCACCCATTGAACAGAGCTTGTCCGTTACCTTGCCAACAACTGCATTGGCAGTAATACCCGAAAAGCCATCTGAGCCACCGCATTTAAGACCAACCTTAAGGCGATTTACTGAAACCCCTTCTCTTTTATCTCCGGAAGCGATTTCCTTAAGCTCTTCAAGAATTTTTATGCCCTCTTCCATTTCATTTTCAACATCCTGAATGTTAAGGAAACGAATTCTCTGAGCATCATAATTCCCAATAACCTTTTTCATTTCGGCAATATTATTATTTTCACAGCCCAAGCCCAGAACAAGCACACCACCTGCGTTGGGGTGAGTAATAAGACCCTTTAAAATAAGCTGTGTAACCTTATTATCATCACCAAGCTGACTGCATCCGTAAGGGTGTGAATAATAAAGCGCTCCTGTTTTTTCTGCAAGGGCTTTACCCGTACTGTTCACACAACCCACTGTTGGTATAATCCATATATCATTTCTTATTCCTATATCTCCGTTTTCACGGACAAAGGCTTCTATTTCAAAGGCGGGTGTTGGTGTTAATTCATTATACTTTGGTTCATATTCATAACTGAGAATATCATTTAATTTGGTTTTCATATTCTCAGTATGTACCTTTTCACCGAAACCTATATTATCTGTTGCAACACCGATAGGAAATCCGTATTTAATAATATCTTCACCTTTTGATATATTTTCAAGGGCAATTTTGTGACCTGTTTTTAAATCAACACAAACATTGTCCCTTTCATTTATTCTGAAAGTATCCATTCCATTGCACCCTTTGCACCAAGAGTTTCGATTTTTTCATAAGAAAGCTTAACTATTTCTGCCATATCACAAATATCTGCACCCCAAAGCTTAGTGCTACAAAGAATTTCATCGATAGATTTATTTTTCATAAATTCAATAACATCTTCTGCATCGTTGGGAGTGTCGTTTTTATAGAAATAAATAAGATATGCCAAAGACATTGAAAGAGCCTCCGGGTAAACACCGTTCTGCTCTTTATATTCAAGAATTGTAGGCAATAATCTTACAGAAAATTTGCTTACTGAATTAAGAGAAATTGAGCGAAGCTGATGCTTTATAAAGGGGTTTCTGAATCTGTCAAAAACTGCTTCTGCAAAGGCACGACTTTCCTCATTATCACCGATGGTTTTTAAAATTTCCTCATTCATCGCCTTATTAAGAAATGCGCTTACAGCCTCATCTGCCATACATTCGCCAACAGTTTCCACGCCTGAAAGCAAGGCTCCTGCAACCATTGAGGTGTGAGCACCATTGAGAATACGCACCTTTATTTTCTTATACGGGGTAACATCATTTGTCCAAACAACATTGTATCCTGCTTTTTTAAGGGGTAATTCATTTTCAAAATCCCCCTCAATAACCCAGAGGTGAAAGATTTCGCCTGTGTCAAGGAATTTATCCTCGGGGTGAAGAGCTGCGGTTTCATCTGTGGGGTAACCTGTTACAATTCTGTCCACAAGGGTGTTTGCAAAGGTATTTTCTTCATTAATCCATTTTATAAAATCTGCCTCTAAATTCCAAAGCCTTGCATATTCAAGAACGCATTTTTTAAGCTGGTCACCATTATTATCTATAAGCTCACAGGGCAAAACAATGAAGCCCTTAAGACCGTTTTTATATCTTGCATAAAGAAGCTGTGTTAATTTGCCGGGGAAGGATTTGCAGGGTTCATCTTGGAA
The DNA here is from genome assembly GCA_017436285.1 of Clostridia bacterium. GTDB lineage: Bacteria > Bacillota > Clostridia > Oscillospirales > Acutalibacteraceae > DTU089. Next base: position 17,870 of record JAFSDL010000046.1, read on the forward strand.
TTTGCAAGACTCATCAAATTCAATTCCTGCCTCTGTTGTGTTTGAAACAATAAATCTGAAATCAGGGTTTTTCGCAAGGTCTATGTATTCCCGGTAATTTTTGTAAAGGTCAATGCCTCTTGAAACGGATTCAATTAAGGTATGCTCCTCTTTGATTTCACCGTTGACTATACCTCTTAAGTAAAGATTATATTTACAAGACTGCTCATTGAGAGGTGCAGCTTTACCGCCTGCACGAGGCTGAACAATAACCGCCTTACCGTCATAAAGACCCTTTTTGTTTAGACCATCTAAAAACCAATCAAAAAAGCCTCTGAGGAAATTCCCCTCACCAAACTGAATTACTGTTTCCTTCATTTCAATCACCGATTTTTATAAGAATTTTTGCAAGAGTTCCATCGTTATCTGCCAATGCCTTGAAAGCATCAAGAGCATTTTCCATATCATAAACTCTGCTTACCATTTTCATAACATCTGCCTTGCCATTTGCAACGAGGTCAATATTATTTATAAAGTCATCCTTAAGAGCATTTCTGCTACCATAAACATTAAGCTCTTTTTTAAGAAGAATTGAATGAACAAAGCTTGTTTCTCTTTTTCCGTTACCTATAAGAACAATATTTCCCGCAAACGCACAGGAATCAATACAGCCTAAAAATGTTTCGGGAGCACCGCAAGCCTCAATGCAAACATCAAAGCCCTTGCCACCTGTAAATTCATTTGTAAATTCTTCAAGAGATTGTTTTTTGGTATTAATAACCGCATCTGCGCCATATTCCTTTGCCAATTCCAAACGATTGTCAAGAACATCTGCCACAACAACATTTTTGCATTTTGCCTTTGCCGCAAGAAGTGCAAAAAGACCGATAGGACCTGCACCGATAACAAGAACATTATCGTTTTCCTTGATTTCACAACGGGAAGCTGCGTGCTGAGAAATTGAAAAGGGCTCAATAAGAGCAAGCTCCTCTGCACTTAAGCCCTTACCCTCATAAATTCTTTCAACAGGCATTGCAATATATTCACAGAATGCACCGTCACGCTGAACACCCATAGTCTGATTATCAGTACAGCAGTTTACAAACCCTCTTTCACAGGAATAGCAACCGCCACAGTTAAAATACGGGTTACAGGTTACAATGTCCCCTGCCTTTAAGCCCTTATCATTTTCGGGGATTTCAATAATTTCTGCAGAAAATTCGTGGCCCGGAATTCTGGGATATGTAGTAAAGGGCTGATTACCCGTAAAGGATGCCACATCTGCACCGCAGATACCAACATATTTAACCTTCAGAAGTGCTTCTCCTTCTTTTACTTGGGGCATATCGATTTCTCTTATTTCAATTTCATTGGGATTTGGTATAACTATTGCTTTCATATTATCTTTCCTCATCAATAAATTCATTGTTCCATATAACACCGGTTTTAAGAGGTGCACCCTTGCAGAAAATCTTATTTTCATAGGCGTCGAGGGGGTCTTTTATAAACTCCTCTTTTCCTATAAGCTCAACAACCTCGTCATAGCGACTGTCAACAAGCACCTCAATTGCCTTTTCCATATGACTCTGACGGAAATTAATTGAAGCAAAAATCAAGTGATTTTCAAAGCCGAAGGGCATTGTATCATATTGCACCTTCGGACCGAGAGAGAAGGAATTATACATACCGTTACAACCGAGAACCTTATGTTGAAAAGCAACTCTGTGCTCAATATTTGTTCCGCTTGTGCCCACAAACATTGTAGCTCTTCCGCCGATTTTCTCCATAATTCTCTGTGCGGTTTCCTCTTCGGAAAGCCCTGCGGTGCAAAGGTAATCGGCATTTGCAATTTTCTTTGAGAAAACAACCTTTTTACTGCTTTCATCGCTTCTGCCCACAAATAAAATTTCTGCATCAGGATGATTTCTTCTTATCTGGTCCGCTATAAAAAGACCTGTCATTCCAAGGCCGAAAACAACTGTTTTCGAGAAGATGGTATCCTTTGCGATTTTTCTTGCCTCTTCTTCAGAGCATTTATTCTTTGCCATTTCAACCCTGAAATTCTGCGCCTCGCCCAAATCCTCCATTCTTTCAAGCTGGAAAATTGCACAAGCATAGGGGTCTGCAAAGGAAAGCTTTTTAGCAACCGAAAGAGGCAATTTTTTAATATTATTATATTTTTCGGGCAAGTGCAGAAGCATGTCGGGATTAAAATAATTTTTATCGCAGAAAAGTCCGTCTGCACCATCGCAGCCATATTCAAAATATGTTTCATCCTCTGTATAACGAGTAGGGTCGAAGCTATCGCCACCACGAATCAGAACAATTGCAAAACGATTTTCAGAGGGCACCCACACAACACCCTCATGGCCATTTATAAGGCGGTTTTCACCTTCAGGGAATTTTGCAGATAATTTATTATCTCTGCCCATTTTCATCAATTCAAAATCCGTACCGCAAAAGCCCTGAAAAACAGGTAATGCTTCAACACCCTTTAACAAGAGCTCACCTCTTAAGCGTTGCCTTTCGGGATTAATCAAATTAATTTCACCATATTTAATGGGTAATTTTTCATCGTTTTGAAAATATGTACCGTAAGTTTTCATAATTTCACCTGAGTTCAAAAAGAATTTCTCCTCCTGATGTAAGCTCCTCATAAGTCAAGAAACAATCTTTAACTTCTTCTCCGTTAAATTTAACGGATTTTATAAACGGGAACTCCAAAGGATTTTTGTCACAAGTTATTTTCAAAGCATCTGAAACCTTGCAAGAATGATACCTGCTGTCTAATTTAACTTCAATTTCTTTAAAAAGAGGTGTGTTTATATAATATCTGGTATCCGCAGGACAAACCTGAGCAAAGCCCAAAGCAGAAAGAACATACCATGCAGAAAGCTGACCCACATCCTCATTACCACAAAAGCCGTAAGCACCTGTCCGGTATGCTTCCTTTTGAACGCGCCTTGTCCAATACTGTGTTCTTTCAGGAAGTCCCAACATACTAAAATAATGGGTTATATTATGGCAAGGCTCATTGGAATGATTGTAATCATCATTCCATAGGCTTTTTAAATCTGCCTTTTCGAAAAACTCTTCAAGAAGCTCTATTGTTCTTTTTTCACCGAAAAGCTTACTTAAACCAACCACATCATAGGGTACAAACCAGGACTGTTGAAAAATGTTACTTTCAACAGTTCCGTCATCATCGTATCTATCCTCTTCAAAAACAAAATCGCCATCAGCTTTTCTCGGTGCCATAAAGCCTAACAACTTATTATAATTCTCTTTATAACGATTAGCTCTATTCATAAAGAACTCTGCATCGTCTTTTTGACCCAATGCTTCTGCAAATTTTGCCATAGTGAAATCTGCCAATAAATATTCAAGAGTATCGCTTAATTTTTCGGGTACATAACAATCTTCAAGATACGCCTTACAATCAGGCCTTATGGATTTAAACTCTTTTCCGTCAACTTCTTTTCCACAAACACTTGATGCTTTTGATATTTTATATGCTTTTCCTGTGTTATAGGGTTTTATGCCTTTTACAAAAGCATCTGCAACAACAATAAGCCCCGGATCACCTACCATGCAACCTGCATTTATGCCCAAAAGCTCCCATCGGGGGAATGATGTATTGTTAAGCTCTGCGATTTTAAGCAGGGAATTGACCTCATCGCGAACCATATCAGGACGAATAATGCTTAAAAGAGGGAATTCACTTCTGTAAACATCCCAACCACTGAATACAGTTCTCTGCTTATAGTCCGAATCCTTAAATATTTCATAGTTAATTGTATATCTACCATCAACATCTGCCATTGTCCGAGGGTCTAAAAGCACATGATAAAGGCAGGTATAAAAAAGCTTCAAATCAATTTCATCAGTACCTGAAACATTGATACAAGAAAATGCCTCTTCCCATTTTGTGAGGGCGTTTTCTGACATAGTGTCAAAATCAATATTTTCACATTCAGCAGAAAAATTTTTTCTCGCGCCTTCAATATCAACATAAGAAATAGCGCATTTTATAGTTAAAGGCTCTTTGTTCTCCTTTGAGAAATCGAGGAAAACGCCTAAATCCTCACCCTGACAACTATCAGTAAACTCTTCAGCATCGAAAAATCTTTTATTTGTGAAGGGTTGAGAAAACTCCATAACAAAATATAAATCATAGAAAATCTTTCCGTGACCGTGACCGAAGCCGCCACCCTTTGGAGTGCATTTTATATGCCCTTCAATTTTTCTGTCATTTATTATATCTGTTTTCTGATAATCTGCTTTTCCGCCGATTCTTCTACTGAAATTGATTATAAGCTTCTTTTCCGCATTTTCAGGATATGTAAATCTTAATATACCTGTGTGCTCGGAAGCAGTAGCTTCTGCTAAAACATTGTATCTGTCAAGAACTACAGAATAATACCCTGCACGAGTTTTTTCATTTTCGTGAGAAAACTCGGATTTCCAACCAATTGCTCCTTTATTAAAAAGTTGTTCTTCATTGCTTCCGCTTCTAAGGTCTGTATCTTCAGTTACCGGCATAATCTGAATATTACCTAAATCACCATACCATCCTATACCGCTCATATGATTAAAGCTGAAACCTTCAATGGTATTGTGGCAGTAGTTATATCCGCTTCCGTTATCACCACCGCTTACAGTATCAGGAGAAAGCTGTACCATTCCCCCGGGAACACAAGCACCCGGGTAGGTTTTTCCACCACCATGGGATTCTTCTATCTGACCATCACCAACAGTACCTATCATAGTATCAACATAAAGAGATTTTTTCATACAAGTCACCCTTTAATATATTTAATTTATTTTATCATACACAGCAACAACCTTCAACAAATTTCCGATAAAATTCCGCTATTTATTGCCAAACAATTTTTCCATCAATAATTGTTACAAAAACACGGGAAAATATATCAAAGGGACTACCCTCATAAATAACCATATCTGCATCCTTTCCCACCTTAAGACTGCCTAATCTATGGTCGACTCTGCAGATTTTTGCCGCATCAATTGTAATAGCCTTCAATGCATCATATTCCCCTAAGCCCTCCTTTGCCGCAAGACCTGCGCACAAGGGAAGATATTGAATTCTTGAAACGGGATGGTCAGTAGTAATTGCAACCGTCACCCCTGTTTTTTTGAGAATTCCAGCAGTTTTAAAATCCGATTGACTTACCTCCTTTTTATTTCTTGAAGCTAAGGAGGGACCCACAATTGCAGGAAAACCGCTTTCTGCAATTTTTTCTGCTATTAAATGCCCCTCTGTGCAATGGTCGAGTGTAAGCTCAACCCCGAATTCCTTTGCAATTCTTATGGCGGTTAATATATCATCCGCTCTGTGAACGTGGGCTTTGAGAGGAATTTTCCCCTCAAACAAATCCCTGTAGCACTCTAAAAGAAAATCCTTCTCATTATTTTCGTTTTCAAAATATTGCTTTGCACGGAACAGCTCTTCTCTTATTAAAGAAGCTGTTCCCATTCTGCAGGAAGGCGTGTTTCCGTTAAGCCCATAATTTGTCATAGGATTTTCACCCAATGCAATTTTTATGGCGGCAGGTGCAAGAACCACCATATCATCAACACATCGCCCGTATGTTTTAATGAAGGCAAACTGACCGCCAATGGGATTTGCGCTACCGGGACCCACCATTACTCCTGTTATCCCCGAAGCCAATGCGTTATGAAATGCACTGTCCATAGGATTAACGCCATCAAGCCCTCTTACCGCAGGCGTTATGGGATTTGTGTTTTCGTTACTTTCATCCACCTGTGCACTTGCCTTTTCCTCGCAAATCCCTAAATGACTATGTGCATCAATAAACCCCGGAAACACATTCATTCCCGTTGCATCAATAATTTTCACATCATCGGTAGCCTCAATATTTTTTCCTATTTCTGTTATTTTTCCGTTCATAACAAATATATCTGCATTAACGGGCTCTTCACCTTCCATTGTGTATATGTTTCCGTTTTTCACCAAAAGCATATTTTTTCGCTCCAATTTATTTTGATGTTGCTTTGTATAGTTTCTCTCCGATGTGTAAAACTATTCTTGCGGAGGTGAATACAATGGATAACAAGCAGAATCAGAACAACAAAAACAATCAGAACAACAAAAACAACCAAAATAATAAAAACAATCAGAACAATAACAAACAGAATCAGAGAAACGAACAGAACAGATAAGCTTTATAAAAAACAAGGGCATCGGCATTCACCAATGTCCTTGTTGTCATTTATTTACTTATTTCCCATTCATATTCACCGCCACAAAGAGCTTCTTCGACTCTTTGCTTAGCAGATAATATTACTTTTGCTTGTGAGCCTTGGGGTATTATAATTTTCACTGTTATTGTGTTATTCTCATTTATTCTCCAATCGGAAACCAACTTGCCAAAGGGTGTATTGACACTCACCTTCACATATTCAAAACCGCAGTCAAGCTCAGGTGAAATTGTAAAGCTTTCAAAACCATTTTTTACATCTTTGATTCCTGATAAATGAGTAAAGAATGCCTCATCATAAGAGCCTAAGAAATAATGGTCCTGTGAGCGTGTTGTTGTTTCCCAGCTTTCCCAGGCGGTATCTGCACCATTTTCCAGCCAGAAGCACCAGCTTGGGTAGGTTTTTTGAGTAAGCACCTTATATGCCACATCAGAATAACCGTTATCATACAAAACAGGAAGAACGAATTTAACACCTGTACAGCCCGTATCAAAATGATAATCCTTATCTGTAATATCCTTAACAAGATTTTCCAGAACTGCTTTTTTGTTTTCTTCAGGCACCATACCGAATGCCAAGGGTAAAAGGTTTGAGGTCTGCCTGTATTTTGTGCGAAGTCCCTTCTGATCCCAGAAGGTTGTTTCATAAATCTGCTTTTCAGAATTATAAAATTTTTCATTAAAGGCTTTATAAATCTTTTCACAGGCGTTTCTGTAAATGCTTATATCATCCTGTTCACCAAGGACCTCTGCAATTTTTGTAATACTCAGAAGCATTTTATAAATAAATGCTGTACCGCAGATTTCACAGCCCTCAGAAGAGCCGGGGTCAATTTCACCATCTGCTTCACCCATAGGTGCCAGCCAATCTGCAAGCCCCTTGTAGCCCCATACCCAGCCCTGATTTCTGAGAGCTTCAATATCATTGAAAGCAAATTGCTTAAGATTCGGATATATTGAGTTTACATATTCCTTTTCGTTGCAATAATCAAGCAGTGCTTCACAAGAAAAAACATAAACCGTATTCCAGACAGGTGAATTATCAATTCCCCACTCTGCAGAAGGAACCATAACGGGAACATTACCGTAAGCCTCAAAGCAGTCGTTCATTACATCAACAAAGCTTTTAAGATATTCTGCCATTTGAAAATTGAACATAATTGAAGTAAGACCGCAGCTGAAATCACCAAGCCAACCGTTTTTCTCCCAAACAGGTGTATCGGTGGGCTTTCCCTGGAAATTATTGAACAAGGTTCTCTGCATTATTTCGTGAAGCTTATTAACACTCTCATCTGAGCATTCAAATTCAGAAATAATCTCCATATCGTTTGCCACACGATAAATGGTTATATTCTCATTTGTAATCTCAACAGGGCAATTTTCAACCTGAATATAGCGGAAGCCCTTATAGCTGAATTTCGGTTCCAATTCACAGAAATTTCCGTTACCGATAAAGGTGTCCTGCTGAATATATTCATCGGGCCACCAGGGTCCGTCGTGCCCCTCGTATTTTCCGATTTTCTGTATATAGCCCTCTTTATTGAGATTTTCGCTGTAAACCACCTTTATTTCTGCATTTTCGGGAAGGCACAGATTGAATTTTGCCCAGCCTGTTATCATTTCAGGCGCAACAATGAGATATGTACCGTTTCCCTTATTAATTATTTCCTTTGGCTTGAATTCCCCTATTCTTCTTATGGGTGGCATATTCTGTGGCTTTAATTTACCCTGGGGCGCATCTACCGGCAAAGCCCTTTTCCATTTAAAATCGTTTTTTCTCAAATCGTGAGCTTCGCCATAATAAATGCTATTGGCAACAATTTGCCCATCTGATGTGTATTCCCAGCCTTCATCGGTAACGATGCTTTCACTTTCCCCGTTTTCATAGGCAATATTCAAATCTGCTATGAGCTTCGGGGATGAACGCCAGGATGCCTTGTGCCAATCCCACACAAATGTTGTTTCATTGAAAAAGCTGTGCCCTAATTCAACGGTAATTTCATTTTCACCCGAAGCCAACAAACCGGAAACATCAAATACCCTGTATAAAACTGTTTTATTATACTGGGTATGGGCAGGGTTAAGAACGGTATCATCAGGCAATTTTCCGTTGATTTTAAGCTCAAAAAGACCAAGACCGCAAATAAGCATTTCTGCTTTTTTAATCGCCTTTGTAATCCTGAATGTTTTTTTAAACACAGGCGCATAGCGGTCCTCAATTTTCATATCTGCACCAATCCATTTGCCCTTAAAAATATACATTTCACCCATATTGCCACACATCCCTTGGTTTTTTCTAAATTATAACCCTTATTTTATCTTATGGCAATAGAAAACGGCAACAGAAATAATCTGTCACCGTTTTTTATCAGTTTTTAATCCGGTGCTTACAGAAAACACCATACATAACCGGTAATGCTATTGCGCCTATGATAACAGCAACCGGCAAGAAAAATATTGTTATATCTGATACGCTTTGGTTAATAACAATAAATTCCGGATAGCTTATATAGCTTCCGCAAAGCATTAACGCAGGTGTAAGCTTGAGCATTGTTTCCAGTGGCTCTTCCACCAAAACATAAAAATTCAAAACAATCGGTAAAAACCCTAATAAAAGTGAAATGAAGGAAGCAACAGTGGACTTTTTGAAAACAACAGAAACAGCCAAGGAAATAAAAGAAAGCAATATGCTGCCTAAAATGATAAACGGGAACACTGTAAAAAATCTATCAATGTTGCTTATTTCCACACCCACATCAGCACCCTCAATGCCGAGAAAAGCAAAATTAACGCCAAACACAATAGCTGTAAAAGCAACCGCACAAATAACCGCATATATAGACGAGGCTACTATTTTTGCAGAAACGGTCATTCGTCTTCCGCGCTTTGTATGAATAATAATAGCATCTGTTCCCTGAGAATATTCGGAAGAAAAAACCGTGCAGGTACCTAATAAAACAACTGCAATCAATAAAAGGGATAATGTACCCGAGGAAAAGGCATCAAAGGCAGATTCCCAACCGTAATCATAACCGTAAACATACCCCTCATTCAAAGCGTTTTCTATTGCTTCAGCTTTTTTCAGATACACGAAATAATCTTTTGTTCCCTCAGACCTTGAAGCCATATATTTAAGATGTTCAACAGCCTCAACTTGTTCCCTGTAGCTATTGACAGGAGCATAAACCTCAAAATATTCAGAATAATATTCAGGCTTTATTATAGGCTTATCAGAGGAATCATACATTATAGACTCAAATTCTTTTTCGGTTATTTCTCCTCTTTCAAGCCTGTGCTGCAATTCTGTCATATCAATTTCGTATTTACCGTGATAGGTACTGGTCATCGGCAATCTGGCTACACCGTTCACATATTGCAGAGAGGCTCGTATTTCATCCATTGTTGTATAAATATCGTCTCTGCTTTCAAAGGCTTCAAGCCTTTGCTCCAATTCCTGAATATTATCTCGTGAAACAGTAACCTCGGGCATTTTTCTGCCATTCATATCACTTAAGGCATATTCCCCTCTGATTCCCTCTTTATACTGAGAAAGCTGATAACCGCAAAGAGCAAGGCTACCTATAAAAACAAGAATAATTACACCAAAGCAAAGCTTATTTTTAAAAATCTTTACCAACTCATATTTTACGAGAGTGCACATCAAATCACCTCAATTCCTGATTCTGTGCTTAAGATAAAGCACTTTAACCAAAAGGCTTACCAGAATTATAAGAAGCACCGATACCACCAGAGATATGTATAATGTTCTTATAGTAAGCAAGCCTTGAAATATGGTTGCATACTGCTGAAAAACCTGATGGCTGTTAATAATCATATTGGCAGGTAAGGTATTTAAAAGCACACCTGCATCAAAGGGCATATTGTTCGCTGAGGTCAAAAACATTGTGATACCGATAGGTGCAACACTAACCAAAACAGTGCAGAAAATGATGCTTGTGACCTTTCTGAAAAAAGCAGAAAAGCAAAGGGTTATGAGAGAAATAACACAACAAGCCAAAATCAATGAAACCGATTTATCTGCAAGGTGTTGAAAATGTGTAACAGAATAACCGACATTTCCGCCCTCAAAGCCTAAAACAATCAATGATGGTAAATAGCTTACCAACGCGCCTGCAATGGTACAAATCAAGCTATAAATTATTCCTGTAAGTATTTTTGCGGTTGCCAATTTATTTTTACCTTTTTTGGTCGCCATCAATAATGAATCGGTTCCCGAATTGTATTCTGCAGAAAACACACCACACAAGCCGAAAATTATCACAAATATTAAAAGTATTCCGACACTATCAAAAACACCTTCAGCTACATTCCAACCATAGTCATAGCCATAATAAATACCTTTTTCAAGATTATCTGCTATGTTGTAAGCTTTCATACTGTAATCAATTCTTTTGTTCAGTTCATAATCGGCTCTTTCGGAATTTTCAAAATATATATTTTTGTCCCTTTGGGCAGTCTCATAAACGGTTATTGGGTAATAAAGTGCAAAATATTCCGCAAGATATTCTTCCTTTATGCAAGGTGCAGAGTTATATCCGGAAATAATCTTGTTATATTCTTCATTTGTTATTTCACCGGTAACTGCCTTTTCAAATAAATCATCTTCTTTTACATCGTATTTACCTTTAAGAACATAACCGGCATAGAAATTTTCAACAGCAGAATCTGTTTCATATATTTCCTCTCTGCCTTCAAACTCCTGAAGCTCATCTCTGAAATTATCTATATTTTTATTTGAAACAATACCACCAGGGTATTCGCTTCTGTTTATGCTTGTAACCACTTTCCCAGTTTTGCATTTATATATCTGATAACCTGAAAAGCAACAGGATATTATGAGAACTAAAGCAATTACCACAGAGCTTATTCTGCTGTTCCATATTTTTACAAACTCGTATTTAATCAGCTTCAGCATCCTCCGACACCTCCCCGAAAAAGTACAGATAAACATCGTCAAGCTCGGGCTTAACATTAACTGCTTCTTCAAATGGCTTACCTTCACTGACTATACGCACATTCACAAAACCGTTATCCCCGTCCTTGATTGTACCCACGCTGTACCGTGCTTGTATCCTCGAAAGCTCGCTTCTTTCCACATTAACAGACCACACCTTGCCCACTGCAATTTCTATAAGCTCCTCGGGAGAACCGTCCGCAACAATTTTACCATCCTTCATAATGAGAACTCTGTCTGCAAGAAAGGTAATATCTGAAACGATATGAGTTGCATAAATAATAATCCGCTCCTTTGAAAGGGCACAAAGCATATTACGAAAGCGTATTCTTTCCTTTGGGTCAAGCCCTGCAGTAGGCTCATCAAGAATAAGCACCGATGGTTCGTTAAGAAGAGACTGAGCAATGCCCAAGCGTTGCTTCATCCCCCCTGAAAAAGAACCTATTTTTTTGTTCTGAACCTCTGTAAGACCTACCTCTTCCAACATTTCTTTGCATCTTTTTTTAGCAAAATCACCGTCAATACCCTTAAGGGCGCACATATACATTAAAAAATCCTTAGCCTTAAAATCCTTATAGCAACCAAAATTCTGGGGTAAATAGCCAAGGATATTTCTGTATGAGGAGTCGAGAGCTTTAATATTTCTGCCGTCAAGAGAAACACTTCCCTCGGTAGCATCAAGTATTCCTGCGGTAATTCTCATTAAAGTGGTTTTACCGCTTCCGTTTGCACCTAAAAGAGCGCAAACACCATTATTCAAAGTAAGATTTACTCCGTCAACAGCCTTTTTATCACCATATTTTTTAGTGATTTCAGAATATTTTATTTCCAAATCTTTTCGCCACCTTTTCAAAGCTGTAATTTTTTATTGCCACAGAATACATTGCATAAACCATAGCTGAGTTTATAACAACCGCCAATACTAAAAAAGGCATTTTTATTTCCAAAAGCTTTTCCGAAAGAAAATTCATTGAAACAAAGCAAGCCACCACCACTGCATATAATGCTGATACCAAAGAAATTGCCACCTGCGTTTTAAATATAAGACTTGCACCAAGGCAAAGAAACGAGGAGGCGGTAAAGCTTATCAAACCTAACACAGCGCTTCTCACAATATTTATTTCACTTAATTGGGAAGAAAAAAGCAAAGTAATAATTATTACAATCAAATCAAAGCAACCGCATATAAGCATTTTTGCAGAAAACACGGTTTGTGGCTTTATCAGACAGGTGCCCTCAAGCTCCATTCTGCTTGCATCAATATTGCTGAGCACCACCGGTACTGAGGCAATGCTTAATAAGGGAGTTGCCCCGCAAAGAAACAGAGTTGTAAGCTGATTATTAATTTTAAAGCTTAAATAAACAACCGCAAAAACAAACATCAATGAAAACAACCAAAACCAGTTGCTCACTGTTTGAATTTGGCTTGAAACTACTCTTTTTGCGGAAATATAGGGGGCTTTTATAGGTCGCTCATTTTTTAAAACTATTTGCTTTGCTTTTTCTATTTGTTCACTGCCGGGCTTTTCCACCTGATATAAAAGCAATGTTTCCTTTAATTGTTTATCAATCAATCCTCAAGCTCTCCCTTCAATAAATTTTTAAGATTTTTTTCGCCTCTGTAAAGCTGAGTTTTAACAGTAGCCTGAGGTATACTTAAAACCTCTGCAATCTCTTTGATTTTCATATCGTGGTAATATCTTAAAATCACCACATCTCTTTGCTTAGGCGAAAGGCTCATAACTGCATTTTTTACCGCTTGTGCTTTTTCCAATTCCTTTTCAAATTGCGTTTTATACGATACATTGTCGAAATTGTTTTCAACAAGCTCCTCCTTATTTCTTCTGAAATAATCGTTTGAGCTGTTAACCGCAATGGCAAAAAGATAGCTTTTCAGTTTATTTTGCTCCTTGTATTGAGGAAGGCTAACTGAAAATTTCAAAAAAACATCCTGTGTGAGATCCTCTGCGTAGCTTTTATCACCAATACGACGACACAAAAAACTGTATATATCGGAATAATATTTTTCTATTATCGCTTCAAGGGCATCTTTGTTTCCGCATTTAGCTCTGTAAATAAGCTCCTTTTCCTTCAAATCTCACACCCCTTTCATATAATATAACGATTTAAAAAGCAAAAAAGTTTCAATTTTTACTAAAAAAATAATAGCAGACACCTTCTGATGCCTGCTACTACTATATTAATCTTTCTTTTCGAGATAATGCAAGAACATATAGCCCTTTACACCGTTTTTGGTTTCAACATATGCCCATTTTTCACTACCTGTGTAAAGAACGGTAACTGTTCTGCCCTTTCTGATGTTTGCAAGAACAGTAGAATCTGCAGATTTATCTGCATAGAGCTTATATTTTTTATAGGGACCTTTAACTGTAGCCTCTTCATTAGCCGCTTTTACACTTGTGGGAAGAAGACGACGGGCGCCCATAAATTCTTCACGGTAATTACCTGTTAAGGAAACTATACAAACGGAATCATCCCAGGTTCCCGTACAATGAGCAAATTCATTATTACCGAGATAAATACCGATATGCTTAATTCTCTCATTAGAGCCCTCTGCAAGACTGCTGAAGAACATTACATCACCGGGTTGAAGCTCGTTAATACCAACCTTTTTAACGGTATATTCACCCGCGTAGCCTTCGTTGCACAAGACTGTTGTTGAATAAAGCCTTTTAACATCGGCAGATATACCATAGGCAGGATTGTATTTTCTCATAACTGAATCAAATACATATTTAACAAAGCTTGAGCAGTTAAAATAATAAATTCCGTTTTTAACCACAACATCACTTGTGTGTGCATCAGTATATTTTGTTTGCCAATTTTCAGATATATCTACTGCTAAATCTATTACCTCCTGTTGATACTTGGTGTTACCCTTATATTTAAAGGTGCTCTTCACAGAGGTAAGTGTATCTGCAAGCTTCTCGCTGAAAAGATAATATAGCTTCCCTTGGTAGAATACTCTGTACCAGGTTCCGCCATCACTGCTTAACACAGAATTGCCCAACTGCACCTCTTCCATATAGCGCACACGGGTGGCTTCTGAGCTTGATGTTGGAAGAGTGTATATTTTAGATACATAATTTATCAAATAGCGGGTTTTTAACGTTTCTTTTTCAGTATATTTTGTAGTAATACTGATAGTTTTTGAGGTTGCCAGAACCTTTCCTGTCTTACTTACCGCTTCAAGCTTATAATAAAGGGTAAGTCCCTGAGGCATATTTTTATTTTTGCAGGTTGTGCCTTCCTCTGTTGAAAGCCTCTTAAAGTTTTTATCCTTATAAAAAGAACGATAAACGTTATATGAGGCTGCATCCTTCACCTTATTCCAGGTGAATGTAGGATACACCTTATCGCCGAATATTACACCAATGGAAAGACCTGAGCCCTTGAATGCCCTTATATCCTTAACAACGGAGCAAATGGAGTTTGCATCCGTATTTTTATGAGTAGCACGGATTTTGTAGTAATATGTTTTGCCTGATTCAGCAGTCTTATCAGTAAATTTGTTACCCTTAACCGCGCCGACTCTTTTATAATCGCCTGTTTTTTTAGTAGCTCTGTAAACAAAATATTTATCTGTTCCGCTTAATGCCTTCCAATTCAGAACCACATTACCCGAGGAGTTCACCTTAGGGTTATACAGAGTTGGTTGTGCTAAAGCGCAAAGCTTACTTTTGCTGACCGAAAAAGCTGAATTCGCAGCATCCTTGCTTGCAACTGCACGAACCTTGTAGTAATAGCGTTGGCCTGCTTTAGTAGATTTATTAGTCATTGAGGTTGCAGTTGTAGTCTTAATAAGGCTATATTTACCGTCCTTTGTTGTGGAACGATAAACGCGATATTTTTCAGCACCCTTAACTGCTTTCCATTTTATTTGGATTTTACCGGTCTTCTCTACATTGGAAAGAGTTACAGAGGTACGGGCAAGCTTACGGGTTAATTTAACCTTGTTGCTGGGATTGGAAACAGCATCTCTTTTGTTAACAGCTTTTACCACATAATAATAGGTCTTACCAACCTTTGTATCCGGGTCTGTATAGCTTAAGGAGGTTGTTGTTTTAACGCGTTTCAATTCGCCATCCTTAGATGTTGCACGATACACATAATAAGATGTGGCTCTTTTAACCTCATTCCATTTTATTTTATTTTTACCTGATGCTTCAATATTATAGGCTTTTACAACAGGTGCACTTGGTTTAGATGCTGCAAACGCGCAGACCGAAACCACACCAACAAAAGCCAATAAAGAAATAATTAAAACAATAACCTTGTTTCTCGGCATCATATTGTCTCCTCTTTCTTGATTACAAAAAATTATACAAAAAGAATAAATCTAACATTCATATTTCTTTAATTATATCATATATAAAAGGAAATTAACACCCTTTATGCCGAAATTTGTTTCATAAATCTTTAATCAAAAACCACTTCAATTTTGTTGAATATTTTGAAAGCTTCAAAAAATATACTCCAAGATCTTATTTCCCTGTATCAACCATTTTCATTTTTGTTGCCTTCTGACCCCAGCAATTTGCCCAGGCCTCACAATAAAGCTTATAATATGAAACATTGTTCTTTTCTCTGTATTTTGCAAAGAAATTGCACCATATAACTGACGGAAGCGCAATCACAACATAGTAAAGCGGGCCTAAAAGAAGACATTGCCAGGTATGACCGTATTCGTGAATACGGGTGTTATAGCTCCAGGGATTAACACCCTCTCTGTCCTTCATAAAAATGAAAAGTCCCATTGAAAGCCCCCCTGCGTTCCAGGGAAGATACACTATATTTGCATAGCCGAATTTTGAATGCCTTTTCTTAAGGATTTTAGTGCAGATAAGGTAAGCAATTCCGCCAACAATATTTACAGGCAAGCCCCAGGTCCATTGAACAACATAAAAAAGAATATCCTTTATTGTGTTTTTAAGATTTTTTTCTTTGGGTTCAGGCGCAGATTTTGTAATATCAACATTTTCAATTTTTTCCATATTATTCTGCCTCCAAAAGCGCTTTTTCTTTTAACTCATCCATTTCAAGAAGGATTATATAATTACCGTTTTCATCCTTATCAAGAGTATGAATTTCTGTTTCGTTGTTATCTCTGCCAAGCCAGATTTTTTCCAATTTATGACCTGCAAGCAATTCACAGCGCTCTCTTTCATAATCTGTGAGAGTAACCGTACCGTATTTATGCTTTGTGGCAATAGCTGCACGAATCATTGTGTGGTCATCCTTAGTCATTTTAAAGCGCTTAAGCAGAATATAGGCTATAATTGCACTTATCATAGGGAGAAGCGCAACACAAATGCGGATACCCCACAAGGCGCCTGTGGTCTGCTCAATATAAACACCCTTATTTCCCGTTACAAGACCAAAGCCATCAAGAACAACACCAACAACAAAGGTCATAACACCGCCAACAACCTGCTTCACCATTGTGTTGCAGGTGCTTATAACGCCTTCACGGCGTCTGCCTGTAATAAACTCATCAACATCCGTAAGGTCAGGAAAAACATTGTTACCGACAAAGCCGAGACCACTCATACCGAAGGGGTACAGCACAGCACCACCCAAAAGCATAATAACAAGGGGTACTATTGATGTCTGACCCTCAGGAGAGCCTGTTTTAACAAACAAGAGCAACCCGAGACCGATAATCATAAATGGCGTTACTACCGCACCACATTTGCTTTTACCCTTTCTCATAGTAATGGCATAGTTTAATGGGAATGCCAAAGCCTCAAATGCACCTGCCAGAGTATTGAAAAGCGGATAATATTTATATAAATTTGCAAGGTAGGTTATGTAATAAACAGTTGTTGTTGAATAAAAGCTTCTTGCCATCTGCCAGAAGAATGTCATTGAAAAATAATCTCTGAACGCCTTGCTTCTGAACACCTGAATATATTCATCAATTGCAAATTTAATATTTAGGGGCGGTAATTTTTCGTTCAGGGAGCTGGGCTCCTTAACTTTTTTGAAGGTTGCAAAAACAGAAATTGCATAAACAATTGAAAGAACAATGCCCGTGAGCATAAAGGGAGCCTTTGAAGCCTCTGAAAGATTGCTTGAAGACCCGAAAACAGCCAGAAAAATCAGAAGAACTATATAAGAAGGCACCATACCGACAGAGTTGAAAATATAGCTTACTGAGGTATACTGTGTTCTCTTGTTGTATTCGGGTGCCAATGTGGGAAGCATCGCAGTATGAGGAACTGCCACCATTGTATATGCAGTTTTATAAATAATATATGCAATTGCATAATACATCACGCAGGCAGTGGGATGAGCCGCAGCATCAAGCCCGAAGGAATTCCAGAGCATTGTGTATGATATTGCAAGGGGCGGAATGCTCCATAAAAGATACCTTCTGTGCCTGCCGTATTTTGAACGGGTACGGTCTGTTATGATACCCATAATGGGGTCATTTACACCATCCCATATTGTTGCTATCATAACAATAAAGGTAGCGTGTTTTATATCCATTCCCACAACATCTGTGAGGAAAGCGGTAAAATACATACTTATTATGTAGCCACCGCCACCCAGGAAAATGTTAGCATAGCAATACTGTATCATAGGCAAAACAGTGTCCTTGAATTTACCCTCAATGCCAATTGCCTTTTTTAATCTTTCGCCCAAAGATTATCACTCTTCCTTGAATAATTAATATTTACCTAAATCTGTAATTTGCGGTATTTCGATTGATTCTGTATAAAGCGCTCTCGGATTATTTTCATCAAGAACAATAAGTCTTCCTCCGTGCTCCATACCGTATGTAAAGTAGCCTGCACCGAGAGTCTGATAAAGGTCAATTCCGTCAACCTTCATTTTAAAGTCATTAATGTGGTCGTGGCCGAAGAAGGCGGCAAAAATATCGCCCGTTTTCTTCCAGGATTCAAACTGCTGAGTGTGGTCATTTTCCATATAGGGAGGGCACGGACATTCTCTTACTCTGCCCTCAAGAATTTCATTCTGAAGATAGAAATATCTTCCGTCACGCTCGAATGTATATTCATCATCCTTCGTAACCTCTTTAAAGCCAATCATTTCCTGTTGAACGGGAATATGCTGGAAAAGAATTGCAGGAAGAGGCTTACCGCCATTTGCTTGCTTTAATTCTGCAGAGCGCTTTTCATACCAGGCAATCTGGTCCTCGTGAACACAGTCGTAAGGGAAATCGCCCTTTCCATTGCTTTGATAGTCATTGGAATCAATAAGCCATATAGCAAAAGCATCCTTATCGTCCTTACTGCCTTTGATGGTTACACAGCAGTTGCCTGTTCCGTAAACATCTGCATCATTAAGATTTGAACGACAATTAGGGTATTCCATATACATAAGCATCTGAAATTCTGTGTGGAAGCCAATTTCACCATCGTGATTGCCGAAAACAACACAAAGAGGAATGTTTCTGTCTCTTATGGGCTTTGTGATTTTTTTAATGGTGCTTTCCACATAGTTATATGTGAATTCTTCCCAATAGCCACTGATATTATCACCACCGAAAACAACCAAATCGGGATTTGTTTTCGCAACAAGGCTTTCAATAACATTGAGAGTTTCAAGGTCGCGATTTTCAGGAATTGAGCGATTTTCATCATCCATTATAGGCTCAACATCGTGAATATCAGTAATATGTAAAATTTTAAATTTACCATCTGCACCGAATTTGAGTGGTGCAGGTGCTTCTCTTTTAAATCTGTCAGTCTTCCATTTTTTAGGATATCCCATTGCCATAGCGCAACAACCTTTCTTACCATTAATATTTAAAATCTAATTCACCATAGGTGAATATCATATTTTCGCAGAAAATATATCATAAAACTTGTTTTATATCATGTTGCCGTCAGGCAATATATCATTAAAAATGATATCCGTCTGCGACGGATGATATACCTTCGGCATGATATTCGCTTTGCGAATGATATGTTTTGCAAAGCAAAACATTATTTAAAACGCCCAATTCCCCTCTCTGAATATCGGATAAGCAACGCCATCTTTATACCCTGTAATTGTGAGGTCGGGTGCGCCAATCATAAAGTCAACGTGAATCATACTGTCATTAACACCCATTGCCTGACATTCCTCAAGGCTCTTTTCCTCAAAGTTGTCAATTGTATCGCAGAAGCCCCTTCCTAAAGCCACGTGGCAGCTTGCATTTTCATCAAAAAGAGTGTTGTAGAAAAGAATACCTGTATCTGCAATGGGGCTGTTATAGGGAATAAGAGCTAACTCACCAAGATATTTTGCGCCCTCATCCATAGAAAGCATTTTATCAAGCAAATCCTTGCCCTCTTCTGCTTCCCATTCAACCGCCTTTCCGTCCTTGAAGGTGATTGAGAAATTATTTATAATCTGCCCCTGATATGAAAGAGGCTTTGTTGAAACAAGCTTACCCTCTGCAATACCCTTTTTAGGTGAAATGAAAACCTCTTCTGTTGGCAAATTAGGGTTAAAGAAATTACCGGAAAGGGTATTTTCACCACCGCCACACCAATGACTTTCGGGAATAAGACCTGCTTTGAAATCCGTTCCGTTGGAGCTCTTATACTCAAGGTAATCGAATTTCTTTTCCGTAAGATATTTTGTTCTTGCCTTTAAATCTGCATTGTGATTTTTCCAGGCTTCTTCAGGGTCATTGTCCTTAGTAACATAAACTGTCTGAAGAATTGCATCCCAGAGCATATTATAAGCCTTATTTTTGGTTTCATTGGGAAAAACCTTTTTAGCCCATGCATAAGAGGGCACTGCCGCAATACACCACTGGTCCTTATTTTCAAGAGCATCGCTGTATTTTTTGGTTACTTTATAGCGAGCCATCTGAGATTTCTGCATTTTTTCACGATTAACACCCTTGAGTCCGTCAGGGTCATCGCTTTCAATATAAATTCTGCAGGGAACCTCCTCAACCATTAATTTAAGTCTTTCCTCCTGCCAGGCAGGAACCTCACTTAAGGATTTAAGAGTGCGGTGCTTGTAGTTAAGCTTTGTAATAGCCTGAAATGAAAAATCCACCTCAACCCTTGATGCGCCTGCTTTATAGCATTCTCCTACAAGAATTGTAACAAACTCGTGCTGGTCTGCCTCTGCATAAATTCTCACAGGCTGACCCTTTTTTATATTTGCGCCCACTCTTGCAATAAGGCGGGCATATTTTTTCTGCATTGTTTTGTTCATAAAAAACCTCTCAAAAGCAAATATATTTATACATAATAATTTTACCACAGTAATTGCCCAAATACAATAAAATAAAGGCAAAAAATCAAAAAGGAGAAACAACTCACAAGAGTGCTTCTCCCTTTCGCGAATCAAAAGCTATCTCAGACTACAATTAAACGTTGCCTTCTTCGTAAGCCTTAATCATCTTTTTAACCATCTGACCGCCGATAGAACCAGCCTGACGGGATGTGAGGTCGCCGTTATAACCCTGCTTAAGATCAACGCCAACCTCCTGAGCAGCCTCCATCTTTACCTGATTAAGAATCTGCTTAGCATTTGTTTTGTTGTCTGCGGGCATATTATTGCTTCTTGATGCCATTTCTTTACACTCCTTCGCAATCAATTCTTGCGTTTGCATTTTTATTATTAGAAGATAATTCAAGAATATTGCAAGAAATTTATGGTAGGAAATATTGTGTTTTTGCACAAGAGAGCGCCTTTGTTTTTGTAAATTTTATATGATAGATAGAACTTTCAGATTGGAACAATTTTTTTGTTGCCAAGCAAGAAAACCAATGATAATATATATTGGAAATAAAATGATGAAATTCCCCGATTACTTATTTATTATTTAGGAGAATGTATTATGGTAAAAGTTGTTAAGTTTGGCGGCAGCTCTCTTGCAGATGCAGAGCAGTTCAGAAAGGTTGCCGCAATAATCAAGGCAGAGCCCGAAAGAAGATATGTTGTTGCTTCCGCTCCCGGTAAAAGATATTCAGAGGATATCAAGGTAACTGATATGCTTTACGATTGCTACAAGCTAGTTAAAGCAAATCAACCCATTGACGATGCCTTCAAGCTTATTGAGGACCGTTACAATGGTATAATCAAGGATTTGGGCATCCACCTCTGGCTTCAGCCTGAGTTTGACAGGATTAAAAATGCAATTGTTCACCACGCAGGTCGCGACTATATTGCAAGCCGAGGCGAATACCTTAACTCAATGGTTCTTGCTGCCTACCTTGAATATGATTTCATTGATGCAGAGGACGGTATTTTCTTCAAGGAAAACGGTACTCTTGACACAGAAAAAACAAATGAAGAACTTACTGAAATCCTTGCAAAGCACGAGCACGCAGTTATCCCCGGCTTCTACGGTGTTATGCCCAACGGTACAATCAAAACCTTCTCCCGTGGCGGTAGCGATATTACAGGCTCAATCGTAGCAAGAGCTATTAAAGCAGATATCTACGAAAACTGGACAGATGTTTCAGGTATGCTTATGGCAGACCCCAGATGCGTTGAAAACCCCAAGGTTATTTCAACAATCACCTATAGCGAGCTTCGTGAGCTTTCATATATGGGTGCAACTGTTATGCACGAGGATGCTATTTTCCCCGTTCGCGAAATGGGTATTCCGATAAACATCAGAAACACAAACTCTCCCGAGGATGCAGGTACAATGATTGTATCTTCCGTTGAAAACAACAAGGTTGATACTGTTATCACAGGTGTTGCAGGTAAAAAAGGCTTCTCAGTTATCGCTATTGAAAAGGATATGATGAATTCTGAGGTCGGCTTCGGCAGAACTGTTCTTGAGGTTCTCGAAAACTACAACCTTTGCTTTGAGCATCTCCCCTCAGGCATCGATACAATGTCCGTTGTTGTTAACGATACCGACTTCCTTCCCGTTAAGGATAATGTTGTAAACGATATTTACAGAAGAACAAAGGCAGACTCCGTAACAGTAAACGGTGGTATTGCTCTTGTGGCAGTTGTTGGCAGAGGTATGGCAGGCGCTAAGGGTACTGCAGGCAGACTTTTCAAAGCAATTGCAGAAAACGATATCAATATTAAAATGATTGACCAGGGCTCCAGCGAGCTTAACATCATCGTTGGTATTTCTGAGGATGATTACATCAAAACTCTTAACGCTATTTACCACGAGTTTGTTGGTTAAATGAGAGCATAAATCAAAAAGAGCTGTAAAAATGATAAGTTTTTACAGTTCTTTTTATACAGCGAAACTTGTTTCTTGCATACGCAATAATATAGTTAAAATTCGTACTTGAACTTGTTTGTTGCATATGCTATAATATAGTTAATTCTGAAGGATGTGGTATTTATGAAAAAATTTGAGATAACAGATGATATTGAAATTATAAAAGAGTTATTGGATATAAATACAACTGAGCTTTCTACACAAATTGGCATTGACCCCTCAACTATATATCGTTGGAAAAAAGATGAAGAATCCATTTCTCGCGCAAATCTTGAAGCTTTGTATAATTTTGCATTCAACAAAGGCATACGACTGAACAAAATAAAAGAGCAGCTTTTCAGAGAAGAGTGCAAAAAAGGCAATGTTATCCTCTTCCACGGGGCAAAAACATATATAGATGGGGATTTGTCAATTGAAAAATCAAAGGATACAAATGATTTCGGAAAAGGATTTTATTCCGGAGAAAGTTTAGAGCAGTCTGCAATGTTTGTTTCAAATTACCCGAATTCATCTTTATATATTGCGGAATTTGATAAAAACAATTTAAAGGGAGTTCAGCTTGGAGTAAACCGTGATTGGATGCTTATGATAGCATATTTTCGTAACAGATTGAATGAATATTCAAAACACCCCATAATCAAAGAGCTGCTCTCACGTTTGGAAGGTGTTGATTATATTGTTGCACCCATTGCAGACAACAGAATGTTTGAAATTATAGATAGCTTTATAGACGGAGAGATAACAGATATTCAATGTCAGCATTGTCTTTCTGCAACTAATTTGGGTAATCAATATGTTTTTGTTACTCAGAAAGCTTTATCACAGGTTAAAATTCTGCGTCACTGCTATTTGTGTGAAGCTGAAAAGCAATCTTATATTTCTGTCAGATATGAAGATTCAAGAGTAAGCAACGATAAAGTGAAAATCGCCAGAAAGCAATACAGAGGTCAGGGAAAATATATAGAGGAGATACTTGAATGAAGCAGATTGATGAAATTGGTTTGAAATTATGTAAATTTCAGGCAGAATTATTTGAAGCGTCAGTTGTAAAAACGGAGTGCAGTTCGCCGATTTTTCTTCGCAGATTTATGTATTCCTCTGTTGCTGAAAGAATGGATAAAACGGGCTTTTTGTTTGAAGCAAGCAACATAAGCTCTGTTCTTGATGATATAGAAGAGGAATTTGGGAAATCTGATTACGGCAAGAAAAAATATCATCCTGAAGAACTGTATTGGATGGGATATATATACCGTTATTGGTGTTATACCTATGAAAAAACAAGCAAACAGATTTATAAAATCATTAAACCCGAAGAGTTGAAAAGTCTTTATTTCCCGTATCATTCCTTAGACCCTGCACAAGCAATAGAAAGAATTATGGAGGCTAAAGGATTGATTGAAAAAGATTTTACTCAAAAAGGTGTGGAAATTTTTCGTAAAATATTAAAAGAAAAGAAGAAATAATTTCAAATAGTGATAGTGGCGATAAAACAAATTGTTTTATCGCCACTATCATATAAAAAAGGGGATGTAAAAAAAGCGCAGACCGCATAAAACCATATATACCAAGGGGTTCCTACAGTAAAAAAGCTGTAAGAACCCCATAAACATATTCAAAACTCAAAAAACAAGAAAAATTAATGTTTTATGCTACGAACAAA
>JAFSDL010000007.1 GCA_017436285.1 Clostridia bacterium
GTTTCCGCTGGCTTACACTCTACCGCCAGCGCAGACCTGAGCAAATAAAACTATAAGAGTTATAGGAGGCATTTTTATGATTGCTATTGCTTCTGACCATGCAGGTTA
The DNA here is from genome assembly GCA_017436285.1 of Clostridia bacterium. GTDB lineage: Bacteria > Bacillota > Clostridia > Oscillospirales > Acutalibacteraceae > DTU089. The sequence continues at coordinate 109 of JAFSDL010000007.1, forward strand.
CCCTCTTAAAGAGGAGATTAAAAAATATCTTACTGAAAAAGGTGTTGAATTTATCGATTGCGGTACTGATTCAGATGCATCTGTTGATTATGCCGCATTTGCCCAGAAGGCTTGTCTGAAGGTAACAAGTGGTGAATGTGATAAGGCGGTTCTTTGTTGCGGAACAGGTATTGGTATTTCTATGGCTGCAAATAAAGTAAAGGGCATCAGAGCCGCTTGCTGTTCAGATTATTTCAGTGCGAAATTTACAAGGGTACATAACGATGCAAATGTGCTTTGTATGGGCGCAAGAGTTATCGGTGCTGGTCTTGCCTGCGAGCTTACAGATGTTTTCCTTAATACCGAGTTTGAGGGTGGCAGGCATCAGCGCAGAGTTGACCAGATTCACGCAATTGAAAACGGTGAAATACTTTAATAATATGAAGGCTTGTTTTAAAAGCAATCCCAAGATAGTTAAAAGAGCGTTAATTGTTATAATAACGCTCTTTCTTGCTTTTTCTATTGTAACTGTCTGGGGAAATGTAACCTTGTCAGTAGAAAAATTTAATATGGAACCAGAAAAAATTGAAATTGAGAGTGGTTATAAAATCGCTCATATTTCCGATTACCATAACACTAAAAATAAAAAAATCAATGAAGCAGTTATTTCATCCTTGAAAACAGAAAAGCCCGATATAATAGTTTTAACAGGTGATTTGGTTGACCGCAGAAAAACTGATATTCAAAGTGGTCTTGATTTCGTTTCAGAGATTATCGGTGTTGCGCCTGTTTATTATGTTACAGGTAATCACGAATGTAATATCAGCATTGATAGTCAATCTGCATTTGATAATATGATAGAGGATTTAGAGGCTTTTGGTGTTAATGTATTAAGAGGTGAAAGGACTGAAATCACATTGCCCCATAATGAAAAAATCAATATTTTTGGAATTGATGACCCGTATTTTCATTGTGGCTCTTCAAGTGAGGTTGCGGATGCAACCGATTCACTTTGCTCAGTTTTTGATGTTGATAAAAATGAGTTTAATATTCTTCTTGCACATCACCCCGAACATCTTGATATATATTCAAAATATAATTTTGATTTAGTTTATTCAGGTCACGCTCACGGTGGTCAGGGCAGATTGTTTGGTGTTGGCTTAATTGCTCCTGACCAAGGCTTGTTCCCGAAATACTCAAGCGGACTTTATGAAGAAAATGGCACAACTCTTGTTGTAAGCAGGGGAATAGGTAACAGTATTGCACCCGTAAGAATATTTGATAGACCGCATCTGATATATACAATAATAGAATAAAAACAGACCCATTCAACAATCTGATTTGTTGAATGGGTTTTCTGAATTTATTTCATCTTAAGTGTTGCTGTATCTGACTTTGTTTTACAACCGTATTTATCCTTAACAACGCAATATACCTGACGACCTTTTGATTTGGATGTCATTTTTGTTGAATAGCTTGCAGATGTTACTGAGGATTTTGAAAAGCTCTTCTGACCTTCATTTTTATAATACCAGGTGTACTTAAGACCATCACCATTTGCATTAACATATACTTTAGCGGTTTTGTTTTTAGCAACTGTTATAGTTTTTGGCTGAGTGGTAATTTTAAGAGGTGTGCCCATATAAAGAATACCAATATCTGTCTTAAGGGTATTACCATAGGAGTCTGTAATAACACAATAAACCTGACGACCATCACGGGGAGAATTCATTGCTATTGAATAAGATCTGCCCTTGAATGAGCTGGTGTATCTGTATTCACTTTCACCCTTGTTTTTGTAATACCATTTGTATGTATTATCCTTGCCTTGTGCAGTAACATAAACCTTTGCAGTTCTGCCTGAAAGATTAACACCAATAGCGGGTTGCTTATCAATATAAACAAAATCACGGTCAAGATTCCATTTAGCTTTAGTCAGGTAAGAGTTATCGTCTCTGATGTCAATAATATTCTTATCTAACTTATCACCTGCAAACCAGACATTTGCCAGCTTTTTACAACCGTTAAAAGCGCAGTCATAAATCTCTAAAACCGAATGATACATATATATGCTTACAAGGTTTTTACAGTTCTGGAAAGCGGCGAAATCAATTCTTTTCACACCAAAGCTTAAATAAGCCTTCTTGAGATTAGAACAGTTTGCAAAAGCATATTCTTCAATAGTTCTTACACCTTGGGGAACAGTAACAGAAGTTAAAGCAGTGCAATTGTAAAATGCATAGCTTCCGATTTTTGTAACACTGAACGGAAACTTAATTGATTTGAGTGCAGAGCAATCTTCAAAGGCCCCGTCACCGATTGCTGTTACACCCTCGGGAATGGAAACAGTTGTTAAAGCTGGGCACTGTGAAAATGCACCCTCACTTATTGTTTTAATATTTTTGCTTAAGGTTACCTTGGTTAATGCTTGACAGCCATTGAAAGCATATTTGCCTAATGTTTTAACTGTGTCAGGAATTACAACTGAAGTGAGTGCATAACAGTTTGCAAAGGCAGTATCAGCAACTGTAGTTACAGGATATCCGTTAACTTCGGTTGGTATTGTTATAGCACCCTCATAGTACTCAGGGCATTTGGTTATTGTAACCTTGCTTTCAGTTGTGATGTATTCAAGTCCGTCTTCAGTAGTGTTGGTTGCACTTGCTGTTAAGCTGAAAGGAATAAATTGCAGCAATAAAACCACAGTAAGCATTAATGCAGAAGTTTGTTTGAGCCTTTTCATTGTAAATCCTCCTTTGATAGCTATTATTTAATTTTAAACATCACCTGAAGGTTTGTTTGATAAAATTATATCATATCAATTTGTCAGTGTCAACGAACTATGTTTTTATAAAAAAACTCACTCAACCGATTAAGCTGAGTGAGTAATTTTTTTACGCCTTTAATGCTTTTTCAAGCCAGATTGAAGCGATTTCAATTGCCGCATACATTCCGTTTTTATCAGAGCTTTTTTCAATAGCGGCGAGGGGATTAGCCTCTCTGGTGTTAACGAGCTGAACCTTAACCTTGTCTGCAATCTTAACGCCGTGAACCTCGTGAGATTCCACAACAGAGAGAAGAGTAACATAAGGGTCGTTAATATCACCATAGTAAATTGTGTTGCCTTTACGAACAAGGGGCTTGCCCTTGTAGGTTAAAAAGCTTTTATTATCAGCCAAAATAAACACTCCTTAAGATTAGTGCAAGTAAGCTTTGAGAAGAGCCTGAAGGAGCTCGTCTCTGTCAATCTTACGAATAAGACTTCTTGCATTATTGTGAGTTGTGATGTAGGTGGGGTCTTCGGACAGGATATAACCTACAAGCTGACTTGTGGGGTTGTAACCCTTTTCAACCAAAGCATTATAAACGGTCACAAGAATCTCACGCATCTCTCTTTCGTGCTCGTCACTGATAGTGAACTGTATTGTTTTATCTGTCATATAAACACCTCCTAAATACTTATAATCATTATAGACTAAATAAAATCAAATTACAACAGTAAATTGTTAAGAAATTTCAAACATTTGGTATAAAGTACACTAAAAAGTACATTATGCTCTCATTTCAATGCCGATTTCCTTAAGATTAGCAAGAATTTCATCAATCCACGCCTGAACCTCATCCATTTCAAGAGTTTTCTCCTTGGAGGAGAAGATAAGGCGGACTGTTACGCTCTTAACACCATCTTTTTCGTAGGTGTCAATAACCTTAACATTGTTAAGCTCAGAAAGCTCAAGCTTGTTCCAGCATTCAGAAAGGTCAGCGAAGGTAACGCCCTCTTTCATTATAAGAGAAAGGTCATAATAGGTTGACTGCTGAGTTGAGGGCTCAACGAAAGAAATGTTATCGCCACCGATTGTGATGAAATCGTCAACATCAATTTCAATGCAGACTGCAACACCGTTTTTATCAAGCTTCTGTGCATTTGCAGGGTGAAGGGTGTTGATTGCACCAACAGTTACACCATCACAGGAGATGCTTGCGGTGTTCTTGGGGTGCTGCCATGCGTGAGCGGGCGGAACCTTTGCAAGAGTGGGAGCCTTGTGCTTAATCTGTAAGAAAAGCTCGTTAACCATTGAAACTGCCTTGAAGAATAAATCCTTTTCGGAAACAGTTTTATCGAAAAGAACAATGCCGAGGCTTCTGCGCTCGTTAGCAGTTCCGTCTTTCTTAACGCCTGCAACAACGCGACCGATTTCAAAAATACCGTAGCTGTCAGCAAAATCCTTGTTATCTGCAGTTGCGGAAAGGAGAGTGGGAATCATTGAGTTACGGATTGTTCCGTTGTCTGAGCTTTCAATGTTAAGAACCTTAACATTGTCTTCAACCTCAATACCTAACTTCTTGTATTTTCTCACATCGCACCAGATATATGAGTGAACCTCGTGAAGATTATAATGCTTAACAAGAATATCCTTGATTTCGTTGCTCTGTGAACGAACAGGTGCGCTCTTAACGGGCTTCAGAGGACTCTTTGTTGTAATAATACTGAAATTATCGTAGCCATAAATACGGGTGATTTCTTCAATGATATCTGCCTTGATTGTAACGTCCTTAGTTGCACGGAAGGAGGGAACCTTAACCTTGAAATCCTCACCGTTCTTTTCAACTGCAAAGCCGAGAGCAGTAAGAGTTTTGAGGATTCTTTCCTCTGAAATATCAATACCTGTGTATTTATCAACATAAGCCTTGTTAAAGGTGATGTCAATTTCAGGGTATTTCTTTGTATATTCGTCAGTAAGCTGAGAAGCAACCCGCGCACCCTCATCAATTGACTGAAGAAGATATGCAAAGCGCTTTGCTGCAGTAACAGTCATTTCAGGGTCAAGCATTTTTTCGTAACGTGCAGAAGCATCTGTACGAAGACCAAGTCTTGAAGAGGATTTTCTGACACTTACACCATCAAAGTTAGCGCATTCAAGCACAACAGCATTTGTATCGCCAACAATTTCGGAATCAAGGCCACCCATAATACCTGCAATAGCAACGGGAGTTGAGCCGTTATTAATAAGAAGAGTATCGGTTGTTATATCGCGCTCTGTGTTATCAAGAGTTGTGAATTTGCAGTTCTCCTTGGGTGTGTCAACAACAATTTCATCAATCTTGTTAGCATCAAATGCGTGAGTGGGCTGACCCATTTCAAGCATAATGTAGTTTGTAAGGTCTGCAAGAAGATTAATTCCTCTCATACCGCAGTAATAAAGGCGAATCTGCATTGCAAAGGGACTTACATTTTTTGTGATGTTATCCATCTTAACGCAGGAGTATCTGTAAACAAGATCCTCTCTGCCAACAGTAACCTTGATTTTCTCGTCACCGTCATAAGCAAGGTCAGAAAGGGGAAGGGGCTTAAGCTCTCTGTCAGTAAGTGCTGCAAATTCTCTTGCAATACCATAATGACCCCAAAGGTCAGGGCGGTTTGTGAGAGATTTGTTATCAACCTCAAAAATAATATCGTCAATGGGGTAAATATCTTTGAGATTTGTGCCGTTGGGAGCATCCACATCAATTTCCATAAGACCTGATTTATCATCGGAAAGACCAAGCTCAAACGCAGAACAGCACATACCCTCGGATTCATAGCCTGCAACAGTAGCCTTTGTTATTTCGCCTGCAGGAACTCGTCCGCCTGCCTTAACAAAAGCAATTTTCATATTCTCGCGAACATTGGGTGCACCGCAAACAACATCATAAATTCTGTCGCCGCCATCAACCTTGAGAAGATGAAGCTTTTTTGAGTTGGGGTGATTTTCAATTGAAAGAATTTCACCAACAACAACGTCTCTTAAATCTTCACCTTTAACGATAATATCTTCTACCTCTGCAGTTGCAAGGGTGAAGGAGTTTATAAGCTTTTTAATGTCAAGACCCTCGAGGTCAACATATTCTTTAATCCAGTTAATTGAAACAAACATTATTTACCCTCCTTTTCATCATCAACA
>JAFSDL010000047.1 GCA_017436285.1 Clostridia bacterium
AAATCTGCCGAAGAGAAGGTGAACACTCTGTTTGACGGAGATAAAGTTTTGAAATCAACTGTACCAATTGTGTAATCCACTGTTTTATCATAATCATCAACAGAAATATTGAATAAATCCTTGGCTGGAGAAACTGTATATTTCAAAGGTGTAACAATGAAATTATCAGGAGCATTTTTAAATGCAACAATTGTTTCAAGCTCCTTTTCCTGCAAAACAGGAATTGTAAGCACAACCTTATCAATACTGGTTGTTACATATTTAAAATCGCTTCTGTTTTTATCACTGAGAAGAATTATTTCTGCATCCGCTGACTTATTTGATGAAAGAGATTTTTCAAGCTCAAGCCTTGCAACAACCTTTTCAATACGATTAATTTCAGTTGATGGACCTGTTATTGTAACAGAGGTTTCGGATAAATTGATATCACCACTCGTAAAGCCTGATTTTACAATGGGGAAATCATCTGTAACAACCTGAGGTTCTATAACCATCTGCACTGTTTTTGCAGTATCAAAGTACACATCAATAGTTTTTGAAGATATGTTTGTAATTGTGTAATCGGCATCATCGGGAATCTCAGGCTTTAACTGAAGAACCCTTTTGCCTGCAGAATCCACACTATTGGTCTGCGCAATAATAACAACATCTTCAGCAGAAAGTGCCGCAGAAGAAATCTGATATTTCTTACCTGATACGGTTACATCAACCGTAAACTCAGTTTCACCGAAAACCTCAAGACCGAATTGAGAGGGTACTGTTGAATCAATAGTAACCTTGACGTCCTGAATAACTCTTGTTGTGGCAGGACTGACATTTACAACCACCATAAGCCATATAACAAGCGCAGCTACAAGAGAAAAAAACAGCACAAATAAATCATTATTAAAGAGGTCATTAAGTTTGAATTTAATTTTCATCCTTTTTTCCTCCGTTTTTTTTCTTTCTTATTTTATTGAGAAGCTTTATTTTGCCGTTAGTGTCATTCTCGTTGTTTTGTGGTATGAGCTTGCTTAAAAGCATTTCACGAAGTGCACCCGTGGTAACATCCCTTGTAAGAGCACCGTTAACAGCAACTGAAATTGACCCTGTTTCTTCGGAAACAACAACAATAACAGCATCGGAATGCTCACTCATACCTATTGCTGCTCTGTGACGGGTTCCCAATTCGCTGTCAAGAGTATTATTCTGAGTAAGAGGTAAAATACAGCCTGCTGCATAAATTCTTCCGTCCCGCACTATAACAGCGCCATCGTGAAGCGCAGAGTTCTTGAAAAACAAGCCGTTAAAAAGCTCCGGCGATGACTGAGCATCAAGAATTGTGCCTGTTTTAATAATTTCCTGAAGAGGAGCATCCTTTTCAAACACAACCAAAGCACCTGTTTTGGTATCACTTAAATCATTTGCAGATTTACAGAAATCATTTATTGTTGCGGTAATCTCCTTAACAAGAGAATCTGCATTTCTGAAACCAAACAATGAAATATTTGAAAAAGAACGTCTGCCAAACTTTTCAAGAATATTACGAAGCTCAGGTGAAAAGAGAACAACAAGAATTATAAGACCATTCTGGAACAGAACAGAAAGAAGATACTCAGAAGCTTCCATATTCAATAATTTTACAACTGCAAAAACAATTCCGAGAAAAGCAATTCCTTTTATAAGCTGAATTGTTCTTGAACCTCTGACGAGCTTTATTCCTTCATAGATAACAAATGCCACAAGAAGAATATCAAGAAAATCCGAAAGGAAATTAAAGCTTAAAAGTGCATCACTGCATTTTTCAAGAAAATTCAAAATTGTGTTCATCAAATCACCGCTTTCCTGCTATTTTGAACGATTTTACCCAATATATTGTATATAATATCATATATTTCTATAAATTGCAATTTTTCTGACTAAATTTAATAGAAAATTTATATCTTTTTCTGTATTAAAAATTGATGGCGAAACCCTTACCGCACCCTGCTTCTGAGTTTCATTGGAAATATGGGCTAAAGGCGCACAATGAAAGCCACCCCGAACCCCAATTCCGTTCTCGTTAAGATAAGCAGAAACCTGCTCACTGTGCAAATCTCCCACATTAAAGCTTACGAGAGGTGCAAAAATTCCAGAATTGTAATCCCCTTGATACAACTTTACCTCAGGAATTTCCTGCAGACCTTTATAAAGCCTTCTGCATAACCGGGATTCCCTCTGAAAAATATTGCTTACTCCTCTTTTTGAAACAATTTCAATACCTTTTTTCAGTCCGCATATTCCCGGAACATTCAAGGTACCGCTTTCAAGCCTTTCGGGGTACATTTCAGGCTGAGAAAAATCAAAGGATGCCGTTCCCGTTCCGCCCTCAATTATTGAGGAAAACGGCAAGCCTTTATGCAATAATGCTCCTGTTCCCATAGGACCCAAAAGTCCCTTATGCCCCGGAACACAAAGGCAATCTATCCCTTGATTTTTCATATCAAGCTCAACAACACCTGCCCCCTGAGCACCATCCACAAAGAATAAAGCACCATTTTTACGGGCGATTTCAGACAATTCCTTCAAGGGCAGAATATTACCGAAAGCATTGGAAACTGCCGTTACAACACACAGAGTAGTGTTATCTTTAAAAGCCTGCCTGAAATTTTCGAGAGTTACCGCCTTTTCTTCGCTGACCCTGAAAACAGAATATTCTGCAACCCCCTCTTGCTTCAGCTTATGAACAGGGCGCAAAACGGAATTGTGTTCAAGTGAAGAAATGATAATATGGTCGCCTTTTTTTACAATTCCTTTTATTGCGGTGTTCAGGGCATAGGTGCAATTCGGGAAAAATGCTACATACTCTGCTCCGTAGCCATTGAAAAAGCTATCAAGCATTCCCCTGCATTTATATACCTGAAAAGCCGAATCAACGGACATTTTATGCCCGCTTCTGCCGGGATTTGCACCATATAATTTCATTGATAAATCCACTGCTTTTATAACCTCGGGAGGCTTCGGGTAGCTTGTTGCGGCATTATCAAGATAAATCATAATGCCTCACCTAAATCCACAACGCCCGAAACCTTTAAGCCACCTGATTTCAATATAGAAAAGCAACGCTTGTCAATATTATTCACATAAATAACATACCCGCATCCGTCTTCCGTATCAGGATTGGGATTGCGGGTCAGATATGCTTTATAACCATTTTTCTGTAAAAGGTCTCGCCCTTTCATAGCGTAGGTCAAGGAGCCGACCTTAATACCTTTTTTGTTCATAAAAAGACCCTTCCATATTAAGTTAAGGCATAATAGCCTTGTACATAATATGCAAGGGTTGTTTTATTGTTTACTTTTCGATAAGACAAACACAGTGAGCAGAGATACCCTCCTTGCGCCCTGTGAAGCCTAATCTTTCTTCTGTTGTTGCCTTTACGCTGACAAAATCAACATCAACATTCAAGGCTTTAGCTATATTTTCACGCATTTTGATGATATATGGTGCGAGCTTTGGCATCTGAGCAATAACGGTTGCATCAATATTAACAACCTTATAGCCCATCTCCTCTATAAGCTTAACAACACAGGAAAGAAGCTTAAGGCTATCCGCACCCTTATATTCAGGGTCAGTATCAGGAAAATGCTTACCGATATCACCTAACGCCGCCGCGCCCAAAAGACTATCGGAAACAGCGTGAAGCAAAACATCTGCATCAGAGTGACCTAAAAGCCCCTTTTCGCAAGGGATTTCAACACCACCAATAATACATTTTCTGTTTTCCGCAAATGCGTGAACATCGTAACCGTGACCTATTCTAATCATAAAATCACCTTTTAAAAACAGCTTTATTTACAAAGATTTTCGAGACAAGCAAGCTTAACAGAGGTTGTGAGAACCTTAACTGCCTTTGAAAGAATTTCAGGTGTTGGGAAGGTTGGTGCAATACGGATATTACTGTCAGAGGGGTCCTTACCATAGGGGAAGGTTGCACCTACATTTGTAAGTGTAACACCTGCTTCCTTACAAAGAACACCAACTCTTGATGCGCTACCGCCTGTTACATCAAGGCTGATAAAATAACCTCCGTTGGGATTTACCCACTCTGCAATTTCAAGGCCTGAAAGGTCTGTTTCAAGAGTGTCAATAACCGCATCAAACTTAGGCTTGAGAATTTTTGCATGAAGCTTCATATGGTTCTTTATGCCCTCAACATCCTTGAAGAATTTAACGTGGCGAAGCATATTTACCTTATCATAGCTGATTTCAGGATAAATGATTTGTTCTTTAACTCCTAATGTGTAGTTACCACGACCATCGAAAGCAGTCTTGCTAACACCACGGAAGTCACGTACACGTGGTAAAGAAATGTTGAATAACTT